>CAZMZC010000016.1:0-51628 GCA_964570685.1 uncultured Bacteroidaceae bacterium | reverse complement strand
GAAAGTAGGGGCTTTGTGAATATAAATAGAGGGCGCGTCGTTTTGACACACCCTCTTTGTATTCTTTTGTTGGTGAGGATTATTTGTATCGCTCCAGCAATGCTGCCGCATTGGCATCTCCCATAGAGGCAGCCTTCTCCAGGTAGGGCAGGCCGCGTGGCTTGTCGCCTTGCTGTACGTAGCAGAAGCCGAGCAGACGGTTGCAGTCCATGTCGTCGGGGAAAGCCGTTACCAGGACTTCGAGTATGGGCAATGCCTCTGCGTAGCGGGCTACGCGGACGTTGAGCGAGGCCTTTTCGAGCAGATATACCGGCTGGCGTGGTGCGAGAGCGATGGCGCGGTCAATATCGTCCAATGCCTGTTGGAACATGCGGCCTGCAGCCTCAGACTGCTCGCGCAAGTAATAGAAGCGGTCAGTATTGATGGTACCCACCAGCTCTTCGTAGAGGTTGTAGTCGGCTACGGCAGGGCGGTGCAGTCCATTGCGTGCTTTGAGCAGTGCTCGCTCAAGGATGTAGGGGGCTGTTGCCTGTCGACTGTCGACCGTTGACTGTTGACTCTTGACCACAGCACTGTCAATGAGTGCAATGGCAAGCTCCACATCTCCCTCAGCGGCACGCTGCTCTATGATGTAGGCGGTGCGCAGCCAGGTGTCGGGGCTGCCTATGTCGCTGCGGTTCACCTCCATGTACTTGTCGTAGGCGGCCGTGTAATCCTTCATCGTGATGTAGATGTCGCCCTGCTGCTGGGTGTAGATGGGCAGGGGGTTGATGGCGCGGGCCTTGTCAATCTCGGCAATGGCGCGGGCATAGTCCCAGTCCTTGTAGCTCTGCAGCGTGTTGATGGCTACGGAGAGTATCTGCTTGGCTATCTGGAAGTGTACCTTGTCGGCTTTGTCGGCAGCGCGTTCGAGTGCTCGGGCGTGGTCGGCTTCGGCCAGGGCGTAGGCGCTGTCGCTCTTGAGGGCGATGTGGTGGGCGGCACGGCTGAGGTAGCCCTCGTGGCTCTCGGGGAACGAGTGAATGAACTCATCGATGACCTCGGCACGCAGCTGGGTGTCGTCCTGCTCGGCCACGAGGAAGAGGCTCACCTGTGCCTGGTCAATCTCGGCGGGCAGTGCCTTGCGCAGGGGTAGGGCGCGGTAGGCGCGGTCGTTCACCGAGAGCGCCTTCACGGCAAGGTCGGTGGCGTAGCGTATGTCGAGGGCATAGAGCACGGTGTCGGTCTCGGCGGAGGGCTGCACGATGGCCACTACGTTGCCCGAAGCGTCGAGCAAGGGGCGGTGGCTGAGTGCGGGGTTGCCAGCGTGGTGCAGCGTGTAGTAGCGGTAGCTGCCTGCGGCCTGCTCGGTGCTCAGCACGGGCACCCACGTGTCGTACACCTTCTTCTCCTTGTCGATGGCGGGGAGGAACAGACTCGTATGCTCCGCCGCCGAGGTGGTGTCGATAGCGGCATCTGCCAGCTTCTTTATCGGGGCAGTCTGCAGGCGTACGATGTCGTACGTCTCATTGGCTCCCAGCACCTTCGTGATGTCGTAAGCCTTGCCCTTGCTGTCGGTGACAACGGCTTTGGCGCACTCGGGAAAGAGGCTGTACGAGGTGATGAGCTCTCCGCCCGGAGCCACGAAGAATCCATTGCCCGTACGCAGCACATTGCCCTCGGCATCGAGGGCCTGCACGGTATAGACCGCCTTCTTCACCTGCTTCAAGGTCTTGGGAGACTGGGCTGAGATGGGCAGGGCGAGCAAGAGCAGACCCACCCCCATACCCCTCCCAAGGGAGGGGAGATAAGAACGTATGCGACTGAATATGCTATTCATTGTGGTTGTTATTAAGATTCTCGGAGTCCTCTGAGTTTTCCGAGACTCAGAGTCTTAATTTTTATTTTTAATTTTTAATTCTCAATTACTCCTCTGCCTTACCGCCTCATAAATCAGCACACCTGCCGCCACCGATACGTTGAGCGACTGTATGTGTCCGAATTGCGGGATAGATATCCACTCGTCGCACAGGGCGAGGTGCTCGTTGGGTATACCTTTGTCCTCGGCTCCCATCACGATACACACAGGGTCGGTGAGGTTGGCCTTGGTGTAGGTATATTTGGCCTTCTCGGTGGCTGCCACCACGCGGAAGCCGCAGTTCTTGAGGTACTTGATGGCATTACCCAAGTTTGGCTCGCGGCACACGGGCAGCGTGTGGAGTGCTCCGGCCGAGGTCTTCATGGCATCGGCATTGACACTCACGCTGTCGTGTGTGGGGATGATGACGGCATCCACTCCGGCACACTCGCAAGTGCGGGCAATGGCACCGAAGTTGCGCACGTCGGTTACGCCGTCGAGCATCACGAACAGCGGATTCTTGCCCTCCTCATAGAGTATGGGTACGAGGTCCTCGACACGCTGGTAGGTCACTGCCGAGGTGAAGGCAATGACGCCCTGATGGTTCTTCGTAGTGAGGCGGTTGAGCTTCTCGATGGGCACGCGCTGCACGGGGATGAGCTGTCCCTTGAGTGCTTCGAAGAGTTCGCGCGACAGCTCGTTCTGCAAACCGCGCTTGATGAGTATCTTGTCAATGTCCTTGCCCGCCTCGATGGCCTCGATGACGGCACGGGTTCCGAAGATGAGTTCGTTCTTGTCAATCATAGTGTTACAGTCGATTTATTAAATTGCAAAATTAGTGCAAGCCGAGATAAATGCCAAATTTATTTGAGCATTTCTTGGACGAGCCAAGCGCAAGCATTCCGAGGCGCAGCCTAATTTCTGCCTGCAAAGCAGCTTTTATTTCCCCAGAAAAGGTTAACAAATAAAAAATAAGCCGTAATTTTGCACGTTCTAAAAGGACACAACGATAGTTTTAAGGTATTATAAGGTAAAAAACAATATCAAAAACCGAGAGCAATGAATTACAGTTTCAAGACCAAACTTCAAATGTATATCAACTCCAGTGTAGTGCTGATATTTTTCACTGTTGCTGCACTGGTGTGTGCCAATGTCCCTGGTGTGAAGGACTGGTATGCCACGTTCTGGACACAGGAGGTGAGCCTCGCAATAGGCGACTTCAACTTCTTCAGTCACAATGGCCACCCCATTACTTTGGGTCAGATGATCAACGACTTCCTCATGGCTGTCTTCTTCCTCTCGGTCGGACTGGAGATAAAGCGTGAGATTATGGTGGGCGAGCTCTCCTCACGCGAGAAGGCGCTGCTCCCTGTCATAGGAGCTTGCGGAGGTATGCTTGTGCCCGTACTTATCTTCTACCTCGTATGCCCCGGCGATGCTGCGATGCAGCGCGGCTTGGCCATACCGATGGCTACCGACATCGCCTTCTCGCTGGGTATACTGTCAATATTCAAGACGCGCGTACCCATCGGGCTCAAGATGTTCCTGGCTGCTCTTGCCGTGGCCGACGACTTGGGTGGCATACTCGTAATAGCCCTCTTCTACTCCTCGGACATCCATCTGCTCTACCTCGGCCTTTCGGCGTTGTGCGTGGCGGGAATGATAGTGGGCAACGTGTTGAATGTGCGCACCAAAACGTTCTATATATCCATAGGCCTTGTGCTGTGGTACCTGATGCTTAACTCGGGCATCCATGCCACCATTGCAGGTGTTATCATGGCATTCTGCATACCGTCGAACCTGCAGAAGGGTACGGGATACTACTTGGAACGTATCCGTACCTGCGTCAACAGATTTCCCGTCATCGAAGTGAGCAAGCGGCAAAGTACCATTGTGCTCACCAACGAGCAGATTGGTACGCTCAAGCGCATCGAGGCGGCTGCTGATAGGATGATCAGCCCCCTGCAGGATATGGAGGACTTTCTGCATACGCCCATCAACTACGTTGTGCTGCCCCTCTTTGCCTTCGCCAATGCGGGCATCGACCTCACGCAAATGAGCGTGGGCGACGTGTTCTCGGGAGTCAGCTTGGCTGTTATGCTGGGTCTTGTGGTGGGTAAGTTTGCCGGCGTATTCTCCTTCTCGTGGCTGGCCGTACGCTTCCGCCTTGTCACCCTACCCACTGGAGCTACGTGGAAGAGCTTTGCCAGCGTATGCGTTGTGTGTGGTATCGGGTTCACCGTATCCATGTTCATCGCCGAACTGTCCTATGCAGGACTCGGTGCCAGTAGTGCAGCACTGCTTCCCCAAGCTAAACTGGGTGTGCTCCTCGGCTCCATTATCTCAGCTGTTCTCGGTTGCTATTTCTTGAACAAGACCTTGCCGAGACACAAGTAAGAATCTGTAGTCGTATCAAACTTTTTTCAGTATACCTCACGTAGTACTCCAGTACTTAGCCTTAAGTACTCGAGTACTTCGCTGCCAGTACTGCAGTACTTCTTTGTAAGTACTGCAAAATCTATAGGTGTACTTGATAAAGCGGTGCGATACGTGGCATCAGTTCTTCTTGCCGAACACCGAAATGTTGATGTAGCGTGAAGGGTGAGCCTTGACATCCTCTATGAGGGCATTGGCATTGGTGCATATCCCATTGAGGTTATTGTAGAATGCCGTATCGTTGAGAAGGCGACCTACACTGCTCTTGTCGCTTATCAGCGCTTCCGATAGGGCCTGCAGATTGCTGATGGTACTGTCTACACGGGCTATCGTCTGTGCATAGTCTACTTGGCTGAGGTCTGAGGTTATCTCGTTTAGATTGCTGCTCGTACCCTGTAGGTTCTGCATCAACAAGGGCAGTTCGCTATGAAACAAGTGATTGAACTCGTCGGCTGTATGGCTGAGCTTGTAGCTGATACTCTCGACGTGGCTAAGCGAGTTGCTCAATGCGGGATTTGATACCAAGGTGGTCAGCGCGGTGATGAGGCTGTCTACCTTCGGCACGAGGGCATTTATCTGTGGCAGCATAACGTGCTCAATCTCACCCGTCAGCCCGTGTGCAATGCCATGCTCTATGGTGTCGCCGTCGGCATAGTATTCTGTGCTCTGGCTCAGTCGTAGGTCTACGCTTACTCCACCCAATAGCTCATTCACCAGATAGGCACGACTTCCCTTGGGGATGCGTAGTGACCCGTTCACACGTAGGGCTAAGACGATTCGGTTGGGACTATTGTAGTCGTAGCTGACGCTGCTTACCGTACCCACCTGATAGCCATTGGTGTTGATGACCGAGGAGGGCGCCACTCCACCGGCATTGCTGACCACTGTGTAGTAGGTGTTGTCGTGAGAGAATACGTTGCTACCCTTCAGAAAGTTGACACCTATATATAGGAGCGCGATGCTAATGATGAAGGTAGCACCAATCTTGATTTCTTTGCTGATTTTTTTCATAGGAGATTGTTTAAGGATGGTTCCTTTTGAACAGAGCTATGGCTTGCTGAGTGTCTACGCGTTCGCCTTTGATGAATGCCACGATGAAGGCATCTTTGAATTTCTCGTTCACCTTTCGTTTCGTGCGCAGTATCTCGTTATAGTTAGTAGAGGCACCGTAGGTGTACTTGTACAGTCCCTTGTCATAGTAATACTCCACAGGGCTGAGTCCTTTGAAGGCGCTGTCTCCGTTGCTCAATTTCTTGGATGAGGAGAGGAGTTGAACCTTGAATACGGGGGCTTCATCGTTTGTAACCGTCTGGCTTTGCGTCTTTTCGTCTTCTACCTCGTTCCCTAAGGTGGTGGAGGTGTTTGCGGCTGAGGCTTCAGCACTCTGTTTCAGCAGGTCGGCATAATACTTATCAAAGGCTTTGCTGATGCATTGGCTCATCTTCTTCTGTCCGCTACTTGAGGCCAGGTACTTGGCCTCTTCGGCATTGCTGATGTAGCCCAACTCTACTAAGATGCTTGGCATGGATGTGGCGTTCAGCACTAAGAAACCGGCTTGCCTTACCCCTCGGTCGTGGCGGTTGGCATCTGCTGTCAGATTCTCTTGTACGTATTGGGCTATATGGATGCTCTCCTTCACATATTCGCTCTGTATGAACTCGAATATGATGTAGCTCTCGGGTGAATTGGGGTTGAAGTTGGCATATTGCTTTTCGTGGTTTTCCTCAAGGAGGATTACTCCGTTTTCGCGCTTGGCAATCTCCAGATTCCGTTCCGTGCGTTCTTCCTCGATGCCCAATGTGTAGGTCTCTGCTCCTCTGGCCGAGCGGTTCTTGGCAGCATTGGTGTGGATGGAGATGAACAGGTCGGCATTGGCCTTGTTGGCCATTCGGGCACGGTCATTCAAACCTACGAACTTGTCGGTCTTTCGGGTATACAGCACCTTCACCTCGGGGTGATTCTCTTCGATGGACTTTCCTACCATAAGGGCTACGGCCAGCGTGACATTCTTTTCATATATCTTCTTGTTGGCACTGATGGCTCCAGGGTCCTTGCCACCATGTCCTGCATCAATCACTACGGTAAAGTCCTTGGCCGAGAGATTGACTACAGCAAAAAACGTGAAGATTAGAGCAAGCAGATGTCGCATAGGGTAGGAGGTCGTTTTGAATATTTAAGGTGATTATACAAAGAAGGCTGCTCCAAGGTGGCTCGGAGCAGCCTTTGTGTTTATACGGCGGTTACTTCAGGGGAAGATACCAGTTCTCTTTATCCAACAGTTTGTTGTAGAGCTCTTCGTCAAGGTGTTCTGTGCCCTTTCTTGAAGCTACGCGCTTAGCCAAGAACTCGGGTTCGCCGCGACGCTCTGCAAAGCGGATAAGGTCGCCGAAGCGGTTGCCTTCCAAAGCTGCCTCCATGGCCAACTCATCGATGATGAGAATGTCGAGGTAGTTGATGGTATCGTTGAGGTTGCCCTCTACTGCTATATCCTCTTTCTCCAGCTTGGCAGCAATCACCTCGGGTTTCAGCACATAGTGAGTGGTGTCGAGATGCACGTAACCACAACCTCTGGCATGCACACCGATGAATGCCTCTTGCAGCTGCTTCTCCAATACGTGGCCGTTGGGGAAGAATACTTTGTAGGCATCTTTCAGCAGGTTGAACGACATAACGGCCAGTGAGTCAGAGCCTGTCTCCTTTGCCAATCCATTGAGGGCTTCTGCTGCACGTAGGTATACGATGGCTCGGCGATAGAGGTTGATTTGTTGGGTAAAGTACTCTATAATACCTGTAGAGTTATTTAAGTAAGTGAACTTGTCAAACACACTGAACTCTTCGCCATCAGCATTTTGGGTTGTTTGGTAATAGTATTTTCTGCGTTGGTCACCGCCTGCCAATACATTGGGGCGGTAGCCTCCTGTGAATTCACCTGTTTTGTCATCAATATCAGCTCTGATATAGTCTTGACTTGTGCAAATCTCTTCATAATAGGTTGAAGGGGTCAGAGGATGAGTACCATCAGTTGAGAAGAAAAGATTAGCAACTTCAGATACGGTACCATTGGCTTGGCTTTGTTCCATTGTGATGAAGGTAAGGTTCTCATAGCCATTGGTGGATGCACTCATACTCATATAACTTTCCCAATTAGTCGACATCAGTAAATTACTTGTAATACTGCCAGTCAATGGTACAAGCCTTGAACCGTTGAATCCCATATATCCTCTGAAGTACTCCATGTTATTGGTCTCACCGTATGAGTAGTTGAAGTCTTTGTGAGTGGTCATGTAGTCCATATAGGTGGTACATGCATTGAGATAGTCTCCGCTCCAGAGATAGAGATCGGCAATAACCAATTGCAATACGGGGAACAGCTTGTTTGTTCCTGTACCCAAGAATACAGGCATATCGTAGTCTACATAGGGAGTGAGCTGCGGAATAAGCTCTGCAGCCAATTCCTTGATGTCGAGCTTCGGATAATCCTTCTCAGAGTCTGCTACTGTAGTGATAGGGTTGGTGTAGTAGGGCACTTTGCCGTAGTTGATGGCCAACTGCATGTAGGTCCATGCACGAATACTTAGCAAAGCGGCATATTCGTCAATCATCACACGTTCGTTGTTGTGTGTCAAAGTGGTGTCCATCTTGGCCAATGCATAGTTACAATTGTTGATGACTGCGTAGTAGTCTCTCACGTTGAGGTACTCGTTCTCATCTTCGAAGTTAAACTCTGCCAAGTTGCGGAGCGATGTTTTGGTGTGTTCGTTGATGTCTACCAGGTCACCGCGAACCTCACCGAGGATGATGTAGCGGTCGGCCACCTGACGCAAGCACTGCAATACACCCATAGTTGTATAGGCAGAGTCGGCAGTACTGCTGAGGTCGTGGTCTTGCTCGTAGACTACACGACTTGACTCAATGTCAAACATATCTGTGCATGAGGTCGTAGCACCCAGTGTAAAGATGGCGACCAATGCGGCTCCTATGATTGATTTGCTTTTCATTGTCTTTATCATTTTGTTGTTGTTCATTATAAGTTAATCTTTACACCGAGTTGGAAGCTACGGCTGTGGCCGAGCAGACCGTTGTCGATACCTTGATACAGTACGTTGTTGCTGAATGAGAACTCAGGATCGCTGCCCAAGTAGTTGGTGAGTGTCAGCAGGTTGGTACCGGCACACCATACGGTGAGTCCTTGTAGCCATGAAGCTGATACGGGCACCTTGTATGAGAGGGTGATATCGCTCAAGCGGATGTATGAACCATCCTCAATCCAGCGGTCAGAGAAGCGGTTGTTACCCTTCGGGTCGCCATACATAGCGCGAGGCATATTGGTAACGTCGCCCTCAGCCTGCCAGCGGTTGGTCATTGCTGTCGTCTGGTTGTAGAAGTTGCTACCGCTTTCGAGCAATGAACGCTGGTAGTTGTATACGTCGTTGCCGTATGAGTAGTTGAGGGTTGCGCTCAGTGAGAAGTTCTTGTACATTAGGTTACTGGTGAAGTTACCATAGAGATCGGGGTTGGGGTTACCAATGATAACGCGGTCCTGCAGGTTGATGGTGTTGTCACCATTCTGGTCGATGAACTTCACGTCACCAGCCTCAAACGGAGTCTTGATACCCGTGTTGACATCTTGTGTAGAGAGGGGTACACCATTTACTGTGGGCACATCAGATGTGTTGGCATATACACCATCGGTCTCATAACCGTAGAATACGCCTGCCGACTGGCCTACTGCACTCAGGATAGTAGCGTCATAGATATCGGTAGTGTAGCCATAGAGCTCACCGTCTTTTGCGCTGTTGAATGTAGTTCCGTCAGGTAACTTGGTGATTTCGTTCTTGTAGGTACCCATGCTTACACCTACTTCCCATTTCCAGTTCTTGGTGCTGATAGCACGGCCTACCACATTAACTGTAGCGCCAGTGTTGCTCATGGCACCACCGTTGCACCAGTAGTACTCAAGACCAGTGAGGTAGCTCAGCTGCTTCAAGGTAAGAAGGTTGTTGGTGGTGTTGTGGAACACATCACCCGATATGCGCAAGCGGTTGTTGAGAGTCTGTATGTCGAAACCAAGGTTAAGACGACGGGTAGTCTCCCACTGGATTGATTGGTTCTCAATATTGGCCAACTTGATACCCATAGATATGCCAGAGTATTGTACGTTGCTGAAGTAGCTGAACGCTGCATTGTTGCTGATGTTGTCGTTACCAGACCAGTCAATACCGGCTCTCAGCTTCATGTATTGGATAATGTTGGTGTTGAAGAAAGGCTCTGATGAAACCAACCATCCGGCCTGCAGTGAGGGGAAGATACCCCAGCATACACCACCCAATTTGATACCACCTTCGGTCTCTCTACCGAAACGTGAAGAGGTCTCAGCTGCTACACTACCTTGGAAGTAGTACTTGTTCTGGAAGTTGTAGTCCAAGTTGGCATAGTAGCTCATGTTGCGCCATACGTTGTCGTCACCATCTGTTGTAGCGTAGTCATACTCAGACTTTACGTCGGGCAACTTGTCGTTACCTGTGTTATGACACGACTGGAAGTTTGAGTCGTAGGCAAAGTTAGAGAAGCGGAAGCCACCGAAAGCGTTGAAGTGGTGCTCGCCTGCCTTCTTTTCCCAAGTCACGCGGGTATCGTTATAGATAGCCTCCTCCTTAGAGAAGAAAGAGCGAACTTCGTTTTGTGAGTAGCCGGTACCAACGATGAAGAAGTTGGGGGTACCTGTCATTGGACGGAAATACTTCTCATTGGTGCGGTGCAAGGTGTAGTTGAACAGGGTAGAGGCCTTCAGACCCTTGCCGAGGTCAATCTCGGGAGCGATAGTTACGTCAAATACGGTATACTCCTGATTGTTCTTGTTGTTGCCATCGCCATACTCGAAGATAGAGAGGGGATTGGCATAGCTGTTGTTGTTGGCACTGTTGTCGAGAATTGATGACGAGCCGATCTGAGCGAACACGTCTGCACTTTCGAGAGCACCGGTCAATTCACCTGCATTGTTGTAGCGGTAGGGACTCAAGAAGGGCGACTTGATGAGTGCCAAGAATCCCGGTGAAACCATTGGACCTGCTGTAAGATCCTGCTGGATACCATCGTCACGGAGGTCACGAACGATACGGCTGTATGAGATGTCGAAACGTGTCTTCAAGATCTTTGACAGGTTGATGTCAGTATTGAAGCGGATGTTCAGACGATTGAAATCGTTGCTCTTGATTGTGCTGGCACCGTCGGCAAAGCCGAGTGAGAAGTTATACATTGCAGCTTCGTCACCACCTTGTACGTTTACACGATAGTTCTGTGCCCATGCATTCTGGAATACATAGTCCGACCAGTCTGTCTCGTTGTGATACATCTTGTAATAATAGTAGTTGGGGTCGTCAGAGAGGAAGGGGAAGCGTGACTGGTTTGTCGTGATACCGCCCATCAACTCATTGGCGTAGATGCGGTATTGTTCTGCGTTCATCATTTGGGGCAGACGCGGTGTCATGGTGTAGCTACCGAATGCTTGGGCATCGATACGGGTTGCCATGCTGTGGCCACGCTTGGTATCAATCAGGATAACACCGTTGGCACCCTTGGCTCCATAGATGGAGGTACCGTTTTTCAGTACGGTTATCTTCTCGATGTCGTTCACGTCGATGGCGGCCAATGTGTTGTTGTAGAAACCTTCGTGAATAGCCGAGTAGCTATCTTGCAGGTCCTGAATAACGCCGTTCAACACTACGAGTGGTTGTGCTGATGCGTTGAGGGTGTTGATACCTTGCATCATCATCAGACCACCGATACCTACGGTACCTGAACGCATGATGGTGCGTACATCGGCACCCAGCTTGTTCTGAAGTTCGGTCTCCAAGGTGGTAGCCTTTGATATGTCTATGGTAGCTTCATTCTTGGCAGTAACGTCAAAGCCATTTTCTACAAAGGTGCTGAACTTCTCATCATAGAGAGCTACCTCTATAGCTTTCTTCTGGCGTGCTTTGATGATTACGTTCTCATAGCCAGGGGTTGATACAAACAGTGAGGCTACGTAAGCGGGAATCTTGATGCTGAATGTGCCGTCAGATTTGGTCATGGCAGTGTAGCGGTTGTTGTTGAGTGCCTCTACACGTACACCGGCAAGAACCTCTTTGGTAGCAGCATCAATTACTGTACCTGTAATCTCTTCTAATTCGTCGGCCACATCGGTGGTGGCTTCTTCGGTTGTTTGGGCATTGACCATACTTGTTCCTGCAAACAGTACCAAGAAGGTGAGGAAAGCCACTAACCTGGGTTGTATATGTTTCAATGTTTTCATCGTCTTTTCTTTTTAGTGTTATTGGAACATTATTCTGTAACCGGCTCAAGGAATACCTGGTCGATACGGAATGTGCGGTCAAACTCAGTCTCACGTGAACCGACAGTGATGGCGAGCACAAGCTGTGTCAATGTGTTTGAAGTACCTGCATTGAACTCATTGTAGGGGAATTCAAAGTAGTCAACACCTTCGGGGGCATTTGCCGGAATCAGTGTCACGGTATCTACCTTGGTGGGGTCGTTGAGAATATTCTTACCCAGTGAGACGTTCTTCTTTCTTGCCTTGTTGTCTCTGTAGTAGAGTGTAGCGTTGAACTTGTTGGGGAGGAGTACTGTGTCTCGGTAGTTGATGAAGTTGGCAGGTACGAATACTACCTTAACGCGATACTTGGCCGACAAAACATTGGGAATCGTGTAGGTCAACTGTGCTCTGGCAGTGGGGGATGAGGGCTCGTAGACGCCTATGCTACCATTGTGCAGATGCTTGTATTTCTCTACACTGTCTTTGCTGATTGATTCGTATGACTTGATAGCATTGATATATTCAGATACTGCAGCGCCTTCTTCTTCGCTGTAGAGGCTCTCGCCCTGTACGCGCAGGGTGTCGTGCCAGAAGGTGCGGTAGTTGTAGCTGTCTACAATATGCAGGGTACCGTTGCTGAGCTCCAGCTTCTCCACTTCGTTGGCATAGAGCCTCTTCAAGTCGTCTCCCTTGAATACTTCTCTTTGGGTTCTGCCATAACCGCTCATGTTGGTGTAGCAGTAGGCTGTCATTGAATCCGTAGGACTCTTTTGCATAGAGTTGCTGAATACCAAATAGCGGCACATGAAGTCCTTGGCCATTACATCCTGCAGAGAGTCGCGATCAGGATTGGTCTCATCATATACGAAGTAGGTCTTTGCCTTCTCCAGAGTTTCGCTCCAAGCGCGGTTGGTGGGGGCGAACATGGTGTACGAGCTGTCCTCGCGGTTTATGGTTCCGAAGCGGTCGAACCAGGCATTGTGCTCAATGATTACGGAGTCAAGGTATGTTACCTTACCGTCTATTGTGGGGCCTTCCACGCTGTTGATTTCATCAAAGATGATTTCATCGTATGATTTCAAGAAACCGTTGAGCAAAGATATTGACTCAATCTTGTCTAGCTGCTCCCAAATGTTGGCGGTGAAGATGGCGTTGCTTTCGGTCTTGTGTAGCAAGCCGTTCTTAGCTGCGATATTGGTGGCCTTTACAGGTATCTCCTTGAAGGTGTAGCTGTCGGTATTACCTTCGAAGCGGTTGTACTTGCCGTTGAGCATCTTAATCATGTTGTCGTTCATTGCTCCACTGGCTGCGTGGTTGTAGTCGGCAATGTGGTTTTCAACGAACTCAAACTTGTAGACGTTGAGCATGCTGTCGCTTATGCCTTCCAATGGATGTGTATTGTAGAACTCTGAACCGTTGACGGGAGCCCATACGGTGTAGAAACGGTTCTGGCTCAAATACTGGTCATAGCCTGTAGCTTTGACATAAGCCTCAAACTGGCTTAGTTCGGGGTCTGCCTCAATGAGGTCCCAAAGTGTTTCCGTGGCATTCAGTTCGGGCTTGGGTTGGTAGTGGTTGTCCCAAGTGTCTGTACAAGCGGTGAAGGCCAGTGTTGCCAAGCCGCATGTCAGTGCCTTAAATACAATATTTCTTCTTTTCATAATGAAAATGTGTGCTTTATAGTTTCTTTATATTATTGACGTTTCTCGTTCAATGTCAGATTCTCGTTACGGAGGAATGAAATGGGCACTATTTCAATGTAGTCGTGCATGAATTGTGCCGAGCCGTTGTCATTCTCGTTTACGTTCTTGAAGCGGAGCCAATGCTCACCTGCAGAGAGATACTTGGTGGTAATCACTTTGCGGAGGTCGCCGTTATACTCTCTAGCTAATTCAGTTCCCAAACCGTAGAACGTAATCGGGCCTTTCAGGTAGCCACGGTTCTTCATTTCTTTATCGTTGGCAATACCATTATCTTCGGTATTGCTGTCAGCAATCCAGTTGATGGTGGGGCTATTACCCATGATTCTGAGGTCTACAGGAATGCCGGCAACCTCATTGTCCACATAGAATTGTATGATGTGTCTAGCAGAGTTGGCTGAGTAACCCATGCGAATTTCGTATGTACCAGCGGGAACGGGAGGTAACTTGTACGCAAAGTCAAATGAGCCCAAGGTCATCATCTCGTCGCCCTGATAGTTTGCCCAACTGGTGTGTGGTGACAAGTAGTAGTGTCTGGTCTCTTCTGTATATACAATTATATTCTTACAGTAGGTGTGTGGTATGTATACCTCACCATCGCTACTGTGTGTGAAATAGTGCCAACGGATGTCGTTGTTGGTCAGTTCCGAGCAGAGTGCCGAGAAATCGATACGGATAATGCTGTTCAGTACGCGACCAGCCATAACGTCTTCGTTATAGAGCAATATCTTGTCGATGGCGTGGATAGTACCATTCAGTGCTTCCGCTGCGAAGTCGGCATAGAGAGTGTCCTTTGCTCTGAAGTCGTTAGGGTCACACACTATCGTATTCATATACTGGTTTACTGTCGCATCTGTATCTTTCGAGTAATTGATGAGGATGGTAGTCTGGTAGTTGGGGTTGCTACGAGGCATAGTCAGTTTCATCAGACGGCCATTCATTGTCTCGTAATACTCGTTACGGTCGGTGAAGTTCACCAAGTCCTTTTCTGAGTTGAAGTTACTGTGCGGATTGATCTTGTAGCAAACCAAACGAGAGTAGGCAAGCTTTCTGTCCAACAGGTGATAGCCTACGAACTGGTTCACCGGGTTGTCTAAGCTTGTCAGCGGAGCGTTGGGGTCTGCATCCGGATACCATTCTTTACAACGCTCAACCAAATCGTTGAAATTCCAAATATTGTTATCGTGGAATACCTGATCTGGCTCAAGGAATGCGGTGAAGCCAAAGTAGCGGTTCTCGGGGTAGGGGCACAAGGGACTGGTGGTATAGATACCAGCTGCTTTCAAGTCTCCTTCCGTGTAACTTTCATCCTTGTAGAGCTGTAACTTGTCGATATAACCTGTTTGCTCGATAGCTTCACTGATGATATGGAAATAGTCATGCTCCTTGATTTGTGCAGGAATAGTGTTGGTTGAGGGGTTCAGTACACTGGCAATGGTATGAACGACACCATTCTCTACCTCCTCGTCTTTGGCGATAATCTCGCCCGTTCCGTTAACCAGCAATACGTTAAGGTTATTCTCATCCACATCGTAGCTGAGGCTGAGGTAGCGGTCGTTCATATTCATGGTGGGGATAATGTCACCTTCCATGTCGGTAGTAAGGTATACATGGGGGATAAGGTGAGTCTGTGAGATTACCTTACACATAGAGTCTGACAATTCGCTCAGTTCGGGTGAGGTAACACCGGTCCAAACGATGTCGTTAGGGTTATCGTCAACCAATGAGGCACGATAGATAGAGTCCTGTTCGTAGAGATAGCGGGCAATGGCATCATTGGTGGGGGCAAAGCAGGTATATTGTCCGTATGCCTTCATCAAATTGAGGCGGCCACCACGATCAAGGATGTCAATGAAGCTGCTGTATATCTCCTCATTCTCTTCCAGGAACGATGCGATGGTATGCCCGGTGAAGGTATAGCGTGCACCCTCATCAATGTGCTCTCTACAGCCACTGAGAGCCATGATGGCGATAGCGGCCAGAGCTATAGATTTTGTTCTCATCTGTTTCATAGCATTGAGTGATTTAGAGGGTTAGTTCTTCTCGTATACATCCTCCGTTTCGTATGCAGGATTCTGCTTCAGCAACGGGTTCGTCTTGATTTCACGCTCCTGAATGGGGAAGAAGAGGCAGTCCATGGCCGACATCTTGCTACGTACAGCTTTCTGGTTGCTCTCATACTTGTGGTTGATGAGAATGTCGAGCATGGGAGCTGTTTCACCATCACGCAAAGCCTTACGTACGAGGTCGAACCAACGCTTGCCTTCGAAAGCCAACTCACGCTGACGCTCCTCCAATACCAGTTCCTGTAGGCTTTCGGCATTGCCGGCAACGTAGCTGATAGAATCGGCATTATAGGGATTTGAACGGTAGTAAATTGTCTTTACTAAGTTGAATGATTCCTGCAGGTCTTTCTGGCCACGGTTGATAGAGTCGTTACGCAGGGCCAAAGCCTCGGCTTTCATCAGCATAACATCACTGACACGGTAAACAATCCAGTTGATTTGTTCTGCAAAATATATACGATCTTTGTTCGAGTCTCCTTCTGTGCTATTTGTAACCGCCAAATTTGCCATAGCATATAACGGCTTGTCGATTGTCCCACTTGTTAAAGCATAACCGTACTTGATAATCGGATAGATTTCTGATTCACCTTCCTTCTGGTAGATGTTGCTTATGCGGCGGAAGTCTGTCTTGGCATACAGGTTAGCGTCACCCTTCTCGGCCATGTAGCGAGGGGCTGAGAGCGGACCGGCGGTGAAGTTGGTGCCATAGAAGTAGGGTACTTCATAGTTGGCTGACGTTCTATCTACACCGTGCTGTATTTCAAAAATACTTTCGCGCAGGTTATTACCTACATAGAAGAGGCTGTAGTAGGGATAGTCGAGATAGGCTGCATTGGGGTCGCTCTTCTCGGGATTGTGTACGAGCGGATAGACATTGTCAACCTTGCCATTGTTGTTGGTCACCTTGTTCTCCTTCTCATAGTTCAATACATATTCCATACGGTTGTTGAGCAGTGAGTCACAGAAGGCGATACACTCGGTATAGCACTGGTCTACCTCGGCAGTCTTGGCCTTGGCCTCGTACTGCATGAAGGCGGCCTTCCAGAGCAATACGTCGGCAATCATGGCACGTACGGCATCTTTGGTGATGCGCCCCTTGTTGTCGGAGAGTGTGGGGTAGTTACCGGAAGTCATAACGAGTCCCTCTGCTTCGTAGAGGTCTTCCAAAATAAAGTCGAGCGCTTCAATCGGAGTTGCCTGCGGCTGGTAGAGGTCCTGATCATCGTCAACCATTGCCTCCTTGAGTAGAGGAATGTCGCGGAAGGTACGTACCAGGTAGAAGTGGCAGAGTGCACGGATGGCAAGCATCTCACCACGGGTAACATCCATGTCGCCTTGTGTGAAGTCGGGGTCTTCGTCCAGTACCTGCGGAGCAAATCTCAACACGATGTTACAGTTGTTGATGATGGAGTAGAAGTGTGCCCAATTGGTGTATCCGTTTTGGGGAAGCAGGTTGGCCTCCATGATATTTTTGAGGTCGTAGTGCTTGTTGGCATCGTAGGTGCCTTCTACCACATTGTCGCCACGCACCTCACCCCATATGATAAGTCGGTCGGTAAATGATGGTTCTATCATCATGCGGTAGCTGTTGGCCACTACGTTCTCCACGTCAGTCTTTGTCTTCCAGTAGTTCTCCAATACCACTTTGTCGGTGGGATAGATGGTCAGGAAGTCTTCGCATGAGCAGGTCATTGCCAACACTGCTCCCAATGCTAATGTCTTAATGGTATTGCTAAGACGGGATATATTTCTTCTAAAGCTTTTCATATCTATATTATTGCTTTTTATTATTAGAATCCTACGGTCAAATTCAACGTGAACGAGCGCGAACGCGGTGTCTTGGAGCCGTCAAATGCTTGTCCCCAGTTGTTGGCACCGATTTCGGGATCCAAACCAGTATATTTGGAGAGGATAAAGAGGTTGTTGGCCGAAGCCGACAAGTAGAGCTGGTTCAAACCATACTTCTTCAACTTGGCAGGGTCGAATGAGTAAGAGGCCTGCAAGTATGACATACGGAGGTATGAGGCATCTTCCAAGTAACGGTCGCTACCGAGCCAGTTGTAACCGGTGTTGTACATGGCGCGAGGCATCATGGTGTCGTCACCCTCTTTTCTCCAACGCCAGTTGACGGCAATACTTTGGTTGTTGTTTGAGTGCATGTTCTCTACATTCATACGGGCCGAGTTGATAACGTCAACACCGTAGCGGTAGGTGAACTGGCTCTTCAGTGAAAGGCGCTTGTACTGGAGGGTTACACCGAAACCACCCTGCAGTTTGGGGTTTGAGTTACCCAGATACACGATATCGAGCTGGTTGATGTTACCGTCATGGTTAATGTCCTCGTACATGGCATCGCCACCACGGAAAGAATAGGTAGCACCACCGTCATTGTAGTTGTAGACCATACGCAGGGGCTTGCCGTCGGCACCGTAGATGGTGTTGCCTTCATTGTCACCTGCTACGGGGTAGAGGTCGTGCAGTTTCTTGCCTACAGCAGCAGCTTCCTGCTCTGCTTGTGCCCAACGCTCCTTGGTCCATGTGGTATTGTAGTTGTACATGTATACACCTTTGAAGCGGAAACCATAGAGTGAACCGAGCGGGTTGCCCAACTGGATACGGTTGAGGTATGAACCGTTCTTATAGTCGAAGTCACCATTTGTGTTGTTCAGCACGCTCTCCTCCATTTCCAGGATGGTATTGAAGTTCTGTGCTACGTTGGCATAAGCAGTCACGCTGAAGTCACCTACCTTGATGAACTTGTTACCGCTGATGTTCAATTCCCAACCCCAGTTACGCACAGCGCCGGTGTTCTTGTAGGCCAGTGAACTGTAACCGTTTGATGAGGGGATAGCGTAGCCACTCATGAGCTGGTCGGTGGTGGTGTTGTCGTAGTAGTTGAAGCTACCGCTCAACTTTTCGCCTTCGAAGAATCCGAAGTCGGTACCGATGTTGTACTCGCTCTTCTTGGCCCACTTGAGGTCGGTAAGGCGGAGACCACCTTGCGCGATAGAGGTGATACCCATATACTTACCGCTGGTGTCGTAGGTGGTGTAGTGGAGGTATTCGCTACCAGGCTGTGAACCTGTCATACCCCAACCCGGGCGGATTGACAACATCGTCAGCTTAATCTTATCTTCGGCCCATCTCATCCAAGGCTCATCGATGATGTTCCAACGGAGTGAAAGTGAGGGGAAGTTACCCCAACGGTTGTTGGGACCGAACTTGGTACTACCATCGCGGCGCAGAGTGGCTGTAGCCGAGTAGCGTCCCTCCTTATAAGAGTAGAATGCCTGTGCAAGCATAGCCATGGAACGCCACTGCCATGTGCCGGTAGCACTGCTCTTCAGGTAGGTACCTGTAGTTGTGCTGGTGATACCTGAAGGAATGGCGTAGGATGCTGACTCCTGGCTGTTACCGTTACCTGTGTTCATTTCAAACTGGGCCAGGAACTGGGTCACGTGGTCTGGATTGTCGAACTTCGGAGAGAAGGTCAAGCGGTGACGGGTGTTGAATGACAGGGTCTTTTGGTCTTTGGTCCAACTGGCATTCGAAGACTCGTCCATTATCCCCTTTGTGCTCAAGCTACTGGGGCGGTAGCTGCTGTTGGTCAGGGTGCTGGCATCCATGTATACCATACCGTAGTAGCGGAGTTGTGTCTCGTCGTGATTCAAGCCGAGCAACTGGTAGTCGAGTGAGATTTGAGGTGCGATACGGTAGCTCTTCTCGTTCTTCCATGCCAAGTTACCTACTGCGACGGGGTTGGTGATGTTCTTCTGGTTGTCGTTGAAGATGCCAGAGGCATTCTGTAGCATTTGGTAATAGTCGTCAGTGACAATTACGTTGCCGTTAGAGTCTCTATATTGTGAGTAGATACTCATGTTAGGCATAATCAGCTGTGCATTAGCCAACAGGCCTTCGTAGTTCTGGTCGTTGTCGGTGTAGGTCAGCGAGAAGTCTGAAGATACCTTGATGCGGTCTGATACGTAGTAGTCGAGGGCCATACGTGTGGTGAAACGGTCGAGTTGCTGTTTGATGATCTGACCTGTCTGTGAGTAGTAACCTCCTGATACGCGGAAGGTAGCCTTTTCGCCACCACCGGTCAGTGAGATGTTGTGGTCGTGGGTATGGCCATGCTTTGATACGGCTTTCACCCAGTCGGTGTTGTTGTTGTAGTTCTCATATTCTGAGAATGCTTGGTTGTAGTTCAACTCCTCAGCATTTGAAGCGGTGCTGCTCTGTGTGGGGTTGAAGTGCGCCTCCTTGAGGAACATGGTGTAGTCGTCACCATTCAGCAGATTCAAGCCTTTGGGAGTCCATGCGTTAGAGTAGCGGTATGAGTAGGTCACACGGGTCTTACCGCGCGAACCACGCTTGGTCTTAATCATGATGACACCGTTCGAACCACGTGAACCCCAGATGGCTGATGCGGAAGCATCCTTCAGTACTTCGATGCTCTCAATGTCTTCAGGGTTTACGGTCAACAACTGGGCAAACTTTTCTTCATTGGCGGTGCTAAAGTCGAAGTCTTCACCGTCAGGCATTTCGAAGATGTTGTCGTTCACTACGATAAGAGGCTCTTGGTTACCTGTGATAGTAGAGGTACCACGCAGACGCATCTGAGTTCCTGAACCAAGGTCACCCGAGTTGAACACAATGTCAAGACCGGCAATCTGTCCCTGCAAAGCCTCGTCTACTGATGCGAAGGAGAGACCCTCCATCTCGCTCATCTTGAAGGTTTGCTTGGCTACAGATACCTCACGCTCCAAAATGTCGAGTCCACCCGATTTGGTACGTTGCTTAGCCTCCACGATAACCTCTTCGATTTGGTTGTCGTCCTTCATGGTGATGTTGAACACGGTGCGCGTGCCAATCTCCAAGATTTGGTCTTTGAAACCTACGTAAGAGATTTTCAGCTTATTCTTGTTGTTCTTTACAATCATGGTAAAGTTACCGTCGAAGTCGGTAGTGGCATGCTCGACGATACGGTTGTCCTTGTCTATTTCCACCACGTTTACCATCATCAACGGCCCCATAGCATCGCTAATCTGTCCGGAGATACGTTGCTGTGCGCTCAGTGTAGCTGCTGAGGAAATAAAGCAAAGAACGGATAATAGGATATATTTATATACTTTCATGATACCTTATATTTTATTTGATGAATGTTCTCTTTGCTGCGTCAAAGATGCGGTCGTTCACCAGGAAGCCGTCAATCAGGTGTACTACAGCGTATGATGAGGTAGAAATGTTCTGACCGCTAAATTCGATGTCGCGTGTCATGATGTTGTAGAGCGTGCCTTCAGTGCTGGGATCGTTGATGACTCTACAGGTGTTGTCAATATCGTTAATATCGCCCTTGACGGTGATGGTACCGTCTTGAGTCTGTACGGTTACGGTGCTGAATCGCTTGGTCAACTCATCCAGTGCGGCAGTTTCGTAATTGACTACATACTTCACCTCTTCACCTTCAGTGATAGAGTGGGGGAGGTTGTCAACGTATACAGAGTTATCTTGGATGTGATATTTCACGAAGTTTACTATCAGTTCCATCTCCTTCTTGAGGGCTGCTATGCGGGTATTGATTTCGACATTCATTGTGTCGATTTTGGCCTGCATGCGATCAATCTCTTCCTGGGTGGCAGTGTATCTCAATTCGTCCAATACACCCTGCATGTCTTCTTTTCTTACTTTCATGGTGTCGATGAGTTCTGCCTCAATCTCCAAATCCATCCAATTGGGAAGACCTGCATCGTAAGCACGCTGGATGTCATCGTTGGTGGGAGCATATACCGTGTAGTGGTAGGTGTTGAATGTACGGACATTCAGGTCAAGTCCGCCTAGATTCTCAAAGATCTTGTAGCGCTTGATAGAATCCTGGATAACTACTCCTGTTCTGTCTCTCGGACCTATTACGTCAAGCACATAGTCGCTACCTATGCAGAGATTATAGAACTCGGCAAACTCCTCAGTCGTGCTGAGCACTTTGTATACAGACTGCGTGGGAGGCTGAATCATGCCTTCGTCCAAACGATAGGTGTTACCGTTCTTCTGCGGATAGGTGTGACCTACAGGAATCTGGGTTCCCTTCTGAGCTTCTGAACCACCGATGATGTGTGTCACTTGATTGTTGGCATCGGTCTCAACCTTGATAGTACCGTAACCCTTGGTCATGTGATACTTGTTGCCGTTGGTGAAGTCACCTACTACGATATAGTATTCGTACATCTGCTTGAGCAGGTTCTCAATACGGGTAGCTGTAGTCAGATTGTTTTTTTGTTCCTTCAATTCCATGGTTACAGGGTCGTAGGTCCATGTCTCGGCATATACCTTACCTGCTTCATTGGCAGCATTCGGATTGAACTGGAACTTGTAGAGTGTGGGCTCGGGATCGTTGATGGTGTAGGGGTCAATGTAGGTCATACAACCGTCAGAGGGAACTACCAAGCTGAAGTGGCTGCCCATTGACAGGAGGTATTTGTCATACTCGTAGCTTGTGACGGCCCAGTTGGCGATATCCAGTGTGTCGCTGAACAGAAGGGGAGCGGTAACGGCTACGTAACGTGCGGGGCTGTATACCTTATTAGTAATATATACAAGGCCGTTGTTGGCGATGATACATTTCTCGATGTCCTTCTTCTCTACACCCATCGGGTCGCGGGCATCGTCCATGATGCTGGGGAAGCGTGAGGGTACGGCTGCGTTGAACGATACCTTCATCATATTGCGCAACAGGTATTGGATGTCTTCCATCGGGATGCTGTCAATTTCTTTGTAGCGCTCGATGAGTGCCTGGCCTTCACCGGTAGTGAAGTACTCTTCAAGAGCTGCGTCGTTGGGAGCAAAGATGACAGCCATGTCATTGTCTCTGGTTGATACGGCTGAACCCACACCTGAACGGTATTCGTTCCAGCCCGGATCGAAGTACAAGGTACCCTCGGCTACGTGCTCGATATCGTCGATGTCGGTGTAGCGATCGTAGCTACCAGAAGCACCACGGTTGCTAGCTGTGGTGTAGTATCTCTTCTCGTATACCTGCTCGGCATTGGCATCGTCTCCGTAGTGGTAAATACGGTTGTAGTCGGCTGTCAGCGAAGCATTGGGAACGGGTACAGAGAAACGGTCGAGCATGCGGCTGAAGATGTTGGTCTCGCCATTGGTGCGGATTTCCTCTGCCATGTTTGCGGGAGGAATCAAAAGACCGTCCAGCTGGTGTACATAACCGTTCTTACAAGTAACGTTCTGGTCGATGACCTTCTTGTCGAAGATGAAGGCATCCTTGACTGTTGCATTGTAGCGGTTGTTCAGCAGGATGTTGAGGTCCTCGGCAGTGATGGAGTTCTGGTAGAGCTGCTCTTCCAGGAAGTGTACCATAGTGGTCTTGGTAGCGTCCAAAGCAAGACGGATACCTGTCTGACGGAAGCGGTCCCACTCCTTGTTGTTCTGAGGCAGGTCGGCATCGTAGAACAAACCGATAGTGTCGGTTACGTTGGCCGAAGTCAACTGGCGTAAGCAGCGTCCTACGATAGGCTCAGAATCCTCATCGGCTGACGGCATGCTTGACATCAACTCGAGCAGATAGGCGTTGTCCAGCATTGAGTTGTTGAGGATGATGCGCTTGTGTGCCGGTGTCAGCTGGCTGTACGAATCAAATCCCCACTCCTCCTTGATGCCTTTGAGGAAAGCTTCATCGTTGGCAACAAACAAAGTTTTACTACCCGTCTTGGATAGTACCTCCTTGTAGTCCAAATCTTCGATAACTTTCATGAAAAGAGTGAACTCACCCTTTTCATCCAAATACTCATAGATGCTTGCGCCCAAGAAGTCCGGCTCGCGGTCATCGTAGTAGTACTCATCACGGCAGGATTGAACTGTAGCACAAACAAATAACAGACAAGCCATACTAATGTACTTGCCCACTTTGAACGTGTGTTTCTTGTTCATAAATAGGTATTATTAATGTTGTTTTTAGTCAATTAACGGACAAAGATAAAACTAATCCCTCACACTAACTAATTTTTTGTTACATTTTTTAGCATTTGGTGGATTTTTAACTTTGTTAATTAGAACTGTTGTCTTCCCTACTTTGTTATCTGACTTTTGAAGGTGACTGGCTGTGCGGGCTTATCGATGTGACGTGCAAATTCCTGTGGGGTGATGGTCACAGGTTCCAACATATACTCGGGCACGTTGTAGCTCTTGTAGTAGTTGTCGTAGAAATAGGGATCTTTCTGCGGTAAGATGAAGGGCTTGTGCGCTTTGCCGTTCTTGTCGAAATAGGCGATGTAGAGGCGAGTGTAGCCACCATCATCGCGTCGGCTGGTATAGAGTATCCAACGCCCGCTGCTCGACCAAGAGTGATAGCTCTCTACGTCGTTGCTGTTGAGTTCTCGCATATTGCGTAATTGCATGTTCTCGAGGTCTATCATGTAAAGGTCGGCATCTTTGTGCCAGATATGGAAACATCCGTATTCGGCCATACCGAATAGCAGGTAGCGTCCGTCGGGTGAGATACGGGGGAGTGTGGCGCTCTTGCCGAGTGTGTCGGCATCAAGAACAAGCTCGGCAGGGCCGAAGGCCTGCGTTTCGGGGTCGAATGGTTTACGGTAGATGTTATACTTGAACTCTTTGTAGTTGTCGATGATTTCGCGCTCTCTGACGGCATAGTCTTGTATTTCGTAATGGGCAGAATTGTAGTATAGCGTCTTTCCATCGGGAGCCCACGCAGGAAACACTTCCCACTCCAGCGTGTCGTGCTCGATGAAGCTTACCTCGTTGCGGTCGATGTTGTAAAGGATGAGGTCGCTCTTAAGGTCTTGCACCTCAATTTTGTTGTTGTTCTTGGTGTGGAACGATTGTCCTGTATCGTTGATGGAGTAGGCAATAAAGTTGTGGGTGGGGTGCCAGGCAGGGTATACGCCGGCAGAGATGGTAGAGTCAGTCTTAAGGTTTATCTTCTTGACTTCGCCGTTGTAGACAAGCATGGTGCCACCTTTGTTTTGGCGCACGTGGAACTGCATATTGTCGGTCTTGTAATTCCTGTAGTGATGGCAATTGATGCACTGACCATTGATGGCATCGCTGAGCAGCATGTTGTTGTAGATAATCTGCTCGTCGAAATTGGTGAGATTACGTTGTCTGATGCTCAACTCTTCATAGGTGACGTATGAGGGGGCAATGATTCGGTACGAGATGTAGGGGTCGATGGGCTCTTCTGCAATCTGCCACTTTATCGGACGGTATTTCTGCCATCCTCCTTCATTCTGAATATAGGTGTTTACCTCAATGGTCTTCCCTTTGTTGGTATCCAATAGCTTATGCCAATCTTTGATTTTCCAGTCGGTGGACTTTCCTTTCATGACAAGTGACTGGTCACCTGCCTTCAGTTCGGTGATATACTGTTTGCCCTCTGCTTTGTAGGCGAAGTTGAGTGGCGCGATGTTGTAGGGGATGACTGTACTGCTATATTCGGGGTGTATGGCTGCCGTATGCCCTATCTCGGTGTACTCCTTGGGGGGCTGTGCTGAGCATCCGGCAAGTAGGGCTGTGCCGAGTATGATGGCGTATAGGGGATGTTTGTGTAGCATAGGGGAAGTTTTTTTTTGAGTTTTTATTTTTTTTCTAGATGCTCTAGATTTTCTAGATTATCTAGGCATTCTAGATATTTTAGGGGCTCGGTTTTTAATATGATTTTACATCTCGTATGAAGAAATAGAAATACCAGAAGGTGTCTCCGAAGCGCTCGTAGAAGAGTTTCTTTGCTTCGGGGTCGCGCTCTACATTCTGAACGGCATGTTTTTGTGCGAAGCGCATGAAGTCTTGGAAGCGCATCTTGACCGATTTGTCGAAAGGCATCTTGCTGATGTCTACATTCTTCTCCAGATTGCCATAGAGCAAGGCTGCCTCCTGATAGTGTGTGGGCATGCGGTTGGTCTTGTGGCTGTTGGCGTAGCGGAAGAAGCAGTTCCAGAAGGTGGGGATATCCTTCAGGGTAAGTGCGCACATGAGGGCTGCCTCGTCAAACATCGGTGTGTTAAGTTCGCTGTAGGTGTGGGCAAAGTAGTTGAGCAGGTAAATCTCTACCAGGGTATTGTCGCCATCAAGCTGATCCTCAAATTGATATAGTGGTAATATTCCGGCAAACTCACGGTCTTTGGCGATAAGCTCAGGGTTCTGTATCATCTTTTCGTACTTCTCGGCCCAATCCTTATAGAAAAGTGTCTTCTTGAGCGTGTTGATGTACTTCATGGCAAGGGGATATTCGCCTGAGATGATGGAGGTCTTCACCATATACTTGATGTAATCGACCTTCCAACCATATTCTACGGCATCTTCCAAGCACCAACGGTAACAGAAGTTCATACGGGCATAGTGATAGTAGAGCATTTTGCCGCCTACCTGCATCAGTCGGATCTCGAATGGGGATTTGGGCGTTTCGCCACCATCGAGGTAATGGAACATCTCATCGCCTGCTTTGCCTAACTTGAGCAGGGCAAGGTTACGGTTGAGTACCATGAGGCGGGTAGGTGTCTGTTCCTGTGATTTGGCGATGTCGAGCACTTTACGCCACTCCAAACGCTCCATGGCATGGTTCATCTTGATCTCGGCACGGAAATTGGGGTCGCGGAACCAGAATAACTGTACCACGAAGACTATTATCACAAGGCCTATGCCCTGTATCAGCAAAAAACGGCTCTTCGGCTGTGTGTGGTTTGTCGAGCGGTTGAAACGGATGAAGGGTATCACGAGCGGATACAGATAGAGCAGGATATAGGGAACCCAAGTGAAGAGGTCGCGTTTGATGAACTGGAAGGCTGGCATTCCTGCCGTGAACATGTCGACAAAGCGGGTTTGCTCATATGCATTATAATATAATATGGGAGTAGCGATGCCGAGTGCTAAGCATAGTAATGCAATGCCTATGTTGCGTTCTCGGGAAGATACCTCGAAAGCGACAATAGCCAATAGGGCAAGCAGAGCATAAAATCCGAATAGAGGATAGCCTGCTGCAGCAATGATAACTACAATAAGGTAACGCCACCAACCTTTGGATACTTGATATAAGCGGATGGATGTTAGTGTGAAAAGGAATCCTATCAGCATGGAGTAGAAGTATCCTTGGGTCTTTATCTGAAATATCCAGTATCCCACTTCCATCGAGCAGCAGAGGATAAATGCGCAGGGTAATAGCGTGAGCAAAGCCCATCGTTTGGGTATACCGAAAACCTTCTGCGTGAGTAACTGTATGGCGAATAGCAAAGCTACATAGATGAGCGAACCAAGCATGGGGTAGTAGAAGAACTGGGTGAGGAAACAGGCAATGTAACTCATTAGTCCGCCTGGAACCATCATACGCTCATCGAAGTACACTTTGGTTGGCAACCATAAGGATAGCTCTTGTACGCGGTAGAGGAATTCGTGCTCAAACACATTGAGTAGAATCCATACAGTGGCACCGAATACCAGGCCAGCCAGAAGGGGCAGCCGTAGTAGCTTCTCTTCGGCGACGATGGCGGGTGTAGCCGTTTGGTGGGTGTGTTTAGTCTTTTGTTTCATATTGTGGGTGTTTTCTTAAAGGCTGTTAAGGGTGATTAAGGACTATTGAAGTTATTTGATGTGAATTTTCTTGTGGTCGATGATGTAGGTGCCTTGGGGCAAGGCGATGTGTCGGATGCCGTGTATGACGGACTGCCACACTTGCTTGCCGTTGGGAGTGTAGATGGTCACGCTTTGGGGCTGGGATGCTGTAATGGTGATAGCTCCTTCGCTCAGTGTCAGTTGTAGACCACTCCATGTAGTTGTGGATATGCTGGAGGTGTCGAGCGTCAGGGTCTGCACTTCGCTATAGGTGTCGCCACCGATGAGGGTGGTGACATGCAGACGGAAATGGATGGTGCCATCCTGGAAGGCACTGGCGTCAGCTGTGAGGGTATAGTCGGCATTGTCGAACTTCCAACGCGCATTCTCCTCGTAGGCCGTTTCCCAGGTCTCCCCGTCGTAGCTGTACTCTACAGTAAGCTTATCGGTGACATCACGGTTCGGGTTGTTGACGGCGAAGTTAAGTTCATTTTTGCTGCTGTTGTAGTTGACCTTTAGGGTGACATTCTGTAATGAGGGCTTCCACCAATCAGGGATGTACTGCACCTCTGCTTTGTAGGCGAAAGATGAGGGGTAGTCACGGAAGATGAAGCCTGCGGGTGTGGGCCAACCGTCATCGTATATCATCTTGTTGTACCATAGGTCGTCGTTGTAGGGGACATAGCGCTCTACGTAGTCGAGGCTCTCGAGGAGGTCGAAAATCTGCTGGTATTTCTTGGCGGCATCGTTGACATTGCTTTCGCTGGGCTTGTCCCACGATGCTCCGTTCTCCATTTCGGTAATCCATATGGGGCGACCGGTGGCGTTGTGTATCTCTTCGAGACGCTTCTTCCAGGTGGCTACATCCTCCTTCCAGTAGGAGTGAGTGACTACAAAGTCGCAACGGTAAGCATAGTTATGACAGTATTCGACATAGTTCTTGAGCCATCCTGCATCGGTAGGAGAAGGTGAGCCTATGCGCATACCACTCTCGAAGAACTCCGTGTGGTGTGTGAAGGCGCTCCATTCACTGATGGCGCCTCCACACGAGCATTGGGCCGAACCGTGCTGCTCTGAGTGCTCGGGTTCGTTGTATCCCAATACGTGGGTGCAGTTCTGCAGGGCGTTGATTTGTGCCCATCCAGGCCACCAGAGGTGCTGCTTTATGGGTACATATTCGAGGTCTGCCGTATTGTTACGGTCGGCGCTCCAGGTGTAGAACCAGTTGGCGCGCACGGTTTCGGTATGTTTGTTGATGGTGCTGCTCCCTGCGGTACTTCCCCATCCCTTCTTGGATACATATTGCCAAGGCTTTACGATGATGCTTGATACGCGACGGTTCAGGGCTTCGGGAGCTACGGGTACCAAAAGGTCCTCATGGTCGGCTACGAAAACTCGGCTGTACCCACTGCCGTCGCTGTTGGCGGCGAGAGTGACCATATATCCGCGTTTGAGGATAAAGCTCTGCATGGTATTGGCTTTGTCGCCCAGGGAATTGTGCTTTCCTGCTGCATAGTTGCTTGCTTCGCCACTATATAGCTCACCGCTATATGCGGTGAAGGGAGTGATGTCGGCAGGGTAGGGGATGACTGCTGTGCCGTCGAGGTAGATGGCTGCGCGGTAACTCTTGCCCGATTGGGGCATTGCTCCCTTTATGGTGGCGATTCTTTCCCAAGTAGATATGGTGGCTGAGGGGCGTGTGTGCGGGAGTATTACCCAGCAATTCTCATTGTTGATGTGCAACTTGGACTCTACCATGGTGGCTGCTTCGTTGAGCAGGAAGTAGTCTGCAGGTACTGTAAGGTTAAGGTCGCACCGATATGCCATAGCCAGTTGGCGCTTTACCTTATTATATTTATTGCCATCATACGAGCCGGGAGCAAATGCTTTGCCCATGCTGATAATCTCGGCGATATAACTGCTCAGATGTTGGGTGCCCAGGCCGGTGTATTCCGTCTTGTCTCCTCCTGTTGTGAGTGCAGGTACTGTGTATGTGGCGGCTGTACCTGCCAGTTGTCCGTTGTGATAAATCTGGAGAGTGCCATTGTTGGTAACAAAACGATAGTTGTTGCGAACTGAACTCTCGGGTAATGTATAAATAGTCTGTCCGCCTATGCTGATGTCTGCGCGGCTGATGCCGATAAGTGCTCCTTGCTTGTTTCTGTTACGGATGAGAATGTATGCTGTGGAGTCATTGGCAAAGGTTACGCTGTCGAGACTGAGCGTATAGCTATTCTCCAGGCTGATACCATTGCTGTCGTAGGTTGCCCATATATGGATATTCTTGGAGTCTTCTGCCGTGCTCTCCTTGCAGGTGGCTATGGCTTGCTCTACCTCGGTGGTGGTCTCTACGATTGTGCTGATGTCGTCTATGGTGGCTTTGGCAACCACTTCTTTTGCTTTGTCGATACAGAGACCGAGATTTGTGGTGGCGGCTAATCCGTAGATGCCGCTACTGATAATCTGCTCACCGAGGGTAATGGCTTCCTGCAACTTGTTGACATAGAGTGCCAGGCGACTCTCGCTGAGTGGGAACTGTGCTTCTACCAATTGCCAGGTGCTCAGTTCGCCTTTGCTCTTGTCGTAATATACACCGATGTATTCATTGGCTTCCAGATCCTTGTCGGTGCCCAGCACCTTGCCGCTGTAGAGTGAGGTGATGGTGCCTTCCAATCCTTCGGCGATGGCCCATAGGTCGGTGTTGTTTGTGGCTTGGGCATCATTGAGTACCATGCTCCATGTGTTGGCTGTGCTGGCGGCAAGGTACTTGCCTGTCGCTTTGTGACGTAGGCGATAGTAGCCCTCTTTGTTGCTGCTCTCTGCACACCAAGTGTATGCTGCATTGCTGGCTTCTGCGTCTGAGGCTGCCAAGGCGGGGATGTTGCTGGCGTTAAGTCCCAGCAGGCGGCTGTAGTAGGTGTTGTAGAGGTAGTATTCACCTCCATCGTATAGGGTGTTGCTGATGTGACGGATGGGCGAGAAGGCTCCGTCGCAGTAGCTGATGCCGCGGATGTCGAGGTCTACTGTACCCTCGGTGCTGATGCTGAAAAGGTTGTAGTCGCCAGGTATCTCTCTGAGGGCAACGCGGTCGAGGTGAACGATGCCGCTACCGCCATAGCATACAAATGCGACGTAGCTTTCGCTCTGTTCGGTAGCCGTAAATTCGTAGTGATAGGTCTGTAGAGTCTGCTTGGTTGAGGGGGCGGTCCATGTTTCATACAGGTTGTCCCATGTGCCCTTGGCTGAGCCTACGGCTACGGCGTATGTCTTGCCTAGGTCGTTGGTGTGGCTGAGGACTTGGAATGAGAGTTCATACCTTCGTCCTGCTTTCAGAGGGGCGCTCAACTGCTGATAGATGTAGCTGCCGTTGGCTGCTGTGAATCCTCCAGAGCCGTCTTGACGGAACATGAGCGCCGAACTTCCTTCACGTCCATTGGCATAGGTGGCGTTGTCTTTGTTGCAACGTACACCGCTTGTCTGCTCGTTTGCTGCATTGGCATTGGTGATTTCCCACTCTGCGGGCCAGAAACGGTAGTCGCTTGCATCGTTTTTTACAACGACTCCTTCGGTCTCGAACCCTGGATTACGGATGAGGTTGCGTTTATCGTAGATGCCGGTTAGGTTTGTAGCATTGTCTTCTTTGCCGTAGAATCCTGCATCGGGCAGCAAGGGAAGGGATAGGGCTGTATGCGTTCCCAATAGTGTTGTGTCAGAATATATGGAGAGTTTGCTGCCATTGAGTACAAAGCGATAGGTGTGTGCATTCTCTGAATCGGTTATGGGGTATGATGCGGCGGTCTCTTCTTCGGGTTGAGTGAAACTGATTTCGTTGTTGGTGAAATTGGCTGCAAACCCGAGCCCCTTGCTGTTGATGGCTGTAGCTTGCATAGTGCCGCTGCGCATGAGCAGACCCAGGTCGAGGGTGAAGTCTCCCTCGGGCATAAAGCGGGTGGCATAGGTGCTGATGCCGCCAGCTTGAGTGATTGTCTGCTGTTCGCTCAGCGTAATGTCTGTAGCGCCTTTGTAGGGGAGCGATTGCGCTGTTGATTGCAGGGCTAGAACTGCGAGTACAGTCAATAGCAGTGGCTTAAGAATCTTGCTCATGGTGCTTGTTTGTTTTTGTATCCTTTTCACTAGGTCAGTCTAGGAGATGCTATGATTTCTAGGTGCCTCTATGTGAGAGTTAATTATTCTTGCAAAAGTAAGGATAATTCTTTGATTGGCAAAGCGCGGAGTGTAAAATATATCAATAAGAAAGCGGAGCCGCATGTGCAGCCCCGCTTGGGTGTTATAAGTCAGGATTCTGTGATTACTTCACGAATACCTTCTTCACTTCGATACGGCCATCGCTGTAAACAGTCTTCACGATGTTCACACCCTTGCTAGGAATAGCAAGCTGACATCCGTCGATAGCGTAGTATACAGTCTTGGTCACTACGGCAGCTACGTTGTCGATACCGCTCACGATAACCATGTTGCTGTTGTCGCCTACGGCCTTGAGGGTGAGTGTCCAGTTGTCAACTGAGAACCACTTGCCTTCGAATCCGGCCTTCTTGGTTACGGTAGAGTCGGTGGTAACACCAATTACCATTTCGTGGTTGGTAACTACAACGTCGTCGATGGTTGCCCATGTCCAACCGAAGCCCTTACCGTTGTTTGCACCGTGGATGGCCTCATCGGGAGCACCTCCGGCATACCACTTGTCGTTCTCTGTGTTCCAGATGCCACCGAGGCTGTCAGCGTGGAACTCGATTTCCTGCCACTTGGTGTTGGCGCTGTTAGCCACCTGGAGCATTACGGTAGAGTCGTTCACCAAAGTGTCGGTGATAGCCTCGCCGAGAGCGAAGATGTAGGCACCGATTGAGTCGGCACGGGTAGCTACTGTTACGGTGTATGTGCCGTTAGGAATATCGGTGAGTACCTGTGAAGCGCGGAAGTTGAGCGCCTTCTTGGTGCCGTTGTAAGAGTCCATGTAGCGGTTAGCAGCGTCTGCGGTCCAATGTTGGCTAGCGTTGGTCTCGGTGTTACCTGTACCCTTGTTTACGAGCCAGCCTGCAGCGTCAGTGTCGAAGGTGGGGTTCACGATGAGGGCGGTAACGTCGGCACCTGCCTTAGCGTTGATGAATGCGCTCTTCTCCATGTATCTTACTACGTTCTGGAGCTTAGCCTTGAGGTCCTCTACGTTGGCCTTGTTCTGGAACTCAGCCAAGAGGTCTGCCTTCTGGGCGGCGATGGTGATCTTTACATCCTCGATGTTGGCTGCTGCATAGCCTGCACTTCTGTCGGTAACCATATAGCCCACCTCTTCGAGGTAAGTGACGTAGTCGTTGTAAGCGTTGAGCTTCTCGGTGATAGCGGGGAGAGCTGCAGTTGTGGTGGTGTCAGCGGCGGTGATTGCATCAGCGAATGCGATGGCTGTGTCAAGCACCTCTTGTGCGTCTGCAGTACCGAGGGCTGCAGCGTTGTCGATAGCTGTCTGGTAAGCACCTGTCTTGTAGGTGTTGTAGGTCTGAACAGCTGTCTTGGCTACAGTGATGGGGGCAATGAGGAGAGCGGCGGCCTCACCGTATGAGGTGGCGCTCAGTGCGATGGCTGCATCAATCTTGGCCTGCAGTACGGCAGCGTCGCCCTTGAGCAGGTTGGGGATGAGAGCCTGAGCCTCGGCGAGTGTAGCCTCGTAAGCTACCTGGAGGTCTTCGTCGCTAGCCTCACCGTAGTACTGGAGCTTGAAGTTGGTTGCCTGGAACCAGCCTTCAGATGCTTCGCCACCAGTGTTTGAAGCAGCACCGATGGTGAGTGTACCGTCTATAACTACTACGTAGCCTGTCTGGAGTGTGGTCCACTGGTAAGCATCCCAGCCATCCACGTCAAGGTTGGGAGATACTGAGGTGTTGATACCTGTTACATAGAGGTGCTGGTCGGTAGCATAACCTGTCTGTGTGATAAGCTCGGCGCTGATGCCATAGAGTCCGTTGGGCAGACCTGTCAGCTCCTGGTGGAGGTCGATAGATACGATGTGGTTACCCCAGAGGTTTACACCCTGACGGCTTTCGCCACCCTCCATTACGGGACGGCAAGCACCAATCCAGAGGTCTGAGCCACCACCGTTGTGTGTGAGTGACCATACCCAGTTGCCCTTCTCCTCGAAGTTGGCGTTGGGGAGCAGGAATGTATAGTCAGCAGGAGTGTCCTTGCTGGCCTCTTGGCTCATGCGGTAGTCGTTGAGAGCCTGCTCCAACTTGGCAATCATGGCGTAAAGCTCTGCGTAGCCTGCGTTCTCGTCTTCAAACTCAAGGAACTCGCTCAGTTCGTCGATGAATGCAACGGCCTCATCGTAACCCTTATATTGAGTCTCCTCTACGAAGTTTACGAAGTTTTCGTAGTCCTTGTTGAGCTGCTTAACAAGCTCTACAGAGTGCTTGGCAGCGGCGAATACTGAGTCGAGACGTACGTAAGCAACTGTCATCTCTTCGTCTTCCATGCCCATAGCATCGCTGGCTGCATAAGCTTCATTTTCCAGTTCGTAGGCGATGCCAGGAACCAAATAGTCTTTGTTGTCATTGATCCAGTCGAGGGCTTCGTTTACCAAGCCGTCGAGGTAGATACCAGCGTCGAAGCCGATGTACTCGAGCTTCACGTTGTCGATAGCAACGTAGGTGAAGTTAGTACCTGTGTAGCCTACGAAACCTACGGTGATAGAGTCGGCCGATACGATACCTTCGATAGAGAAGGTCTGAGGATATGAAGCGTCCTTAGCTGCGCCGTCGGCGGTAATTTGCTCGGTCACCATATCCTGCTCCCAGATGTTACAGTAGATAGCGGCACCTGACTTTGCCTCGGGGTCGCTGGTGTCTACTGTGTGGTTCATAACGCACTCTACGGTGAAGCGGTAGTAACCCAAGGGGAGACCATATACGGTCTGGCTTACGTGGGTGTCTACAGAGGGCTGTCCGTTGATTTCCAATACGCGGCTGTTCTCGCCGAAGTACTCGAAGAAGCGGATGTTACTACCGTTGTTTACAGCGTCGTTGTTACGTGTCCAGTATGAGAGGCCGTTGTCGAAGTTGGGGTTCTTGATGTAGCGGTCGGTAACGTCTACAGGGTAGTCCTCGCTGGCATTGGCAATGCGGAAAGTGAGGAGGCCTTCCTTAATCTTGGCAACAAGTGCGTTGATTTCCTCGGGAGTGAAGGTGTCGAATGCGTCGAGCATATCGTAACCCTCGCCTACCAAAGCGTTGAATACCTCTGCCTCTTTGGCCTCGTCGCCGAATTCGTTGATCCAATTGTCACAATTGGTGAGGAGTTGCTCCAACTCGGCGGGAGTGGGGATTTCAGTAACCTCGGCGAGGATAAAGGCGTCGAAGCACTTGCTGCCACCCAACCAACGGGCGCAGAACTGCAGGTACTTGAACTCGGCGGTGGTTACCACAAGGTTCTGTGTCCATGCGCAGTCGGCATCTTCGTGAGCGAGCATGATGGTCTTGGTCTCATCGCCGCGCGGAGTGTCGGTCTCAGAGGTTACGATGTAACCCTCAGAAGCTACGGCTTCTGTGCTTGTGTTCTGACGGATGAAGTAGCTGAACACGTAGGTCTTGCCCTTCTCGATTTCCCATGCGGTACCGATAGAGTTGTCGTTACCCTTTCCAGAACTTGATGTGGGACGGATGTATGCGCCATCATCAACGCCGCCAGAATAGTTCACCTCTGTGTTGGTGAGTGTGCCACCAGCGCCGCCAAGCCAGCCTTCTGTGCCGGCATCGAATGACGGGTTTTCAATCAAGTTGTCACCGGTAACGACGTACATCTTCTCTATGCCATCTTTGTTGACATAGGTGAACTGGTCACCGGTCTTGAGCTGCTGTGCGTTCACTGCAAAGAGTCCGGCAGCGAAGAGCACAACTGAAGTCAAAATTTTCTTCATGATGCTTGTTTTTTAAGTTAATAGATTGGTTGTGTGTAAATTGTCTGTTCCTTAGTTAGGTTTGTCGCTTATTGCTCTTGTTGGTTAATCTCTCGGGAAGAGACTAATGGGCATAAAACGGTGCAAAGGTAATAAAAATAATTAAATAGCAATAGTTTTTATCATAAAATTGTGTGGAAAAGGTGTAATTTAACATTTTGGATATCAGTGGTGCTATTGGGTTTGAATACGATTGTGGAGTCGGGGCGCTTCGAGTCTCTTCCCGAGAGATTGCGGTCTCCTCGATGAAATGGGCGTTTTTTTGAAGATTCAGCCTGTGTAAATGCGCGCTTCATATATGGCGAAAGTTTATAAATCGGTTGGCAATGGCACAGCGCAGCGAGAGTAGAGTCAAGCTTGCTTGAGCTATACCGAGCGAGCAAGCCATCTTAAAGCAAAACTTTATAATGGCAACCTTTAGGTCGATGCCCGAGGCTTCGGCTTTGGCTGTTAATCCGAAGGGGCTGAAGCCATCTTAAATTAGGTTTTATAAAGGCAACGTATGCACGCCACCGCGGTGGCGTTTTAGTGTCACTGCGGTGACGGAAATCTGCCACCGCGGTGGCGGAAAGGTTTCACCGCGGTGGCGTGAAACTATCACCGCGGTGACAGCAAGTGGTGATACGTCGTTTCGGGCGTTGTGTGTGGTGTGAGTGGTTGTCGGCGGTATGTAGCAGGTGGTTGGGCTTTTGTTATGTTGCCGAAGCCAACCGATTTATGAACTTTTGCCAATGCGCGTGCGTGAAGCGCACGATGCGGATTTATTTTCGCGCGTGTAAGTTGCATGTTCCATAAATTTGTTTTATCTTTGCCTTGATTAAGAAAAATCATTATAAACCAATTCAATATTAACAACTATTTATGAAGAAAAACATGCTTTTCTTGGGTGCGCTCGCCGTTGCTATGAGCGTGAGCGCACAGAAGCCGAAGATGTGGCTCGACCCTGAGGTGAATCAGGAGAACCGCAAGGAGGCACGCACCGCCTACTTCGCCTATGAGAACACTGACCTTGCCGCTCAGAACGACAAGAGCAAGAGTGCCCGCTACCTCGACATGACGGGTGAGTGGAAATTCAATTTCGTGAAAAACCACAACGAGGCTCCCGAAGGTTTCTTTGCTGTGGGCTATGATGACTCTGAGTGGAACAACTTTCCCGTGCCCGGACTCTTCGAGATCCTCGGCTATGGCGACCGCATCTACCGCAACGCCGGCTATCCTTGGAACCTCCAGTTTGAGCCCAATCCTCCCTACATCGAGGAGCGCAACAACTACACTGGTTCGTATCGTAAGTCATTCATGATCCCTGCCGACTGGAAGGGTCAGCAGGTATACCTCCACGTGGGCTCGGCTACATCGAACCTCATGGTGTGGGTCAACGGTAAGTATGTAGGCTACAGCGAGGATGCCAAGATGGCCGCTGAGTTTGACATCACTCCCTACCTCGTGCCTGGCAAGGAGAACCTCGTGGCCATGCAGGTAATGCGCTGGTGCGACGGCTCTTACCTCGAGGACCAGGACTTCTGGCGCTTCACCGGTATCGCTCGTGAGGTATATATGTATGCCCGTCCTCAGGTGCGTGTCGATGACCTCTTCATCCTCCCCGACCTGGACAAGAACTACAAGAACGGTACATTGAAGATTACTGCCTCTACCGACAATGCTGCCGGCAAGACCCTGCGCTATACCCTCAAGGACGCTGCCGACAAGGTGGTCAAGAGCGCTACCGCTACCCTCGACGCTGAGGGCAAGGCCGAGACTACAATGGCTGTGAGCAATCCTGCCAAGTGGACAGCCGAGACTCCCAACCTCTACACGCTCTACATCGAACTCGTTGATGGTGACCAAGTGATTGAGGCTATCCGCCAGAAGGTGGGCTTCCGCAAGGTAGAGCTCAAGAACTTCCAGGTGCTCGTGAACGGCAAGCCCGTGCTCTTCAAGGGTGCCAACCGTCATGAGATGGACCCCGACTTCGGTTATGTGGTGTCTGTAGAGCGCATGATTCAGGATATCAAGATCATGAAGGAGCTCAACATCAATGCTGTGCGCACCTGTCACTATCCCGACGATCCCCGCTGGTATGAACTGTGCGACGAGTATGGTCTCTACGTGGTGGCCGAGGCCAACATCGAGAGTCACGGTATGGGCTATGGCGAGCGTACACTGGCCAAGAACCCCGCCTTCGCCAAGGCACACATGGAGCGTAATATCAGCAATGTGATGACCTTCAAGAATCACCCCTCTATCATCTTCTGGAGCTTGGGTAACGAGGCTGGCAACGGTCCTAACTTCGAGGCTGCCTACGACTGGATCAAGGCTTACGACAACAGCCGTCCTACTCAGTATGAGCAGGCTTGCAACGCCCGCAACAGCGATATCCGCTGCCCCATGTATGCCGACTACAACTACATGGAGCGCTACGGCAAGAACCCCGACAAACCCCTCATCCAGTGTGAGTATGCCCACGCCATGGGTAACTCTATCGGTGGCTTGAAGGAGTACTGGGACCTCATCCGCAAGTATCCCGCCCTGCAGGGTGGCTTCATCTGGGACTTCGTGGACCAGGCGCTGCGCGACAAGAACAAGGAGGGTAAGGAAATCTTTACTTATGGTGGCGACTATGGCCGCTATCCCGCTTCGGACAACAACTTCAACTGTAACGGTATCATCGCTTCTGACCGTAGCTACCATCCCCATGCCTACGAGGTGCGCTACAACTATCAGGACATCTGGGCTACAGCCAAGAACCTGAAGAAGGGGCAGATAGAGGTGTACAACGAGTTCTTCTTCATCGACCTGAGCAACTACTACCTCACATGGACACTCCTCGAGGAGGGTAAGGCTGTAGCCAACGGTCAGGTCGACAAGCTCAGCGTGCCTGCTCAGGGCAAGAAGGTGGTTACCCTCAAGGGCTTCAAGCACCCTGAGGCTAATGGCAAGGAGTACTTCCTCAATGTAGAGTTCCACCTCAAGGAGGCTCAGCCCCTCTTGCCCAAGGATTTCATGGTGGCTCACGAGCAGTTCCAGCTTACCGAGTATGCTTATCCTACCGTTGAGACTATCACAGCAGCCGAGGGCACTCCTGTAACAGAGGACGTACACGTGGCTTGCCTCATCCTCAAGGGTGGCGACCTCACCGTGACATGGAACCGCTGGAACGGCTGGATTGAGTATATCGACGTCAATGACACCCCGATGATGGAGAAGGGTCATGCCCTGAAGCCCAACTTCTGGCGCGCCCCGACCGACAATGACATGGGTGCCGGCCTGCAGCGTCGTTTCGTAGATTGGAAGGAGCCCGGCCTGCGCATGAAGCGAGACTCGTTCAAGTGGGCCAAGGAGGGCGACAACATGGTGGTTACAGCCGAGTATGACCTGCCCAAGCTCGAAGCTACTCTCCTGATGAAGTATACCCTCACCGCTGACGGACAGCTCGTGGTGAACCAGAGCCTCAAGGCAGGCGAGAACAAGGAGGGCAAGCCCCACCTCTTCCGCTTCGGTATGCAGATGGTGATGCCCGAGGCATACGCCAACATCGAGTACTATGGCAATGGTCCCGAGGAGAACTACATCGACCGTAACAACGACCAGACTGTAGCTGTCTACAGCCAGAAGGTTAGCGAGCAGTATCACCCCTACGTGCGTCCTCAGGAGTCAGGCAACAAGACCGAGGTACGCTACTGGCGTGTGCTCGACAATGCGGGCAAGGGTCTCGAGTTCTACGGCACCGAGGCATTGAATGCTACCGCCCTCAACTATGCACAGGACGACCTTGATGACGGTTGGGACAAAGACCAGCGTCACTCCGGCGACCTCACTCCGCGCGACTACACTGTTGTAAACATCGACAAGCGGCAGTTTGGTATCGGTTGCGTCAACTCATGGGGTGCATGGCCTCGCCGCGAATACCAGATGCCTTATGGCGACTACGAATACACCTTTGTGATTCGCCCGGTAAAGTAATTTGCTCTAGGGATTCCTAGGATTCCCTAGGGCGTCCTAGGACAGCCTAGGACTTCCTAAGACTCCTTAGAAAACAAAAAGAAACTATGAAAATCAAACAACTAACATGCGCTTTGCTGCTGGCCTTTGGGCTGGCGGCAAATGCTGCAAATACCGTGACCAAAGTTGGTCAGGTTACAGGCGAGGTAACTTTGAGTGAAAACGTTGATTACGTGATTCAGGGTGCCACCCCTTTTGCTGATGGTGCGAAGGTGAATATCACCAATACCGACCACGCTGTGCTCATTATCCAGAGCATACGTCCGAGCTATGTGCTCAATCAGAAGTTGCTCGACGGACATGTGTTCATCAATGGCGAGCAAGCTGTCAATGGCGAGAACTGTCAGGTGCGTATGTATGCCCACGGCTCTATCGTATTCCCTTATGCCAAGGACATCAAGCCTCTCACCGTGTATTCAGAACAGAACTATGGCGGTACGGCCGTTAATGATTTCGGCTTGGAGCATTCGGGTGGATTTATGAATACACTTTCTGAGGCTAAGCTCAATAACCAAATCCGTAGCTTCAAGCTCAAGCGTGGTTATATGGTGACCTTTGCTGTCGGTAAGAGTGGCTGGGGCTATAGCCGTTGCTTCATTGCTGATACAGAGGACCTCGAGTTCGCAGAACTGCCTGCTCACTTGGATGCTCGTATCTCTTCGTACCGCGTATTCCAGTGGCACGATGTACAGAAGAAAGGTCTGGCCAGTGATACCGGATTCGACTACAACGAGACTTTGGGTACTACCTATTGCTATGACTGGGCACAGGGCCTCAGCCATCTGCCTGACCGTGAGTGTGTGCCTCACCAAATCTATGTGGCATGGCCTTCGGTGTCAACTTGTGGTAGCGTAGATTTCGCTTGCCACATGCAGACCAACAATGAGCCGGGCAATAGTGCCGATGACACCCCACAGAGTGTTGAAGTCATCTTGAATCAGTGGCAGGACCTTATGCGTACAGGCTTGCGCCTCTGTTCGGAGTCTTCTCACGACGGTAGCTGGGCTCATCTCGATGAGTTTATCGCCGAGGTCGACAAACGTGGATGGCGTTGCGATATCCTCGACCTCCACTGTTACTGGGCCAGCGGATTCGGTAATATGGAATACTATTATAATAAATATGGTAAGCGTCCTATTTGGATTACTGAGTTCGTGTGGGGTGCCTCTTGGAACAACGACGGAATCTTTGCTACTGACCGCAGCTTCTCAACAGCGAATCAGCAGAAGAATCTCAATGAGATGAAGAATATCCTCACTACGCTCAATAACTCGCCCTATGTAGAGCGCTATGCCTATTGGAATGGTGAGGCCGACTGTTCTAAGTTGATCCGTAGCGGTGAACTTTCGCTCACTGGCGAATACTACCGCGATATGAAGTCCGGCATGGCCTATCGCAAGGAGTATGAGAAGGTCCCCAATGTGGTGTATACGGCTCCCAGTAATTTGGCAGGCACATGGAGTAATCAGACTGCAGGTTCTTTCCGTCTCACATGGAGTGATACCAATGGCGATATGCTGAGCGAAATTCAGCTGCAGCGTAAGGGCGAGAATGATGATGACTTTGTGGTGGTGCAGACCGTTGCTCCCAAGGATATGACCGGCAAAACTCTCAGTTATGCTTGCAACGATACGCTGACTGAGCCCGGTGTTTATGAATATCGCGTAGTGAATGTCGCAGCTGATAATGCAAAGCGCTACTCGGCTGTCGTTAAGGCGGCCAAGTCGTCGGTGCAGGGTACCGATAAGATTCAGTTTGGTGAAATCTTCTTGGTAAGTACCGATGATGAGGTGGACATTGACTATACAGGAAACTTTGCCAGCGCTCCTGCCGTATTTATGGGCCCTATGAGTAATGCCAACACCAAGATGCAACTGGGTAATCTGATTTCGGCTTCAGGCTCGAAGAACTTTACCTACAAGCCTCTGCCTTGGGTGACATCGGAGTCTACCGATTTTGCCAAGACCGAAGCGCTGCCTTTTATGGCAATCGAAGAGGGCAATCATACTTTTGGCAGCCTTGACTGTGAGGTGGGCGTGGTGAAGGTGAATATGGTAGACACCGTAGATGTGGTGTTTACCAAGCCTTTCGCTGAGGGTGTAGTGCCTGTGGTGCTCACTGAGATACGCAAGCCGCTGCTCAAGGAGAACCCCATTATCGTGAAGGTGCGCAATGTGACCAATACGGGCTTCAAGTGCATCTTGATGTATGAGGATGAGGTCGGCTCCAAGTCGTCAATGAAGATGAATGTGTGTTACTTGGCCATCACTCCTGGTGTAGCTGCGGTTGACGACAACTTGGGCTTGATGATTGCTGCGGGTAAGAGCGAGGCTACCATGTATGGTTCTACAGCCCGTCCACACTACTTCGTCAGTGGCGGTGATACACTTCGCTGCTTGGCACCCTCTATCTTTGCTTGCTTGCAGACAAGCAACTACGATGCAGCTACGCTGGTGCGTCGGCAGAGTAGTTCCATTACAGAGGAGGTAGATGGTGTGGAGTATACCGTAGGTGCACGCTTCAGACGTGTGGTAGACTCATCGCGCAGCAAAGCCTCTGACGGTACTAAGCTGAGTGCTACCTCTATGAAGGACGATCTTGGATGGGTGGTGCTCTATACTCGTGGAGAAGGCTCGTCTGTGGAACAGATGGAGGCTGATGCCGAGGCTCCATTACGTCCTTATGTAGTAGACAATGCTATCTATGTAGATGGCTACGACAACTTTGACGTATACACCATGCATGGTATCAAACTGGCTTCAGCCAACGCTTTGGCTCCAGGTGTGTATGTAGTCAAGGCTGGTAACGCTACGGCTATGGTAGTAGTGAAGTAAATGTATTGATTATATGCAGAAACACTCGGCAATCGCCGAGTGTTTTTGTATAAAAAAACAACAAGTATGGACCCATTGGAACTGATTGATAAGTACTGCCCGGAAGAGAGGCTGCGCCATATACTCTTGACGCACAGTCGTGCTGTTGCCGATAAGGCTTTGGCAATAGCACACTGTCATCCCGAATTGCATGCCGACGAACAGTTTATTGAAGAGGCTGCCCTGCTGCACGATATAGGTATAGTTAGGGTCGATGCACCTGCAATAGCCTGCTATGGTACTGAACCCTACATCTGCCACGGCATCTTGGGGGGCGAGATACTGCGCGGCGAAGGACTTGAACGTCATGCCTTGGTGTGCGAGCGCCATACAGGTACGGGGCTTACCTTGCAGCAGATTGTGGTTCAGCGCTTGCCACTGCCTCACCACGATATGCAGCCTGTGAGCATAGAGGAGCAGATAATTTGCTTTGCCGACAAGTTTTTCTCCAAGACGCGCCTTGAGACGGAGAAGAGTGTGGAACAGACCCGCCGTAGTTTGGAGAAGTTCGGTGAGGAGGGGCTGGTGAAGTTTGATGCCTGGTGTGAGCGCTTTTTATATTAATATTTGTCAATTATCCATTGTCAATTGCCGATTGTTTCGTTGAAATTTGGCATTTCGCTCGGCTTGCACTAATTTTGCAGATTAATTGAATTGACATTGGTAAAGCTACGCAGATATATCTTATTGCTGCTCTCGGTAGTAGTCTTCTCGCAGAGTCTCTCGGCTCAGCGGGTTGCTCGGCGTGCGGGCGCTGCTCCCGACTCGGTTGCTGTAGCTACAGGTGTGGCACCTGCCGACTCGGCTTTGGTGATGCCTGCCGATACGTTGGCCAATGATACCACGAAGAAACGTGATGACCTGGAAGCACCTGTCGTATATCAGTCGAAGGATTCGATGGTATGGTACAAGAATGGTAATGCTTATCTCTATGGGTCAGGGCAGGTCAACTATCAAAATATAGAGCTGAAGGCCAATGAAATTACCATCGACCTGGATAATAGTATCGTCTATGCTCAAGGTACGACTGATTCATTGGGTGCGGTGACGGGTAGGCCAATCTTTGCTGATGGAGATACACCCTATGAGTCTGAGACAATGAGCTATAGCTTCAAAACCCGTAAAGGATTCATCAATAATGTCACCACCCAGCAGGGCGAGGGCTATATGACCAGCAATACGGTGAAGAAGGGCCCTGACAATGAATTCTATATCCGTAAGGGACGTTATACCACTTGTGAAGATCATGAGCATCCACACTTCTATCTGTCGCTCTCGATGGCCAAGATGCGCCCCAATCAGGATGTGGTGTTCGGCCCTGCACAATTGGTGGTGGCCGATGTGCCTCTTCCTTTAGCCTTGCCTTTTGGCTTCTTCCCTTTTACGTCCGATTATTCCTCAGGCTTCATCATGCCCTCCTATGGTGATGAACTGGAACGTGGTTTCTACTTGCGTGATGGTGGATACTATTTTGCCATCAGTGACTATATGGACCAGAAGTTTACTGGTGAGATTTTTACCAAAGGTTCGTGGGGATTGTCATCAGTGACCAATTATCGCAAACGTTACAAATTCTCTGGTAATGTGAACCTCAGTTACATGGTGACAAAAAAAGGCGAGAAAAATATGCCAGACTATTCGGTATCGAAGAACTTCAAGATTGTTTGGAGCCATCGTCAGGATGCCAAGGCTAATCCTAATCAGAACTTCTCGGCCAGTGTTAATTTTGCTACCTCGAACTATGAGCGCAACAACCTCTCCAGTATGTACAACCCTGCACTCACCTCGCAGAGTATACGTACGTCAAGCGTGAGCTACTCACGCAGCTTCCCTGATGCCAAGATGAACCTCTCCAGTTCGTTCAATATCTCGCAGAACATGCGCGACTCAACTCTCTCGCTCACATTACCTTCGCTCAACTGGTCGGTAAGCCGCATCTACCCGTTCAAGAAGAAAAAGGCGATGGGTGAGGAAAAATGGTATGAGAAGATTTCGTTCACCTATACGGGCTCGTTGAGCAACAGTATCACAGCCAAGGAGAATGAGATAATGCAGAAGAATATCTTTACCGACTGGCGCAATGGTGTGAAGCATTACATCCCTATCAGTGCTTCCTTTACCGCATTCAAGTATATCAATATCACTCCTTCGTTCAACTATACAGAGCGTTGGTACAGCTATAAGATAGATCGAATGTGGGATGAGGAACGTATGCGTGAGCGGCAGGATACTACCTATGGCTTCAACCGCGTGTACAACTACAACCTTGCCATCAGTGCCAATACCAAGCTCTATGGATTCTACAAGCCCATCAAGGCCATCTTTGGTGATAAGGTGCAGATGATACGCCACGTCTTCACTCCTTCGGTGAGCTATAGCCTTACGCCCGACTTTGGTGACTCCAAGTATGGCTACTATAAGTCATATACCTATACCGATGCGCAGGGAGAGGTGCGCACCGTAGACTACTCGCCCTATGCGGGCTCGCTGTATGGCGTGCCTGCTAAGGGACGTTCGGGAAGTATCAACATGGATGTGTCGAACAATGTGGAGATGAAGATCAAGACCGATCGGGACTCTACAGGCGTGCGTAAAATTAGTATTATCGACGAACTGGGTGCAAGTATCTCCTATAATATGGCGGCAAAGACCAAACCGTGGAGTAACCTGTCGACCCGTATCCGCTTGAAGCTGACGAAGAACTATACCTTCAGCCTCAACTCCGTATGGGCCACCTATGCCTATGAGTTCAATGAGAGCGGGCGTGTAGTCGTGGGCGACCGCACCGAGTGGTCGTATGGTCGCTTTGGCCGTTTCCAGGGTATGAGTCAGAACTTCTCCTACACCTTCAACAACGGCACTTGGAAAAAGTGGAAGGAAGCGATAGACAAACTTCTCAATCCGGAGGAGGAATCTGAGGAAGAGGATGGCTCAGCACAAGGTGGAGGAGCCAACGCCGCTCCTAATAAGGGTGAGCGCCGCAATAGTAGTGGCAGCAGTAAAGGTGGCGGTGGAAGTGTAGAACTTGACGAGGATGGCTATATGGCCTTCAAGATTCCCTGGTCGTTCTCTGTATCGTATGGTGTGAGCATGCGTGAGAATACGGCAGGAAAGATTAACGAGAAAAATATGCGCTACCCCTATAAGTTGACGCAGAATATGAACTTTTCGGGCAATATCAAGATTTCCAATAAGTGGAACATGAACTTCTCCTCAGGTTGGGACTTCGATGATAAGGAACTCACTACTACCACGATGAATATCTCTCGCGATATGCACTGCTTCAGTATGTCGTGTGGTGTGGTGCTCAAGCCCTATACCTCATACAACTTCTCTATCCGTGCCAATTCCAGCATGCTGGCCGATGCCCTCAAGTATGACCAGCGCAGCAGCTCGGGCGGTAATGTGGATTGGTATTAAGACTCACCATTCTATCGCCTGCTTGCCATGCTGAATCAGGTACTCATTGGCGCGACTGAAGTGCTTGTTGCCGAAGAACCCGTTGTAGGCCGATAGGGGAGAGGGGTGGGCAGAGGTGAGCACCAGGTGCTTGTTCCGGTCAATGAAGGCACCTTTCTTTTGTGCATAAGCACCCCAAAGTATGAATACCAAGTGCTCGCGCTCTTCGGCCAGGATGCGTATGGCAGCATCGGTAAATTCCTCCCAGCCGCGGCGCTGGTGCGAGCCTGCCTGATGAGCCTGTACGGTGAGCGTGGCATTGAGCAGCAGTACACCCTGATTGGCCCAGCGTGTGAGGTCCCCATTGGGCGGGAGCGGTTTGCCCAGGTCGCTCTGTATCTCCTTGAAGATGTTTTGCAGTGATGGCGGATTGGGTACCCCCTCGGCCACCGAAAAGCAGAGCCCGTGGGCCTGTCCCGATCCATGATAGGGGTCTTGACCTATGATGACCACTCTGACCTCATCGAAGGGGCAGTGGTCAAACGCATTGAAGATAAGTCGTGCGGGAGGGTAGATGGTCGTGCGCGAATATTCGGCACGGACAAACTCGGTGAGCTTCACGAAATACTCCTTTTCAAACTCGCTGGCCAATCGCTGCTTCCAGCTCTCTTCTATGCGTACATCCATATTACTTATATCAACGGTATTCCTGCTTCCTTGCACTCTCTCTTCATCTCTTCGGGCCAGATGCTCGACTGTATCTCTCCGATATGTGCCTTCTTCAGGAACAGCATACACAGGCGCGACTGACCTATACCGCCGCCGATGCAGAGGGGCAGGGTGTCGCTCAGGATACGCTGGTGGAAGTAGAGCGCCGAGCGCTCCTCCTTGCCCGTGAGGCGTAGCTGTTGCTGCATCACCTCCTTATTGACGCGGATACCCATCGACGACAGCTCGAAGGAGCGTCCCAGCAGTTCGTTCCATACGATGATGTCACCATTCAGGCCGTTGTAGCCATCGCTGTTCGGGGTCGACCAGTCATCGTAGTCCGGTGCACGATTGTCGTGCGGCTCTCCATGGCTCAGCTTGCCGCCTATGCCGATGATGAATACTGCACCATATTTCTTGGCAATGGCGTGCTCGCGCTCCTTGGGCGAGAGGGTGGGGTACATCTGCATCAGCTCCTCGGCGTGGATGAAGTGAATCTCCTCGGCCAGTGAGGGCTTCAGTACAGGGTACATCTCATATACCATATATTCGGTGCGCAGCATGGCGGCATATATGCGCTCCACGATTCTCTTCAGGAACTCCACGTTGCGGTTCTCCTCGCCGATGACGCGCTCCCAGTCCCACTGATCCACGTAGAGCGAGTGCAGGTTGCCCAGCTCCTCATCGGCACGTATGGCGTTCATGTCGGTGTAGATGCCATATCCCTGAGGTATGCCATACTCGGCCAGCGTCAGTCGTTTCCACTTGGCCAGCGAGTGTACCACTTCGGCACGTGCATCCTCCAAGTCCTTGATGGGGAATGTCACGGCACGCTCCACGCCGTTGAGGTCATCATTGATACCCAGTCCCTGCAACACGAAGAGCGGTGCAGTGACGCGTCTCAAACGCAGCTCCGTAGAGAGGTTCTGCTGAAAAAACTCCTTTATCTGTTTGATGGCCAGTTCTGTCTGCTTCAGGTCGAGTACAGGCTTGTAGCCATCAGGCTTTATCAAATAACTCATCTTTTGGTTTCGTTTTGCAATATAATTGGCAAAGATACAAATAAGCGAGTAAATAAACAAAGCTTAAGTTAGGAAAGCTTGCTTGCCTAAACTTAAAGTTTTGATTTATTTGCAACGAGCGAGAGTATCTTCACGATTTATCGAAAAGATAGTTTGTTTTTTGTCGGATGAGGCATGGGTAGAGGCAAAAAACGTTGTCACGCAGTAATAATTGTGAATTGTCAATTGTGAATTGTCAATTAATTTGTATCTTTGCACTCCAAACGGCTCCGTAGCTTAGCTGAATAGAGCGTCAGATTCCGGTTCTGAAGGTCGTGGGTTTGAATCCCACCGGGGTCACAAGCAAGTCCACATCGGTATTCGGCGTGGATTTTCTTGGTTATGATAGTTAATAATCAAACAATATGAAGAGAATCTATCTATGCCTGGTAGCACTGCTCACGCTGATGGGGGCCGTGGCTGCCGATGAGAAAGACATTACGCAGGACTATGTGCAGAATGCCTCGTTCGAAGCTGATGCAGTAAGCGGGCTTCAGGAAGTGACAAACAGTGCCGACGGACGGCGTGGGTGGACATTGGTCAACCCTACGGGATGGACGGTGAGCGGCACGGCGGTGACGCAGCTGCTGGTAAAGGCTGACTGCTATGCCGACAATAACTTCGGACTGGTGACTGCGGTTGCCGATGGTGAGGCGGCCTATTATCTCCGTATGGGATGGTCGGCTGGCGCCACTACCGTAGCCCAGACACTGAAGAATCTCCCTGCCGGCAATTATCGCTTGACAATGGACCACCGTACGGGCTACGCCAATAGCGCTACGTCGTCGTTCACGCTGTCGGCTGGTGCCGAAGCTGTTACAGAGGGCTTTGTGCAAGGTAGTACGGGCTTCTTCGCTACCGCTCCGTGGAAAACTTCCGAGGTGGTGTTTGCTATGGAGGATGCAGGCGATGTGGAGATTGCCGTAAAGGCCGACTGGCTATCGGGTGGCAGTTGTGTGATGATAGATAATGTGCGCCTCTACCGTTTGCCCGACGATTATGTGGTTCCTGAGGAACCCGATGAAACTGAGGTGGCGAGTCCTACGGAGGGGGTTATCACTCACGACTTCGTGCCTGAGGCTGAGATGAAAGACAACATCCTGCAGATGCTGGCCGACTTCTCTTTGTGGATGAAGAACGACTTCCAACCTTGTGTGGCTCCTAACAGCTTGGGGGAGATTTGCGGTTGCTTCCGTGGCGAGAACACGATGGCGAACGACGAGCGTGGTGTGCGCCCCAATGCAGACCTCTCGATGATATGCGCTTTCCTGGTCAAGTATGCCAAGGATAAGGTGACCCTGCCCGAGGGCGTGACGTGGACCGACCTGGAGGATATGGCTATGCAGTCGCTCGTGTTTGCCTATTCTACCCATAAGGCCAACAAGTTGAAGGTGTGCAAGGGCAACAACTACTGGGGTTCTACGAGCAAGAACGACTATACGTGGGAGTCGTCGCTCTGGGCTATGTCGGTAGCCTACTCGGCCTATTTCCAGTGGGACAAGCTCACTGAGGCGCAGAAGGGATACATCTATGCGCTGCTCAAGGCCGAGTGTAACTACGAGTTGGAGCGCTCCATACCCACAGGTTATGCCTCCGACTCCAAGGCCGAGGAGAATGGCTGGGAGGCCGATGTATTGGCCGCTGCCTTGGGACTCTTCCCCGATGACGAGTTGGCACCCAGATGGTTTGCCCGCCTCCGCGAGTTTGCCATCAACAGCTACTCACACTATGCCGACGCTACGGACAAGACCGTCATTGACCCTGAGTATGACAACACCACCGTGGCCGACCTCTATCGTGGCAAGAACCTCTACGATGACTATACGCTGCAGAACCATAATCTCTTCCACACCAGCTACCAGAACGTGGTGATGCAGGAGCTGGGCGAGGCTGCCTTGGCGCTGAAGATGTTCCAGCTGGGCACTACGGGCACCGAGAAGTGGAAGACCAATGCCTTGATGCACAATAATCAGGAGGTGATGGACGAGGTGCTCAACTGGCTCGCTCTCGCCGATGGCGAGCTGGCCATGCCCAACGGTAATGACTGGAGCCTCTTCCTCTTTGATCAGATTACCTCGTACTCTACGATGGCCTGCTTCCTGCGCGACCCCAATGCGCTGATGCTCGAGAACATGGCCTATAAGTATATTAAGGCACGCCAGACCACTACCACCGATGGCTCATGGCTGCTCAATGCCGATGTGGGTGCCCGCCGTATGGGTGTAGAGGCTCATCGTGTGATGATGACGTGGCTCATGCATGAGGTGCTCTCTACGGCCGACCTCACGGCAACCTCGTGGGCCGACTTCAATGCCCGCTATGCCGATGCCAAGATTTTCACGACACAGAATATTGTGCGTGCTGCCACGGCCGACCGCTTCACCTGCTTCTCTTGGAGCAAGGGTTTGAAGAGCTACACGGGGTATCTCGCAGCCAACAGCCCCGACAAGAATAAGATTATCGTACCCTACCGCGCCAACAATACCGGCAACTATCTTGGATGGTATACCGTGGATGGCAAGGGTACCAACGCAACACCCGTGGTGAGCGGCATCTACAACCTGCGCGGCAACAGTTATACGATGAATGGCGAACTCAACACCAACGATGCTGCGCTCAACAACCGCTTTGCCCTTTACTCTACTCCAGGCAATACTGTCATCTACCTCGACTATGTGCGTGGCAATGCCAGTGGCACCATCACTCGCGAGCAGGGCGGACTCATGGCTATCAGCGTTGACCCGATGATGAAGGAGAAGAGGACGATATATAGAGCCTCCCCCAACCCCTCCCAAGGAGGGGAGTCAGGTGCTACTAATCAGCAACTCGATGGTAGCAGTCTCACTACTTGGCAGACCCCGTGGGTGAATGTGGACAACGAACTGGGTATAGTGTCAAAGAGTGCCCGTAGCATGGCTTTTGGCGACCGCTCACTCAACAACTCCATCCACACGGCCAAACTCTATGCCTCCTATTCGGCCGAGAACCGCAGCTTTGCCAAGGGCGAGGTTGTAGATCGTCGTCATATCGTTTATTATAGCAATGTCGATGCCGTCACCACTCAGGCTATGAGCGAGGGCCTGCAGGTGCTTACCGATGTTGTCCCCGAAGGTTGGAATGGTGTTATCGCCCCCGACCCTGACGGGGCTCACTACCTGTTCCTCTCTAACTTTGTGGGCGGTCGTGAGTGCACACTCTCGGAGATGTCCTGTCCGCTTGGTGCTCCTGTCTTCAGCACCACGACTACCATTACTGCCAGCACCTCTTCGGCCACTTTCGCTGCCGATAAGAATCACTCCGTAGGTGATGTGCTGCGTGTCTTCGTCAAGGGCGACGGCCTTGTAGCTTCGCAGGCTGCCGACGACTCGTGTGCAGTATATATGACTGTCAATAGCAAGGAGGCACGCGAGGTTACCGTAAACATCGTATGTGCCGGAGGTGTGGCTACCAGCACCTTCACCCTTGCAGGCGGAGCCAGTGTGCGGGTTAGCGTCGAAGGCACTACACTGAAGATTGAGGAACAGGTGCTACCCAGCGTGGAGCACCTGGTTGCTTCCTCCTCGGGCACTGTAGATATTTACTCTCTGCAAGGAGTGCTTCTGCGTTCCGATATACCCTCAGCCACCGCACTCGATGGTCTTGACAAGGGTGTCTACATCGTAGGAGGCCGCAAGATGTCTACCGCAAACTAATTTTCTCACAATTCATTTCGACCTCGATGAAAGAAAACAATAAAGCCGTTGCACTGGCCATAGCCGCCGTGCTCAGTTGGTCTACCGTAGCTACCGCCTTCAAGGTAGCTCTCAGCTACCTCACCCATTTTGAGATGCTCCTTGTTGCCAGCATCACATCATTGGTTATTTTTACCATAGTATTGACCATACAGCGGAAGTGGAAAGAGGTGAAGAAACTATCTCCCAAGATGTGGGGCTACTTCTCTTTGCTGGGATTGCTCAATCCCGTGGCCTATTACCTTGTATTGTTTAAGTCTTACGACCTGTTACCTGCGCAGATAGCTCAACCTGTCAACTATATATGGCCTGTGTTGCTGGTCGTATTGTTGGCCATCTTTACCAAGCAACCTATTCCTGCAAAGAAATATATAGGCATGCTTGTTTCCTTGGGCGGACTTATCATTATTTCTGCTGGCGGAAAGAACATCTCCGGTTCGGGTATTCCACCCATAGGCTTGGCGTTGGGCGTGATGAGTGCTCTTCTCTGGGCCACCTATTGGATGGTCAATAATCGCAACAAAGAGAAGACTGATGCTACTATAGCCTGCTTCATGAGTTTCCTTTTTGGAAGCATCTATCTTTGTATAGGGGCCTTGGCCGTAGGAGTCAATCTCAACACGCTGCCAGGAGTCCTCTCTGGTATGTATGTCGGGGCGTTCGAGATGGGTATTCCCTTCATCTGTTTTGGATTAGCCATACGAAAGACCACTAATCCTGCCCTCATCAATCAGCTCTGCTACCTCTCGCCCTTCCTTTCTCTCTTCTTTGTATCGACGATTCTAGGCGAGCCTATAGTGCCTACTACCTACATAGGACTCATACTCATCGTCGCTGGTATCGTGTTCAATGAGTATTGTGTGAAAGCAAAGACGAAGAGCTAAAGAGTATTATTACACAAGCATTGAGGGTGTGCGTTCGGGTCACCAGTAAAACCCTGTGTTTATGCGTATATGTTGGTTAATCTGAAAA
>CAZMZC010000015.1:0-53016 GCA_964570685.1 uncultured Bacteroidaceae bacterium | reverse complement strand
GGTAGTACAAATTCTACATTCAAACCAAATATTTTACAAACTTTTTTTTAAAGAAATTTTAAGAAAAATCACAAAACACTGATTTTCAGCACTTGCCCCAAAAACCAAAAATCGTGCATTTTGAAGATATTGCCATTTTTATGTTGCAAAACATGTTTTTTGATAAGAAAAGAATATAGAAGGAAAGTGATAGAAAAAACGACCCGTTTGAAAAAAGGACAAAGTTGTACTCCTATTATATATATTACAAGAAAACTGATAAGGAGAACGAACTACCCCTCATAAGAAGACGCAACATACAATGCACAACCTATCAAAGGGAAATAAAATAAAAGGCCTGCCTATTGGCAGACCTTAAAATCAGCACAAGGTAATAGGGTCACTTCACTACACCCTGTGTCACGAGATACTCAGCTATCTGAACCGCATTAAGGGCAGCCCCCTTCTTGATTTGGTCGCCTACAATCCAGAAGGTGAGACCATGGTCGTTGGCAAGGTCCTTACGGATGCGACCCACGTATACGGGATCCTTGCCTGCAAGGAAGAGAGGCATTGGGTATTCTTTCTCGGCGGGGTTATCCATGAGCACCAATCCGTCACCATTCGCAAAAGCCTCCCGAGCCTCTTCTACGCTGATGGGACGCTCAGTCTCTACCCAAATGCTCTCAGAGTGTGAGCGTAAGGCAGGCACACGTACGCAAGTAGCGCTGACACGGATATCGGAATGCATAATCTTCTTGGTCTCGTGGTACATCTTCATCTCCTCCTTGGTGTAGCCGTTATCGGTAAACACGTCAATTTGCGGAATTAGGTTGAAGGCAAGCTGATAGGCAAATTTATCTACAACAACAGGTTCATCGGCCAGCACCTGACGATACTGTTCGTAGAGTTCGGCCATAGCAGCAGCACCAGCACCGCTAGCAGCCTGATAAGTAGACACATGTACAGTCTTAATGTGTGATAGCTGTTCAATGGCCTTCAGCGCCACTACCATTTGTATGGTAGTACAATTGGGGTTGGCAATGATTCCGCGAGGACGGGTAAGAGCATCGGTTGCATTGACCTCAGGCACCACAAGAGGCACTTCCTCGTCCATACGAAAAGCGCTACTGTTATCAATCATGATGGCACCATGCTTGGTGATGGTTTCGGCATACTCTTTGGAGGTACCAGCACCAGCCGAGGTAAAGGCGATATCAATATCCCTGAAATCATCGTTGTGCTGCAGCAATTTGACGGTGATTTCCTTACCGCGGAAGGTATAGACACTTCCTGCACTACGCGGTGACCCGAACAGCACAAGTTCATCGATGGGGAAGTTTCTCTCTTCGAGCACGCGGAGAAATTCCTGTCCTACAGCTCCGCTGGCTCCTACAATGGCTACTTTCATGTTTTAAGTAATGATTGCGAATCCTAATAAATATTTTTCGATGCAAAAGTACTATTTTTTCGCGAATAATGATACGCCCCAATACGAAAACATGCATAGATTATGCCATATTGCTTAAAAAAACGACATACGATTCCTACGGAAAGAAATAATAACGTATCTTTAGTGTCGGTTCGCAACATAGAAGTTAGGCTGCACCTCGGAAAAATGCAAGCAAAGCCTTGCTCTTTCGCTCGGCTTGCACTATCTTTGCACCACCTAAAAAGATATACCCGTGGCACTACCGACCGACGAAGACATACTCTTGCTACAGCTACGTGACCCAAAGACCCGGCGCACAACCTTCTCCGAAATGGTGAAGGCTTACAGCGAACCGCTCTATTGGCACATACGTCGCATGGTACTGAGCCACGACGATGCCAACGACCTGCTGCAAAACACTTTCATCAAGGCGTGGACGGGACTTGACGGTTTTCTTGGCAATGCCAAGGTACTCACTTGGCTCTACCGCATAGCCACCAACGAGACCATAACTTTCCTTACCCGCAACAGCACCCTCTGCTCCATAGAGGAGGCCGAGGGGGTTACCTCGCAACTTGAGGCCGACGAATACTTTGACGGCGACGACCTGCAGACCCGCCTACAAGCAGCCGTGCAGACACTCCCCCCCAAGCAACGCATGATATTCAACATGAAGTATTTCGAAGAGATGAAGTACGAAGACATCTCCAACATCCTGGGTACCAGTATCGGAGCGCTGAAAGCATCGTACCACCTCGCCGTAAAGAAGGTAAGCAGCTTTTTTGACGACGATATTTAAACCAAACGACTACTACCAAGTCATAAATATATAAATATACAAGTATACGACCAATGAAAGAAGATAAAGAACTGATGGCCCGATGTGGCAAGGAGAATCCCTTCCGTACTCCCGAAGGGTACTTCGAGCAATTCCACGAGCAGCTCATGACAAACCTGCCCGAGATGGGCATTACAGCTCAAGAGCCCGTCCGTGTCAGCCTCTTCACCCATATCAAGCCTTGGCTCTATATGGCAGCCATGTTTGTGAGTACCATCTTCGTCGTGCAAGGACTCATGTACGTGCAGGAACCCCGAACAACCGACACCCCCTTTGTCGCCGAGGACATCTACACCGAGGAGGCCGACCACTTCATGTCCTCCTCGCTCTACAACGAGTATGCCCTATACTCATACCTTACCTGTAATGAAACCTACTAATACGCTGACTATATGAAACGTTACCTACTACTCATCATCAGTATAGTATGCCTTGCAGCCTCTGCACAGGAACAGGTAGGAGCCCCACGTCGTCCACGAATGACACCCGAAGAGTTCCAGACCAAGCAGAAAGAGTTTATCGCCCGCCACGCCGAGCTCACCGAAAAGGAGAGCGCCGCCTTCTTCCCACTTTACTTTGAGCTACAGGACAAGAAGCATCAGGCCAATGCCCGTGTGTGGAAAAAGGTACGCGCCGTGAAGCCCCACGAACATACCGAAGAGGATTGCAACGAGATGATCGATGCCTTGGCCGATGTAAAAATCGAATGCGCCACATTGGAAAAAGAGTATCTCTTGAAATTCAAAGAGATTCTCCCTGCAAAGAAACTGATGCGCGTGCAAATGGCGGAAGACCGTTTCCAGCGCGAGCTCCTCAGAGGCATGCAGCAGGGACGCGACAAGAAGTCTGAAGAAAAACAATAATCCCCGAAAACCTATTTCTCGGCATAGCTCAAAAGGAGATTACGACAAACTCACGTAACTTTTACGCAACATTTACGAAGGATTTTACGCAACATTTTATCGCATAAGTATCTATTGTACTGAGCGTTTGATGCATACTTACGCAACATTTGTATTTGGGCAATTATTTTTGTCCCATCTGTCATCAGATTGCTGTTAGAACTGCGACATAGAACGAACAGAAGGGCGACAGTTCCTTTATATAGTTCTAAACCCTGACGGTATCCTTTGCCTTTTCTTTAATTCCCCTTTGCGATATTCCATAGCCGACAGCTTCAAAAGATACGCCACTATATAGTGACGCATGGCGCAGTAGTTAGTGACGCATACCACGCCAACTAGCGATGCACACCGCGGTAACTATCGCGGCGAAAGATGTAAAGGCCGGAAACCGCTTGTCAGACCTGCCATAAACCGCGCTTGCACCTCCGAAAAAGAAGCAAGTGAAGCGCCTTGCCAAAGGGTGTATTGTACAGAAAAAAACAGAAGAATATGCAATATTGCGCAATTCACCCTATACCGGACTGATAATCATAGCCGTTACACATGAAAATGTTACGTAAAATCCTTCGTAAATGTTGCGTAAATGTTGCGTGAGGCACTAAACTGTTGCGGAAGCTCAATATATTTATTACTTTTGCACTACATAAAAAGCTATACCATGAGAAGAGTCCTAAGAAGAAGAACTAAGGCAAGCGACAGGGTTCCCATAAGACAATACCTCACCCCCCTCTGTCTACTATTCATCATCGGCTTTGCCGCCACGGCCCATACCGCATACAGTTTGCCCACTGACGAGAATACCAGTCTGCAACTGTCTGCCATCTACACCAATCACATGGTGATACAGCGTCAAAAACCATTCATCGTGCGAGGAACAGCCGACTCCGGCACCAAGATAACAGCCCGACTGGGGAAAGAGCGGAGACGGACGACCACAGCTGAGGATGGCACGTGGCAACTGACTTTCAAGAGCCGCGAGGCCACACACACGCCTCTCACGCTCACCATCACCGATGGCGACACCACCCTTACGCTCACCGACCTCCTTGTGGGCGAGGTGTGGCTCTGCTCGGGCCAGTCAAATATGGCATTCATGTTGCACCAATCTACCGAGGCTCAGGAGCATATATCAGCGGCACCCACCAAGAATATACGTATCTACGACATGCGCCCCCGCGTATACACCGATGCTGTAGCGTGGGACAGCGCCTCACTGGGTAAACTTAACCGCCTCGACTACTACCTCCCTACCACATGGCAGTCTCTCACGGCCGACAATGCCCCACACTTTTCAGCTATCGCCTACCACTTCGGAGCCATGCTGGCCGATTCGCTCGGCGTGCCCATCGGCCTCATCTGCAATGCCGTGGGAGGAGCACCCATCGAATCGTTTACCGACCGCTATACCCAAGAGCAACACCCCATCCTGGCAGATATTCTCACCGACTGGCGCCACAACGAGCTCATACAGCCTTGGGTACGTAGCCGTGCCAATCAAAACATACAACTCAGCACTCACCCTCAGCAGCGCCACCCTTACGAGCCTTGTTACCTCTACGAAGCGGGCATCGTACCCATAGCAGGCTTTCCTCTGCGCGGAGTTATCTGGTACCAGGGCGAGTCGAATGCCCACAATGTAGAACTTTTTGAGGCCCAGTTTCCAGCCCTTGTACACAGTTGGCGCACGGCTTGGGCCGACGAGAGTATGCCATTCCACTTCGTACAGCTCAGCAGCATCGCCCGCCCCACATGGCCTCACTTCCGCGATGTACAACGCCGCTTGGCCGAGGAGATTCCCCATTGCGAGATGGCCGTATCGAGCGACCATGGCGACTCGCTCGACGTGCATCCTCGCCACAAGCGCCCCATCGGTGAACGCTTGGCACGCATCGCCCTACACCACGACTACGGATATGAGCATCTCATCTATTCGGGGCCTTCCATACGCAGCGCCGAGCGTGACGGGCAGAGCCTCATCCTCCGTTTCAGCCACGCCCACGGCATGCAATCTTCTGACGGACAGTCCCTACGCACCTTCGAGATTGCCGACGAGCATGGCCCCTACTATCCTGCCGACGAAGTAGAGGTGCAGAGCAACACCATACGTCTGCGGTCAAAGCACGTGAGCCATCCTCACCGCGCCCGCTACGGCTGGCAGCCCTTCACCCGCGCCAACCTCATCAATGCCGACAAACTGCCTGCCAGCACCTTTGAGGTTATAGCGAAGCCGTAAGGTTGTCACCTGAAGTCCTTGAGTTGAGCCTGTAGGCGCTGGCGAGTGAAGAAGATACGGCTCTTGACGGTTCCCAATGGGAGGGATAGCTTGTCGGCAATCTCGCGATACTTAAATCCCGACACATGCATGGCAAAGGGGACACGGTATTCGCGAGGGAGTGCATTTACTGCACGACGTATCTCTTTGGTGTCGTAGGCACTCTCGGTGCTTTCAAAGCCTGCATCCTGCGGCAGCGAAAGATGATAGAGGTTGTCGGTACGGTCTACAAAGGTCTGGTCACGCACAACCTTGCGATAGTTGTTGATAAAGATGTTGCGCATAATCGTGTACATCCACCCCTTGAAGTTAGTATCGGGGGTATACTTGTCTTGATTGTCAAGAGCTTTGAGCGAAGTCTCCTGCAGGAGGTCATACGCCTCGTCACGATCCATTGTCAACTTGTAAGCATAACGCAGAAGTTCATCTTGTACTGCGACCAAATCGCTTTGAAAGGTTCCCATTGTAATCATAATTCCCATTTTAATGTTAATTGTTGCTATTCTATAATCAGTCGTTATTGTCATTCCGTTTTTATCTTCTGACGTTGCAAAAGTAGTATGACAAACGCTGGCTATGCGGGCAGAAACAGACGAATCGGAGGGCGAAAAACTATTTTTGTACAAATTTCCCTCCCAATATGAACAACAGGCACCGCATCTTTATTGATACGGTGCCTGCAGATTAGCAATTATTACGTTCTTTTGAATATCCTTTCGAGAAAATCTTATCGGATTATCACCTTTTGACCTCCACGGATATAGATTCCCGAGGTGGGGGTAGTGACGCGACGGCCCATTAAGTCGTATAGTTCGGCATCAGGCTCCGTGGTTACAGGGGCGATACCTGTCGATCTACCCACCATGGTGAACTTCCACAGCACACTCTTCTTGTCTGAGGTCTGCACGTAATTTGAGGTGTTGGTTGTCCAATTAGTACCCTCGACCGTAGAAACCACATAGCCTCCTTGCGCATCGTCGGGAGTAATGACGAATGAGACGGCCGGTGTGTTGACCGCCGGATCCACTGCTATGTTGCTCTTACCGCTCACAGCATAAGCGCCACAACGTACCTCATAATTCTCGATATAGAACTGACCGTCGGCCGCACCGGGGAGGAAGTACCAGAGGTAAGCAGCATCATCATATTCAACCGAGTAATTAGGTGTATACTCCAATGCTCGCAGATAGGTAAGGTAACGGGGAGCCGACTTTTCATACGAGAGGTATAGATCACTGCCTACCGGACTGATATAATAGAGCACATACTCCTCCTCGGTAGAGGTCTCGGGCAAGTAGAGCGGCTTACTGTAGCCTGCAACAATATTGTCGATGAGGGTGGTGATGGTATTGATGAGGGCAGGAACATTGTCGTAGCAGTCTACCAAGCGACAATCCGCCCAGTTGTGTAGGAAGACATACCCTTGCAGTTCACCTGCCCATGCCTGCAACGTATCGACATTCACAAGAGGAGTCACGTCTGATTGGAGGGTCATATTGCTTCCGTCCATCTCTGTGCTATAGTCGGTGATAAGATTAGAGAGTATCTCCTCGGCACGCGCCATCAACGCATTCAGTTGGGCGTCGAAGACTTCGCTTTGCTCGTCAACGACACAGGTAAGATACCAAGTAGAAGCCTTTGCATCGGCAGTCCATCCCACAACGCTCTTGCCAGCATCGCAGTGGAGAGCACCATACTGCTGCGAAGCATCGTTTATCGTAAAAGTACCGTTACCATTATCAGTCACAGTGAATTTCACCGCATCGGCAGTCTTGGTAGCTGTCGCCATAGCCTGAACACTTTGTCCGATAGAGCTGATGTAGTTGCCTGTACTCTTGCAGCGGATATAGTAGATGCCATCTCCTGCTGGTTCGAATGCCCACTGCTTGGCATCGTTGGTTGCAGGGTCGGCAACGGTACAGCGCAGCTTTGTACCTGAAGTTGCCATTGAATAAGATGAGTAGTTGGCGTTGTGCAGGACATACCAGTTGGCCGCATAGATGGTCTGCTTGTTGTCCGTAGCAGCAGCTATACGAAGCATCTCTTCATCGAGCAGTGTTGCCCACTCACCATAGGAATGAGCGCTCTGGTCCTTGTTATCATAAGCTGCTTGGGCATCACCAAGGAGTATATCCAGCGCCTCTACCGCCGAAGCAAAATAGTAGCCCACTTTCATGCCTGTCTCATCGCTCATAGCCATAGTAGCTTTGGCCTGCTTGATGGCAGCAGCCAATGCAGCATATTGCTGTTCCTCATCGCCACCCTCGGCAGTGGTAGGTACGGGCACATCGGTACCATCGGCCTGGGCTGCCACAATATATATATCCTGAGCAGCCACCTCATCGGGTAGCGTGAAGGAGAGCTTGTTGGAGCCATAGAGCAAGGCATCATCGGCCTTGGCATACACCTTGAAGCCCAAGGCACCTGTTCCCTCGGTGATGGTCACCTTGGCACCAGCCTTACTGAAGAGATAGCCCTCGGCCTTTACCGAGGTGTCCATATAATCTGTATAGTGGCCCAAGTCGCCAGCCTCACTGGCAGATACGGCATTCCCGTGTGATAGTTTGTTGCCCTCACCACCATCGGTACGCGGAATAGGTTTCACACGATCCTCAATGAAGATGATTGAGGGAGCCTTAGGATATTGGGCGGCATGGGCAAGGAACTCATCCACATCGCTCTGGCGGGTGGTGAGGTAGAAGTCTCCATAGTCACCGATATGCTGTTTGTCGGTAAGTTCCAGATAACCCCAGAAGCGGAAGAACTCCGAGAGGTCGAGTTGTGCCACATCGCAGCAAGCCTTGGCAAAGAGCAGCAAGTCTTCATTGCCATATACCGACATGGCGTAGTACTTGGGATCACGTGCCTTCATCGGGGTGGCACGCATGGCCTGCAATACACGAGGATAGAAGGTGGTATCTACCTTAGCCTCATGGAAGTAGAGGTATAGCTGCCAGAAAGAGCGCAGGGTGGTGGCACCATCGCGCAGGATATAGGGAGTGTGATTGGCGTAGTCTTCAAAAATCTGCGAATTGGCCATACCGCGTGAGGTATACTTGCCCAGCTTGTTCATCGTGAGGTTGGAGAAGAAGTTGTTGCTCACCTCCGAGGTTCCTACCGACTGAATAGCTGCCTGATGCACATGACCATTTTCATGAGCAGGGCCCCAGCAGTTGTCGGCATTGCTCATCATATTCTCGTAAGGAAGAAGGTTGCCGATATAGGAATCGAGGTACTGAGTGCGGTAGTGGGTGGCAGACTGGTAACCCGAGGTGAGCGAGATGGCACATCCGAGATTGTTGAACTTCTTCAAGCGCACATCTTCTATGCCAAGCATATCTTGCTGCCAACGTGTCATGTCATCCCACCAGCCAATGGCATCGGTAATGGTATTGGGGCAGTACATTTTCATGTAGTGTCTACTCATGTGGAACATCATACGCTCGCCCTTCACCTGGAACACATCGGCTGTGGCAAGATTGGTCATCATATCTACCCAGTCGGCATCGTCGTGCTCTTCGATGTTCCAGAAACCATTGACAACACCCTGCTCCACGTGAATCTTCAGCTCGGGATAATCGGTGATGAGCACATCGCTCTCCAAAGAAGTGTTACCCACGTATTGGATAAAGAGGTTAGAGAAGTCCTTTACCGTAGGTACCATATTGAGTCCCTTCGTCAAGTTGTAGGCTGTACCCTGTATACCCGAACCGCTGATAATCTCGGCCTGCAAGGTAGTACCTTGGGGAATATCATCACCTACGAAGATATAAAGCACATCACCAGCATTGCCGTATACACCCGTAGGATTGTTGATACGGCTATACTTCTTGGTATAGAGCACCTCACCCCAATAGTCGGCATCACTGTATGCCTTATAGTCACGTATGCGGAACTCCTCTTCGCGGTGGCCCCAAGACTGATTCTTCACCTTGATGGCGATATCTTGCAACGAAGCGGGGAGTGCTGCCATGGCAGTACGCAATGCTGCATCGTCCATCTGAGCATATGAGGGCTGCAGCTCAGTACAGGTAAGGTCTGTAAAGAAGGTAGGAAGCAGTGCATTGTACTCATCAAGATGCTCCATGAGTTCGAGCTTGGCTTGATATTCTGCATAAAATTCTTGGAAAGCAGCTTGCTGCAGTGAGATGGCCTCCTCAGACACCTTTACCTCCTCAAACTGCCATTGTGACGAGGTGTTATCCTTATCCCACCAGCGGACGATATTGTTGCTGCCATCCAGATGCAGATATGCACCCGATGCTTGGCCTATAGCATATTGTGTGCCGCTCACCTGAGTGAGATACATCACGGCCTCCTCAGCACCCGTAGGATAGATCTGCGTTGACTGCTGAGCACATGGATGTAGATACTGGCCAGAATAGGCATTCTGTATCGTGTAACCATTGCTGCTCTCTTTCAAAAGCCACAGTTGTTTGAAGTCGTCATTGCCAGCGGCATCAACAGAAGCCAATTGGCGAGCGATACAGTCCTCACCGATAACTTTTTCTGACTTCACATTGTGTATGCGATATACCTTACCCGACTCAGGGGTAACATATGCAAGGAGCTGAATAGCACTTGCCACAATCGCCAACAACGCAATAGAAAATCTTTTCATTCTCATTGATTATAAATTTTTAAAGGTTTACTATTCTATCTTTTCTTATAAGTCTTATTTTGAGCGCAACAAAATTCCCTGTGGAGTAATACCTTCAGCACTTATGTCAAACTGCTTCGAGTAACCGTTGTTGTAGAACATCAGTGAGGCCGATCCGTCGGCATCTGTTGTCAATGCAGGATTCCAGTAGAGTGTGCGGCGATAGTCCACATCGCCCTTAATGGGGCCATCGGGATATTCGGGAGCATAGAACTCCGGCACCTCCGAGTAGCCACGGAAAGAGGTCTGGCGCTGCCCCTTCACCTTCGAACGCCGCAGACCTTTGGGGTACATGGCAATGTCTATCACATAGAGTCCGCGCGAGAGCACCGTTTTGTCGGCCAACGTCTTCGTTTCGTTGAGTGCCTGCATCTGCTCCACAGTAAGCACCTCCCGAACGATGGGTATCGACATAAAGTCAAACGGGCTGTTGTATACAATAATCGACTTCACATCCTCCATATCTATATCAAAGCCAGGCGTGTAGCTCTCCTTCATCCACTTGCTGTCCTCATTGTGCAGATACCATAGCACACGGCGGTTGTTGATGGGACATTGCTCCAGCGCCCATGTCATCATTTCCTCGCGAGTGGAAATTCCATCAGGTATCACCCCATCGTAGCGTGTATAGTCAATGTTATACCCCTTCTCGGTAAGGTAATCGCGCACCATATAGGTATAGCGTCCTTGATCGAGATGCAGCTCCGTGTCTTCTTCGGCATTATAGGCCTTGAAGGTTAAGAAGTCAACATATTTTCTGCGGCCATGTACATCCACATTATCGAGCAGGAACACGCTGTCAGGGCTGGCCTGCATAAACGGATCTTTCGGAGCCATCACCTTCACACTATCGGTCAGTGTGGCAAAATCAGGCAAATAGGTGTCAGCGATGGTGTAGGCCTGTGCCGTGGGACGCGAAGCACGATCAAGACGTATGCGGCAGTCCAGATTCTTATCCTCCTTCGTTACGGAGAGGAACATGTCCCACTTCCCATAAAACTCCTCCACGGCAAAACCGAAGCATCCGTTTTCGTCTGTCACGACAGAGGTTTCCTGCGTTTGCGAGCGGTCAGGCGAGTAGAGGCGCATATTCACAGTAGCCCCTGCTATGGGTTTGTCTTTCATGCGCTGCAGCACACAACCATCGATGACCAGCCCGTCCTCCACAAAGTGCTGCACATAGAAGGGCTCCACACGGGCCATTTCGGTCCAATTGTAGCGAGTCCATCCCTGCACCATCATCAAGAGGTCGAGCGCCTGTGCATAAACGGGGCCATCGCCTTCAAAGTAGAATTCCGGGCGGTGGATATACCCTTTTAGGTCTGACGAGAGCAACATATTGGTCATCACATTGTCGCCATAGGCCGTACCTAAATTCTTGTTGTCGCGCACCGCCACCGATATGGTAGCTGGCATAGGCGCACCCTCAGGACTATAAGTGCGCACATTCATCTGCACCGCCTCGAAGGGCTCGTACTGCGCTGCCGAAGCCTCTACCTGCACCTCACCGGCCATAAGGCCATTGTTCACGAATACATGACGTTGGGCCAGCACCTTGCCTGCTGCGTTGAACAGGTGCAGCTGATGCACACCCGTGGGCAGGTTATCCTTAGGAATGGCAAACATCGCCTTGCCTTGCCTGATAGAAAGCGTGTCAAAGTAGCTGGCTGCACCGCGACAAATGAGCATCACGCCCAAGAGTTCATCTTTGCAGCCTTCGTAGCCCGAAAGTTGTCCTGTAAGTTGTTGCGGACGCAGGTTATTGACTTTCAAGACATACCCCTCCTCTTCGGCGTTGGGAAGGCGGAAGCTATACTCCTTATCCTCGTATTGGAACTCCACGCTATAGCGTTTCTTCGTCGGTGTCAGTTCAAAACATCCCATACCGTCGTGCACCGTGGCTACGGGTATCAGTTGCCCGTCGTCCATCTTCACCGTTCCGTTCACCTCTACGCCCATGCCATTCTCGTCCATGGCCTTGAAGGCTACACGGCTAGGCACGCCCAATACTAGCGTTCCGCCCTCGGGATAGAAGGTCACATTCAGTTGCTTAGCCTTTTCGGCCTTGGCACGCTGCAAATCGTAAGGATTGTCCCAACGGCGCATCACGGGATTGTTGTAGTTACCTTCTTTCTCGGGTGCCTCATATACGGGGAATACGCGGGAGAATATGCCTGCATCATCAAAGTTGAGCATCGTGCGGGTATAGGCTCTCACCTCATAGAATCCGCTGGGCAAGGCCGTCACCCCACGCAGGGCACGTGCCTCCTCAGTAGATGTGTCCACCAGCGGCAGCGAACCGTGTGCCTTTCCGTCCACCACTTTCAACTTCAGCTGTTTCAGCACTACACCGTTGGGCGATAGCAGCTCCACATACACCACCTTGCTCTGTGCAGGGGTCTGCAATGCTGCATTCACCACATAGGCCGAAAACCATATCACGTCGCCCTGGAAATAGGCCGTATTGTCAAAGTGCAGATACACCTTCTCCTGCAGGCACACTTTACTGAATTGGAACACATTCTGCATATACGAGACCAATGCCTGAAAAGGGGCGTTCTGCGCAAGAGCACACTGCAAGCCACCCAGCAGCAATGCGATTATAAGGGCACACTTCTTCATTGTACTAATAATTTATTGCAAAGATGCAATATTTATATATAACGAACAAATTTTAAGGGGATTTTTCACAATAGACAACACCTATCAGGCTATCGGCGTTCGCAGAAGAATCTCTTCATCAACTCTGCACACTCCTCAGCCATCACACCTTCTACAACCTCAGCCTTCGGATGCAACGCCTGTGGTGCATATCGGCGATAGCCACGCTTCTCGTCGGCCGCACCATACACCAAACGTCCCAACTGCGCCCACCCGAGTGCACCGGCACACATCACGCAAGGCTCCACAGTGACATACAGCACACACTCGCTCAGATACTTGCCCCCCAAGTAGTTGGCCGCTGCTGTCACCGCCTGCATCTCGGCATGCGCTGTCACGTCGGTGAGCGTCTCAGTCAGGTTGTGTGTCCGTGCTATCACCCTACCCCGGCACACCACCACGGCACCAACGGGCACCTCACCTTCGGCATAGGCCTGCTCGGCCTCGGCCAACGCCATCTTCATATAGCGGGCATCGTCGGTGGCAGTCTCCATCATCGGCGCATATCGTGTTCATTAAACAAGGTTGGATAGTCCTGATCCAGTTTCTGATGGATAAAAGCCAGCAGCGTCTCGCGCATCCACCGGCTTTTGTTCTCTATTTTGTATTTGCGCAGATAGCTGTCAATGATGCGCATCTCCTCATCGCTCACCAGGCATACCAGGCGTGCGTGGCGCGTCACATCATTCGTCTTCTGTCTTTGTATTTTTTTCATACATCTATTATATATGGCACAAAGGTAGGCTATTTTTTTCAGACAACCAAGCTTTTAGCCTATCGGGTTACCCTAAGCGAGCCATAAATTTTTCCCTTTCCACGATGAAGCGCAGGTGTTCGCCCTCACCGATGAGTCCCTCTTCGTCGCAAGCCTTGACCACAAACTTCAGTTTACGTCCCTCTACAGCTATCAGCTCGGCCGTAGCCTTCACCGTACGACCGTGTGCCGTAGGCTTCACGTGCGACGAGGCAATATATCCGCCCACAGTAGTGCTTCCCTCAGGTAGGTGCGAGGCTACGGCACACATAGCCGCCTCCTCCATCAGCGCCATCATGGCAGGTGTAGCAAACACACGGAGATCACCGCTGCCCACATTCGCAGCTAAGTGATGTTCTTCCACCCTCTTCGTACAGGTATAGCTCAGTCCTTCTTTCAGCATAATACATTTTGTTTAGGTGCAAAATTACAATGTATAAATGAAATACAAAACGAAAAGCCTATTTTTTGCATCCTCTTCCTTTGATTTGTCGGTTTCATATGCTATCTTCGCAAATCCAAACAGACAACTATTAAATAAAATACCGACAATGAAACGTATCTCTCTCGTTCTGATGACAGCCTTGCTATGCTGCCTCCACACATTGGCCGATGGACGCCATGTACAAACCTTCAAGACAGGTTGGAAGTTTACCCGCACCGACGACGCTGCCGCTTCGCTGGTAGCCTATGACGATAGCCGCTGGCAGTCGGTGACCGTACCGCACGACTGGGCTATCTATGGTCCCTTCGACTCAAACAATGACCGCCAGCAGATGGCCATCGAACAGGACGGACAGAAGGAGGCTGTGAGCCATGCCGGACGCACAGGCGGACTCCCCTTCGTGGGTACAGGATGGTATCGCCTGCAGTTCGAGGCTCCTGAATTTGCCGAAGGCCGCCGTGCCACACTGCTCTTCGACGGCGCCATGAGCCATGCCCGCGTATGGGTCAATGGTGAGGAGGCTGGCTATTGGCCATACGGCTATAACGCCTTCTACTTCGATATCACTCCCTACATGAAGGCGGGTGAGGTGAACACGCTGGCCGTGCGCCTCGAGAACTACGAGGAGAGCTCACGCTGGTATCCCGGTGCAGGACTCTACCGCAACGTACACCTCATCGTTACCGATGAACTGGCCGTCAAGATGTGGGGAACCTATGTCACCACACCTGTCGTGCGAGAGGGCTTTGCCAAGGTCAACGTGCAGGTCGAACTTGATATGCCCGAAGGTGTTGATCCCAACACCGTGAGCGTAGCAACCGATATCTATACCGCAGACGGCACTGCTGTAACTGGCACCGTGGAGAAACTGACATCCTTTGATGAAGGGGTGAAGACACTCGAACTTGTGGTGGAGAATCCCCAATTGTGGAGTCCCGAGACACCTAACCTCTATAAAGCTGTAGCTTCAGTAATGTGTGGCACCGACACGACTGACGTGTATGAGACCACCTTCGGCATCCGCACCATCGAGATTATCCCCGACCAGGGCTTCTTCCTCAACGGCCAGCGCACCGTCTTCAAGGGCACCTGCAACCATCACGACAATGGTCCGCTGGGCGCTGTAGCCAATGCCACCGCCGTACGCCGCAAGGTGCGCCTGCTCAAGGAGATGGGCAGCAACGCTTACCGTACCTCACACAACATGCCCGAACCCGAACTGGTGCAGGCCTGCAACGAGATGGGTATGATGATTATGGCCGAGAGCTTCGACGAATGGAAGTATCCCAAAATGAGAAATGGCTATAACCGCGACTTCGACCAGTGGATAGAGAAGGACATCGTCAACCTCGTGCGCCGCTACCGCAACGACCCCTCCGTAGTGATGTGGTGTACCGGCAATGAGGTACCCGACCAGGTTACCGGAAATGGCAATAAGATATGCCGCATGATACAGGATATCTTCCACCGTGAAGACCCCACACGCCCCTGTACCGTAGGTATGGACCGCGTGGACAATGTTATCAAGAACGGATTTGCCCATATCCTCGACGTGCCCGGACTCAACTATCGCAGTCACAAGGTGCAGGAGGCCTACAAGCGTCTGCCGCAGCAGGTGGTGCTGGGCAGCGAGACCGCCTCTACCGTCAGCTCGCGCGGCGTGTATAAGTTCCCCGTAGAGCGCCGTTCCATGGCGATGTACGATGACCACCAGTCATCATCATACGATGTGGAGCACTGCAACTGGAGCGACCTCCCCGAAGACAACTTCATCCTCTACGAAGACCTTCCCTACGGCATGGGTGAGTTTGTGTGGACCGGTTTCGACTACCTCGGCGAGCCTACTCCTTATTATACCAATTGGCCCAGCCACTCATCGCTCTTCGGCATCATCGACCTCGCCGGTCTGCCCAAGGACCGCTACTGGCTCTACCGCAGCCATTGGAACAAGGAGGAGCACACGCTCCACATCCTACCCCATTGGAATTGGGAAGGTCGCGAAGGCGAGGTGACCCCCGTATTCGTATATTCCGACTATCCCACCGTGGAGCTCTTCATCAACGGTGTCAGCCAGGGCAAGCGCACCAAGGACCTCACCGTCAAGGTCAACGACACCGAGAACGACGAGAGCCGCAAGGCGCTGGCACGCCAGCAGCGCTATCGCCACATGTGGATGGACACCAAGTACGAGCCGGGTACCCTGCGTGCCGTGGCCTACGATGCCGAGGGTAACGCCTGCATGGAGACCGAGGTGCAGACAGCCGGCAAGCCCTACGCCATCGAACTGGTAGCTGAGGAGAACCGCTCCCTTGCAGCGGGCACCGAAGACCTTGCCTACGTCACCGTGCGCATCGTCGACAAGCAGGGCCGCCTCTGCCCCAACGCCCAGCACCTCGTGCGCTTCACCGTCAAGGGCGCAGGCCACTACCGTGCCGGTGCCAATGGCGACCCCACCTGCCTCGACCTCTTCCACGAGCCGCAGATGCACGCCTTCAACGGCATGATGACCGCCATCGTGCAGGAACAGGGCAAGGCTGGAGAGATTACCCTTACCGCCCGTGCCAAAGGACTCAAGAGCGGCAAACTGGTGATAAAGGTCAACGATTGATAATGATTAAGAGAATAGGAAAAGAGACGTACCGGTACGTCTCTTTTTTTATTCATAGAATAATGAAGCTGCTCTTGTCGGCAAACATCACGAGATAGCGCTCCAGTTAACATTCGTCTTGCGCAGTCGTTCCAGCTGCCGCCACATCACTGCATTCTCGGGGCGCGAGCCGTCGGGATCCTCATCGGTGATGCGCTCGGCGATGCTGCGCACATGCCCCAGCAGCTGTCCGTCGCGGGCTATATTGGCAATCTTCAGGTCGAAGGCGATGCCGCTCTGCTGCGTGCCCTCGAGGTCGCCCGGCCCACGTAGTTTGAGGTCGGCCTCGGCAATCTCGAATCCGTCGTTGGTGCGCACCATGATCTCGAGCCGTTTCTTGCTCTCCTCGCTCAGCTTCACCGAGGTCACCAGGATGCAGTACGACTGGTCGGCCCCGCGGCCCACGCGACCACGTAGCTGGTGCAGTTGCGAGAGGCCAAACCGCTCGGCATTCTCGATGACCATCACCGAGGCGTTGGGCACGTTCACACCCACCTCAATCACTGTGGTAGCCACCATAATCTGTGTCTCGCGCTGCAGGAATCGCTGCATCTCGGCATCCTTCTCGGCGGGCTTCATCTTGCCGTGCACCATGCTCACGGCGCAATGGGGAAAGGCTTCGCACACCTGCGCATAGCCCTCCTCGAGGTTCTTGAGGTCTATCTTCTCGCTCTCCTTGATGAGCGGGTACACCACATACACCTGCCGGCCCTCGGCTATCTGCCCTGCCATAAACTGGTAGAGCTGTGCCTGCCGGTTGCCATACTGGTGTATCGTCTGTATGGGTTTGCGCCCAGGCGGCAACTCATCGATGATGCTCACGTCAAGGTCACCATAGAGCGTCATGGCTAGGGTGCGCGGTATGGGCGTGGCCGTCATCACCAATACGTGCGGTGCATAGGCATTCTTCGACCACAGCTTGGCACGCTGCGCCACACCGAAGCGGTGCTGCTCGTCGATGACCACAAAGCCCAGTGCCGAGAACTGCACCGTATCTTCGAGCACCGCATGAGTAGCCACCAGCAGATGTATGTCGCCTGTGAGCAGTCCCTCCAGTACCTCCTTGCGCCGCTTGCCCTTCACACTTCCCGTGAGCAGGGCCACACGCACGGGCAACCCCTCAAGCATCGACGACAGCGTGGCATAGTGCTGCTCGGCCAGTATCTCTGTGGGAGCCATAATGCAAGCCTGATAGCCGTTGCCTATGGCGATGAGCGATGTCATGAGGGCTACCAACGTCTTGCCACTGCCCACATCGCCCTGCAGGAGGCGGTTCATCTGTCGGCCGCTATTCATGTCGTGCCGCATCTCGCGGATGACGCGCTTCTGCGCACCCGTCAGCTCGAAGGGGAGCTTCTTGGCATAGAACTCATTGAACAGCTCGCCCACCTTCGTGAAGCACAGTCCGCGGTACTTGCGGCGGCGGTCCTTGCTATAGCGCAATATGCTGAGCTGCACGTAGAAGAGCTCCTCGAACTTGAGGCGATACTGGGCACGGCGTAGCGACTCGGGATCCTTGGGGAAGTGGATGGTATGGAGTGCCTCGGCCAGTGGCATCAGGTGATGCTCGCGCACAAACGCTTCGGGCAGGGTCTCAGCGATGGGCATACGCTCAAGCAAGGCGAAGAGGTTACCCACGAGCTTCTGCAAAGCATTGCTGTTGAGTCCGCTACGCTTCATACGCTCCGTGGTGCTGTAATAGGGTTGCAGACCCATCGAGGAGAGCGACAGTTCTGAGGCCTTGTCGATGTCGGGATGGGCCACGTTGATGCGGTCGCCAAACATCGTAGGCTTGCCGAATACGATATACTCCACGCCCACGGGATAGTTCTTGGGGATAAACTTGGCTCCGTTGAACCACACCAGGTCTATCACTCCTGTACCGTCCGAGAAGTGTGCCACGAGGCGCATCTTACGCCCCGTGCCGTTGGTCTCGTAGCGCAGTATCTTGCCCTTGAGCTGTATGTAGGGCATGTTGCCGTCTATTTCGTGGATGTAGTAAAGGCGACTGCGGTCGACATACTTGTAGGGGAAGTTGTAGAGCAGGTCATGCATGGAACTTACTCCCAATTCCTTGCCCAGCAGGGCTGCCCGTTGGGGGCCTACTCCTTGCAAGTACTGTATGTCGCGCGTCGTCAGGTCGTACATAGTTATAGGTTTTCAGAAATCAGTGCTCGTGCCACCGTAAGGTCAAACGGTGTGGTGAGCTTGATGTTCTCGCGGTTGCCGTCGGTAAGATACACGGAATGGCCCAAGGCCTCTACCACCGAGGCATCGTCGGTGAAGGCATCGCAGTAGGGCTGCTCGTAGGCACGACGCAGCAGCGTGGCACGGAAGGTCTGCGGAGTCTGCACCAAGCGGTAGGCGTTGCGGTCGACAGTAATGGAGGCCTCCCCTACCAACTGCCTTACCGTCTCCACCACAGGGATTACGGGTACGACGGCACCATGGGCCTCGGCTTCGCTATAGCAGCGCTCTATCACCTCGTGATTCACGAAGGGGCGCACCCCATCGTGTACGGCCACCAAGGCTTCGGCCTCCTCGACCAGCGCCAAGCCGTTTTGTACGGAATGGAAGCGCGTGGCACCTCCATCGGCTATGCGGTGGGGCACGGCAAACTGATACTGGGCGCAAAGCTCGCGCCAGTAGTCCTGATGGTCGCGCGGCAGCACCAGGATAATCTGTATAGACTCGTCGCACGCATGGAACGTATCGAGCGTGCGCATCAGCACAGGGCGTCCCTCAATGGGGATAAACTGCTTGGGCAGTTCACCGCCCATACGTAGGCCTTTGCCTCCGGCTACTATGATGGCGTATTTTTTCATTGGGTTATGGGTTATGGGGTGAGAGGTGAGTGGTGAGAGGTGAGTGGTGAGTGGTGAGTGGTACCGGATGGCCGCTAACCGCTAACCACTAACCGCTAACCATTAAACTTTAAACTGCATTCCTGCACGCAACTCATCAGCCTTCTCCACGCCGCAGAAGTGCTCCACGAAGGTGAAGCCCAGTTCCCATGCGGCACCGGGGCCGCAAGCCGTGAAGATATTGCCGTCCACAGTCACCTTATCGGCCGTATACTCAGCCCCCTGCATGGTACCCTCGAAGCCGGGGTAGCAGGTAGCTCGCTTGCCTTGGAGCAGGCCGAGGCCGCCGAGCACGAGCGGTGCCGCACAGATAGCCGAGACGATTACTCCCTCGGCAGCCTTGGCGGTGAGCAACTCGCCGAGCGGCTTGTGTGCCTCCAGGTTGGTAGCGCCAGGCAGTCCGCCAGGCAAGAAGAGCAGGGCCGCATCGGCATAGTCACACTCGGCAAACATAGCATCGGCCACCACGGAAATGCCATGGGCGCCTGTCACTACCAGGCTGTCTGTTACACTCACCGTCGTCACCGTCAAGCCGGCACGGCGCATCACATCTACTGGAGCGAGAGCCTCAATCTCTTCGAAGCCATCGGCAAGAAATACATACATCGTTTTCATATCTATACCTTGTTACATTATACATTTAAAAAGAAAGCACTACCTCTACGGGATAATGGTCCGAGATGTACGGAGCACCATAGTCGCCATCGAGGACACTATATGACAGGCATTCAATGTCGGTGCCACGGTAAAACACGTGGTCTATCACACTCTTCACCTTCCGCCGTCCCCAGCCGTTAAAGGTGCCCTTGTCATCAGCCGCCGTGGCCGTGGTGCGGGCCTCCTGCATGAAGCCCTCCAGCGGAGCCAGCACCTCATCCTCGGGAGTCACATTGAAGTCGCCACCAAGAATCACGGTAGCCTCCTCGCCGGCAATCTCCTTAATCTTCTCTATGATGAGCTTGACCGACTCGGCCTGCGCCACCCTACCCTTATGGTCCAGATGAGTGTTGAAGAAGTAAAACTCCTTGCCGCTCTCCTTGTCGCGCAACTTCACCCAGGTGGTCGTACGGTTGCAGGCAGCATCCCATCCCCGGCTCACCTTTGCCGGCGTCTTGCTCAGCCAGAAGGTGCCACTGTCGAGCAGGTCGAAGCGCCTCTTATTATAATAGATAGCCATCACCTCGCCTCGCTTCTTGCCATCGTCACGGCCTACGCCCACACGGTCGTAGCGCGGTATCCACCTGTCGATATACTTCAGGTGAGCACTCATAGCCTCCTGCAAACCAAAGATGTCGGGCCTATGCACATTGAGCATATTCCTCGTGGCATGCCGCCGATGCTTCCAGCTATTGTCGCCATCGTCGGCCAGCGTACGGATGTTATACGAGAGCATTTTAATCTCTATCGGCGACTGTGCCACCACCTCACACGCCAGCAGCGCAGCCATCAGTATCGTAAAAACCTTTCTCATCATTAGCCAGAATTTCTGCAAATTTACAAATTCAAATCATAATAACGATACGAACAGGCCGAAAAAACGCAAGAATCCACTTTTCACGGCTTTTCTCTTCGCTAAGGAATAGGCGTTTTTCCAGGCAGGCTTTTCAGCGAATACGCATTATAAATCTATTAGACGCTGCTTATATATTTCTCTCGGATAATCAGTCTTTTGCCTCACACAGAAATTCACAGAAAACACAGAAATTGGCAAGTGGCTTTGCCCTTGCTGGGCGGCTACGCCGAGTGCTCACATGTCTCACGCAGGACACAGAGAACGCGAAGGCTGCATCGCAAAAGGCCCGCGACTGTCGGCGTTCCGCCGAGTGCTTCCATCCGGATGGCACATGCAAGCGATAGCGAGCATGAAATTTCTGTGATTTCTGTGATTTCCGTGTGAAATTTATATTCATATTCCGTGTGAAAATCAAAGTTTAGCGTGAGAAAGGACTGTCTATGTATAAATTATCAAGGCTCATATAATACTTTTTTATAATGCGTTCCCCTGTTCTCTCGGATAATCAGTCTTTTGCCTCACACAGAAATTCACAGAAAACACAGAAATTGGCAAGTGGCTTTGCCCTTGCTGGGCGGCTACGCCGAGTGCTCACATGTCTCACGCAGGACACAGAGAACGCGAAGGCTGCATCGCAAAAGGCCCGCGACTGTCGGCGTTCCGCCGAGTGCTTCCATCCGGATGGCACATGCAAGCGATAGCGAGCATGAAATTTCTGTGCTTTCTGTGATTTCCGTGTGAAATTTATATTCATATTCTGTGTGAAAATCAAAGTTTAGCGTGAGAAAGGACTGTCTATGTGTAAATTATCAAAGCTCATATAATACTTTTTTATAATGCGTTTTCCCGAATCAGCAAGTTCCATTTTATTTGCCGAAGCGCATCAGCAGCGCGAACGATGCGCATCGGCAGCGCGGTCGAAGCGCATCAGCAGTGCGAACGATGCGCATCGGCAACCCGAAACGACAAAGAGAAACAGGAAAAGCGAAGGGGCCACACACAATTTTACAAGGCCTGTTCGTCCCAATACTTCTGTGTGACGCAAGAACCCGTGCGAATCTTTTCGGCCGCACAAGGCTGAAGACTCTCGGGAAGAGACTTATTATCTGCCCCAAGCGGTAGCCAAGCGAGGCACACGCAAGGTTTTTCGAACTTTTTTAGCAATATTTTCCTAAAAAAATACAATTATTCAATTTATTTTCATACATTTGCACACTTGATTAATCTCTTCCCGAGAGATTGACAAGCGAAGTATAATACTGTGGAAATGTAATAGATAGAATATCAGCAGCGTAGATTCCCATCCGTGTATACACTTTTGACGCAGAACGAATGAAAAACAAAAAATAGTTAGTATTAATTTTATAACTTAAACAATGAAAAACAAATTCTTAAAACTCATGGCCCTATTCGTGGCCAGTGCCTTTGTGGGAAATGCGGGGGCACAAACATCACCCAATTCGGGAGTAGAAGTGACAGAAGGCGATTTCTACATCTACAACTTAGGTGCAAGTAGATACCTTGCCAAAGGTTCTTCCTATGGTACTCATACAACCGTTGATGGCGCCGGAACAGTTGTGGCTATATCTGCAGTTGATGGCGCTTACCTAATCCACTTTGATGGAATCGCGGCAGATGCCTATTTGGGAAATGGCGGATGGGTTGATTGCAACTCTACACGCGCAGATTATTCAACATATACATTCGAATCTGTATCACTGGATGGATATACAAATGTATACAAATTGAAAGCTAACAATGGAGGTAATTATTTATATTGGTCAGGTGGTGAAGGTAGATACGGAAATGAAGCACTTGTTGGCGATATTACTGAAATTGGCGAATTGAGCACCTATTGGATTCTCATACCTAAGGCTACACGTGAGAATCTTGCCAATGCATCTTCAAAAGCCCCTGTAGACGTAACTTACTATATCACTGACCCTGATATGGAAAGAGACGCGAATGCTGACGGACAGGCTTCATCTTATTGGACTGGTGACTTTATCAAGAACTTCACTGCACAGGAAAAGTGTACTGCAAACTTCCTTGAGAAGTGGGCTGGTTACTGGGTTCCAAATACAAGTACAACGGAGTCTGCTCCGTATAAATTAAAAGACTATAAAGCATACCAGTCTTTACCGACCCTGCCCAATGGCAAATATAAGCTAACCATTTCGGCCACAGCAGTAAACCAAGATGATGCTAATCTGGAGATAACAGGCGTTTATGTTTATGCAGATGATATACAAGTTCCCGTATCGGCAGCAAATGACTACTCTTTGGATTTTATTGTTGACGGACAATCAGCTGTAGAGATAGGAGTCAAAACTGTATCTACAACAGCAAACTGGGTCAAAATGGACAATGTACGCCTTGCATTTTATGGAACTCTACTGAAGCATGATGCAGTTGCTTTTAATTCTGGAATGGAACTTGCAGCCAACGTATGGTATTCTTATAATGTTGCTCAAGACACAGAATTCAATATTGTTGCGGGAACGGATTTGAGCAATATAGTGTATATTACCAGTGATGGAACAATCTTGACGGAAGAAGCAGATGCTAATACAAAAGACGCTTTTGCATCAACGCAAACACTGACAGCAGGCACCTACTATTTCAAATCTGCAACAGCACAAACCTTGTCAATCACACCCAATGTACTCCCTACAACAGTCACCTTGTCGGCTACAGAAGTTGCTCTGAATGCAGCATCTAACACAATTGAACTGACAGCAACAGTAGGTGAGGCTGGTGCTCCCCAAGATATTGTTTGGACTTCTACAAATGCAGATGTAGCAACAGTTGTAAACGGTGTGGTTACAGGCGTAACACCAGGTTCTACAGTTGTCAGAGCTACAGCTTACGGCTATGACGATGTATATGCAGAGGCTACAGTTACTGTAACTTATGCTGAAACAGTGGTTCCCACGTATGTAAATGACGGAGCGAAGCGCACATGCTACACCTATGATAACAATCTGATCAAGAATGGTTCATTCGAATACGCCAATGGTTTTTATGGTTGGGTAGCAGCAGACAACAACAATCTCTCATCAGCCAATTTCGAGGTTGTTACCGATGGTGACAACAAATATCTAAAAGCAAAGGCACATACTGGTTCAACAGGTGCAGGTTCTATTGGCACAGGATGGGCTATTGAGGCTGGAAAAACTTACGTCTTTGGTTATCGCGTAAAAGGTGGTTCTGCTGGAAATTCGGAATTCCACAAGGTAACTTTGACCAACAGCTTAGGAACCGAAACTAAGCAAATCTCAGACAATGCAACTCCTGTAACAACAGAATGGACATATGTTAGATATGAGTTTACCAATACTGATGGTTATGCATACTTGCAATTCCGTGCTCGTTGGTTGGATTCAAATACAGAATTTGATGACTTCTACCTCTGTGAGCTTAATGCAACTGAAGAGGTTGGAAACGTTGATTACATCAAGGATAATGTTCCGACAGCTAACGTAGGTGAGGCTGCATTCCAATATTCACAAGCAAAGATTGACGCCGCTAAGTCATTAGTTCAGGGTGAGGCCACCGTAGAAGATGTTCAGAATGCATACGATGCCATGATGGTATTGAACGTTCCTAATAAGGACGAGGCTTTCAACATTGTATTGGTATATGAGGGTTGGACTTATAATGGTAAAGCTATGACATACATTGAGAACGACCGTACAGACCATGGCTTATACAATATAAAATATAGTGCTGAGCCTAATGTGAATTATGCACAAGCCTTTACATTCACACCCGTTGAAGGACAGGCAAACCACTACACATTGAGCATGACCGATGTAGATGGCAATGAACGCTATATCTCTACAGGTGTTCCTTATGGAGGAAATACTGCTCAAATCCGTACTACTACAGATGCGACTAAGGCTCTTGCCGTAAAGGTAATTGCTACCGCTACAGAAGGCATCTGGAATCTGCATAACACCGAGGCCAACAACTATATTGGTAGCCAAGATGCAGGTGTATATACTGTTAATAGCCATATTGATTTCGCACTGAAACCTGCTTCTAAGGCCGAGGTTACCCTCAAAGTAACTGACCTTGGTTGGGCTACATTGATGTTGCCTTTCAATGCTGAGATTCCTGCTGGTCTTGAGGTTTGGTCTTGCACAGGTGAAGAAAATGGCGTATTGACCTTGGAGGAAGTTGGAAGCATTGCAGCCAACACCCCGTATGTAGTAAGCGGTGAGGTAGGTGAATATACATTTACTGACTATGGCTTGGCTAAGCAAGATGCATATGCAGGTACAATGTTTACTGGCACATACGCTGAGACCGCGGCTCCTGTTGGTTCATACGTATTGCAGAATGGAGCAAATGGCTTCGGCTTCTACAAGGTAGCTGAAGGCAAGCAGCCCACAGTAGGCGCATACCGCTGCTATATCACCGCTTCAGAGAGCGCAGCTCCTATGTTCAGCCTTGAACGTGGTGAGGGCACTACATCTATTGAAGATGCAGAGTTGACAAACGAGACTGTTGTCATCTACGACCTCGCTGGCCGTCGCGTAGAGAAGATGGAGAAGGGTATCTACATCGTAAACGGAAAGAAGGTGATTCGCTAAGTTAAAAATTAAAACAGGGAGTGAGGGCTGCTTAAGCCTAACCTTAGCAGCCCTCAACTCCACCTAAACAATAACAACAATTAAACGTATAAAGAAAATGAAGAAAGAATATATCAAGCCCGAGATGGAGCTTACATTGATTGAGACAGAGTTGCCTATGGCCTTGAGCAAAATAGAGAGCGAGGCAGACCCTAATGGTGAAGTATATGGCAATGGCCGTCGCGGCTCATGGGGTAACCTTTGGAGCGAAGGCGAAGAGTAATCTGAGCAACAAATACAAAAGTGGGGTGCATCTGACGTGTACCCCACTTTTGCATATATCCTATTCTATGGAGAAGTAAATGACCCTTAGCTTAGAATCAGGTTCTACAACAAGAGCTAAGAATTTACAGCCCAATCGTCCAGTTGCTGGTGTCCTCTTTGGACTGTAGATAGTTGTTGGCCACAAGGGTAACAAAACCCTTACGCACCTCGTTGTTAGGAAAGTCCAGCAGGAAGGTATTCGTAGAGAGGTCACACTCCTTGATGGTGAGGTAGCCGCTCTGGAAAATCATCGGTAGTGGCATCTCTACATCGGCCTTATAATCGACAAACTGGCTCGGGTCGTAGTAGCGGCCGGTGAGTTCGTCGAGGTCTTCGTGCGTGTGACCAAGCAGGCGGATGATGATGAGAATAATGACAAGAGGTGGCGGGACGTTATTTCAACTTGAAGTAGTAGGTGATGGTACCGTGCGCTTCGTCTACGCCGCTAATCTTATTGAAGCGGGCTCGCTTGGCGGCATCCTCGGCGGCTTTGCGCAGTTCGGGGTTCACGGTATTGGTGCGGCGATTGATGCTGGTGGCGATTACCTGGCCTGCGGGGTTCACGGTAATGTTTACCACTACACGACCTTCATCCTGCACGGTATTGACAGGAACGGGGAGTCCATTACCTGAGATACTACGACCATTAAGGTCGAACTGTACACCTATGCCTACAGCCTTATCAGCTCCAGTCACGCCCTCTTGGGTTCCTTGTGTGCCCTCTTCGGTTGGTTCTTCGGCTGTGCCTTTGCTGCCCATCTCGAAGCCTTTGCCGAAGGCACTGGCCATCTGCTGTGCTGCGCGTTCGGCAGCCAGGCGCTCGGCCTCGGCACGCTTCTGCGCCTCTATCTCTTCGGGAGTGGGCATCTCTACGGTGGGCTCATCGGGTTGGGTGATGAGGGGTTCATCTACCTGAGGCTTGGGTTGCGTTTGCGGTGCATTCTCGATGTTGGGCACATCGCTCTTCACAGATGACACCTCGGTAAACTGGTACGACTCGGTGTGCCCTTGTGCCAGCTCCGCATTGCCCAGCATCACGGGGATACCGCTCTCGGCCTCCAACTGCGGGGTGCGCATCACGAGAAGCAAGAGCAGCACTACTGTCACTGCATGCACGGCGAGTGTCGCCACCGCTCCCTGTATCTGACTCTTGGTGACTTTCACTGGGCTTATTTCTTTTTATCGGGTTTACGGGTTGCCAGCACCATCTTGAACTGGTTCTCGTTGGCAATATTCAGCACACCTACAATCTCACGGTAAGGTACACGCTCATCGGCATAGAGCGCCACATACATCTCGGGCTCCTTGGCTGCACACTCTTGCAGGAAGGCCGACAGGTCCTCAAGCTCGATAGGCATCTCATCTTCATTGCCGAAGGCGGTGTAATAGTTGAGGTCCTTATCAATGATTACACGCGTCAGCGGCTTGGCCGACGTCTGCTGCTTACCCTGCGGTAGCAGCACCTTGATGGCATTGGGGGTCACCATGGTAGAGGTGATCATAAAGAATATCAACAGGAGAAAGATGATATCCGTCATCGATGCCATACTGAAGGCGGGTGATATCTTGTTTCGTCGTTTCAGGCTCACGGGGAATAAATTAAAAGTTATAAATTAGAAATTAAAACCGGTAAAATTAAAGAGGTAGCTCTCTAACTTTTAATTTTTTAATTCTTAATTTTCAATTCTTAAGATCCATGAATGCGAGTGTCTGTGCCTCCAGCATATTGGTCACATCATCGACGCGTGACACCAGGTAGTTGTAGGCAAACATGGCAACGATACCCACGATAAGACCACCTACGGTAGTAATCATGGCCTCGTAGATACCGCTCGAAAGCAGGGTGATGTCGATATTGTTGCCTGCATTGGCCATCTCCCAGAAAGCTTTCACCATACCGAGCACGGTGCCAAGGAAACCAATCATAGGAGCACCGCCCGAGATGGTAGCCATAATGGACAATCCCTTTTCGAGCTTGGCTACCTCAAGGTTGCCTGCATTCTCAAGTGCTGCCTGCACCTCTGCTGCGGGGCGGTCGATACGCTCGAGCCCCTTCTCTATCATATTTGACATGGGACTGTTGGTCACGCGGCAGTAGTTGATGGCCGACTTCATCTCATCGGTCTTCACATAGTCGCGAATACGCTCCATAAATACGGGGTCGACCTTTGAAGCCTTGCGTATCACCATCAGGCGCTCTACAAAGATATATACGCAGAGTACTGACAAGAGGGCGAGTACAATCATTATCCAACCGCCCTTGACGGCCATATCCCACAGGTTCATTTCATTGGCGACCTCGACCACTTCGGTGAGGACGGGATTCTCGGCCACTTCAGTCACGGCCTGTTCCATTTGTGCTTGCAATAATAACATTGTTATGATTTATGATTTTATATTAACTAATTTCTCCTATTATCGTCAATCGTTAAACGCCAATCGTTCATCGTTAAGACATCATCGTTTCACTGCCAGACATTCCTTGTATCTTCTTATTGTCTCGGCCAGTCCCAAGTATAGCGCATCGCATATCAAGGCGTGACCTATCGACACCTCATCAAGGTGAGGCACCTGCTCGGCAAAGTAAGCCAAATTCTTCAAACTGAGGTCGTGCCCGGCATTGAGGCCCAGCCCCATACGCTTGGCCGCTTTGGCAGCAACAACATAGGGTGCCACAGCTTTCCCGCGGTCTACGGCATAGCCTGCAGCATAGGGTTCGGTATATAGTTCCACACGGTCGGCACCAGCCTTGGCGGCATACTCTACCATCTCCTCTACGGGGTCAACAAAAACGGAGGTTCGTATGCCCGCCTCTTTGAACGTAGCAATCACCTCGGTGAGGAACTCCTGGTGGGTCAGCGTGTCCCATCCATGGTTCGACGTAATCTGATCGGGAGCATCAGGTACCAACGTCACCTGTGCCGGTTTCACCTGTAGCACCAGTTCTATAAACTCATGACTGGGATAGCCTTCGATATTAAACTCGGTACGCAACAAGGGGCGTAATGCAAAGACATCGGAACGCCGGATGTGACGTTCATCGGGACGCGGATGCACTGTGATACCTTCACCACCCATCGCCTCACAATCCAAAGCAAACTTGCACACATCGGGATTGTTGCCACCGCGTGCATTGCGCAGCGTAGCCACCTTGTTTATATTTACGCTCAATTTCGTCATAGAATCCGAAAAATGTATTACCTTTGCAATAAATCGCGAAGATAGTTTCCACTCGCTGTAAAATAACAAAGCAAGCTTTATATATTTTGCTCGTTTATTACTATCTTTGCTCAGAATTAGCCTTTTTTAGCAAATTCGCCACAAAGTTACTAAGTTAAATTGACAATAGAAAACCGATTGCCGTTTTTTAATGATAACAACCGACGAATAATCGCCAATCGTTAAAAATGCATATCTATCATTAAAACACGTCATCGGCCAAACAATCAAACGACCACAGCCATGCGTTTCGCCCTATTCGGAAACACCCACGAGACCAACAAGTCGGCCCATGCCGAGCAGCTCCTGCGCATACTCTCGCACTATGCCGACGAGGTATATGCCGACCCCGATTTCTACCGTTTCCTCCGCGAGGAGCAGCCCTTTCCCTTCGAGCCGGCAGGCATCATCAGCGACCTTGCCAACCAAGAAATTGACATGGCCATCAGTCTGGGAGGTGACGGTACCTTCCTCAAGGCGGCCCGCTGCATAGGCGACACAGGCATTCCCATCGTAGGTATCAACACCGGCCGACTGGGCTTCTTGGCCGATGTATCGCCCGATGAAATGGAGCACTTCTTCGCCCTCCTCCACGAAGGGCGTTATCTCCTGCGCGAACGTAGCCTGCTGCGCCTCACCACAAGTGACGCACCCGACAGCCCCATCTATGCCCTCAACGAGATTGCCGTATCGAAGCACGACAGCTCTTCGATGCTTGCCATCCACACGGCCGTAGATGGCGAGCGGCTCACTACCTACATGGCCGATGGCCTCCTTATAGCCACTCCAACCGGTTCTACAGCCTACTCGCTCAGTGCCGGGGGACCCATCATCTACCCTCAGGCCGACGTATTCGTACTCACCGCCGTGTCGCCCCACAGCCTCAATGTGCGCCCCATCGTGATTGCCGATGACAAAACCATAGACCTCCATATAGAGAGCCGGAGCGGAAGTTTCCTCGTTGCTGCCGACGGCATCAGCCATAGCCTCCCTGCCACCACCACGCTCACCATACAGAAGGCAGCACACACCATCCGCGTAGTGAAGCAAGAGGGCAGCACCTTCTTCCAAACCCTACAGAAGAAGATGCTATGGGGTACCGACCCACGAGAATAATCACCACCAGATGCCCATACAAACAAAAGTTTCTGTAACACCACATAGGACACACCCCTTCGAGCAGCCTCTGTAAATTGCTTGAAATGGGGTGTTTTTTAAGCCTAACAAAATTTTTCTTTCAAAAAACTGCCAATTTTGCAACCTGAATGGAAGTTTTTACGTCTAATGAACAGAACAAACTAATAAAACGTATATAGGATGAAAGCAAAGAACTTAATTCTGGCTTTGGCAATGGTGCTGATGAGCACTGCCGCAAGCCTTGCCCAAGAGGGAGAATCAACCAAAGAAGGAGTACCCGTAGTAGATGAAATCGTGACGGACAGCACCGTTGCAAGTACTAACAACACCGTACCATCGAGCACTACCGTAGGTTCGTGGAGTGTGACCTACACGGGAGATACGATAGATACGGACGAGGCTATCGCGCTACTCGAAGAGGCACTTGGAGAGGAGTTCCCCGAAGGAATGGAAGGACTGATGAAGTCGGTGATGGGGGCTGCTACAGGTGGACTCATCCTTGCAGGCATCGTACTCTTCGGGATATTCATCCTGCCCCTTATCCTCATCATCGTAGTCCTATACTTTATATATAAAGGCAGACGTGCCAAATATGATGCTTACAAGAGTATGGCCGAGTCGGGGCAAAAGATTCCCGATGAGGAGCTGCGCAAAATGAGCGAACCGCTAACAGACCGGACAATGTTCAACAAGGGTGTGAAGAATGTATGCTTGGGCATAGGCCTCGCTGTGCTTCTGGGCATCATATTCGGAGACTTTGGTATTGGCATAGGCATACTGGTGGTATGCATCGGCATCGGAGAACTGCTGGTCGACTATTTTGCAAAGAAGTAAAGAATGTCCCTCCCCGACATTGCCCTCGTAAGTCAGGTCCTGATTTTCGGCAACCGGCGAGCCTTCGACTCGCTGGTGCGGAAGTATCAGGGTGCGGTGCGCCGTATCCTGCTGAACCTGACTGCAGGCGATGCCGCACTGAGCGACGACCTCGCACAAGAGACCTTCATCAAAGCCTACACGTCGCTGGAGACCTATAAAAATCGGGCAAATTTCGGAACTTGGCTCTACAGAATTGCATATAACGTTTTTTATGACTATATTCGCAGTCGCAAAGAGACGTGTTCGATGGACGATACCGATGGCGACATGGAAGCATTGTGCCAGACCGCTCCTTCGGAGAGCTACATCGCTACAGATATAAACGAAGCGATGAAACTGCTGAGACCCAATGAACGAACGTGCGTCACACTGCACCTGATGGAGGACCTGCCCATCGACAAGGTGAGCGAGATTACAGGGTTGCCCGAAGGAACGGTGAAGTCGCACCTCGCACGAGGAAAAGAGAAATTGACCACTTATCTTAAACAAAATGGATATGAATGACGACCAACTGATAAGGAAATTCCTGCAAGAAAACTGCAGCATGCCCGAGGACAACGGATTCAGCGAGCGGGTGATGAGCCACCTGCCTCAAAGACCCGTCAACACCGCATGGATTACGCTGCTCGAGATTATTGCGTTGGTGGTAGGCTGTGCCATCCTGCTCAGCCAGGTAGATTTGACACAGGTATTCTGCGACTTCACGGTGCGCACCCTACAGTTTGTCACCTATCTGCGCTATATGGATTTCAGCATCAACCCGCTCTATATAGTAGCTGCACTCACGTTGCTGACCGTGTGGGGCGGATATAAGATTAAGGAAGGATAAGACATACACTATGAAACAATACTTAGACCTGCTCAACCGCATATTGACGGAGGGCGTAGAGAAGGGCGACCGCACCGGCACAGGCACCATCAGCGTGTTTGGCCATCAGATGCGCTTCAACCTCGAGGAGGGATTTCCCTGCCTGACCACAAAGAAACTTCACCTGAAGTCCATCATCCATGAGCTGCTATGGTTCCTTAATGGGGACACCAACGTAAAGTACCTGCAAGATAACGGAGTTCGCATCTGGAACGAATGGGCCGACGAGAATGGTGACCTCGGACACATCTACGGACACCAATGGCGCTCGTGGCCCGACTACAAGGGTGGACACATCGACCAAATAAAGGAGGTCATCGACACCATCAAGAACAACCCCAACAGCCGACGTATGATAGTATCGGCGTGGAATGTGGCCGATATCGAGAATATGAATCTGCCCCCCTGCCACGCCTTCTTCCAGTTCTATGTGGCCGACGGCAAGCTGAGCCTGCAACTCTACCAACGCAGTGCCGACACCTTCCTTGGCGTTCCCTTCAATATCGCCTCATATGCCTTGCTGCTTATGATGGTGGCTCAAGTGACGGGGCTGAAGCCAGGCGAGTTTGTACACACCCTCGGTGATACCCACATCTACAGCAATCACTTAGAGCAAGTGAAGCTGCAGCTGACACGTGAACCACGCCCGCTGCCCAAGATGAAAATTAACCCGGAGGTGAAGGACATCTTCAGTTTCAAGTTTGAGGACTTCGAACTTGTAGACTATGATCCGCACCCGCATATCAAAGGAGTAGTAGCCGTATGAAAACCCTCGACAATGTATCCATCATCGTGGCTGTAGCCAAGAACGGGGCTATCGGCCGTAACAACCAGCTGCTTTATCACCTACCAAACGACCTCAAGCACTTCAAGGAACTGACCACGGGCCACACCATCATTATGGGACGCAAGACCTTCGAGTCGCTCCCCAAAGGAGCCCTGCCCAACCGTCGCAACATTGTACTGAGCCGCCAGGAGGGACTGCACTACGAGAATGCCGAGTGCTACCACAGCCTTGAAGAGGCGCTGATGCAGTGCGACTATACGGAAGATGTATATATAATAGGAGGTGCCGAGCTATACAAGCAGACACTCGGCCTTGCCGCACGTATACACCTGACGCTTATCGATGACACACCGAAGGATGCCGACGCCTTCTTCCCTACCCTCAATCCCGCAGAGTGGACGGAGACAAACCGTGAAGCACACCCTGCCGATGAGAAGCATGCACATGCATATACCTTCATCGACTACGCAAGAAGATAAACCAAAATAAAGAAAGGCTGCCTTAGCGCAGCCTTTCTTACTATCGAATAATGAAAACGATAGCGGATCCTATAGAATCCGCTATCAAGTTCATATGGAACATTGGTTATTTCTCAGCATCAGGCACAGGCATCTGACGACGGAACACTTCGTTGAATGAGATAAGTGTTTCGGTACGAGCCAAGCCAAGCGGCAAGAGTTTATCGTGAATCACGTTCATCAACGCAGCATTATCCTTAACGTACATCTTAATGAACAAATCATACTTGCCCGTGGTGTAATGACATTCTACGATTTCAGGTATCTGCTTCAGCGCCTCCACGATATGGTCAAACTCTGAGGGGTCCTTCAGGTATAGTCCCAAATAAGCACAGGTCTCAAGCCCTATCTTGGAAGGGTTGATTCTGAACTCCGAGCCCTCTACAACACCTAAATTTGTCAGTTTCTGTATGCGTTGGTGAATTGCAGCACCAGACACATTACATTCACGAGCGACTTCCAAAAACGGGATACGCGCATTGTTGGCTACCATTTTCAGAATCTGAATATCCAATGCATCCAATTGATGATGTCCCATAATATGTATGAATATTATTTTGGTTTCACATTAAAAAAGCGGGTATACACCCGCTTTTTCTATAGAGTTTAAGTTGGTTACTGACGCTTACCACCAGAATAAACCACGTTCAAAGCCCAAGCCTCACGCAGTGCCATCTTCACATCGGTAACGATACCCATCTGGGTCTCCTTGTCAATCTTCATAGACACACGCATAAAGGGCTTATCACGCTCAGGCATAGCCTCACGCTCTTGGTAAACATATTCACCAATAGCATCAACGGTTGCAAAGTCATCGTTGAGCTGAATCTGCGATGCTGTACCCATCTTACTACGGAACTCCTTGGTAGGCTTACCGATATATACATAAGAAACCAAAGACTTCTTCTCCAACTTCTGAATTTCAGTACCCTTAGGTGTTTCAAATTCCACCTTCAGCGTCACCTCACGCATAGAGGTTACCATCATAAAGAAGAACAAAATACTAAAGATCAAGTCAGGAAGTGATGAGGTATTCAGTTCAGGAACTTCCTTGCTACCGCCTTTATTAAATTTTCCCATGATTAGTTTCCTCCATACTTTTTGGGTTCAGCCTCTGAAATCTTCATCGGATAAACACCGGTTACAGCCAAACGCTCGTCTTCAGTCAAGTCACGGAAGTACTTGCCGAATTTCTCGCGGGCAAACTCATCGCGCAATTCATTATATGCCGCCATCAACTCATTCTGAATCTGGAAGTACACTTCATACTTTGTGCTACGGTCGGTCTGCACAGAAATGATGTGGTTCTTTGTTATCGGATAAGCACCGAGAAGAGGCAGAGGGGGATCTGCAGGATGGAACTCCGGCATGTTAGCCTTGTTCTCGGGATTTGCGATGAACTCCTTAGCAATCTCGCGCAGGTCCTCAGGCTGTACGCCTGTCACAGTCACGCGCTTTGATTCATCTCCATAGTAGTACAAGATTTCGTTGTTCATATTTACTTGTACAACAAAAACATTCCTACCCTTCACCTTTACGTCTTCTTCCAACTGGTTAGGATCTGGTGGTTGGGGCAAACGGCGCACCAAACCAGTATCCGTATCCATTGATGTGGTAATCAAGAAGAAGATCAACAGGATGAATGAGATGTCGGCCAATGAGCTACCATTCAATCCAGGAACTTTTCTTTTCTTTCTTGCCATAATTAAAATCTCCTATTAAATATGACTTATCTCTTGAGAATTCCAGACAAACCAAGCAACAAACCCGCAAGAGCTGCAATCAGCAAAGCATAGATTGTGTACATCATAGCCTCTGTCATAGCCAACCATCCAGTTTGCTCGTAGAGACCCGTACCTGTCATTACAGGTGTTGTGTCGGCCATAAACCATGCTATTACCAATACGGGGACAAACAACCACAAGCCTACAGAGGCCATGATTTTACCCCACTTGGGCATATTGGAATCAACCTTACCACCCTTTGATGTCACAGCACCAACCAATGTACAAAGACCGCAGATAGCAATCAAAGCATACATCCAGTACATCAGGAAATCTGTAAACTGAGGTGATCTATAGTAGCCACTGGGCAGTGACTCCATGTTACCAAATCCAACGCAGAAGAACAGCAGCAGGACTACCACAGAGATAGCCATCAGTGCGTAATATACGATGGACGCTATTTTACTCGCTTTCATTGTTTTATTTGTTTACGTTAATTACTTCTTCAAGTTATACTTCATAATCAAGTCCAAGAGAGTGATAGAGCTATCCTCCATATCAGTGGTAAGAGCCTCAATCTTAGAAAGGATGAAGTTATAGAACACCTGAAGAACAAGAGCTACGATGATACCGAAGATAGTGGTAATCAAGGCCACCTTCATACCACCGGCAACAACGGTCGGGCTAATGTCACCAGCCTTCTGGATATCGTCGAACGCCATAACCATACCTACTACAGTACCCAAGAATCCGAGTGAGGGAGCCATAGCGATGAAGAGGGTTACCCATGAGCAGTTCTTCTCGAGAGCAGCAGACTGAACGCCACCGTAAGAAACTACTGAACGCTCAACTACATCAAGACCCTCATCGATACGCAACAGACCCTGGTAGCAGATAGAAGCTACAGGACCGCGAGTATTGCGACATACATCCTTAGCAGCCTCTACATCACCCTTAGCCAAAGCTGCCTCAATAGCAGACATGAGCTTCTTGGTGTTCACCTCAGCAAGGCTCAGGTAGATAAGACGCTCGATACAGAAAGCCAAACCAATGATCAAGGCAATAGCAACCGGAGCCATCCAAAGAGGATCACCCTCGATGAACTTAACCTTCAGCATCTTGTGCATTCCTTGTGTCTCCTCCTCAACGGGAGCTACGGGAGCTTCTGTTGCGGGTTCTTCGACTGCAGCTGCTGAATCAACTGCTGCTGTGTCAACTGTCTCTGTTTGTGGAGCTGCTGCATCTTGAGCAACCACTGTCTGTGTCAATCCTACTGAAAGGATACCGAACATTGCAACTACTGCAAAAATCTTTTTCATTGTGTGTTACTTTTAATTAATACTATTATAAATTATTACTAAAATTCCTTTTTTAGCGGAAAGAAGGGGATTCGAACCCCTGATACGCTTTTGGCGTATACACGCTTTCCAGGCGTGCCTCTTCAACCACTCGAGCACCTTTCCAATGGCACCTTTTAATGATGCAATTTTGGAAAACGGGCGCAAATTACGAATAATTCCGCTATATTGCACCATTTTCAGCTACAAAAGTATTGATTTTTTTTCTTGCAACCATAAAAAACATCATTATTCTTCAAAAAAAGTTACTTTTTATGCTTTTCAAAACCCGCAGTCCCCGACTTCACACCTCTTTTATTGCAAAAAAAACAGGGCTATCGTAGGAGAATTCAATTCAAAAACATAACTTTGTAACGACATTAACCAATAACGTATATAAAATAGGTATTATGAAAGATTTTCTGAAGTACACTTTAGCCACTATCGTCGGGCTGATGGCCTGCACCATCATCATCACGATTATAAGCATCGTTTCGATTGTAGGCATCGCCGCCTCATCAGACACAACGACTACCGTCAGCGAAAACAGCTTATTCAAGCTGGAACTCAAAGGCGAGGTGACCGAGCGCATGATAGACAATCCGTTTGCCTCATTGATGTCAGAAGAACAGACAGCCCTCGGCCTCAACGATGTATTGTCAAGTATACAGAAAGCTGCTGAGAACGAATATATAAAAGGTATATACCTGGAAGCTGGGGGCATCATGGCCAATCCTGCCAGCACAGAAGAGATTCGCAATGCGCTCATGCGCTTCAAGCAGACGGGCAAGTTTGTTGTGGCATACGGCGACAACTATACGGAATCTGACTACTACATATGTAGCGTGGCCGACAAGGTAATCCTTAATCCACAGGGGATGGTCGACTGGCACGGCATGGCCTCACAGACCATATACTTCAAGGACCTACTCGCTCAGTTAGGTGTCGAGATGGAGGTATTTAAGGTGGGCACCTACAAATCAGCAGTCGAACCTTATACCTCGATGGAAATGAGCGACGAGAACCGCGAGCAGATCACGGCTTATATCACCTCTATCTGGGACAACATGGTAGATGGCGTGTCACTCTCACGCGGCATCAGTGCCAAGCAACTCAACGAGTATGCCGACCGCTACATTGCCTTTGAGGGTGCAGAGGCTAGCCTCAAGGCTGGTCTTGTCGATACCTTATTATATATGGACGGCGTCAGGGCTTACTTGAAGGAGAGGATGGAGATTGAGAGCGATGAGCGCCTCGCCGTACTATCACTTGACGAGGTTAAAAACATCCAAAAGAATGTGCCCCTCGACAAGAGCGGCAACATCATCGCCATGTATTATGCTGAAGGCCAGATTGTCGATGTTCCGTCAACGGGTATGACAACAGCTCCCGAGATTGTTGGCGAGAAGGTAAGCATGGACCTCCGCAAGTTGCGCGATGACAAAACCGTAAAGGCTGTTATCCTCCGCGTAAACTCACCTGGCGGTAGTGCCTTTGCCTCTGAGCAGATATGGAATGAAGTGGTGAAGTTGAAGGAGAAGAAACCTGTCATCGTATCTATGGGCGACTATGCAGCCTCGGGTGGCTACTACATCTCTTGTGCAGCCGATACCATCATTGCCCAGCCCAACACCCTCACTGGTTCTATCGGAATTTTCGGCATGTTCCCCAACCCGCATAAGTTCATCAATAACAAGCTGAAGTTGAACGTAGAGACCGTGAAGACCAACAAGTTGGCCGACTTCGGTAGCATGAACCGTCCCTTTAATGCGGACGAGCGTACCATTATGCAACGCTATATCAATCAAGGTTATGCCACCTTCGTAAAGCGTTGTGCCGACGGACGTAGCATGAGCACTTCTGACATCGAGGCCATAGCACAAGGCCGTGTATGGACTGGCGAGATGGCAATGGAGATTGGTCTGGTTGACATATTGGGTGACATAGAGACCGCCAAGGAGATTGCGGCACAGAAGGCTGGCATCGACAGCTATACCCTCATCAGCTACCCCGAGGAGAGGGGAGCCTTCGCACTGCTCATGGATCAGACCAAGGAGAGCTACATCGAAACACGCATAGGCAAGGTTGCCGGACAGTTCAAGGACGAGCTCAACCTTATCTACAATCTGGAGAACATGAACAATTTGCAGGCCCGCCTGCCCTATAGCATACAACTTATCAATTAGTACCATGAGCGAAAAACCCACCAAGAGACATTGGATATTAACCCCTATTACATTACTCTATGGTTTTGTAGTAGGATTAAGGAACAAATTCTTCGACTGGAAGCTGCTTACTACCGAGGAGTTTGACATACCCATCATCTCCGTGGGAAACCTCACCGTAGGCGGCACTGGCAAGACTCCCCACACCGAATATCTCATCGAATTGCTCCGAGGAAAGCATAAAGTAGCCTTATTGAGCCGCGGCTACAAGCGAAAGACATCAGGATTCAGGCTTGCCACAGACAGTTCAACGGTTCGAGAGATCGGCGACGAGCCTTACCAAATCAAGCAGAAGTTCCCCGACATCCACGTAGCCGTAGACGAGAACCGCCGTAGAGGCATACACCAGCTATGCGAGAGCGACATATCGAAAGACACCGAAGTCATCCTGCTCGACGATGCTTTCCAGCACCGCTATGTAACACCTGGAATCAACATCGTACTGACAGACTACAACCGTCCCATCCATGAAGATGCCCTCATGCCCACAGGCATGTTGCGCGAGCCAGCCTCAAGCATCTATCGCGCACACATCGTCATTGTCACCAAATGTCCAAGGGACATCAAGCCCATCGACTTCCGTATTGCTGCCAAGAATCTTGAGCTGCGCCCCTACCAGCGGCTATACTTCACCACCCTCACCTATGGGAACTTGAGCGCATATACCGGGCATACACCCAGCAAGCCTTTATCGGCCATAAACGCCGACACATACATATTGCTGGTCACCGGCATAGCCTCGGCAGCGCCATTGGTGGAGAAACTGTGCGAGCACACTGAACACGTCACCCATATGGAGTATGGCGACCACCACAATTTCACCCGCTCCGAGTTGCAAAGCATCAGCAAGAGGTTTGACAGCATCAGCGCTGCCAGCAAACTCATCATCACCACGGAGAAGGATGCCGCCCGAATGGCCCAATATGACCTACCCGACAATATCAAGGAAAACCTTTACGTATTGCCCATCAAAGTAGAGTTTCTACAAGACCAAGAAGAATCATTCAATAAATTCATCACAGACTATGTTAGCAAAAATTCAAGAAACCTCATCGTTCATCAGAGAGCGAATGCACACAAGTCCTGAGACTGCCATCATTTTGGGCACTGGACTTGGGAGCCTTGTAAACGAAATAACAGACAAGTACGAAATCAAGTACGAGGACATCCCCAACTTCCCCATTTCTACGGTCGAGGGCCATAGCGGCAAACTCATCTTCGGCAAACTGGGCAACAAGGATATCATGGCCATGCAGGGTCGTTTCCACTACTACGAGGGCTACTCCATGAAGGAGGTAACCTTCCCCGTACGCGTAATGCGCGAACTGGGCATCAAGACTCTCTTCGTATCCAATGCAGCAGGCGGTATGAATCCCGACTTCGAGATTGGCGACCTGATGATTATCACCGACCATATCAACCACTTCCCCGAGCATCCGCTGCGTGGCAAGAACATCGACTATGGCCCCCGTTTCCCAGATATGAGCGAGCCGTACAATCGCCGTCTTATCGGCCAGGCAAAGGAGATTGCTGCCGAGAAAGGCATCCGAGTGGTCGAGGGAGTATACGTGGGCGTCAGTGGCCCCACCTTCGAGACTCCTGCCGAGTATAAACTTTACCGCATTTTCGGCGGCGACGCAGTAGGTATGAGCACTGTACCCGAAGTCATCGTGGCCAAACATTGCGGCATTCGCGTATTCGGTATGTCTGTCATCACGGACCTCGGCGTAGAGGGCAAGATTGTAGAGGTCACCCACGAAGAGGTGCAAGCCGCAGCCGACAAAGCACAGCCCTTCATGACCGATATCATGCGTGAGTTGATCAATAGAGCCGAATAAAGTTACCATTAAGACCATTTACAATTGATGGACACAAACAAGACAACCCCCATCTCCACTCTCGGTGAGTTTGGTCTTATCCGCCACCTCACCGAAGGCATCCAATTGGAGAATGCCTCATCAAAGTACGGCGTAGGCGACGACTGCGCCGTGCTTGAATATACCAACAAACAAGTACTTGTCACCACTGACCTCTTAATGGAGGGCGTACACTTCGACCTCACCTACGTGCCGCTCAAGCACCTCGGCTACAAAGCCGTAATGGTCAATCTCTCCGACATCTACGCCATGAACGGTACACCACGTCAGATTACCGTATCGCTCGCCATCAGCAAACGCTTCGGTGTAGAGGATATGGAAGCGCTGTATGCAGGCATGCGACTAGCCTGTGAGGCACACCACGTCGATATCGTAGGTGGCGACACCACCTCTTCGCTCACCGGGCTGGCCATCAGCATCACCGCCATAGGCGATGCGCCAAAAGAGAAGGTCGTATACCGCAACGGAGCTCATGAGACCGACCTCATCTGCGTATCGGGCAACCTCGGAGCAGCCTATATGGGTCTGCAACTGCTCGAGCGAGAGAAGAGCGTATTTATGGGCGAGAGCACCGTGCAACCCGACTTTGCTGGTAAGGAATACCTGCTCGAACGCCAACTTAAACCTGAAGCCCGCGGTGACATTATCCGTGCATTGGACGAAGCTGGTATCCAGCCCACCGCAATGATGGACATCTCTGATGGTCTCTCCTCCGAACTTATGCACATCTGCAAGCAGAGCGGCACCGGTTGCCGTGTATACGAAGAGCATATTCCGCTCGACTACCAAACTGCCGTGATGGCCGAAGAGCTCAACATGAACGTTACCACCTGTGCACTCAACGGCGGCGAGGACTACGAGCTCCTCTTCACCGTTCCCCTTGCCGACTACGACAAGGTGAGCAAGCTCAAGGACGTACGCCTCATCGGACACATCACCAAGCCAGAACTTGGTTGTATGCTCATCACCCGAGACGGAGGGGAAATGGAGCTCAAGGCTCAAGGCTGGCAAGCACTGACGGAATAACCTATCTGAGCCAGTAAACAAAACTCGGAGAGCCTCGAGGCTCCCCGATTTTTTCATTTCACAATTCTCATTTCACCATCGGGCACTTATTCAGATGAGTGTCCGCAGTGCCTGCACACCCTGATGATTCACATCGAGCCGCGCCACTTCGTCGGCATAGCACCGTGCACGCTCCGTGTCACCCAAGCCTGTATAGCCGAGGGCAAGTAGGAAGAGGCAGTGGAGGCGGTTCTTGGCATTGAGGTCGCCATCCCAAATCTGCAGGTCGGGCAGGGAAACGGCAAAGTAGTCCATCTTGACCTCGTCGAAGAGGTGCTTCTCTCCGTAGCTGACGAGTTTGTAAAAGAGTCCGCGAGCCTTGTCCTCCATACCCAAGCGGCGATAACATAGCGCAGCATAGAAAATTTTGTCGGGCTTGGCATCGTTGTAGTACATGGCTGCAGCAGGCTCAGCGGGACCTTGCGTACCTACGTGCCAATGCTCACGGGTCTTGTCCTCATCGCCTTGCAGGTGGTAGGCGCAGCCGAGGAGGTAGTGGAAATCGTTGTCCTGCGCGCCTTGCACCTTGCCTTCGCCTCCCTCCCAGGGGTGGAAGATGTGGCTGTCGAGCAATGCCATGGCCTCGTCGTAGCGAGCGAGGTGGTTGAGCAGGGTAATCTGTTCGAGCAGGAGGTCGTCGCGCTCGGCAATGAGTGCGGGGTACTGCTCCAGGTGGGCGAGGCGCTCGGCATGGGGACGGCCGGTGACCTTGTAGAGCTGGTCGAGCTCCATGAGGATGCGGCTGTCGCTCTCGTCGAGATGGAAGGCACGCTCCATGCACTCGAGAGCCTTGTCGCGGTTCTTTTCCTTATTATAATAGTAGAGGGCAAGGTTGCGCCATACGGTAGGGAACTCGGCATCACGCTGGGCCGAGAGTTCCCAATTCTCCTTGGCAAGGTCGTACTGCCGCTTGTCGTAGTAGAGGCAACCGAGGAGATAAGGGGCGCGGGCTCCCAGAGGAGGGCAGCGCTTGGCGATGGTGAGCACCTGCCCGGCCTCATCGAAGAGGCGGGCATTGGCATAGTCGAGCGCGAGCTCATAGTAGTTGTGTACCTCACCGTGCATGAGGGTGATAAGGCGCTGCAGGGGCTCGTCGCTACCGGTGAGGAGATGTTCCTCAACCATGCAGCCGTAGTTGAAGGGGTCTATCTTGTAGGACTCCTGTATCCAGGCAAGGGCTTCCTCACTCTTGCCCAGCTTGCGCAGGATGGCAGCCTTAAGGGCACGCGCCTTGTGGTTGCGGCTGTTGTGGATGAGGCAACGCTCAATCTCATCAAGCGCGTTATCATAGTCTCTCATTCCTGTACTGATGCAAGCGGCCTCGAAATAGGCGGCATCGGCCCACGCTTTGCATCAGGGGCGAGTCGGAGATACCGAAGAAGAGTTCGTAGAAGGGCTTGCACCGCCTGTCACTACCCAGTCGTAGCCAAAGAGCAGACCGCCCATGGCCGAGACCATACAGATGAAATAGATGAATTTACGATTCATAGTTATTGTATTTTTACATGATACGTATTACTACCTTGCAAAGATACAGATAAATAAGCGAGAATATCAAGCTTCTTGGACAAGCCAAGTGCTAAGGCAGGTCTTGGACATTTTTCAGTGCGAGTGAAAGTATCTTCGCCATTCATGGCAAAGATACGTATAAATAAGCGGGAAAGCATTAATTTTATTTAGGAGACTCATTTTTTACAGAACCAATGCAATGTTTCACTACCTTTGCGTGTATATAAAGGTGTAAGGGCGACACTAACGCATGGAGAAAGATATAGACAAACTCATACAGGGTCTCTGCCGGCAGGATGGACAAGCGCAGCGATGTGCACTCCAGCTCTATGGCGCGATGATTTTCGGTCAGGTGGCCAGAATTGTGCCCTGCCAGGAGGATGCCGAGGAGGTCTATCAAGATGTGTTTGTAAAGGTGTTCCGCAACATCGGGACGTATGACAGCAACCAGGCTTCACTGGCTACGTGGATGAGCCGCATCGCCTATCACGAATCGCTCAACTTCGTACGGCGCCAGCGAGAACCGATTGTCTATGTCGATGACCGCGACACCGACTTGGAATCCATACAGGACGAGGCATTGGCACAAGTGTTCCAGCAGCAGGACGAGCATACCATACAGATGATAGAAGCAGCATTGGAGCATCTGCCGCCCGACGAGCTGGCACTCATCACGATGTTCTACTTCGACGACATGAGCATCAAGGACATCGCCTACACCACCGACTCCACGCCGTCGACCGTAGCTTCACGGCTGAGCCGCACGAGACGCAAACTATATAGAATCATTCAATCACTCGACTATGAACGATAAGGAACTCTACAACACCCGACAGCACGATGCCAATCTGCGCGAAGCCATAGCCCGAAGGGCACAGAAGCGTCCGCAGATGCCTGCCGACCTCAATGAGCGGCTGATGGAGCGTGTAGAGATGCGCCCGCCGCGCCCCTCTATTGCATTCCGCTGGATGTGGCCGACAGTAGCCGCCTGCATAGTGGCAGCATTCTTCATCGGCTACTCGCAGTTTGGGAGGAAAAGAGAAATGCTACCCTCTTCATCTACAGTGAGCGCCCCTGTTATCTACGCCTCTGTCGCCGACACCTCATACCAAAGCCCTGCGTTGGTGGATGAGTTTATCGCAAAATTAGCTGCCAGCTACGGCATAGAGCAGGAGCCTCAGGACAGCCTTTCCACACTGGATGCCAGTAGCGTCGACTACATCTACGTATTCCCCGAGGAGAAGGAGGTTGATGTCTTCGGCCGTCTGTTGCAAGTCGCTTGCTGGTACGACAACAATAGTCCTGGCTACCAGCTCCATCTGTCGCAGTCGCAATTCCTCTTCGAACTTCAGGACGTACACGAAGGGCGCAATCACCTATGGTTGGCCGAGAAGATTGGCACCAACACGTTTCTTTACGGAGTGAACGTTCCAATAGGCGTAACTCTGTCGAACGCCAACTATATGGACTATAGAAACCAACACATTATGGGAAAGAACAGATACAGATATTACAAACTATAGAATCACCAACTATATGAAAACGAAATCAAACAAAAAACTCTTGTTCGGCATCATTGCACTGACAATCGCTTCGGCAGTAATCACCGCTTTGATAGATTACAAGACAAAGGAAGCGAACTCTCTCCCCACAAGCGAAAGTTCCTATCTCATATTCATTCCGAATATCACGACCGACGAGCAGACGGAAGAAACTGCTGTCGTATGGGGAAGTGCCAAGGACTGGGATAGCCAAGAGAATCCCTTGTGGTTCGATGATATTCCCGTAGCAGAAGACCTGCCAGAGTTTGCTCCGTACAAGTCGTTGACGGCCGAAGGGGTAACTGCCGCTGGATACAAGTTGGCAGAGGAAGACGATTACACCGTACTGCACTGCTATTATCAGATGCCGGCAGATATGCTCAAGAACTTTTGGTTGGCATCAGAAGAAACTGGTATAGTTGATCTGGAAACGGGCACAAACTACCGCGCCATACGTACCGTGCCCGATTGTATGGGCAAAAACTTTGGCGTAAAGTCGAAGCGTGGTACCGTACTCGACTTTCAGATATACTTTCCCAAGTTACCCAGAGAAACAAAGGAGGTTGCCGTCTATGGCATACCCAACTGGCATATGCGTGGCACGAAGGTTAAGTTAGAGCAACCAGACAAGACTACGCGCACCTACGACAAAACTCCCCATTTCCACCTACCCAACCTCATAAAGGCCGAAGAGAACTACGACAAGAACGATGGCAGCACATGGGCTGTATATACCGAGCCACATCTGATAAAGCCAGTTGAAGACGGCACAATGGCACTCTGGTGTACACCCGAGGCCACCTATCTGGCCCGTGCTTGCGAACAGAACTGGATGCGCGAATATTTTGGGATGCAACCTGGTACCATGCTGGTTGACGAACATGGCAAGCAATACAAGCTTGTGGAAACACAGGGACTCCCCAACGACAACCACATATTCTGGATGGAGGGGTATTCGGGCGACTACTTTGCATTTCTCCATGTGTTTGAGCCGTTGCCACCAGAAAACAAGACCATCTCTTTCATTGAGCCAGACGGCGAACCTTTTGAAGCTTGGGGAGCCAACTGGAAGGGACAGACGCTCTTGAACCTCGATGTGGAAACGCTGAAAAAGAATCAACCCCTCTTCGAATATAAGAAACGAAACATCGTAAAATAATAAAATTAGTAAAGTGATACAAAAAAGAAAAGGTCAAGACCAACCTACGCCGGGGCTGTGAAGTTCTGGTGTGGTTTACCACATCACCACACAAGAAAAGGTTACAAGGGAAAAAGACAATTCATTTAACAACAAATATCTATAGCATTATGACAAAATCTCGTATGAGCTTTTTAGAAGCCGTGAAAGTGTGTTCAAGTAAGGCATTTGAATTTAAGGGCCGTGCCCGCCGCTCAGAATATTGGTGGTGGACCCTCTTTGTTTCCATTCTTTATCTTGCCGCCAGTCTATGTGAAAAACTTGTTCCCGACACATCAAGGGTGTTGACATTGCTATTCATCTTTGCATGTATCGCAGCGGCACTGTTTTGTGGCTTTGCCACGTTGGCAGTAACCATACGGCGCCTCCACGACACCGGACGCAGCGGTTGGTGGTACGGGGCCTTCTTGATTACCGAAGTCGTTTGGTCTATAGTGATGACGACAGGATATTTAGCTACAGCTATAACGGGCACTGGCGACGCAATAACTTCTGCAGCCCTATTCGGGGGTATAGCCAAATTGCTTATATCTATTATCCCCCTCCTCGTCTACTCCATCGTACTACTCGTGTGGTACTGCCAAGATAGCCAACCTGGGACAAACAAGTATGGCGACAATCCCAAAGAGATAAATCTCGAATAACCGAAAATTCTTTACGAAACGTAATGCCACCACTATATGGTTTGCGGCCCCCGTTTGCTTCCTCTATAATCTATGTGTGGCGAGTACACCTATACTAAACGATATGTCCCGTATCGAATTGAGGTCCGGAACCTTTTTACTTCCGCTTCTTCTTATCGGTTTCGCAATAATCTACTCCGCAGGTGTTCGTTTGAGTGAGTAGAGTTTACCGACACTGCAACTATTCTCAGTATTCACGAACGGGTTACGACCGGGTGGTGGATTTGCCTCTGATGCTCCCTCGTTCAAGCAACTTAGAGTGGATTTTGTGTATTTTATCTCGGGGCGCAGACCCTAATACTCATACACGGTGGATTCTCGGACTAGCTGATGGATACGCTATTGTGCATATCCGCCGTGACGTAACCTCAGATTTAGCTTGCCTTGCAAACATTTTCATTTTTAGATGCCAGAAACTTGTATATTTAGAGAATAGGCCATAACTTTGCATTACCAAAAAACGAAACTCGTTGCAACTTCAGGGAATATGATTATACAACGCGATTATTATCTTGAGCGGCTAATAGCGGCAAAGGGAAATAGAATGATTAAAATCATCACAGGCATCAGGCGATGTCAATAAAGCTTGGAAAGAGTATTACACCTTCGGTGGCTTACCCCAAACACTGCTATTGAAAGATAACAAAGAGAAGATAGACTATTTGCGACATCTTGCCGATACGGTATATATCAACGATGTTGTCGAACGTCATCGTGTCAAGAACCGTCTTGAATTAGAAGAACTGCTCCGTATCATAGCCTCTTCTATCGGTGCTCCCAGCAACCCGACCAAGCTGTCAAACACATTCAAGAGTCTCAAGAATATTGTCATTTCAAACAAGACATTGGGCAACTACCTCAACTATCTTTGCGATGCATTTATGATAGAGCGGGCCGTACGCTACAATATAAAGGGCAAGAAATACATCAACACGTTGTCAAAATACTACTTCACCGACATTGGCCTTAGGAATGCGCTGCTTGATTTCAGACAGACCGAGCAAACCCACATTATGGAGAATATCATCTACAACGAATTACTTTATAGAGGGTATTCCGTCGATGTCGGCATCGTTGAGGTCACCGGTCACGACAAAAATGGGAAGTTTATACGAAAGCAATTGGAAGTGGATTTTGTTGTGAACGATGGCAGCCAACGTTACTACATACAATCAGCCTTCTCCATTCCTGACGAGGAGAAGATGAGTCAAGAGACCGCATCGTTCAGGCACATCGACGATTCGTTCAAGAAGATACTGGTAGTAAAAGATGATATAATGCCCTATACCGATGATAATGGCTTTCTGCACATCGGCTTGTTTGATTTCTTATTGAAGCCACAGATGATGTAAGCCTACTCTATTTTGGTGGTGGATTGATTAATCTGCAACTAATAAGGATTGTTGGGAGATAAATCCACAGAAGGCCTTCGAAGTACGCCTGCGCCTATTCTTCGAAAACCTTCTGTGGAGTTGTGTGTTTTATCGGGTCATAGACCCTGATACTCAAATACGGCGGATAGGGTATATCCACCGTGACGGGTATTCAGAAACGGATTGGGTATATCCGCCGTGGCGGGGAAGTTTCAGCGACTTCACCATTATCATAAGAAACATTCTTGTCATTTTCACTATTACCCTTATTGGTTGTTCCAATATCGATTATTCCATCTTCGGGAAAAGAGTCACAACTCTCCAATATACTAAATAGATGTGCAAATATTATAAAGAACAACCATATTGTTTTTTTCTGTTTCATATTTTCTATTACGTTAAATGTATGAATATCAACAAATCCACTAAGTTATCTCTTAAGTTCAATCCTCAATAAAAAGGAGGGGGACATAAACAAGTGCACACGCTCCCCAAGTAATTAGCATTGTATTTAAGACATCAGTACCGCTCATATAGTCACCCACAACTTCATTCATATTAAAATGCTGATTAAGGATTCTTCTTGCTTTAAAAAAAACGAGATTGTTTTTCTTTTCTATTTCACCAATATAAATCAAATCTCTTGTTGAAAGAAATGCCGAAGCGTTAGGGTCAAAAGTATATGCAAATATATATTCATTAGAGAATGAATTACTTCTATCAAATCTGAAAACTCCATTTCCTTTCAAGCCATTAGCTGTTATATCAACATTAGGAAAAGAGACATATTTTACAGACTTCTGTGAAAAAGCAGGAATGCTAATATAGCGCTCTTCGAATGTTTGTATCGAAGAACCGTTAGTATCGCTTCTGCCTATATTGACACCTTGTGCTATTGTCCCAGCAACACCTCCAATTCCTAAAGCATTGGTTACGCTTCCGAGATTAACTGTTGCTCCCCTAGTAGCAGAAGAGTAATTTGTTGTCACAGAATTGGAATACAATTGTTGGGCAATACCATTACCCACATAATATGACTCTGCCATATCAATAAACATCGTAGAGTCGGTCTTATTAATAATGGTTACATCACCATAGGGAGAGTATTGGATTATGAATTTCCCATAATCTGCTAACATGTTCTTGTTGTCTATTTCGGCATTACCCTTAATGTTCTCTGTTGTATATGTAGCACGATAAACAGAAGTGCACGATGTAAAAATAAAGGTCATTACTACGGTGTATATAATAAATCTTTTGTTTTTCATAAAGTGTATAGTAAATAGAAAAGGCGTGAAACCATCCGTTACTCGCCTCTTTTCCAGGTTACCGCCAAGTGACCTTACACGTAACAAGCACAGAATAGTCCACACCCTATAGGTGCGAACTTTCAGTCAGCTTGTTCTCACGTGTCGAAAATTGGCGGTATTCGGAAAAGAGAGAACAAGAGCTAAAAGCTCCATATCAATATGTCAAGAACGGATAGTACGCTTTTCGGGTTAATAATTTGTTTTTATTTGGCTTTAATTAAGCCTTGAAAGCAGTAATGCTTTGCATCACAAACCTTCGCGAAAGCGTCTGTCCGGGGTTTACTTCATAGGCAATTCGTTTTTATCGTTAATACTATATTGTTTACTTACTCCGCAAAGGTAGTTAAACCTTGTGAGAAATGCAAGTCTACGCTCTTTATTGTCTAATCCTCTTTTTTGTTGAGCAACAGGCCATCCTTTGCGTTCATAGGTGATATTACCACTTTGCCAGTTTTCTCCTCCAGTTCCATACGGGCATTGCGAGCAATCTCGCCTCCTTGGCGTGCAATTTGCTGATGTTCGTTGAAAGTTTCGGGATTGCGGCTTTCTGAAATTTCCTTTGTCGACAATTCAGCCAGCATATTCAGCACCAATTCTTTGTTGGTCATATTATCGCGTAGATTTTCTTTCTTAAGTCCCTTGAATTGCTTATACTCGCGAGCCGTCATATCTGCCCAAGTCTGATATATGATATCGGTGAGTGTGGCAAACTGCACTCCCTCCTGCAGTCCGTGACGTTTCCATTCGTCGGTGAGTTCCTTGCGAATCTCGATAGACTTCAAGCGTTGGTTTATCCAGTTATCAGAGTACCCCAGTCGCTTGTAGTCCATCATTGCCTGGTTGATTGACAGTTCGGGGTCTTGCATCTGGTCGAGTCGCTCGGCAGCCACTCTTGCCATCCACAGCTTGAAAGGCTCCGCTTTGGGCGAGGGGATGGACTGGATGAGGCGGAACAGCTGTTCCTGATCGGCGACATCAGTGAGACGCATCTTGCCATCGGCTGCACGCATTTTGAACTGGTGACAATTTGTCACCGTTTCATTCCCCTCCTCTTTAAGTCTCTGTTTCAATTTGTTCCAATACTTACGCGCAGTCAGTGGGTCTTTACTTCCTGCGAGTATTTCCACCACGTCAACAACGGAGAAATACCATTTCTCCTGTTGGTCGTCCCATACGGTGCGCACCCGTTTCTCTTCGAATAGCTTTATTGTATTGTGCTGTGTCATTACGACAAATATATTTTTCTATAAACTCCTCAATATCTGTTTCTCTCATTGTTATCGTAGCGCAAAGATAAAGAGAAACGAGCGAGAAATATGAAGTTCACTTCAATATTTTTCACAGCAAGTGCACTATATCTTCGCGGTTACCGCAAAGATAAAGATTATTTCATAAAAAACAAATGCCGTGTGACAATTATCTTCTTTGGGTGTATCAATTAGATGCACGAAACTTGCAATTTATGGAAATTTACGGCTAATTATATGACGATTTATGTCGAAAAAAGAATAAAAACAAGTGTTGCGAAATAGGTTGTCCGGCTGTCCTTGTCGTATGCAACGTGCATATTCACTGCGCATTGACAAGGACAACCTCAGCTGTCCGGGTTGTCCTTAGATGAGTGTTCATCCTGTCCCTTTGCTGAGAGAGGGGGCTACAAGCCTCAGACCTCATACATTCAGAGTAACGGCAAGGACACCCTCGGGACAACGAGGGTTGTCCTTGTTAAGTAAAAGGTTATCAGCAGTATTACTTACGAGGAGGACAGCCGGACAGCCTGTTTGGGGAGAGTGATTTATTGCTTACGCTATACTAATCCAAGGCAGGCAACAAGTCTTAAGTACACCGCAATCTTAAGCCAGTCTCTACGCAGTGAGACTACAGTTTCAGTGCAGTGAGACTGTAATCTCAGTACTGTGAGACTGCAGTCTCTCTGCAGTGAGACTCGAGTCTCACTGCGCTGAAATTATCTGGTACTGGCATTCGCTTATTAAAGAAGGCAGTGCGAATTGTAAGGAGCGGGCCTATGGCCATTCGCGCTCACCAGTCGTACTCCTCCACGTAGGCATCGAAGTCGGGGAGGTCGGCGATGCCGATGCGTGTCATTGCTTGGCGGATGTGCTCCTGCGTGGCAGGGTCGATGAGGCGTTCGCCTGCACGGAGGCGGAAGTAGCGGGTATGGCCAAAGTCGTGCTCCAAGGCTTGGCGCAGCGCATTGGCTTGGTGTACGGTGAGACCCGAGAGCATCTTCACGAAGCCACGGGCATAGCGCACCTTCGCGGCCGAATGGAATACGGGGCAGTCGCCCTCTGTGGCGGCGAGGTAGGCGGGGTTGATAATCTGTATGGACTGCTCGTCGGGCGACAGCATCGTGAGGGCTACGCTGCGTAGGCACTCGGCAGCACGTGGGCAGTCGGTCTTGATGCACAAACGGTAGTCCTTGGGAATGGGACGAAGCGAAGCGGTATCTTTCATATCGGTAGTATTATAATCATATTCTTATTATGCCCTACTCCACTATGCGGAAGAGGCGGAAATTGTCGACCTTGAATCAAGTCTCGGCAGAAGCGCCGTCGGTGGCTGTGACATCGTCCATACCATCGGGCACGGTGCCTTCGCACAGCTTCACGCGCACCTCCTTGCCCACATAGTCGATGGTGGTGAAGGCGGTGGCCTCCTTGTCACCGGAGGCAGACTCCTGGGTCACGAGATGGATGCGGAACTTGCGCTCCTTGAGCATGCCCTTGTACTTGCCTTGGCGGGCACCGATGATGAGGGTGCCGTGGTCGTTGTCCCAACGGAAGGGAATCTCGGTGAAGGCGCCCTTCTCGTAGTTGTAGTTGTCGCCCTCGTCCTCGTAGAGGACAAACTCGCCGTCGGCACCGGGGTATACGCGCACCTCGAGGTTGTCCCAAGGCTTCTCGCCGGTGTACTGCACGGCGGGACCGAAGGGGATGATGCTACCGGCCTTGACGTAGAGGGGCATGATGTGGATGGGTGCGAGGCGCCGGATGGTCTGTCCGCCCGCATGGCACTCGTTGCTCCAGAAGTCCCACCAGTAGGCACCTGCGGGAAGGTACACCTCGACGGGAGCCGCAGCACGCTCTACCTCGGGGTAGATGGCGTGGCCCCTCTTCTGACGGTCAAGATAGGTGTAGAGCGGGTCGGTGACGGGCTTCACGAGGATGTGGCGACCGAAGAGGTACTCGTCGGTGAGGTTGATGGCACGGCGGTCGTGGGGGAAGTCCATCACGAGGGCACGCATCATGGAGCCGCTGCGCTGCACCACATCGCCACAGTTGCTGTAGATGTAGGGCATCAGGCGGTAGCGGAGCTCGATGTACTGCTTCTGCACGTCGAAAGCCCAGTGGCCGGGCTCGGCGTAGCGGTACAGTTCATTGACCATGGGCGACGAGCAGTGGTTGCGCATAAGGGGCATGAAGCATCCCCACTGCATCCAGCGCACCTGCAGCTCCTGCGCGAAGGGGTCGCGCGGATTGTTGTTGTAGTCCCAGCAGAAGAAACCGCCTATATCGGTGTTCCAGTAGGGAATGCCGCAAAGGATGTAGTTGAGTCCCGAGGGAATCTGATTCTTGAAGGTCTCCCAATTGGATTGGATATCTCCGCTCCAGCTGAAAGTGCCGTAGTGCTGTATGCCGAACGAGCTGCTGCGGGTCATCTGAAAGGCACGCTTGGTGTTGCCCTTCTGCTGGCGCAGCTTCTCGTAGATACCCTTGTTGGTCATCAATGGGAAGGCGTTCTTCACACTGCGCCAGCTGCCCTCGGCAGTGAGGTGGTCATCGTCGCCGGGCTGCTCGAAGTGGTCGGGCTCGGTAGAGTCGCTCCACCAGGCATCAATGTCCATGCCATACAGGTGCTTGAGGTATTTCCAATAGAT
>CAZMZC010000014.1:0-53532 GCA_964570685.1 uncultured Bacteroidaceae bacterium | reverse complement strand
GGGCTTTGTGAATATAAATAGAGGGTGCGTCGTTTTGACACACCCTCATGGGGTGGGTCTCTCTGTATTGTCGAAAGCGAGAAGACCGCCCTAATCCTCAGCCTCGTCTGCCCCGACAAGCTGTGGCTCGCCACGGGCGGCAAGGCGAACTTCAAGGAATCGATGCTGGTGCCCCTCATAGGCCGCGATGTCGAGGTATACCCCGATGCCGACGCCCTGCACGACTGGTATGCCCGTATCGTGGAGATAAACCGCACCCTCGGCACGCGGCTGCATATCCCCACCTGGTACTATAATCTGATGGACCACCCTGAGGCCATCGCCCAAGGGCTGGACTTGGCGGATGTAATGATATGTGGAGTTAACGAAATTTAACTTTTCGGGGGGGGGGGTAAATCGGGGGATTATATATATATTTGTGCCTTCATTTGCAATTTGTTACATTTTTTAATCTTTATGATATGAAGAAACTATTTACATTGATGGGTGCCTTGCTGCTATGGCAGACTGTGGCAGTGGCACAAAACTACCTGCACATCTGGACGGGCGACTCGACCAAGATAGTGCCTATGGCGCAGCTCGACAGCGTGACGGTGCGGGATGCGGAGTTCTATAAGCTTGACCTCTCCAAGGTTGACGGCTTGCGCTTTACAGGAAACGTGGACGATTACTGGGGATACAATGGGTATACGTTTGATGTCACCCTTGCGCAAGGCGAAGGCACGACCGTGTATATCTGGAATCTGGACCCCTACTTTGCACAATATGGCTATACGGCAGAGAATGGATACAATATCCTTGCAGGCGAATTGGCGGTTGCCGAAGATGGAAACTCGGTGACAATCACCTGCCAGTCTGGGCAAGCTATAGGTTACCAGGATTTTGTATTTGCTAATCCTTTTGGAGGGGAAACCATCAGCTTTACGCTGACAGCGGAAACGCTCACATGTGAAACGGGCTATGGCGTAGGTTCCTCTGCTGGGTGGTATACTGCATTTAGACCCTTTACGCTGAATGCAGTCGGCGGCACCCGTGCTGCAGCACCTGCCCGCAAGGTGAATGGCATCGAGCCGAAGCCGCTGAAGGGCGTGAAGCAGTTGAAGCCCATGGCAGCACCGCAGGAGACCGCAACCAAGGAGGAGGGTGTCAAGGCTGTGCAGCTGATGACCGTACCGGCCGACCAGACCATCAAATAACGTAACGTAGGAGACAATGACAATGAAACGCAATATACTTATCGCAGCCCTCTGCCTCGTGGCCATGGGCATGCAAGCACAGGTGCTGATACAGCACAATGGAGAGAAAGTCAACTTTGACGACAATAAACTGGTGAAGATGGTGTTCGACAGCTACTCACGCGAGCACAATGGCGAGGAGATCCTCTTCATCTATCAGTCGGGCGATACCGCCACCTTTGACATAGCTGCCGTATACGTCATGGGCTTTGCCGAGGACTTTACCCGTATCGACGAGGTGGAGCAGGCCGGGGAGGCTGCCATCGTATACGATGCGAAGGGACATACCGTATATGTGGCCAATGCCGAAGCGGGCACTATAGCCCTCTTCACCGCCGACGGCCGCAGGGTGAAGAGCGCTCGGGGAACCTCCGTCAGCGTGGCCGACCTCGCCGACGGACTCTATGTGGTGAGCTACAATGAGAAGTTGAACGCTAAAATAGTGAAGAAATGAAGTACGCTATATATAATAAGGTAAAGCGCGTAGCAGCCCTCGCCATTGCGGCTGCTCTGACTGTTCCCGCCATGCAGGCACAGGAGGCCTTGCACCTGTTCTACAAGAATGGCAACCGTGAGACGATAGTGTTAACCCCCGACACGAAGGTGGAGTTTTACAAGAAACCCTATGCTAATATCTACTATTATACCGATACCATACACATGTTGGCAAGCTCGGGACGTACACCCGGGTTGGGCTATGCGGAGTATAACGTGGACTGGGATATAACGACCAATGACGAGTGGCTGCTCACGAGAAAGGGCAACAGCCCTTGGGCGATGGGCGATGGTATACAGCAAGACTATTTCATAGTGTACGCCAAAGCCAACGCTACCGACCAACGCCGCGAGGGCAAGGTGACGGTAACCTCGCCCAAGGCTGGACTCACAAAGGATATCGTGGTGGTGCAGCACCCTTATATGTTGACACTGGAGCCTGATCATTTCTATGGCGACTACGAGACGCCCGTGATAACCAAGAATGTAGAGCTCGCTTGGACAGATACCACCTATTCCGCTACCGTGTATCCCAACCATGGTGTGAAGCTGCTGAGCTATCCCAATTGGATGACACTCCGATTCTTTGGAGAAGGTGACGAGTATTGTCAGTTTGAAGACATACTGAAGGAGGAGAGTGCGCAGAATGCAGGAAATAGCCATTCCACATATGTTGGTTTTCGTTTCGCTCAGAACAACGCCCCCGAGGACCGTACTGGCAATATCATCTTCGAGGCTCATGGGCAGACGGCCGTGCTCACCGTGACGCAGCAGGGGCTCAACGAAGAGGTTATCGCCAGTGAGGCAAATGCTCTTGTCAAGCAAATGTATCAGTTTGGTGCTGCTGGGAGCGTTCGTCATGATGACTTCGGATTCCCCGCGCTGATGCTCAGTATGGACTGCCGTGGCATGGACTTGGTGTCTGAGAATACCGGTTACAACTGGTTCAATCAGATGCTTAACTATGCAGACTTGCAGAATAATACTTATCCCACCGCCTTACGATGGACCTCGATGTACAATCATATCATGGCAGCCAATAAGGTATGGCAGGATTTCGGAGAACGTACGGGTGAGTCGCTCTTCCAATTCTATCTGGGACAAGCCTGCGCCCTGCGTGCCTTCAACTACTTCTACTTGGCACAGCTCTATCAGCAAACCTACGTGGGCAATGAAGACCAGCCCTGCGTACCCGTCATAACAGGTACGGATAAGTATACCGTAGCTCAGGAGCAGCGTCCCCGCGCTACGGTGCGTGAGGTGTATGACTATATTCTTCAAGACCTGGATATGGCAGAGCAGCTGCTGTCGCAGACCGCTGTAGTCCGCCCAGGCAAGCAATTCGTGACACCTCAGGTAATCTGGGGACTCCGCGCCCGCATCTATATGGTGATGAACCGTTGGGAGGAGGCCGCAGACTATGCACGACGTGTCATCGAGGCAGGTGTGGCAGCACCCTATACTCGTGAGGAGGTAGCCAAGCCTACGTTCAACGACATCAACCACAACGCCTGGCTGTGGGGTATCGACACGGAGGAAACTGACAACCCTGTGGCAACGGGTATCATCAACTGGCCGTCACATATGGGCTCGTTCAATACGAACGGTTATGCAGAGGTTGGGGTATGGCGTATGGTGAGCCGGTCGCTCTACAATGCCATCCCCTCGACCGACGTGCGCAAGGGTTGGTTCCTCGATGGCAGCTGCACCTCGGTTAATCTGAATGAGGAGCAGGCAGCCTATGTGGCTTCACGTGCTATGCTCCCCTATACGCAGGTGAAGTTTGCCCCCTACGCAGGACTGGAGAATACGGTTCACGCACAGGACATTCCCCTGATGCGCATCGAGGAGATGCACCTCATCCTTGCCGAGGCGCAGGCCATGATGGGCGATGTGGCTGCTGGTGCTGCTACCCTGCAGAACTTTGTCGCCACCTATCGCGACCCGGCATACGTCTGTGCAGCCACTGATGCGGAAGAGATGCGCGAAGCCGTATGGATGCAGCGCCGCATAGAGCTTTGGGGCGAAGGCCATTCATACTTTGACCTGATGCGTATGAAGAAGGGCGTTGACCGCCGCGGCGCAGGATTCCCTGCCGAATATGTCTTTAATATTCCTGCTGGCGACCCTGCGCTCATCTATCCCATCCCCGACCGCGAGATGAGCAGCAATATGAACCTCGTACAGAATCCTGAGGCTACACAGCCTGTGCCTGTAGCAGAATAAAGTACTGGCATAGACGGGCCTATACGTGGCTGAATATGACAAAGGGACTGCACGGCAGTCCCTTTGCCCATTCTATATGCTGATTTTAGTGACTTCGTCACAGAAGACACACTGCGATGGGGTGACTTCGTCACACTCCTCGAGGAACCTAAAGGTCCCTTCGTCGCAACCGACGCTTACTCGCGTCGGCGGGATAAAAAATAGAATTTATTTTGTTCTCCGCTCGGCTTGTTGTATCTTTGCACCTTTATAAGGTAAAGAGATTGAAATGACAACCCGACAGATTGAAATAATGGACACTACGCTGCGCGATGGTGAGCAGACCAGCGGCGTATCGTTCGTACCCCACGAGAAACTTTCCATTGCACGCTGCTTGCTCGACGACCTCCGTGTAAACCGCATCGAGGTGGCCTCGGCGCGTGTTTCTGATGGTGAGGCCGAGTCGGTCAAGACTATCTGCGACTGGGCACAGCGTGCCGGGCATATCGACAAGGTGGAGATACTGGGCTTCGTGGACGGTACCACCTCGGTCGACTGGATTCGCCGTTGCGGTGCCCGTGTGATGAACCTCCTTACCAAGGGCTCGCTCAAGCACTGCACCGAGCAGCTCAAGCGCACTCCCGAGGAGCATATCGCCGACATACGCCGCACCGTAGCCTATGCCACCGAGCAGGGCGTGGCGGTAAACGTATACCTCGAGGACTGGAGCAACGGCATGAAGAACTCGCCCGACTATGTGTTCCAGCTCATGGACGGTCTGCGGGATTGTGGCATACGCCGCTTCATGCTCCCCGATACCCTCGGCATTCTCAATCCTATGCAGGTGCAGGCCTACATGGGAGAGATGGTGAAGCGCTACCCCGACACGCACTTCGACTTCCATGCCCACAACGACTACGACCTTGCCGTGAGCAACGTATATGCTGCCGTGCTGGTCGGTGCACGTGGCCTCCACACCACCATCAACGGACTGGGCGAGCGTGCGGGTAATGCTCCCTTGGCGAGCGTGCAGGCTATCTTGCGCGACCATTTCGGTGCCGAAACCTCCATCAACGAGGAGCGCCTCAACGACGTCAGTCGCCTCGTAGAGTCCTATTCGGGTATCACCATCCCCGCCAACAAACCTATTGTAGGTGAGAACGTCTTCACTCAGGTAGCAGGCGTACATGCCGACGGCGACAACAAGAACAACCTCTACTGCAACGAACTGCTGCCCGAGCGCTTCGGCCGCAAGCGCGAGTATGCGTTGGGCAAGACGAGCGGCAAGGCCAACATACGCAAGAACCTCGAAGCCCTTGGCCTCGAGCTCGACGATGAGGCCATGCGCAAGGTCACCGCACGTATCATCGAGCTGGGCGACAAGAAGGAGGTAGTTACCCAGGAAGACCTGCCCTACATCATCTCCGATGTGCTGAAACACTCCGTGGAGGATGCCCGCGTGAAGCTCCTGAGCTACTACGTCACCCTCTCGCAGGGTCTCAAACCCATGGCTTCGCTCAAGCTGAGCATCGGCGACCAAATATTCGAACAGAACGCCAGCGGCGACGGTCAGTACGACGCCTTCGTACGTGCCCTACGCAAGATCTATAAGGAGACACTGGGCCGCAAGTTCCCCATGCTCACCAACTACGCCGTCTCTATCCCGCCTGGTGGCCGCACCGACGCATTCGTGCAGACCATCATCACGTGGGAACACGAGGGCAAGACCTTCAAGACCCGTGGCCTCGACGCCGACCAAACGGAGGCAGCCATCAAAGCCACCATCAAGATGCTCAATATCATTGAGTGATAAGCGGAGAGAGACCTTAAAACAACTTTTCTCCAGTTGGGTTGTCTAGCTGTTCTTGTCGGACGCAATCAAATGAATGTCAATAAATAAGCAAGGACAGCCTAATCGGGAGGACTGCTATATATAGATAAGGCATTAGCTTAGGTTGGGAAAAGTTCAACATGTTGTTGGTAGTTCGCTCGGTTTGCAGTAACTTTATCTTGCTTTGCACGAAGAAGTGCGTTTTTTTTGCAATCATTTGCAACTTTTCAGGCTTTCGTTACGTCTAATAGAAGGAGGCACGTAGTTTTATCGGCTTACGTGCGTCTAAACAGACAAAACGAACACGAAAAAGGATAAAACAAGATGAAAAGATGGATGATGGTGGCCATGCTGGTCACAAGTATTCTGGGCAGTGCACAGGCACAGCAGATTAGCGGTAAGGTAGTAGATGCAGAGGACAACCCCGTGGCATACGCCAATGTGGTGATGCACACGGCCGACTCGGCCTACGTGGCTGGTACGGTGACCGACGAAGCGGGGCAGTTTGCTCTCGCAGGCAAGGGCAACGGGGTGTTGCTGCACGTGTCGTACATAGGATACACCCCCGTGTGGCAAGCGCTGAAGGAGAGCGGCACGATGGTCGTGCGCCTCACGGCAGACAATCAGCTACTCGACGAGGTGGTGGTGAAGGGCACCCTGCCCAAGACGCAAATCAAGGGCGACGCCATGGTGACGAGCGTGGAGAACAGCGTATTGGCCACGCTGGGCTCGGCCAACGATGTGTTGGGCAAGATTCCTGGTGTGATAAACAATGGCGGCAGCATAGAGGTGCTGGGCAAGGGCACGCCGGTGGTGTACATCAACGGCCGACTCGTGCGCGACAATGCCGAGCTGGAGCAGCTCCACTCCGACGAGATAAAGCACGTGGAGGTCATCCACAACCCCGGTGCACGCTACGATGCCACGGTGAGTGCCGTTATCCGTATACAGACCATCCGCAAGCAGGGCGACGGATTCGGATTCAATCTGCGCTCATCGGTATTTCAAAGTGACTACAACACCGACTTGATAGACCAACTGAACTTCAATTATCGTCACGGCAATCTGGATGTGTTCGGCAAATTTAATTATCAGAACATAAATACTGTGCAATACAGCAGTATCACACAGTCGTTACAATCGACTCGTTTGCTTGAACTGAACAATAAGCTTGATTTTAACGCACACACACAATCCATGCGTCCTACTTTGGGCGCCAACTATCAAATCAATGAGAATCATTCTGTAGGTGTGCAATATATGGGTAAACAATTGATAGCGTCTAAGGACAAAGGCAACACACACAGCATCGCCTCATTCGACGGAGTTATTGACGATGACCTGCACACTCAATCGTCCATGCTCTATGACGACTACGACAATCATCAGCTCAACGTCTATTATAATGGTACGGTGGGCAAACTGAACATCGACTTCAATGCCGACTGGCTGATGCAGGATGAGGATGGACACGATATCTACGATGAGCTTAGTACCACGGGCGAAGACCGCGTAGTGAACTCATACAGCAACACACGCAACCGGATGGGTGCAGGCAAGCTGGTGCTTACTTACCCTGTGTGGGGCGGAAGCCTCTCGGCAGGTAGCGAGTACACCTATACCTATCGTAAGGATGTGTACTTGAACCCCGAGAACTATCTGCCCTCGTCAAACAGCACCATCCGCGAGCAAAACGCCACGGCCTTTGCCGAGTACAGCCATGCACTGCCCTTCGGCGCCATAGGAGCAGGCCTGCGCTACGAACACGTGGCATTCGACTACTATATAGACGATGCGTGGCAGGCCGACCAGAGTCGCGCCTTCAACAACTTCTTCCCCAACGCCTCGCTCACGGCATTGCTGGGCCCCGTGCAGGCACAGCTCTCCTATGCGGTGAAGACTCAGCGTCCCTCGTATCACCAATTGCGCAACTCGGTGACCTACATCGACCGCTACTCACTGGACAAAGGCAACCCTACGCTACGCCAGCAGATTACCCACAACCTCTCGCTCAGCGGTGCGTGGAAGTTTTTCCAACTATCGGCCTCGTACAGCCTGCTGAAAGATGCCTTCGTGCAGTGGGGCACTGCTCAGCCCGAGAATCCCGATGCCATGATGCTCACCACCATCAACTACGCCAAGCCCATTCCCCAGATGAGTGCTTTCCTCGTGGCCTCGCCCAAGATTGGCTGGTGGATGCCAAGCCTCACCGTGGGGTTGCAGAAACAGTGGTTCGATATGGATTTCCGTGGAGAGACAATCTCTATGAACAAGCCCATCTGGGTCGGCTATTTCACCAACATCATCCAACTGCCCAAGAACTACATGATACAGCTCGACATGAGCTATCAGGGCAAGGGTCATACCTTGGTGTACGAGACGCTTGACCACAACTACGCTCTTGGCCTTTCGGTGCGCAAGTCATTCCTGAACGATGCACTCACCGTCGAACTTAAAGGCACCGACCTGCTCGACTCGCAACACGCAGGAGTGTGCCTACGCTCAGGCGACTACAGCATCGTGCAATACAACCATTTCGACACCCGCGAAGCCGTACTCACCATACGCTACAAGTTCAACACCACGAAGAGCAAGTACAAAGGAACCGGTGCAGGCGAGAGTGCGAAGAGTCGTATGTAAGCACTGGCAAGATAGTAAAAAGAGCTGCGAGCTCACTCCCCCTCGCAAATGGCCCGCGCCATATCATTGAGCGAGAGGCATTGACTACGGTTGATGGTAAGGTTCTGATTGTGATGCTCCCACGGAGCAAGGATGAGCAGGCGGCCTTCGGCGCAGGCGTCAAAGCGGGCACCGCCCGGCTTGGCCAGTTCGGTGAAGCCATTCTCCTGCAAGAGGATGAGTGGGCAGCCTGCATCGAAGGCGGCACGCATGATGGCCTTCTCGCCGGGCGAAGCGTAGCTTATCTGCCAGTTGCTTGGGAGTCATCTTGGCCATTTATGCTTCCTCTCATTGTTGACTGCAAATTTACGGAAATAAATTAATATAGCACGTGCAGAGTTAAACATTGTTAAAGCACCGAACGATTTGGGGCTTCGCGTGTATGCAATCATGAAAAACGCGTTTTACAGATAGAACAAACTGAGTACAAACAACAAAAAGCATACACGCAAATGAAAGCAAAACACACCATCATCGCTTGCCTCACGGCAATCGTAGGACTTACACTTACCGCTCATACGGCTTGGGCGCAGGAGAATATAGAAAATGAGAGGCCACAAAATGTGGAGACACCAATCAAAGTGAAGCATAGTGCCGAGTGGTACAAGACACAGGAACGTCTGTGGAAAGCCGAGATAGACAAGAATCCGAAGAACGAGGAGGCTTGGAGGAACTATTATAAGGCGGTTAGATACCAATCATGGTTTGATGAGAATACCGACTATTACAGAGAGAAAGCGGAGCACATAATGCAAGAGATGGCAAAGGCTATCCCCGACACCTACACGATGTACATTATGGATTATTACTATAAGAGCGATGTCGACGCTGCTCCAAATATGAAAAAGGCCATACAGATGCGCCCGGACAATGTGGAGATGTACCCCGACTACGTCAGCTACCTGATGCAAACGGGTGACGAAGAGTTGATGGCCGACATACTGAAGCGTTGGTACCACAGCGGCACCTACTCGCCCTCTTTGCTCAACTATGCCTACAACGAGCTTAGCGGCATGAAAGCAAACAGCATCATCTTTGTCAACGGAGACTCACCCACATACTCCAAACTGCTGGTGCAATACGGCAAGAATCTCTTCGAAGACATCGATGTGATATGCATGAGTCTGTTGTGGTCACCCAACTATAGAAAGCTGATGTGCGAGCGATTGAGTATTCCTGACTTTGAGCCTATACCACAGATTTCAAGCCAGGAGGAGGCCGACAAATACACTGACCTGATGATGCTCCATATCATCAAGCACACCCGTCGCCCCGCCGTATACTTCTCTTCACTGATGAATGTACCGTCGTTCAAGGGCAAGCTCTACTCCGAGGGACTGGTGATGCGCTATAGCGAGAAACCCTACGACAACTTGGTCATCAAGCGCAAGAACTTCGAGGAGAATTACCTTACCGACTATTTGCGCGAGAGCTTCCTCCCCGAGAGTTACCCAGTCTCTGCAAACAAATTTAACTTGAATTATATCCCCTGCTTCAAGTCGCTGCTCGATCATTACAAGCAGATAGGCAATACCGCGCGTTACAACGAACTGCGCACACTGATGCTGCGTATCGTAGAGCAAGTTGATATACCCGATGAAGAAAAGCTGAAGTACTATGAAGAGATTGACCGCTAATGCCCTGAGTGCGCCGACCGATGCTGAGCTAATGCAACGCATCGGTCGCGGCGAGCACGCGGCCTTCGATACCTTATATAATAGGTATGCGCGAAGGCTCGGCGGCTTCTTCCTCCGCATGCTCGCCTACGACACTGCCAAGGCCGAGGATATGGTGCAGGAACTCTTTGTCCGGGTGTGGGCGCACCGCAGTGAGTATCGCTCCGAGCAACCCTTTGCCACGTGGCTATACGCTATGGCCTATAACCTCTGCAAGAATGAGTATCGGCACGAGACCGTGCGCCAAGCCTATGTAGAGGAACTTCGGCAACGCGAGGAGGCGACTGATGAACCCATCAAAGCGATGGAGCGCGACGAACTGCGCCAGCGTCTGCGCCAAGCCGTGCAATCGCTCCCCACGGCGCAGCGCGATGCCTTCCTCCTCCACTACGATGAGGAACTCACCATCCCCGAAGTGGCCCATATCGTAGGATGTCCCGAGGGTACCGTGAAGTCGCGATTGTATGCCGCGCTGGAGAGTGTAAAGAAAATAATGAACGAATATAAATAGAACTATGAACGATAACGAACTGAAAAAGATGGAACAGGAGTCGGCCGAACTCCTCAATCTGCTACGCGAAGTGCGCGATGAAGACAATGCCACCATCACACCGTGCCAATGTAAACCCTATGCACAGAAGGTGCGCCGCACCATCTCGCCCTATTGGCTCGTGGCAGCCTCAGTGCTTGGCTTCGTGCTGGGAATGGCGGTTCCGCGCCAGTCCGCTACACCTACCGGCGAGTCGCCCTACACACTGCTTGCCGACACCAGCTACACCACAGGACGAAGCCTCGCTGCTGGGGACGTCAACTTTGCTTTGCTGGTGGTAAAGTGACTTTTGTCGTCTGAAACTTGCTTTTTCGTTCGCCTTGATTTTAATCTGCTTCGCAGCTTGAAATTAGGCTGCGGCTCAGAAAAATGCAAGTAAGCTTGCTTTTTCGTTCGCCTTGCACTAATTTTGTGCCTATTATATTAATAGGTATATAAATATAGACTGTATAGTTATGGAAAAAGCATTGGATTTGGATTGGTCGAACCTCTCGTTCGGCTATATGAAGACTGATTATAACGTGCGCTGCTACTATCGCAACGGTGCGTGGGGCGAGGTAGAGGTATCAGACAGCGAGAACATCACGCTGCATATGGCAGCCACCTGTCTGCACTACGGACAAGAGGCCTTCGAGGGATTGAAAGCCTTCCGCGGCAAGGACGGAAAGGTGCGTATCTTCCGTCTCGAAGCGAATGCCGAGCGCTTGCAGAGCACTTGCGACGGCATCATGATGCCCCAGCTTCTTACCGAGAAATTCCGCGAGATGGTGCTCAAGGTGGTGAAGATGAACGAGCGTTTCGTGCCGCCCTACGAGAGCGGTGCCTCGCTCTACATACGTCCGCTGCTCATCGGTACCGGTGCTCAGGTGGGCGTGCATCCTGCCGACGAATACCTTTTCATGATATTCGTGATGCCCGTAGGCCCCTATTTCAAGGGTGGTTTTGCCACAAATCCCTACGTGGTGATACGCCAGTACGACCGCTCGGCACCACTCGGTACGGGTATCTACAAGGTGGGCGGCAACTACGCCGCATCGATGAAGGCCAACAAGCTGGCTCACGACTTGGGCTACTCATGCGAGTTTTACCTCGACGCCAAGGAGAAGAAGTATATCGATGAGTGCGGTGCGGCCAACTTCTTCGGCATCAAGGAGGGTACCTATGTTACGCCCAAGTCGACCTCCATACTTCCCTCTATCACCAACAAGAGCCTGATGCAGCTGGCCGAGGATATGGGCTTGAAGGTGGAGCGTCGTCAGATTCCTATCGAGGAGCTTGAAACCTTCGAGGAGGCAGGTGCTTGCGGCACGGCAGCCGTGATATCGCCCATCGAGCGTATTGACGACCTGGAGCTGAAGCGCTCATACGTCATCGCCAAGGACGGCAAGCCCGGCCCCATCTGCCGCAAACTGTACGACACGCTGCGCGGCATTCAGTATGGCGACATCGAAGACCGACACGGCTGGGTGACGGTGGTGGAGTGATATGATATAAAAAGAAGGAGGGAACCGCGGTTCCCTCCTTCTTCTTTTTATACTTACTTCACAAACAACTCTATCGCCTGCCGTATCTCCTCCACGCACACGGGACAGTAGGCATCGATGCGGTGGAACCAGTTCATCATACAGTTGGGCCAAGGGCGGTACACGCCATGCTGCAGGTAGCCACCACCCTCGTAGATGCCCAGCGCCCACGGCTTCTTGGAGTTGAAGTCGGGACTCTCGGGGTTCTGCGGGTTGAGTTCCCACGCGCTGCGGTCTATGGCCTTCTCGCGCTGGTCGGCAGGGAGTAGTCGGCCCCATATCTTGGAATCCAGGTCGGTGAGCGTGGTGATGTTGCCCTCCCAAGGCTCCACATCGGGGAAGTAGAGGTCGCTCATCTCGGAGCCGCCCACATACTCGTCGGCCAAGCCCACGAAGAGGTGTCCGAACTCATGGCTGTAGGTCTTGCGGGTAGAGGCACCGGGGATATTGGCCGCGCTGATGCCGTAGAAGTTGTAGATGCCGCCACCTCCATACTTCTGCGAGTTGGTGAGCACGTAGATAATCTCGTAGGGCACGTTGGCTGCGATGTCGAGCACGCGCTGGTAGTCCTCGAACATCTGGTAGCGCTCCGAGTCGAAGGTGTAGTAGTGCGCGTCAAGTACGGTGCTGCGCCAGAGGTTCTCTCCGGGAATACTCACGCCCGACTCCTCGCTGGGTGCCCATACGGCACGGAAGTTGAACTTGTCGGTATACTCCGTGTAGGGATGGTAGCTGAGGATGTCCTTGGCAAAGGCCTTGGCAGCTTCGAGAAACTTGTCCTTCTCGGCCTCGGTATAGCCCTCGGGGATGATGACCACATCGACACGTCCTGCGGGGTTGCCCGTGTAGTGGATGTCGATAGTGCTGAGCGAGGGGCGCGACTTGCGCACGAAGTAGCTGTCGGCATCCACCTCGTAGCTCCACTTCTTGTGCATCTTACCGGTTCTGTTCTCGCGAGTATAGAACTCTACGATGACATCGTTCTTGGGATAGGGGAACACCACACCCTCGGGCATTGCCTTGGAGGTCACACGGGCCTCGGGTGTGCATTGCCACTCATTGAAGAGCGTGTTGAATCCACGCGAGTAGATGACCTTGCCGGTGGCCTTGTCCTTCACCTCGAAGCGGTGGTTGCCCACGTTGCGCTCGTCCACCAGGTAGTGCTTGTTGCCTGCCCAGTAGGGTTCCTCGATGACCTCGTCAAGGAAGAAATGTTCACTCTTCGCATCGCCAGCGTGGTAGTAGTCGAGGCGCATGGTCTTGGGGAGGAAGTAGTCCTCGAAATTCACCTGCCCTTGGGCAGTAGCAGCCATACCTATGGCAAAGGCTGCGCACAAGAAGTTACGTATCTGCATAGTGGTATTATGTGTGTATGGTTTATGTGGCAAAGGTAATAAAAAGTTTTGAGAAAAGCACTATTGCCGGCCCGTGAGGAAGTCGAGTAGTGAAAGCATCACTCGGTCGCGGTCGCACTGGCTGCGTATGGCCTCGAAGGGGAAGCCGAGAAGTACGGAGCGGTAGGTTCCGCGATAAGCTACGGCAGCGCTTCGGCGGCTGTGCTCGTAGACCAGAGGAGTGAAGGCGCTGCCTGTGGGGCTGAATACCTCGGGGCGTGTCACGGGGTATTGCTCGGGGTTGATCCAGCGCGGTATCTCCATTGTGGTGCCCGGTCCGCATATCCCTTGCTCATCCCATTGGGTGATGTTGCCCTCGTAGCGGGCGTGCAGCACATCGGCAAGCAGGGCTTGGGTAGCGGCTATGCTTTGGCTCTCCTCGCCAAGATATGAGGCGCTTATGAGCAGGGCTCCCCCCTGGCGGGTGTAGTTTGCCAGGATGGTGTGCATGGCAGGGGTTACATTGTAGTAGGCAGGACGGCGGATGAGGGCATCGCCACGTTCGCGCTGCAGGCCCATATACAGATCTACGACGTCGAAGGCTTGGGGCTTCACGGTGCCGTCTTCGAAGGCCTGACGGCTGCACGATACGAAACTGTAGCCGCTTCGCATGATGGAGGTGCCATGCACCGAGGCATAGTCCATCGTGTTGCCGGCCATGTAGGTGGCATCCAGCTCGTCGCCACTGGCTCCTAGCTGTTCGGCCTCGTCATAGTATCCTGCTGTGGACCGCCGGAACTCGTGCTGCAGGCCGCTATAGGCGGTGGTGCCGATATAGGGGACGCCAGGGTCGGCCATGAGGTCGAAGCCTGCCAGCTCGGGAGTATTTACTACGGCGGGGCCGTCAGTGCGTTGGAAACCGTTGACCACCAACACCTTGCCCTTGGCATCGGGTGCGATGTGTGCGGAGAGTGCCTCGGATGGGAAACTCTCGCCCCCTTGGTTATAGGCGGTGATGCGGAAACTGTATATGCTGCCTGGCTGGAGGGTTACCTCACAGGCGGTATTGGCGCCGATGCGTTGCCCGTTGTCCCATCCCGCACTGTCGATACGTGTGTAGAGGATATATCCATCGGGAGTGGCCGACGGCTCCAGTTCATCCTTGGTGGGTCGCCATGAGAGGCGCACCTTGCCCGTGCCGGCAAAGTCGATGGCAAAGGCATGTACGGGAAGGGGCTGTACGGTGTATTGGCTGTGGTGCATCTCGGCAGTGTAGCGGAGTATACCTTTATATATAGCGCGGGAGGCGGTAAACTTGAAGTGCGGGTCGTGGGCATAGCGCATATCGGCAAAGTTCTGATGCGACAGCAGCTCGATGATGCATGAGGGTACTTCGGGGAGACGCGATTCGCTGTAGTTGCGGTTCCACATGCTGCGCCGGGTGAAGGGACGCACTATCTTGCCTTTCTCGTCTGTGGTGGTAGCGGTGGTGCACTGGTGGTTCACGTCGCGGGTGATATAGCTCTGCACTATGTCGGTGAGGTCGCGCGAGGTGTGACGCGAGAGCATACCGCTGGCCAGGCGGCTGTTGTTGTAGTCGGTGGTGTATATGCCTAGAGTACCTATGGTAGTGTCGTCTTCCCGTATGCCCGCATCGGTATGCAGCCCGAGAGTCAGCTCTATGGGTACGCGCAGTCCTACGCTATCGGGGCAATAGACGGAGCCGCCTAGCAGATAGTTGGTGACGAGCGAGCGGCTGTTGATATCCTCGGCATAGTCTTTCTCGCCATCGTAGCAGGCATAGCATCGGGTGGGGAATCCTGCCCATTGTGCCTGATAACGGGCACCCTCGTAGTAGCGGGGTAGGGCGCTCGTGTGTATGGTGTCGGCATCGGCGCGACTGACAAGGGCGCTGCCACCACCGAAGCGGACGGCATCGGCACTGACCACACCTGTATGGGCACTCCTGTTGGTGAGTACTACCATCTGGTTGTCATGTTGCCCGCGTTCGAACTCGAAGGTGCCTAGGTATACCCATGTGCCGCCACCCATCTGCTGGTTCACTCTGATGCGGGTGGTGCCGCCCGTGTGCAACACCAGATACTCGGCATCGGACACGCTTGAAGGGTAGCTTTGGTAGCTGGCATATACTGCATAGTACCCACGCTCGGGGATGGAGGGCACCCACAGGGCGGCCCCTTCGGCAGATTTCTCGTGACCTGCTGTGTGCATGATGCGGTTGCTGCCTTGGTGGAAGGGGTTCTCCCCATGCAGCAACGCGCCCTCGGGGATGGCAAAGCCTAGTATACCGTCTTCCCAATGGGTTTTGCGGCGTTTCTCCTCGATATATAGGCCGCAGTCGCTGGAGTTCGCATCGTTGTCTACGATGATGTCGTGAGGCTGGCGGTCGCGTTCGCGCGCACTGAACACCACAGCTCCTGCATTCTCGAGCATCGGTATCAGATAGGGCACCACGATGGACTGCGAAAGCAGATCCTCACGTGTGGCGTAGAGCGACGGGCGCTGCCACTTCCAACGCATCTCGTCATTCTTGTAGTAGCGGCCGTGGCTGGGGGTGATGGCCAGATGGCGCCCCTGCAGTCCCCTGCTGATGGTGTAGGGGAGCGATGTGTTGGTCACCCAAGGAGTACTGCGATGTGATGTCTTGCCCCATAGTCGCGTGTCGTCCTTCACCTTACGGTAGATGTTGGGAATGAGGTCGTCAATACTCTTGTCGCCCACGAAGACGGTGATGTCATAGTAATTGACGGGACCTGGCAGTTTCTTGCGTATGTCGCTGTATATCTGCTCCGTCGTCTCCGGACGGAAGGGCTGGTAGCCGAAGTTGGCATTGGCATGGATGGAGAGTGTCCTTTTTCCCGCGTTGAGCTGGAAACGCACCAACTTGCATGTGCCGGCCTCTACCTCTTTCGATTGGTAGGTGCGGAAATACTCTTTCAGCCGCTTCTCTACTGTTTTGCGTTGTGACTGGGCAGAAGTGCTCATCGCTGTGCAGCTCAGTAAAAAGATTATGAGGATTTGTAGTTTTCTGCTTATCATATTGCAAAGATACGAATAAACGAGCAAGAAATACAAGCTCGCTTGAATATTTCTTTCGTATCTTCGAGGTTTACTCAGAGATACGAATAAGCGAGTAAAATGTCAGGTTTACTTGAGTATTATGCAACGAGCGTGAGTGGCAACAAACGTGTGAAAAAACAATAGAAAGGCAACTGCCTTTCTATTCCGTGGAGCTGGAGGGAATCGAACCCTCGTCCAAACGAGGAAATCATGTGCTTTCTACATGCTTATCTTTGCCTTCGGTTTTCGTGCACAAGCAAGACCAAAGCCACCAACTTGTGCCTTATCCTCTAAAGTTTCGCCTATGACGCGAGGCTGTCAACGGCTATCTCCGATTTTACTGCACCACCGTATCGACGAGCTTCGGAAAAACAGCGTTCGGGTGATGTCTCGTTTCAGCACCTTGTGCCGAAATAAAGCTTATCTACTGTACTTCGATTAAGCAGCGAGAGCGTAGTTGTTTTCGCCAATTAATTCTTTGCAAGATTGATATTTAAGTGCTAACCAAGCAACGCACTGCATGCTTACACACCATCTCGGCCCGCTGTCAAATCCAGTCAACCCCGATAGTTTGTATCTCTCTGAATTTTAGATTCTTCGAGACTTGCATTTGATTCTGTGGGGACAATTTGGGGACAAAAGAACGCAATCGAGCCAAATAAGTACATCCGCAGGAATCATTTGCAGTTGCAAAGGTAAGGGAGTTTTTGCAGATATACAAACACAGAAGATGAAAAAATGTTTTTCCTCCCCATTTTAGTGCTGTCTGATGTGCAGCTCATCCCTTACGATGGACTTCGACAATCTTGCCGAGGTGGAATACTTGCAGCCACCAAGTGAATCGGTTTTCTCCTTCACCGCGTATTCTTGTGGCTTCGTGGGTGATGTGTGTAACTTCCACGATGGCCGTATCGCGCTCCTTTGCATATCCTACGGCCAGATATAGAAACTTGTATTGTTTCGGGAGGAAAGGGAAACGGCCGTTGTTGTAGTCATCGATATAGTACTCTTTGCCATCCTCGGTAGTCTCGGGATTGGGGATGAACTTGTTGCTTTCATCTTTGAGCAAGTATCGGTTGGCCGTGATTCCGTATTTCACCTCGCGGTACTCCTCTTTCTTTGTGCCCTCTATTATGGCATCGAAATATACCTGCTTGATGGGGAGGTATAGGGTGTTTTCTTTCGTTGGTTTTGTCTCGTTCATATTTGCGGGCTTGCTGTTGCGGTGAATAATCGCTCGATTTGGCTGTTTTTAGGCTGAATTTCGCGTTTTCTTTGGTTTTGCGTAGACTGATAGGGAAGATTCGGGGAAAGTCTTTTAAAAAGCCTTATTTCTCACTCTCCTCTGAATCCCTTTATCACGGTACGAGGTTTTCTGCTTATGTCATTGCCAGCCTGCAGATTTGCTATGGCTTCATTGATGAGTTCAATGTGGCAGCGGTTTTCTTCGTTGATGTCGTTTTGGTCGGCAAGAATCTCCTCGATGTACGTAGCCAATCGGTCAACCTTGCTTTCAAGTTGGCAGCTGTCACACTTTGTCGGTGAAGCGAGATACTGCCGTACAGCAACGAAAGCGCGCATAATGCGGATATTGACTTGGATGGCCGTCTGACTGCGCAGAACGCCCGACAACATAGCAACACCCTCTTCTGTGAATGCTATGGGCAGATATGTTGTCCCTCCTCTCTTTGAGGTGCCATTTTGGCATCTCATATTCATTTTCAGCTCGTTAAACTCAGAAATATTGAGTGTGAACGCAAAATCCTCGGGAAAACGTTCGATGTTCCTGCGTACTGCACGCTTCAACTGCGAAGTTTCCACCTCGTATAGTTCGGCCAAATCAGCATCGAGCAAGACCTGCTTGCCTCTGATGGTGTATATCTTCGCGTTTATCTCCTGCAACTCGTTCATAGGCTACTCTTCCAATTTGAACCTGGCACCGCACTTGGGGCAGGTGATGGTGTTGGGGGATTCGTTTATAATTTGGTCTTTCGATGCAAAGAATCTCCAAACTTCAACATTCATGGCATTCGCAATTCTTTCTAACACTTCGTATGATGGGTTTCCATTGATGTGCTGGCTCAACCCAACCCTACTAATACCAAGCCTATCTGCAACCTCTTGAACAGATAGACCTTCTTCTTTGATAACTTCTTTTATTCGTAAAGGCATATCTATAAATACGTAATTTCGATGCAAAATTAAGCGTTTTTCTTATGTAAACCTACAACTTTACGTAAAAATTACAAAAGAAAAGCAAAAACTTTCAATTTTATTTGCAAATGTAAATTTATCGCTTTACATTTGCATTAGAAAAGCAAACCAATTACTAACAATCAAGAAAATAAAGTTATGAGCAACAAGAGAAGAAACCAAATGAGAGAGTTAATGATGGCAGCGTGGTCATTCGTGAAGAGAAACGGCTATACATGGCTGAGGCTATGAAATGCGCTTGGGCGAATCTGAAACTTCGCAAGGCTATGGCCGACAAGATTGTCCGCTTCTATTTCCGCAAGGTAGATGGCAGCATCCGTGAGGCATTCGGTACATTGAAAGCAAACATCGTACCTCAGACTCTCGGTGATGGCCGTAAGAAAAGCGACCTCGTGCAAACCTATTTCGACACCGAGAAAGGCGAATGGCGTTGTTACAAGAAGGCCAACCTCATAGAAGTGATTTTATAACCGAATACTAACCGCAGGGCGAAAGCCCTCCATAACACCAACCATTATGATAGGCATAATCAATTACAACGAAGAAGATAGAATAGCAATCGTCCTTCCGAAAAACTACGCCACTATTGACGAAGGCATCGAGTTTGGCAAATCACTCTTTGAAGCTGTCGAAGTTATAGTTTCTTGCAATGAAACCAAAGAACTAATCAACAGCAGAGACTTTCTAAATATTGTTCAACTGGCACAAATAGCCTCAAATCTTGTATGATGATATGATAAACTTTACAGAAATCGGCAATAGAACCATTGAGAATGTAAGCCCAATGACAAAGAATCTGATACTGAGCAAGAATATGCTGACAGAAATCTCTTGTTTCATAGAGAACGAAGCGTATGATGCAGTAGTGGGCGAGAAGGAACGCGGTGAGTTCGTCGGCCTCATCAATAAAGCGCACGACATACTTGACCGCATCATCGTGTACACAATAATGACCAACTTTGCCTACAAGACGGACTCCACGACCATATAGCGTTAGGCGAAAACAGCGAAGTGTTCACTATTCACCCAATAGTGAATGCTTCGCGAGAAAAAAGTCATTTTTAATCGATGATATATCCCATCTTTGCAAGAGAAAACGCATAATAAAACAAAATAAAGCAAACTACAATGACAATAAGAGAGAAAAAATCCGCAAAAAAAGACTTTTTGTTCACTTAACGCTCTTAAGTGAATCCTTCGCGAGAGAAAAAACGCTTTTTTCAGATTGAATCGCCCACCTTTGCAGGAGAAAACGAATTTTTTAATTTAATATTTTTCAATTATGGCAGTAAAAGAACAAACCAAGCCGTACATCACGGCACCCGAAGTGGCTGAATTGCTCGGAGTAAAACCTAAGTATGTCTATCAGCTGACCTCCAAGCACAAGATTCCGTATTATTGCCCGACTGGCCGTAAAATCCTCTTCAAGCGAGAGGAGATAATCGCCTATATCGAGAGGTCGAGAGTGGCAAGCTATAGCGAGGCCGTTTCGCAGGCACATACACAAATGGTGAAAGGGGGTGTGCTATGAGACTCGGGAACAAACAAGTGAGGCTCGTGCAATATCTGATGGGCGGTGGCCGATATAGCGTGGGGGATATTATGAATGCCCTCCATATCGGTGACCCTCGTAGTGTCATCCGTGACCTTCGCGAACGTGGTATCGTAGTGAATGATGATTGGTATCCCACTGGTGACGGCGGCCGATACAAACGCTATTGGATAGAAAAGGAGGGTTGAGGCTATGAAAAACGAAACAAATCAACGCGATTCGTTCGTGTTCTATCGTGGCTTTCGTGATTCAATCAACGAGTGTCCCTTAGATGAGCAGTTGGAGATATACAAAAACATCGTGGATTATGCTCTTGATGGTATTGAGCCCGACTTGCAAACCTCATTTGGAAAAGTTTGCTGGCGGTTGATAAAACCCATATTGGATAAGAACTGGAGCCGATACAGAAACGGATGTAAGGGTGGAGAATATGGATATAAGGGTGGTGCGCCAAAGGGGAATCAAAATGCAAAGAAAACAACCCCTAAACAACCCCAAAACAAGGGCAAAACAACGCCTAATGATAATGTAAATGATAATGTATCTTCTAACGAAGATATTAAAAAAGAAATTTGTATAAAGAAAAAATCCGCTACTACTGAGCCTATATCAGAGGAAGAGCGGAAGTTCCTGGACGGTATGCAGGAGCACTATCCAAGTGTATGCAAGATGAAAGAGCCTTTGACCTTTCAGCAATACAAAAAGTTGTTGGGTAAGTACACGGCTGAGGCCATTGAGGACATATTGGAGCGTATGGAGAATTATGTAAAATTACGCGAGAAATATATAAGCGCAAACCTTACTATTCGCAACTGGATTAAAAGACAAAACCGATGACCGATACAGTAGTACTCCCCAACTCCGAGGAAATGGAGCGTGCGGTATTAGGCACTATTCTTTCAAACGACTGCTATCATGAAGTGCAGGATGTGCTTACGGATGAATGTTTCTACCAAGAGAAGTACAAGACCATCTATAGAGCCATCAAGGCTATTATCGCTCGCGGTGATGTGCCGTCTGTGTTGACTGTCCCCTACGAGGTGGATACCAACCAAATCTCATATTATGAAATCGCAGAGATAGCAGGTCACTCAATCGTAACCGAAGTAAGGAAAGCAGCTTTGTTCCTTCAAAAACTCGCAAATCATAGAAAGCTTTGGATTATATCCCAGGAACTGGCAAGCCAAAGCCTCAACACGCATAATGACATCGAAACCGTTGTGGAGCGGATTAAGACGGATGTAGATTCGGTATTGGGGGAACTATCCCCCAATACCATTACACTGCAAGATGGAATGAACCTTATCCACAAATTGGTAACAGACAACACGAATGGCGTTACAATAGAGCAAGGCACATCGACTGGATTCAAGAGGCTCGATGACAAAGGCGGGTTGCACCCTGCCGACCTCGTGATAATCGCCGGTGAGAGTTCCCACGGAAAAACCTCGTTTGCCAATTCAATCGTATTGAACGCCATTGCTTGTGGTGCGCGCATAGCGTTCTACTCAATGGAAATGACTGCAACGCAAATGATGGCGAGAATGACGGCCATCCGTAGTGGAGTGCCTGCCAATCATATTCTCTACAATCCGCTATCAACAGACGAACTTCATCAAGTGGATACTGCAGTGGGAGGGCTGTTGAATCTCCAAGGCAATCTGTATATGGACGATAGAAGCACATCAAACATTGATTCTATCATCTCGTCCATACGAACCAACAAGATACGGAACAACATTGACGGTGCGGTCGTGGACTATCTGCAAATCCTCAATGTGAATATGCGCAACACCAACAAGGAGCAGGCGATGGCGGATGTGGCGAGACGCTTGAAGAATCTCGCCAAGGACTTGGGCATTTGGATTATAGCATTATCGCAACTGAACCGTGCCGATGGTGAACCGAATATAAACCGCTTGCGCGATTCGGGACAGATTGCAGAAGCTGCGGATGTGGTAATGCTCGTATATAGACCCGAACAAAACAAAGTGGCAAGATACAACGCACCTTTCGAGAATGTAGACACAAAAGGCACTGCGCTTGTCAAGATTGCCAAGGGGCGCAATATAGGGACAGGAGAATTTATCTGTGGCTTCAATCCCTCAACGACCCATTTCTATGACATTGATACCTTACCACCTTTGTCTGCAAGGCAGGAAAAGGAGCTGGAGGGCGTGAAGATGCCATTTTGATATGTCAAGCCTTATACGCGCACACATGAGACCAATCGAACAGAGTGAAAACAGCTAAAATCGAATGATATGGCAAGAAGAGGAACACCCACCATTAACGCCGACACCGTTGCTTCACGATACAAAGGCGGTAGAGCCGAGGCTTATGCTCGGTTTAGAATTGTATCAAGAAACTGAGAGATGCAAGGCAATGGATGAGAAATTGCAGATACTAAACACGATGCACGACATTCTTTCTCAACGGCTGTGAGCATAGAGACGCATCAAGAGGGGCATCGGGTGCATCCTCTCTTGATGCAACTTGTATTCACATAAATAAATCATCCATCTTTGATGCAGCGCTTTTTTGAGCCTCATCGATAATCTTTGCATATATCTCCGTTGTGCTAATCTTCAAGTGGCCAAGTTGCTTGCTCACTACTGCAATGGGAATTTCGTTACTCAATAGGAGGGTTGCTGCAGTATGCCTGGCAGAGTGAAAAGTGATGTTCCTATCTGTGATGCCTGCATCTTTCAACCATTTTTGAAGATTCCTATTGGCGTGGTCGTTTTTAGGGAGATTGAATATGGGGATGTTGTCGCTTTCGTGCATAGGGATGAGGCTCATCGAAACCTTGGGGACGTATATCTTTAGAGGTTCCTTTGTCTTTTGCATTATGATTCGTAGATAGATGCCATTCTCATCCCGATGAAAATCTTTCATAGCAACAGCTTTCAAATCGGAGAATCGAAGCCCTGTATAACAAGCGAATAAGAACGCCTCTTTGATGTCGTGTTTGCCGTGTGTGTAGGGAGTGTTTATCAGCGTCCTTATTTCTTCTTTACTGAGATAGTTCCTCGTTCCGCTGACTGGCTTGACCTTATCGTCTGCATCAAGTCCTCTCATTGGGTTGGAGGCAATGATTTTTGCCTTTACGGCTTTGTTTAGTGCGAAGTTCAAATTGCGTTGCAGTCGGCATTGGGAGTTTTGCGAGATATGTACAGACTTGCGATTGTCCTCTTTGGGGGTACGTTGGTAGTTAAAGTTTACTGCTTCGTTTTTCAGATACTCCACAAAGCCTATAACCCAATCCACGGTGATGTCCTTAAATTCAACATTTGCGTTGTCGTATGCGATTATGTGTTGAGACAATGCTTTCAGATTGTAGTAATAGGAATGTTTGTTTCTTGTCCGTTCGTATTCGGCCTCAGCAAGAGCCTGCAAGAAGTCGATGAATTTCGCATTACTCTTGGGAGCCGGCTCAAATCCTACATTCGTTCTTTCCAAATCAGCATTCTCAGCATCACATTGTATTCTTTGCAATCTTACTTTCTCCTCATTGGCTCTCTTGACATTAAGATTGGTTTCGCATTCCAATACGGCTCCAGTTGAGACTCTGAACCGTTTACCGTTGTTTCTGCCGTATTTAATCAGCGACACCTTACCCGAAGGTAGAGGCTTGCCGACAAGGTTTACTCTCCTCGTCTTGTATCTATTTTCGTTGAGGCCATACCCCTCCAATAGTTCGGAGGTAGTTTGAAAAAGTTTCTTTGCCATTATAACTCGATTACGTTCTTGTTACAAAGGTAATTAAAATATTGAAACGTGGGGACAATTTGGGGACAATTTTATCGAATTAGACTAATTTTAACTAATCTTGTCGGAAAATTCTATTTGCACAGATACTGTGTATGCAATTGAAAATCATATAAATTAGTATATAATAGATTAGTTAAGATTATATATAAAAATAGGGTTGACTTGTCAAATCCAGTCAACCCCGATAGTTTGTGCTGCAAAGGTAACGAGTTTCCTTCAGAATTGCAACATTATTCACGATAAAAAAGATGGCATGCGCTTATGCGTGTCTCAATAGACAGTGCGGAGCTCCCATGGGAACTCCGCACTGTCTGGATTCTTGGCTTGACGCCCGTTAGCGTGCGTAGCTTACGGCGCGTGTCTCTCTGATGACGGTGATCTTTACCTGACCGGGATAGGTCATCTCGTCCTGTATCTTCTTTGCGATTTCGGCAGAGAGCGTCTCGGTGGTCTTGTCGTCAATTTTGTCGGCACCGACGATGACACGGAGCTCGCGTCCGGCCTGTATGGCGTAGGTCTTGGTGACACCGGGGTATGACGAGGCTAGCTGCTCAAGGTCGTTGAGGCGCTTCATATATGCCTCTACGATTTCGCGTCGTGCTCCAGGGCGTGCTCCGGAGATGGCATCGCACACCTGTACGATGGGTGCCAGTAGGGTGGTCATCTCTGTCTCGTCGTGGTGGGCACCGATGGCGTTGCATATCTCGGGCTTCTCTTTGTATTTCTCGGCCAGCTTCATGCCGTAGAGTGCGTGGGGCAGTTCGTTCTCTTCGTCGGGTACCTTGCCTATGTCGTGCAGGAGACCTGCTCGCTTGGCTTTCTTGGGGTTGAGGCCCAGCTCCGCAGCCATTACGGCGCAGAGGTTGGCTGTTTCGCGTGCATGTTGTAGTAGGTTCTGGCCGTATGAGGAGCGGTATTTCATCTTGCCGATGATACGGATGAGCTCAGGGTGCAAACCGTGTATTCCCAGGTCGATGGTGGTGCGCTTGCCGGTCTCGATAATCTCTTCCTCTACCTGCTTCTTGACTTTGGCTACTACCTCTTCGATGCGTGCGGGGTGTATGCGGCCGTCGGCTACCAACTGGTGGAGTGCCAGGCGGGCGATTTCGCGGCGTACGGGGTCGAAGGCTGAGAGGACGATGGCTTCAGGGGTGTCGTCGACGACGATTTCTACACCTGTGGCTGCCTCGAGTGCGCGGATGTTACGTCCTTCACGACCGATGATGCGTCCCTTCATCTCGTCAGAGTCGATGTGGAATACGGTTACGGAGTTTTCAATGGCGGTCTCTGTGGCCACTCGTTGGATTGACTGGATGACGATGCGCTTGGCCTCTTTGTTGGCTGTCATCTTGGCGTCGTCAATGATTTCATTGATGTATGAGGCGGCTTGGGTCTTGGCCTCTTCTTTGAGTGACTCTATCAGCTGTTCGCGGGCAACATCTGCCGACAGGCCGCTGATGGCTTCAAGACGCTGTTGCTCTTCGTGATGTAGTGTCTCAAGCTCTTCTTGCTTTTGGTTTACGATTTGTAGCTGCTCGTCGAGATTGGCCTTGATGGCTTCTATTTCATTGCGTTTCCGCTGGTTCTCGCTTTGTTGCTGGTTGAGTTGTAGCTCGCGTTGCTTGATGCGGCTCTCTGACTGCTGCAGCTTTTGGCTGCGTGCGGCAACCTCTTTCTCTAGCTCTGCTTTCTTGTTGAGGAATTTCTCCTTCACTTCAAGGAGCTTGTTCTTCTTCATCACTTCGCCTTGTGCTTCGGCGTCCTGTAAGATGCGCTTGGCTTTTGATTTCGCACCAGAAATGGCGATGAAGTAGGTGAGTGTGGCTCCAAGGATGAGGCCGACTACTCCGACAATTGCTGGTATTAAATACGTCATACTTTGTTACTTTAGTTTAATTATTAAATAAAAACGCACCACCATCAGCGCTATGAATATCTTCCCAAGGCGCTAAAGTAGTGCGTGCTATACCTCTTTATATATAATAGGTCAAACGTCGATGTCGTTCTCGGCCAGATACTCGTCGAGCTTGATGCTGAGCTCTTCGAACTTGTCCTGGTAAGGACGGGTGTCTGTCCGCATTCTCTCTTGTTGGTACATCGTCCCGATGTGGAGTGCTACCATGGCAAGGTACTTTTCGGTACTTTGTCCCGGGAAATGCTCGCGGTACACGTTCAACTTATCATCAATGTGCTTTATCGCTTTGCGGATGGCTTCCTCCTCTTTGGGGTCAATCTTGAGGTGGAATGTCGTTCCGGCGATAATCACCTTTATTCTCAGTAGGTCGGTGGGTGTCATAGCGTATCTTCTTTTTGCCCTGATGCATTGAGTAGTGCTATGCACTTGTCCACTTCACGCACTAACTTGGATAACCGCTTCTGTGTATCACCGATTTCGCTGTCGGTGGCACTGATTATCTTGGCTAGCTTGAGGTCCGAATAAGACTTCTCGAGTATTGCATATTGTTCGCGTGCCTTGTCTAACTCTGCGGATTGGCGGCCCAGCTGTTCACGCAACTGGAGATTCTCTTCGGAAACTTGCGTGTATGCGTCCATCAATCTGCTTAGCTTCGATTCAAAGTTTCTGATTACAATTTCATCTACTTCCGTCATCTTAACCAAACTTCGTTACAAATGTAGTCTTTTTTTTGCAGAAAAGAAAGAAACGGACAGAAAAAATGAAAAAATTGGGATAAAACTTCGCGAAACACCACCAAGCAGAAGAGGTCCGGGCGTTTCCTTGCCTGTTTAGAGCATTTCCAAGTCGCGGAACATGGCATGGTAGTACGCAGCTTTCTTCTCGATGGCGAGAGGATAGGCTCTCGAACTGGAGGGCATACGGTATAGCGAGAGGGAATATTGTCCTATCTGCAGTGGCACGGCATCGCCAATCTTAGGCTTGCCTGTTCCGTATTGCATTATGATTTCCTCGGTGGCCTTCTCGCCAGTAGTGGCGATGGCGCGGCATAGGGGCAATCGCGACAAAAGGCCCTCGATATCGGTAGGGCGCACTATTTCTAGGTGATTGTCCGAAGCGTTGTCCCTTAGGCGCTGTACCACCTCGGCTGTGTCATACATGGCAATTCCCGTCTCTTCGGCAAATCGCATGATTTCTTCTTGTCGGAAACACTTATTTTGGCTGTCAACGAAAATGTCCTTATCGGCAAAGAATATGATGCCCATGATGCGCCACATGTCGTTCTGGAAGTTGGGATAGAAGAAATCCATGCTCCAACGTTTCTGTTGGGGCGGAAAACTTCCTAGCATCAGCACTTTGGCGTTTGTTGGCAGAAAGGGTTTTAGTGGATGCTGCTCGAGTGGCGACATAAGGGGCGTTATGCGTCTTTCTTCTTGGGCTCTTTCTTGGCGAGGCGTATGACGTTGAATACGAACTCGGTCATCCAGACGCCTGAGTAGCCCAATGCTTGCTGTAGCTGACGGACTTCGCCTACAGCCTTAAACATAGCCGCATCTTTCCAGTTGTTCTTGGTGAGGATGTTGTTGATGGCTGCTTCAGTCTGGGTGTACAGCATCTTCTTGAAGGGGATTCGCATGGTGTACTTCATCTCGTTGCTGACGGCCATCATCAAGCTCTCGTTGAAGCGCTGGAACTGGAAGAAGTATCCGTTCACCATATTTACGTTGCGGCAATTCTTCTTGATGGAGTTGTCGATTTCTTTGAAGAAGTTCTCGTTGAGATTGTATATCTGCATCAGCATCTTCTTGCAACGCGACTTCTCGGCGATGCCCAGCTTGTTGTTTTGCGTGGCCACCTTCAGTGTGCGCTTGAATACGGCAAGGTCAGGGAGCATGTTGATGTTGCTGATGCCTAGGTTGCTTGCCATTACAGCCTGATAATATACACGGATGAGGGTCATGAAGTCTTCGATACCGCCGACTTTAGTCTCCTCGTCTGTCGTTTTCTTGCGAAATAAATTTCCTAAAAATCCCATGTCAGTTAAAATTTTCCGCAAAAGTACGCAAAAGTTTAGAGTTAGGCAAATGCAAATATGATATTATTGTGTCTTTTGTCTTAATTGATTCTTTTAATTATTAAATGGTGGCTTTGGGGGAAGTTTTTGTAAAAAATGTGTGTGTGGATAAATATTTTATTGTATCTTTGCGGAGCTAATAACTCTATAATCAAAATGACGTCAAAGAGGTTTATGACAAGATTGAAACTTTTTTTAGTGATGGGTGTAGTGCTCATGGGGTCGTGTACGTCATATAAGCATGTCCCTTACTTGCAGAATAGCGGAACGTTGGATTCTGCTAAGGTCGTTGAACTATATGATGCTCGTATCCAACCAAAAGACTTGCTGACTATCACGGTTAATAGTGAAGATCCTGATGCGGCTGCTCCTTACAACTTAATCGTGGCTACTGCGCAGACTTCGATGTTGCGCAGTGTGACGACTCAGCCTACATTGCAAACATACCTTGTGGATAATAATGGGTGTATTGATTTTCCTACATTGGGCGTGTTGCGTATTGGCGGAATGACTAAGAATGAGGTCGAAGGGATGATAAAGGAAAAACTCCGTCACAATTTTCAGACAGACCCCATCGTTAACGTGAGAATGGTGAACTATAAAATATCCGTATTGGGTGAGGTGCTTAGACCTAACTCGTATACGATATCTAATGAGAAGGTCAATGTCTTCGAAGCTTTGGCTTTGGCTGGCGACTTGACTATCTATGGTAGACGTGATGGGGTGAAACTGATTAGAGAAGATGCGGATGGTACAAAAAGAATAGTTCCGTTAAATCTGAACGATGCCAACATCGTGTATTCGCCCTATTATTATTTGCAGCAGAACGATGTCTTATATGTTGAACCTAATAAGGCTAAATCGCGGAATTCGGATGTGGGTAGTATGACCTCGCTCTGGTTCTCTGCTACATCGATTATGATTTCGGTAGCAAACCTGTTGTTTAATATTCTTAAATAATAAGTGGACTCGTTTACAAGTGAAATGATAAAATAAGTTTCTTGGGCTATGAATAACGAAAATCTCAATATTAATAAGTTGGAGGAAGAAGAGGGCGGTTTCGATTTTAAGGTTATCTTGATGAAACTGATAATCTATTGGAAGTGGTTCGTCGTTTCTATTGTATTGTGTTTGCTGTGTGCTTTTGTGTATCTCAGATACGCAACTCCCGTATACAGGATACAAGCTACGGTTATGATCAATGATGAGAAGAAGGGCTCGTTTCAGAATCAAATGATGGCAATGCAGGATTTTGGTTTTGTCGGCACAACTGGTGGCGTTGACAATGAAATAGAGATTCTGCGTTCTAAATCAATGATAAAACAAGCTATCGTTGATATGGGGATGTTTATGGAATATCAGTTAGGTGGATGTATTACAAAGCGAGTTATTTATGGAAACTATCCAATAGAGGTGCAGATGTCCGATGATGATTTGGCTAATCTCGCACGTGCTTTCCTATTGGAAATTTCTCGTTCTGACTCGACTCGATATAAGATAGAATATGAATATAAAGACGTTTCTGGTGATGTGGTAGAGTTTGAAAAAACGATATCAGGTTTCCCGTATGTCCTAGAATCCCCTGTTGGTCAGTTGATTCTGTCGATAGGTGAGATGCCTATGGCTTTAGGGCAAACTTTGTATGTTTCTATTGTACCTCCGATTAAGATGGCAAAGAACTGTTTGGCTAACTTGTCTATAGCGCCTACGTCTAAAACTACTTCAGTGGCTCATATCTCTTACCTAGATGTGAACAAAAAACGTGGCACGGACTTTGTGAATAGCTTGGTTGCAGCTTATAACCGTGAAAACAATAATGACAAGAATGTTGTTGCGCTGAAGACGGAAGAGTTTATTAAAGAGCGCCTTGATATCGTAGCTGCCGAGTTGGATGCTACTGAAATGGAGATGGCGCAATATAAGAAAAATTCAGGTTTGACAACTGTTGTGGGAGATGCGCAGAAGATTCTGGAGGCGAATTCTGAATATGAAAAAAAGAATGTGGAGATTACCACTCAGCTGAAACTTGTGACTTATCTGCGTGATTATGTAAATGATCCCGCCAACCATCTGCAGGCAATACCCGGTAATGTGGGATTGGCTGATGCCTCTTTGACCTCGTTGATAGCTAAGTATAATGAGGGTGTTGTAGAGCGCAATAGGTTGTTGCGTACGGCAAGTGAAAGCAATCCTACAGTGGTGGATATGACAATGAGTGTTGAGCTGTTGTCTAAAACTATAAGAACATCGGTAGAATCTTTGTACGAGTCGTTGTCTATCCAGAAAAAGGAAGTAGAGGGACAGACTGCTAAATTTGGTACAAAGATTGGTGACGCTCCCACACAAGAAAAGGTGTTGATGGGGTATGAGCGCCAGCAGGAGGTTAAGTCGGGATTGTATTTGATGCTTTTGCAGAAGCGTGAGGAAAACTCAATTGCATTGGCTGCTACGGCTGATAATGCAAAGATTATCGATGCTGCATTGGCTAATGACTATCCTGTTTCTCCCAAGAGCAGTATGATTCTATTGGTGGCTTTGGTTTTGGGCTGCGCCATCCCTGTTGCTATTATATATATAATGGAGTTGTTGCGCTACAAGATTGAGGGACGTAACGATTTGGAGAAGCTGACCAAGGTGCCTGTTCTTGGCGATGTGGCTGTTTCGCATGATCTGAAGAAGGGGCAGCGTGGTATCGTCGTTCGTGAGAATGACAATGATATGATGGCCGAGACTTTCCGCTCTATCCGTACTAATCTGCAGTTTGTGCTCGATGGCCCCGACAAGAAGGTGATACAGTTTACTTCTACTACTTCTGGAGAGGGAAAGACCTTTATCTCTTCTAACTTGGCGATGAGTATGGCGCTTTTGGGTAAGAAGGTGATCTTGCTTGGTTTGGATATTAGAAAGCCGCGTTTGGCAGAAATGTTTGGTTTTGCCAATCGAACGAAAGGTATAACAGCCTTCTTGGCAGGAGATCCCAATGATAAGGAGTTGCTCTTTGATCAGATAATACCTTCTGGCGTAAATGATAATTTGGATATTCTTCCTGCGGGTATTGTACCTCCTAACCCTGCGGAGCTACTTTCAAAGAAGAATCTTGACAATGCAATCTCTTTCTTGAAAGAAAAATATGATTATGTGTTGCTTGATACTGCTCCAGTAGGACTTGTTACTGATACTCTGATTATCGCGCGTGTTGCCGATGCAAGCGTTTATGTATGCCGTGCTGATTATACGGCAAAGAACGATTTGAATTTAGTGAATACGTTGTATGCTGAAAAGAAGCTGAAGAATATGAGTCTTGTGCTTAATGGAGTAGATATGACCAAACGTAAATATGGTTATTACTATGGTTATGGTAGTAATGGCAAGTATGGTCGTTATGGCTATGGTAAATATGGGCATTATGGCCACTATGGATATGGCAATGATTCTCAAAAGAAATGATTGTCGTTGTCTCTTTAGGTTTGTTTTGAATGAGGCGCCTATAGGCGCCTCATGTTTTTTTTAGGATGGACAGAATGGCTATGGCATTCTTTGGTTTGTCGCAGAGGGGATGCAAAAAAGGCTGCAAGGTAATTGCAGCCTTTTGTTTTGGGCTTGATGATTGTTTAACGCTTGCCGAATAACCAACGGCGTTTGGGCTTGGCATCGTACTCCTCGCTGTTCAGTTCCTCAAGCAATATGTCGCGATAGCTCTTCTTCTCGGTAATCATCTTGTATATTACTCCCCAGTCGGGCAGACCGCCTACGTTACGGTCGTCGATGAACATCTCCACTTTCAGTTTACGTGAATAGTTTTTGTCTTCTCTGCTTTCTTCTGGGTAATCCTTGTTTACCGCATAGAATTCCAAACCTCGCTCACGGCACCACTCCACGGCTTCCTCGAGCAAACGGCCTTCGCGCACCGACCATAGTATGAGGCGATGGCCTTCCTTGGTGAGCATCTTCAAGGTGTCGATGGCGAAAGGAATCTCGCGACCGATTTCCGGGTAGCGATGCTCTACTATGGTTCCGTCAAAGTCTACTGCTATAGTCATACGTTATTCTTAGACTGTAGGTTATTATTCCCACTCGATGGTGGCGCTGGGTTTCGGTGACATGTCGTAGCATACGCGATTGACTGTCTTTACCTCATTGAGGATACGCTCGGTAATCTTCATGAGGATGGGCCACTCTATGGGTTCGATGCTGGCTGTCATGGCGTCGATAGTGTTGACGGCGCGGATGATGACGGGCCAATCGTATGAGCGGGCGTTGTCACGTACGCCTACCGACTTGAAGTCGGGCACTACGGTGAAGTACTGCCATACCTTCTTGTCAAGACCTGCCTTGGCAAACTCCTCACGGAGGATAGCGTCAGACTCACGAACAGCCTCCAGACGATCACGGGTGATGGCCCCCAAGCAACGTACGCCGAGGCCGGGGCCTGGGAATGGCTGGCGGTATACCATTTCGTAGGGGAGACCGAGCTCGAGACCGCAGGCACGTACCTCGTCCTTGAAGAGCTGGCGCAGAGGCTCTACGAGTTCAAACTGCAGGTCCTCGGGCAGGCCGCCTACGTTGTGATGGCTCTTCACCATCTTGGCGGTCTTGGTTCCGCTCTCCACGATGTCAGGGTAGATGGTGCCTTGGCCGAGGAAGTCGATACCATCGAGCTTGCGTGCCTCCTCCTCGAATACGCGGATAAACTCGCCGCCGATAATCTTGCGCTTCTGCTCGGGATCCGCTACGCCTTCGAGGAGGCTCAGGAAGCGGTCTGTAGCGTCTACATATATCAGGTTGGCGCAGAGCTGGTTGCGGAACACCTCAACCACATTCTCTGACTCGCCCTTGCGCATCAATCCGTGGTTTACGTGTACGCATACGAGGTTGTCGCCGATGGCTTTCAGCAGCAGAGCAGCCACTACGGAGCTGTCAACACCGCCCGAGAGGGCCAGCAACACCTTCTTGTCGCCTACCTGACGGCGTACGAGCTCTACCTGGTCGGCCACGAAGTTCTTCATGTTCCAGTTGGCCTCAGCCTTGCAGGTGTCGAACACGAAATCCTTTACGGCAGCCTTGATGGCCTCCTCGTCGTTGGCAAACTCGGGCAGTTTCACGCTGCACAGCGCCTTGTCGTGGCCTGCAGCCATGACGGGGAATCCTGCTTCGTATATCTCGGGGAGCACGTCAATCTCCACACCGTCGATCACGTGGTTGGGGCCACCATTGATGATTACGCCCTTCACGCCAGGCAGCGCCTTCAGCTCGGCAGCTGTGATGTCGTGCGGATAGATTTCACTGTACACGCCCAATGCGCGTATGGCTCTAGCCACCACGGTATTCTCGTGGCTGCCGAGGTCCAAGATTACAATCATGTCTTGTTTCATAAGAATGATAAATATGGTTTAGTTGGTTCATCGAGTCACCCTTGCTCCCTCACGGAGTAGCAGGCAACTTTCTGGCTACAAAGGTACGAATAAGCGAGCGAAATATAAAAATATTTTTTATTTTTTTCTGAGAGCGAAAATACAAAACATGGACTGCATTTCCCTAACCCATGCATGCTTGCCTTTTCTCAAAAAAAATGACTTTTTCGGGCTGTTTTCGGCAAAAAGTGTAAAGAAACTTTACAATTTTCGCTGAAAAAAGACGATTTTGGCATTTTTCTTAAAAAAAAGATTGGGTGTCCGCGTACCTTTGTTCCAGAAAATTTTATTACGCGAAAGATATGAGAACAAAGCGAACGAGAATTCTTTTGGCAGCGGCAGTTTCGTGCTTCCTGCTGCCCGGTGTCCAAGCCATGAATGGCGACACGGAGCGCACGCTCACGCTCGCCGAGGTCATCGGCATGGCGCAGAGCCAGTCGCCCGATGCCGTGGCGGCACGCAACACCTACAAGTCGGCCTACTGGACCTACCGCAACTACCGCGCCAGCAACCTGCCCGCCCTGTCGCTGGCCAGCAATCCTTATTTAAATAGGACGACGGACTATGTGACCTCAGCCGACGGCTCGGTGTCGTACGTGAAGCAGAACAACGTGAAGACCGACCTCTCGCTGGCGGTGACGCAGAACGTGTGGTTCACGGGCGGTACCTTCCAAGTGAGCAGCACAGCCCGCCGCCTCGACCTCCTCGGTACGAGCACGACGACCTACAACGTGCAGCCGCTCTACCTCACCTACCAGCAGAGCCTCTTCGGCTACAACTCGCTCAAGTGGAACCGCCGCATCGAGCCGGTGCGCTTCCGCGAAGCCCGCAAGCAGTATGCCGAGACGATGGAGCTGGTGGCGGCACAGGCGGCCAACTACTTCTTCTCCCTGGCCTCGGCGCAGACCAATCTCGAGATTGCGCAGACCAATCAGGCGGCTGCCGACACGCTCTACCGCTTTGCCCTGGGCCGCTACCACATAGGCACCATCACCGAGAACGAGCTGCTGCAGCTCGAGGTGAGCAAGCTCAACGAGGAGGCCAACGTGCTGAGCGCACAGATCTCGGTGGACAACGCCGCCGACAACCTGCGCAGCTACCTCAACATACAGGACGACGTGCAGCTGCAGGTGGTGACCGACGACAGCGTGCCCCAGTTCGACGTGCCCTTGGCCGAGGCTATGGCACTCGCCATCGAGAACAACCCCGACATCGAATATATGAAGCGTCAGCGCATACAGGGCGAGAGCAACCTCGCCTACGCCAAGGCCAACGCGGGCCTCAAGGCCAACATCTACATGCAGCTGGGCTTGGCGCAGACGGGCGACGACTTCCGCCACAGCTACAACGACCTGCTCGACGAGCAGTACGTGAGCGTAAGCCTCAGCCTCCCCATCCTCGACTGGGGTAAGGGGCGCGGACAGGTGCGCGTGGCCCGCTCGAACCTCGAACTGGTGAACACGCAGATGGACCAGCGCATGATTGCCTTCGAGCAGAACGTGCAGCTGGTGGTGAAGCAGTTTAACCTCCAGGCCCGCCGCGTCGACATTGCCCACCGCACCATGGAGACCGCTGCCCACCGCTACGACGTGGCCCGCCAGCTCTACGTGATGGGCAAGAGCACCATCCTCGACCTCAACTCGGCCATCAGCGAGAAGGACAGCGCCTACCGCAGCTACGTCTCCTCACTCGCCACCTACTGGAGCCTCTACTACACCCTGCGCAGCCTCACACGCTACGACTTTGAGAATGATTTGCCACTGGAGTATAATTATAAAGAAATAGAATGATATGGACATCCAATTAGCCCCCAAGAAATGGTACGTCAAGTACCGCGCCCTGCTCATCGCCGGCGCATTGTTCCTCGTGTTAGTCATCGGCCTGCTGATCACAGCGCTCGGGCCCAGTAAATTACGTGTCAGCGCCGCCGAAGTGCGCATCGCCGAAGTGGTGCAGATGGACTTCGTGGAGTACGTCAACGCCGACGGCACCCTGCAGCCCATACAGACCATCAAGGTCAACACCCAGGAGGCAGGCATCGTGGAGCGCATCGTGGCCGACGCCGGCAGCATGCTCCATCAGGGCGACACCATCATGATACTCACCAACCCCCAGCTGGAGCGCACCATCGACGACCAGCGCGACGCCTACAGCAAGCAGTACAACTCCTACCGCGAGCGCCTCATACAGATGGAGCAGCAGAGCCTCACCCTGCGCCAGCAGACCCTGCAGACGGCCTACGACCTGCGCCGACTGGAGAAGCAGATTGCCCTCGACCGCGAAGAGTACCGCATGGGCATCAAGAGCAAGGCCGAGCTGGAGCTGGCCGAGGACGAGTACACCTACAAGAAGCAGACGGCCGAACTGCAGATGAAGAGCCTCCTGCAAGACTCGGCGATGAACGTCATACGTCGCGAGATGCTCGAAGCCGACCTCGCCTCACAGCAGAAGGTGCTCGAGCGCAGCATCGAGCGACTTGCCGACCTCATCATCACCGCCCCCATCAGCGGACAGCTCAGCAGCATCGATGTCACACCCGGCAAGCAGATTGGCGCAGGCACCGAAATCGGCGAAGTCAAGATTATGGACCGCTACAAGCTCTCGGCACAGCTCAACGAGTACTACGTGGACAAGCTCACGCAGGGCCAGCCCGCCACCATCACCTACGAGGACAAGGACTACGGCCTCGTCATCAGCAAGATAGTGCCCGAGGTGCGCGGCGGCACCTTCTCCATCGAGATGCTCTTTGCCGACTCCGTGCCCGACAATGCCCGCATCGGCAAGAGCTACCAGACGAAGATAGAGCTCTCCTCGGCCGTGCCCGCCGTGCTCGTGCCCAAGGGTAACTTCTACCCCTACACCGGTGGACGCTGGATATACCGCCTCAACGCCGACGGCACTCGCGCCACACGCGTCGCCATCAGCGTAGCACGCCAGAATCCGCTCTACTACGAAGTCATCGACGGCCTCCAGCCCGGCGACCGCGTCATCACCTCAGGGTACGATGCGTTCGGGGAGGCGGAAGAGATAAGAATAGGAGACCCCCTCTAACTCCCCCACTCCGCGCTTCGCTTGGAGCAGAGGAGCTAACATATAACTAATAAATATAAACTCACGCAAATCTCGCGAAAAACGCGAAAAATCAGGTCCTATGAATATATCTCACACAGACTTCACAGACTTACACAGAACACGCACCGTTGCACTTGCGTGTGTCGGCTTCGCCGAGTGTTCTCTTGGTCTCACGCAGACTACGCAGAAATTCGCAGAATGGCTGCGTTGCTTCGCTCGCAGCTGTCGGCCCTGCCGCCGACGCGAAAGGAGCGTCGGTTCTCGAACGAGTCGAGCGCTCCGCATTGACGACGACTGCCGGTTTATCGGCATAAAGGAGTGCTGCTTGCAGCTTCTTACATCCCGGATGGCAGGCGCGGGCGAAGCAATGCGCCAAAGTCTGTGATTTCTGTGAAGTCTGTGTGAGAAATAAAAAAACACTCTGTGAGACCGACGCGGTATGAAAGCGTCGGTTGCGACGACGAGAACTTTAGTTCTCCCAAGGAGTACGAAGCCAAAGGCGGAGTCACTTTCTCTGCGAAAGTCTGCGGAGTCTGCGTGAAATAATAAAAACAGCCATATGAGAAAAACCAAGAACATACAGCCAATAAACCGCAAGGAGAAAGGAAAAAACTCGCGTAACCGTGAATACGTGATGAAATATCCACGATTATTTAATGAAATATCCGCGAATATTTAATGAAATATCCACGGATACGCAAACAATTCGACAAACCAAACAGAAAAAACAGAAGGTATCAATCAAAAAAACAAACAAGCACTAATCAAAAAACAAACAAGCACTCCTGCCATTGCCTTAACGGCGACCTAAAGGTTTGGAGCAACGCGAAAAATCGAGAGTCAACGACCAAAAGTGTAAAGAAACTTTACAATTTTCATCAAAAAAAGCGTTTTTTTCAATTTTTCTTAGGTGAATGCTTGCACGAAGACTTAACTTCGCAGAGAGAAAAACGAGAAAACAGACAGGAGTCTGCAACCTTTTAAGGGAAAGACACGTCTAATGAGTATAACAAAATAAAACATAGAGAAACAATATGAAAGAGTTCTTTAAGAATTTGCGCCGATACAGTACCTCATCGGCCTTGAACATCATCGGACTGGCCATTGCCTTTGCCTCGGCCTACATCATCCTGGTGCAAGTGAACTATGATCTTGGTTACAACAAATGCCTGAAAGATGCCGACCGCACGTTCCGCTTGGAGCATGAGATGTTTGCCACCAGTGGTTCATCCCCATTCAGTGCACTTCTGTCAACCCCTTTGGCTGCAACAATCGGTGATGACGAGCTGCTGGATAGCTGGGGAGGATTCCATTATCTGCGCTCACCGCTCTATCTCGACCTGCCCGTTGGCGATGGCAAGACAGAGCCTGTGCTTATCAACGAGAGTTGGGGACCGTGGCAGACTCCGCAAGCTCTCGGCTTCGAACTGGTGGCCGGCACGTTTGCCGAGTTGGAGAAGCCCAACACCGTCATCCTCAACGAGAGCCTGTGCCGCAACTACGGCCTCGAAGTGGGGCAAGTGGTGATGAACGGACAGCGCTCGCTCACCATCGGCGGTATCTTCAAAGACTTTCCACGCAACTGCGACTTCTATAAGTTGAATATGTTTATCCGTACAGACCTCGACATGAGCGGTTGGCAGAATTGGAACAACAACTACTTCTTCCGCCTCAAAGATGCCAGCCCCACACACCAAGAAGCTTTCCTCGAGAACTGCTACCAGAAACTATACGAGACACAGAAGATGCGTGGGGCTATACCCGACACCACAAGCTATGAATTCTTCCGCACGGATGTCACGTTGCGCCTCACACCGTTGAGCAAAATCCACTTCACTGGCGATGTGGAGAAGGTACTACTTACCCGTCAAGCCAACCGCACCACCACGCTATCACTACTGGCTATCGCTATAGTAATCATTGTTGTTGCTTTCATCAACTTCATCAACTTCTTCATGGCCATGGTGCCACGCCGCATACGCCGTGTGAATACGGAGAAGATCTTTGGCTGCCCCACGTGGCGATTGCGCTTCGGCTTTGTGGGCGAGGCGATGGGATTGGTGACTATCGCTCTGTTGATAGCCGGTTACCTTATCTTCATGATTGCACCGAGCATCAGTGCCAGTCAGTTCGTATCGGTAGATGTTGCTTTGGGTGACAACTGGGGTATGGTGCTCTTCATGATAGCATTAGGTCTGGGGCTTGCTGTCATCAGCAGTATCTACCCAGCCTACTATATCACCTCTATGCCTCCTGCCTTTGTCATCAAAGGCTCGTTTGGCAACACCAAGCAGGGACGCCGCCTGCGCTACGTGCTCTTGGGTTTCCAATTCTTTGTTTCCATCACACTCATTATATGCACACTCTTCCTCAAGCTACAGCATTCCTATATGATGAAGTATGAGATGGGATTCAACAAAGAACATGTGCTCATGACCAATATCGGCTATCTCGATGCCCTTACCGACAGCCACGCGCAGCGCAACACCTTAACATATATGCTCAAGGAGAACCCGATAATACAGGACGTGGCCTTCGCACAAGGCGACATCGTCAGTGTGCAGCGCATGGGATGGGGACGAGGGGTCATTGGAAAAGACCGCGACCTCCAGTTCTCGGTATACCCCGTATCGTGGAACTTCCTACGTTTTATGGGTATCGAAGTCTATGAGGGACGCGACTTCGAAGAGTCTGACGAACATAATGAGACAGGTACCTTCATCTTTAACGAGACAGCACAACGCGAGAACGAATTGACAATCGACGACCGCATATCCGGCCATCGGGGAGGAACCAAGATTGCTGGTTTCTGCAAGGACTTCCATTCACGCCCCTTGCAATATGACATAGAGCCTTTTGCCTTCTATGTCTTCGGCCCCAAGCCTTGGCAAGCAGCCCATCCGCATATCTATCTGCGCACTGTGGCCGGTGCTGATATCAAGGACGTGCAAAAGCATGTGACAGAGTGTGCCATGAAACTGGCTCCCGGCATCAATCCCGAGGATGTGCAAGTATGGTTCTTCGACCAGGAATTGGGACAGGAGTACGAAAAAGAACAGGCACTCACCACGCTCATCACCATCTTCTCGCTGCTCTCCATCGTGATTTCGCTGCTCGGCGTATTTGGCCTCGTGTACTTCGAGACCCAGTATCGTCGTCGCGAGATTGCCGTGCGCCGCGTCCACGGAGCGCAGATAAGCGAGATACTGCGTATGTTCGTTGCCCAGTATGCACGGATGGTGCTCATCGCCTTCGTGGTGGCCGTGCCCATCAGCATCCTTATTATGATGCGCTGGCTGCAGACCTTCGCCTACCACACACCGCTCCACTGGTGGGTATTCGTGGTGGCTCTCGCCATCGTGCTCGCCGTCACCTCAGCCATCGTGCTGGCCCGCTCGTGGAAGGCGGCACGGGAGAATCCGGTGAATGCGTTGTATAAAGAGTGATAATAATTCTGAATTATGAATTATGAATTCTTGCGCAAACGAACTATATGCAAGTTCACTTGCAATCTTTCAGCGAGTGCAGCCAAGTATCAACGAAGTTGATTATGAGCAGACATCGCGGAGAAAGCGAACTTTAATAGCCCTTAATCCCCTTTAATCCCCCTTAATAGCCTTTAATTACCATTATATTAATTATAAAACTTATACATTATGGAACTTAGAACAGATGATTTGAAGAAAGTATTCCGTACCGATGTAGTAGAAACCGTAGCGCTCAATGGCGTAAGTATCGACATTCACGACGGCGAGTTTGTAGCCATTATGGGTCCCTCAGGATGCGGCAAGTCCACCCTGCTCAATATCCTCGGTATGCTCGACACACCCACCGAAGGCACCTACTGGCTCGACGGCCGCGAGGTGAGCAAGCTCAAGGAGGACGACCGCACCGCCTACCGCCGTGGCAAGATTGGCTTCGTGTTCCAGAGCTTCAACCTCATCGAGGAGCTCAACGTGACGGAAAACGTAGGTCTGCCCCTCGGCTACCTCGGCGTCAAGGGCGAGGAGCGCCGCAAGCGCGTGGCCGAGACACTGGAGCGCATGGGCATCACCCACCGCGCCGGCCACTATCCCAACCAGCTCAGCGGTGGTCAGCAGCAGCGCGTGGCCATAGCCCGTGCCGTAGTGTGCAAGCCCGGACTCATCCTTGCCGACGAGCCCACAGGTAACCTCGACTCGAAGAACGGTATCGAGGTGATGGAGCTGCTGCGCGAACTCAACCGCGAAGGCACTACCGTGGTGATGGTGACTCACAGCCAGCGCGACGCCTCATACGCCGACCGCATCATCAACCTCTTCGACGGACAGATCGTGGATTCGTTGAAGGAGAGGATGTAAAGACCCCCTCTAACTCCCCCTTTAGGGGGAGGACTCGGGCATCGCGAACAAAAATTATTGCGGGAAAACTTTCTTCATGGTGTTTGGAGGCTCATTCCCGCGAGCCTCCAGAGGGGTGCGTCAAGAGATTGGCGCACCCTGTTCTTTTATATTACTAACATAGGAACCTACCGCTCCACGAACTGGAGTGTGAAGGTGGTGCGTACGCCTGGTTGTGACGACACGCTGATGCTGCCACCGTGTACCATCATAATCTGGTGAGCCAGGGCGAGGCCGATGCCCGAACCGTTCTTCTTCGTGGAGTAGAAGGGCTCGAATATATGTTCGAGGCGGTTGTCAGGAATGCCGGGACCGTTGTCTGTAACCGTGATGTAGGGCACGCCGTCGGCCAGCGTGGCACGCACCTCGATGCGTGCATCGGCGCACCCATCGAGCGACTGGGCGGCATTGCGCACGAGATTGATGAGCGTGAGCGTCAGTAGATGTGGGTCGGCAAAGAGGCGCATCTCGGCCGAGGCGTTGAGCTCCAGCTCGCACGGCCCCGTCTCGTTGCGCAGCAGGCGGCCAAGCTTGGCAAAGAGGTCCTTGACAACGATATGCCGACACACTGGCTCGGGCACATTGGTCAGCTGATGGTATGAGTTGAGGAAGGTGTTGATGCCCTCGGCCTGCTCGTTGATGATGATGAAGCACTCGTGCTGGCGCTCTTGGTCGTAGTCGTCGGGGCGGCTCAGCACGTCGGACGTGAGCGAGAGAATGGGAGCCACGGTGTTGCGCAGCTCGTGCGTCATCACACGCAGCATGCGGTCGTAGTATTTCTTGCGCCACTCCAGCTCGTTCGTCTCGGTCCAGTAGAGCTGCAATATCTGGTTCATGTCGCTATTGGCCTCGCCCAGTAGCGGGTCGCGCGAAGTGGGGAAGCGCATCGTGAGGTCGCGGCCACGGATAGCACCGAGGAAGATGCGTAGCTGGCGGATGGGAAAGCGCACGGTGTGGCAAAACCACGCGATGGAGATGCCCAGCGCAACGAACGAGGTGATGACCCAGCGTTTGTCGCTTATATATATAAATAGGTACAGCATCAGCGTGTAGCTGAGCAGTATGCAGAGCAGCGATGCCACGAGGTGCAGCGTGTAGTGTCGTCTAATAGATACCATATTTCTTCAGTTTGGCATATAGGGTGGGACGGCTCAGTCCCAGTCGCTTGGCTGCTATCGTGAGGTTGTGGTCAGAGTCGTCCCATACGGTAATGACAAACTGCCTCTCCATCTCCTCCAGGGTGAGTGTGTCGGCCGGTTCGCTCGATTCGGGGAGGATGAGCGTGTCGCCCGTCCATCGTGCACACTGCGTCATCAGCACCGTGCGCTCTATCGTATCTTCCAGTTGGGTAAACTCGCCGCTGCGTGCCAGCGCGATGAGGCGCTCCATGGCCTCGTCGGTCACCTCGGGCTCGGGGCGGAAGTAGGTCGAGGCATAGCGCTTCACGAGCGAGAGGATATAGGTGTTCACCACGTTCATCCTGTCGGTCTCCTCCGTCTTGCGCTGCATGTTCTCGTGGCGCTTGGCTATGGCATCGCCCAGTACCTGTATGAGGCGGTCGTTGTTCCACGGCTTTTGCACGAAGTCGTCGGCTCCCTGCTTGAGCGACTCTACGGCAAGGGCTACATCGCCGAATGCCGTGATAAGCACCACGGCGGGCGGTGAGGGCAGGTTGCTGCGCTGCTTGATGCGGTCGAGCCAGAAAAGGCCGTCCTGTCCGTCGAGCCGTCCTGCTCCGAAGTTCATGTCGAGTAATACGGCATCCACATCGCCGGCGCCGATGATGGCCGGTATCAGTTTGGGGTCGCCCACAGTAACCACCGTGGTGAAGGCTCCTCTAAGCACAATGCCCAGTGTCTTCAGCACAGCGGCATTGTCATCGATGACGATAATCTTGGCTTCGGTCATAGTTCGTGATGTCTACAGATGCAAAGATACTCCGATTCTGAATATCGTGAATAAAGAAACGCGTTTTTTTGCTCTCAACGGCAAAAAGTGTAAAGAAACTTTACAGTTTTCGCCGAGGAAAGGTGTTTTTTTAGACCTTTCCCTTTTCCCAAGGCATGAAACGAGTGCTACTCGCATGTTGCAAACTTAGGGTGCGGAGTGGGCAACTGGTGCCCGAATGAAAAAAGTTTTGCCGATGAGTGTTTTTTATACGCTTTTTCGATAGGAATGTAAAAAGATTATCTTAAATTTGCAGAGCATAAGAAAAAAGTGAGGTATGAAAATTCGCTATTACAAGCTCGTGTATATTGCTCTGGCACTGCTCATGGTGGCCTGCAGCACAGCCGAGCGATGCAACTGCGGATAGCCCCTCACGAATGGTAATGACGTGATTTTTATTTTATTATAAACGTTTATTAAAAAATTAAAGTAAAATGATTAAACTTGGTATTAACGGTTTCGGTCGTATCGGCCGTATGGTATTCCGTGCAGCAGTGAAGAACTTTGCTGAGGACATTCAGGTAGTAGGTATCAACGACCTTCTCGATGCTGATTACTTGGCATACATGTTGCGCTACGACTCAGTACACGGTCAGTTCGACGGTACAATCGAGGTTGAGGGCAACTACTTGGTAGTAAACGGCAACAAGATCCGCCTCACCGCTGAGATGGACCCCGCTAACTTGAAGTGGGACGAGGTAGGTGCTGAGGTAGTAGTTGAGTCTACCGGTTTCTTCTTGACAGACGAGACAGCTCGCAAGCACATCACCGCTGGTGCAAAGAAGGTTATCATGTCAGCTCCTTCTAAGGACAGCACTCCTATGTTCGTATACGGTGTAAACCACGAGACATACGCTGGTCAGGACATCATCTCTAACGCTTCTTGCACAACCAACTGCTTGGCTCCTATCGCTAAGGTGCTCAACGACAAGTTCGGTATCGTTAAGGGCTTGATGACAACTGTACACGCTGCTACAGCTACTCAGAAGACTGTTGACGGTCCTTCTAAGAAAGACTGGCGCGGTGGTCGCGGTATCCTCGAGAACATCATCCCCTCTTCAACAGGTGCTGCTAAGGCTGTAGGTAAGGTTCTTCCCGTTCTTAACGGTAAGCTCACCGGTATGGCATTCCGCGTTCCTACATCTGACGTTTCTGTAGTTGACCTTACTGTAGTATTGGAGAAGGAAGCTACTATGGCCGACATCTGCGCTGCTATGAAGGAGGCTTCTGAGGGCGAATTGAAGGGTATCCTCGGCTACACAGAAGATGCAGTGGTTTCTACTGACTTCCGTGGTTGCGCCAACACTTCAATTTTCGACGCTAAGGCTGGTATCTCTCTCGATGCTAACTTCGCTAAGGTTGTATCTTGGTACGACAACGAGTGGGGCTACTCAAACAAGGTTTGCGAAATGGCTCGCGTAATCGCTGCGAAGTAATCATTCGTATATACCGATTTTTCTATGGCTCCTTCAGGATTCTCCCTGAGGGAGCCTTTTTTGATGCTGTTTCTTTTTGTAGTTTCAAACCTTTTGCGTAAGTTTGTCACGTCATTAATGACGTGAATGGTATGGAGTCGTATAATCTTGTCACTGTTTTAGGTCCCACAGCTTGCGGAAAGACTACGCTGGCAGTGGCCTTGGCCCGTCATTTGCATACGGGAGTTATCAGTGCTGACAGCAGGCAGGTGTACCGCTCAATGGATTTGGGAACAGGGAAAGACCTGAATGAGTATATCTGCGATGGGTATCAGGTTCCATACTATCTGATTGATATTGTCGACGCGGGGTACAAGTATAATGTGTTTGAGTACCAGCGCGATTTCTTGAAGGTCTACGACTCGCTGCGTGCCGATGGCCAGTTGCCAGTGCTGTGTGGTGGCACAGGCATGTACCTGGAGTCGGTGCTGCGTGGCTACCGTTTGGTGGAAGTTCCCGAAAACAAGGCCTTGCGCGACTCGTTGGCTGGCAAGTCTTTGGACGAGCTTACCGCTATCCTGAGTTCCTACAAGCAGCTGCACAACACGACTGATGTGGATACCGCGAAACGTGCCATACGCGCCATCGAGATAGAAGAGTATTACCGCACTAGCGATGCCCATATACGCGATTTCCCCGACATCAAGAGTCTGACGATTGGACTTGATGTGTCGCGCGAGTTGCGCCGTGAACGCATCAGCCGACGTTTGCGTGAACGCCTGGATCAAGGAATGGTCGACGAAGTGCGTAGCATATTGGCTACGGGTGTCCCACCCGAGGATCTGATTTACTACGGGCTAGAGTATAAATACTTGACGTTGTATGTGACAGGAGAGTTGAGCTACGACGATATGGTGAGGCAGCTGGAGATTGCCATTCACCAGTTTGCCAAGCGCCAGATGACCTACTTCCGCGGAATGGAGCGGCGTGGCGTACCTATCCATTGGATTGACGCAACACTCCCGGCCGAAGAGAAGGTTGAGTGCATCGAACGTCTGTTAACAAAAGAGAACTGATTTATGGATGATAAAGCAACAGTAAAAACAGCCCGCGACCGTTGGGGCATCGTTTACGTGCCGATGGCCGGTGTGCGTAAGAAGCATCGCCGCTGGCATCAAATCAAGGAGTACCTTGAGATGAAGAAGGTGCAGTACGATTATATACAGTCTGAGGACTATGGTGCTGTGGAACGCTTGACCCGTATGTATGTGGAGAACGGCTACAAGACTATTGTGATTGTGGGAGGCGATATGGCAGTCAACGACGCACTGAACGGTATTATGAGCTCTTCGGTAGAGAATCTTGACGACATCTCGTTCGGCATCATAGCCAATGGCATAGGTAATGACTTTGCCGATTTTTGGGGGCTGGGCGTTGATGATTACAAACGGGCTATCGACTGCATCATCAAGGGCACCCGACGTAAGATCGATGTGGGATATTGCTCTTATATGGATGGCGATGTGGCCTTCAAGCGCTACTTCCTGATGGCAGTCAATGTCGGACTCGGTGCCGAAGCCATAAAAATCTCCGATGAGTGTAAGCGCTACTGGGGCAAGCGCAATCCTACCTATATCATCAGTCTTCTGCGCCTCTTCATGCGCCGCAAGCAGTACAAGATGCATCTGAAAGTGAATGGCGAAATCCTTAACGAGCGCTTGATGACAGTGTGTGTGGGCAATTCGCGTGGCTATGGACTGACTCCCAGTGCCGTGCCTTACAATGGGTGGCTCGATGTGTCGGTGGTGTATCGCCCCGAGCTGAGGCAGATGGTGCAGGGTTTGTGGATGCTGTTGCGCGGACGTATCCTGAACCATGAGCAGGTGAAACCCTATAGAACCAAGCGGGTGACTATCTACGATACGGAGGGCGCCAGCATATGTGTCGACGGACGTAGCTTGGAGTACAAATGTCCGCTGGAAATCTCCTTGATGCCCGAGTTCCTCAACTTCATTGTGCCTGACTGAACAATCGTAAGCCACGTTTCGATATACAGCAACGCCCCGGATTCTCTTTCCGGGGCGTTGTCGTATGTGGTATGTCAGCACTCGGCTGAAATTACTTCTTCACGATACCGATGGTCTCGAGAGTCTGACCCTCGCTGGGCCATTGGTTGATGAGGCGCTCAGCTTCGCTCATGGTGATGGCGATGGTGGTGCCATGACGCGGAGTGAAGATGTCGGTATTGGCCGAGTTGCACACGAAGGTGAAGTTGCTCAGGTCGGTGCTCTTGCAGTACTCGTAGTGGCCGTTCATGTAGCAGTCGTACATCAGGATCCACTCGTCAGAGTCGATGAGTTTGAATACGGCCGAACCCTCTACGGCCTTATTGCTCTGCTGCAGGTACTTGCGCTCGGGTGTCCACTCGCCACGCAGAGTCTTGGCAGTAGCTTTCTGTATGCCGTTGCCCTGACCCTCGGTCTTGAAGAACATGTGGTACAGGCCATCGTGGTATACGATGTCGGCATCGATGGTGTTGGCGTGGTGGTCGTAGAGTACCTCGGGCATGCTGATTTCGGTAAAGTCCTCATTGGCGTATGAGCAGTAGGTGATGTAGTGGGCGCCACGCTCACCGATAGCGTAGTAGAGCATATACTTGCCGGCTTCGGGGTCATAGATGGTCTGCGGTGCCCATACCTGGGTGAGGCTGTCGCGGTCGAAGCGCTCGGGCCATGTGGTGGGGAAGTCGATGGCCGAGTGTGTCCAGTTGATCAGGTCCTTGGAGCGCAGCAATACGAGACCATCGTTCGATGCCCAGCCCTGTGAAGAGCGCATGTCGGTCACTACCATATAGAAATGTCCGTCCTCGCCGCGAAGGATATGCGGGTCGCGCACGGCCTTTTTGTTGGCGATGGTGTCAGAGCTGATGATGGGCTTGCCGTCGTTGAGCGGAGTGTAGTTGTAGCCGTCAGCACTGAGGGCAAAGCATATCTGCTCCTGCCAGGGGGCATTGCCGTTGAAGTAGGCGAAGAGGTAACCTACGTAGGGTTCATTACTGTCTTTTCCCTTGCAGCTGCCCATGAGGCAGGCTGTGGTCATGGTGGCCAGAAGGCACAGGATGAGAGATTTGTTTTTCATATTATATAAATTGATTAAGTGTGTTTGCTTATCCGATGCGGCTGATCTTGCTCAACTCCTCTTCGTTGATGAGTTTTATCTTTCGTCCGTCGATGGCTATCAGCTTCTCTGATGCGAAGTTCGACAGGGTGCGTATGGCGTTCGAAGTGGTCATGTTGGAGAGGTTGGCCAGGTCCTCGCGTGAGAGGAATATGCTGATGGTGGCTCCGTCCTCCTCCAGTCCGTAGGTCTCCTTAAGGAATAGCAGCGACTCGGCCAAGCGTCCGCGTATATGCTTCTGGGTGAGGTTTACCGTGCGCTCGTCCGATATGCCGAGGTCTATAGCCAGCAATCTGATGAAGAACATGGCCAATCGGTTGTTGCCCTCTACCAGCTTGGTGATGACCTCCATCGGAATCGTGCAGATGGCCGAGGCCTCAAACGCAGCTGCTGCCGTCACGAAATTCTCTTCAGCAAAGTAGGCGCGATAGCCAAAATACTCTACTGGTTTGATGACGCGCATGATTTGGCATCGTCCGCCCACGCCGTCACGATAAATCTTTACCTTTCCTTCGAGCAGGCACATCAGGTGGTTGGGTTTCTCGCCTTCAGCGTAGATTACCTGATTCTTTTTGTAGCGGCGTACCTCCAGATGGCTTGCCATGAGTTCCCGCTGCTCATCGGTCAGCAGTTGCCACATGTCATCGATAGCCGCTATGATATCAGCCTGCTTGATTTCTTTTCTCGCCATGTCAATCTTTACCTAATACCTATATTGAATGAAGAGTGAAGAGTTAAGAGTGAAGAGTGGCCAGCGAAATACCAAAGCATACTGTCGCATGGTCACTCTTCTCTCTTCCCTTTTCCCTCTTAACTGATTATGTCAAATCCGCAGTAGGGCACCAGCACCTTGGGGATGCGTATGCCTTCGGGGGTCTGGTTGTTCTCGAGAATAGCCGCAAGGATTCTCGGGAGAGCCAGTGCCGAGCCGTTGAGCGTGTGGCACAGCTCTATCTTCTTGTCCTCGGTGCGACGATAGCGGCACTTCAGACGGTTGGCCTGGTAGGCGTCGAAGTTCGATACCGATGACACCTCCAGCCAGCGCTCCTGGGCAGCCGAGTATACCTCGAAGTCGAAGCAGAGGGCGGCCGTGAAGCTCATGTCGCCACCACAGAGGCGCAGTATGCGGTAGGGGAGCTCGAGCTTCTTCACGAGGTTCTCCACGTGGTCGAGCATCTCCTTGTGCGACTCCTTGGAGTGTTCGGGGGTATCGATGCGCACGATCTCAATCTTTGAGAACTCGTGCAGACGGTTCAGTCCGCGCACCTCCTTGCCATACGAGCCTGCCTCGCGGCGGAAGCACTGTGTGTAGGCCGTATTCTTGATGGGCAGCTCCTTCTCGTCGAGGATGACGTCGCGGTAGATGTTTGTCACGGGCACCTCGGCCGTAGGGATGAGGTAGAGGTCATCGGCTGTGCAGTGATACATCTGTCCCTCCTTGTCGGGCAGCTGTCCCGTGCCGTAGCCCGAAGCCTGGTTCACCACCGTGGGCGGCATTATCTCCTCGTAGCCGGCGTTGCGTGCCTCGTCGAGGAAGAAGTTGATGAGCGCTCTCTGCAGACGGGCACCCTTGCCGCGGTATACGGGGAATCCCGCACCGCTAATCTTCACGCCCAGGTCAAAGTCGATGAGGTTATACTTCTTCGCCAGTTCCCAGTGGGGTAGGGGATTGGCCCCCAGGTTAGGAATCTCGTTGCCCGTCTTCTCCACCACGTTGTCCTCAGCATGAGCACCTTCGGGTACCTCGTCGTAAGGGATGTTGGGAATGGTGTAGAGCAGGTTCTGCGTGTCCTCGGCAGCAGTCTTCATCTCCTCCTCAAGGGCAGCATTGGTTGCTTTCAGTGCAGCCACCTCGGCCTTCACGGCCTCGGCCTCCTCGCGCTTGCCCTCCTTCATGAGGCCGCCGATGCGTGCTGCCAGCTGCTTGGCCTCGGCCAAGTTCCTGTCGAGCGTTGTCTGCGCAGCGCGACGCTTCTTGTCGAGTGCGATGACTTGGTTTATTGTTTCTTCGGCATTGCCGAAATGTTTCTTCTCAAGGCCTTTGATTACTCGTTCGGTCTGTTCGGTGATGAGTTTAATCGTAAGCATTTCTATACCTTTAATTTATTGTGTACACGTTTTGGGGTGCAAAGGTACTAAAAACGTGCAAATAAAACAAGGCAACGACTGTATTATTACCATTATTTGTGACGAACGGGAGTGCCCGTTGCCCGAAAGCCAGCTCCCGTCCCCCGCTCTCTGTCCATCGTTTTCTCCATGCCCTACCTTGCTATGAGGGTATCCCGAAACGAAGTGCCGATGTGTCGCCCATCGTAACTATCATTATCAGTATCAAATACTTGATGGCGACACATCTCCGTATATACAGGGAATACGCATTATAAAAGAGTATTATATGAGCCTTGATAATTTACACATAGACAGTTCCTTTCTATGATAAACAATTGATTTTCACACAGAATATGAATATAAATTTCACACGGAAATCACAGAAAGCACAGAAATTTCATGCTCGCTATCGCTTGCATGTGCCATCTGGGACGCATACACTCGGCGAAACGCCGACAGCTGCGAGCCTTTTGCGATGCAGCCTTCGCGTTCTCTGTGTCCTGCGTGAGACATGTGAACACTCGGCGCAGCCGCCCAACAAGGGCAAAGCCACTTGCCAATTTCTGTGTTTCTGTGAATTTCTGTGTGAGACAAAAGATTGATTGTCTGAGAGAAATATATAAGCGGTGTCTGGTAGATTTATAATGCGTTTTTCCTGGTTGTCAAAAGAAAAACTATCGTACGATGGGCATCAAACGACTGACCGAAGGTCATCGTTCAGTTGACCGATGTCCATCAGTCAGCTGTACGTTGGCCATCGTACGATAACTTTGAAAAAGATAACACAGGTGCATCAACAACTAACGTGAGTTCGGTATATGGATTCGTCTTTTAGATTGTCCCACTAAATTAGGGAGCGAAACAACGTGTAGTGGAGGGGGTATTTGGGAATGTGGATGTGAAATCGTACAAAGTGTCGCCATTAATGCGCTGAATAACAGTATGTAGAGCCGCATTGGCGACACTTCGGCAGATGGTTTCGGCAATGACACTGTAAGAAGTTTCTATTCTAACCGCGTTTTGTTGCAGTAACTAAGTCGTTTTTTTATATTCAGCCTTATGCAGCCGATGGTCACCAAAGACTATCGGCTGCAGTTTGTTTATTCGCTCTTTCGTCCCCTCGGATATGTTATCCGAGGGTGTAGAGGTAGGGGTCTCTGACCCCTGTTACATTTGCGGGTCAGAGACCCTGATACTCGTTTACGGCGGATAGGACATATCCTCTTGTCCACAGATTTTTCGGGGTCAACTGATTCAACTGATTTAACAGATACTTTCTCGCTGATTCTTTTATTTCTCACACAGACTCCACAGACTTACACAGACTTTTGCGCGTCGCTTCGCCCGCGCTTGCCGGCTGTGCCGAGTGTGTACACCCCGGAGGTGAGCACAAGCATAGCGCGTGCGTTTCTGTGTAAGTCTGTGTAGTGTGAGATACGCAAGCATTCGGCGCAGCCGACCAGCAAGGGCGAAGCGACGCGCCCATCTGTTTCATCCGTTTCATCGTGTTGACTAAATATATCCGTTCCCGTGTGATTTTTGGGTTGTTTATCAAATCCCTGTAATTATTTCGGGTCACAGACCCTGATACTCGGCAACGGCGGATAACATATCCGCCGTGACGGATTATTGATTGGCTCTACATTCCTCACACTCGCCGGTGGGGTTATATAAGTGTAAGGCTCTTCCAATTGAGTTTCCACCACATCTTGTTTAGGACGTCCGGCTGATATTCTGTTGCGGCATTTACTTGTCCGTTATTCAGAACAAGATCACAGCCATTGACAGAATCTCCAACTTTCTGGAAAGCATAGTTGGTACCATCTTTTATTGAAGTAACTACCGAACCGAACGTCAATTTTTGCAAATACAAACAATTATCAAAACCTTCGACACCAATAGTGGTTACTTTGGGAAGGTTGATGCTGTTAAGGGCATAAGCCTTCTGAAACTCCCAATCTACGATTTCTGTTACATCAGGGAGAATCAAATCAATCTTGCCGTAATAAGACTCTTCTTTTGAAAGACGATAAATTGCTTCACCAATAGCAGTAGTGGTGTAGGAGGTATATGTTCCCGTAATTGTTATCATAGCCGGTTCTTCTCCCGTTACGATAATCGTGGTGATTCCGTTATCCACATAAGTTTTGATCTGTTCCACCAAGGCGGCGACTTCTTCTTCGGAAGCTGTGTCCTTGCCGCCAAATGTACCGTCGATGATAGGTCTTGCATCCAGCGCGTAGCTCTTGCCCTGTTCTGTGCCGTTGGGGTGCTTTTCTGCATCTGCAGTAAAGGCATAGTCTTTAAGAACCACATCGCCATGCTTCACACTTACCGTTGCCCCTTCCGAAAACACGCCATAAAGGAAGGCATTGCCGTTGTTATCAGTGGTGAGGGTATATGCCGCTGTTGCTACATCGGTCGCTCCGGCGGGAGTAAAGCCCGTGGTGGTGACAGTGAGTGTTGCTTCTGGCATCGTAGCAATACGCAAGCGGCTGTAGTTACGATCTACACCCTCGAAACTAATGCGCAGCGTATTACCTTCTATCTTAGTGGTAGCATGGATATATTCTGACATTCCGTACACTTGGTTGTCATTAAGTACAATATTGTTCTCGGAAATTTTACATCCCGGAGCATATACGGCAGTAATTGTCGGAATCTCGTTTTCGAGATAACTCAATGTGATGTCTCTATCGGGTTTCCAAGTATCAGCATTATAAATCAGTGTCACCGCTTGGTCTTTGTACTTTTGAGAATACAGGTGTACAAGAATCTGATCTCCATTCGCCCACGCGGTCTTTCCCTCATCTTGTGTTCCGATGACACGGGTCCGTGTACCCTCACCAAAGGCTGGAAAGTTGCCTACCACGAATTGCAACGTGCCATTACCGGCGGGCTGCAATGCTTCATCCAACTCATTGCTGCACGATGCTGTCGCTACCACGGCAACAGCCATCAGTATGTATTGAAATATCTTTCTCATTTTCTTTCCCTCCTGTTAGTTTAAGTCCGTTTCAGAATCATTATCCCATCCGCTATCAAACGGATTGCCGATGTCGTCCGTTGTTACTTGCCCGATAGTCACCTTGTTCTTGCCTACCTTGAGGTAGAAGGTGCAGTGGGTGCCGGCAGCGAGGGTAGTCTCTCTTTGCATCTTGGCCACGAGTTGATTGCCTTTGATGTCAACTTTGACAAACGTATCTCCTATCGCATAGGTGCCTGCCGGGATGTATGCGCTACATTCATAGTGATAGTCAGCGTCGCTGTCGGTGGCAGAACAGTAGGCCGTCACCGTGGGAGTAGAACTATCATTTGTCACTACATGGAGGTTGGTGATGGGGGTTAATGCCGTTTCACTCTCTGTCTCTGTCTCCGTCTTGAACTCATCGGCGAGAGTCACATTGAAAGTCACCTTAGCAAAGTAATGCTTGAAATTGAGCGAGAGCGACCCGTCTGTAGCAACCGTGCCGGTGGCTGTCATCACATCGGCGGCATTGAAAGCGTCCACATCGCTCTGGTCTTCGGTGAGTTTAATGGAGTAGTTGTCGGAAGAAGTCACGTTGACGGTATTGCCACAATGAGCCAAAGCCTTGACCGTTGTTCCCAGTTTATCCACCTTGACGGCATTCCACCCTGTGCCCTCGGTGTAGGTCATCGGGTGGGTGGAGTGTACTCCGTCGTTCCACAACTCTAAGGTGAAGTTACCGGTAAAGGGTTTCGTTTCACTTCCGCTATCGGCGGTACGTGTCAGGATGGTGATTTCCTGCGGTTCTCCTTGCGGTGCAAAGTCCTCTTCCTGAGAGCAGGCAGTGAAGCCCAAGGTCAATAGGGCAATGGCTGCATAAGTAATCTCTCTACGTCTCATATTACTATTTTTTACA
>CAZMZC010000013.1:0-58532 GCA_964570685.1 uncultured Bacteroidaceae bacterium | reverse complement strand
GAACTTGTGACAGATGCCGCATAGCTCATCATTTATTTTTTAACGGACTATTAATAGTATGGCATATATTAATTTCTGCGTTGTGAGACTGGAGCCTCGGTCTTAAGCCAGTCTCTACGCAGTGAGACTACAGTTTCAGTACTCTGGGACTGCAGTTTCAGTGTGGTGAGACTCGAGTCTCACCACACTGAAATTATCTAGTACTAAGATATGTTATAGGGTGTCAAACTTTACGCCGCTTTCCTGCTGTTCGTCGGAGTAGAGTTCGCGAGGCAGCATGTTCGGGTATTGGTGCCATTGGCGGATGCTCATGCAGCCACGGCCTCCAGTGAGTTCGCGCACACTACCATCCTTGCCGATGAAACGGCCTTGTACATCACGGTAGGTGATGGTTCCCACTGGATTGTCAGGAACCTTGAAGGTAACGCCCCAAGGAGATACGTTGGCTGCCTTTGCAGTCATCTCGTATGTGCCATCCTCTGTCTTGATGAGGATACGATAGGTGCTGGGAATAAAGCCATCAATTTCACGCACAAAAACCCAGTCCTCGTGGATGAACTCCAGTTCGGTGACATCGCGGTCTCCTCCCTTGAGGTCACCGTTAGAGGTGTAGTGCTTGCCAGTCGTGAGGTCATAGAGTGAGTAGTCTTTCATTCCTGCACGCATGTCGTACATCGAAGAATGCACCTCATTGAAGGCGACGAAACCCCAATCCTCCCAAGCTCCAAGTTCTGCGGCAGAGCTGTCGACGGCTACATAACGCTCGCGTTGACCGAATCCCTTGACTTTGATTTCTTTTCCGTCAAGCCAAATGGTTCCTTCTACGGGAGCAGCCCAGTTGTAACCGTAGGTAATGCTGTGCTGGGTAAGCGGAGAAGGTGTCTCACGACCATACCAAAGGGGGAGTCCTACGGGGCGATGCCAAAGGTTGGCACGGTATGCGCCATCGCAGGTGTCTACCATCAGATGCCAACTGTTGTCGGCATAGCACTCTACGGTGTATTGCGGGCCACACTTCACCACGATGTGATCACCACACTCCTCTATCTGTAGCGTACCCTGAGGGTTGGGATAGAAACGTGTCTTGACCAGTTCGCCAGGGAATTGTCCTACTTTGTAGATGGAATTGCGAAGCTGTCGAATACTGCCTTGCCCGCTGTCCACAGAAAGAGTCACGAGGTCCAACTTCTCAACAGCCATTGAGAGGATACTGCCGCCGAGAGAGTACTGCTGTCCGTCGTCGCCCTGTACGTCGAAGCGCATAAGCCAGTCGAGGAATCCTTGTCTAACTTCTTCTTTTACGCCGATTCTAGCATCGTCGGCGAGCGTCACTTGAGGATTGTTGATTTTCATACTATCTTTATTTAGGTTTATGAAGAGTTTACTTCTTTTTTACTTTTTTGCTTAACTTTATCTTACCATTGGCCACGAGCCATTGTGCCTCGTCGCGCAATGTCTCCTCGATGGGGCGGGTCTTGTAGCCCAGCTCACGCACGGCCTTGCTGTAGTCGAACTTGTTGTTGCGCTTCAGGTTATAGACAGAGAAGGTGGTCATCATCGGCATCTCGCCCTTCTTGGCCGCCTCTTTCTCCATCTTCTTGGCAATCTTCTCGGCCATGCGTATGGGGAGGAAGAACTTGATGGGTTTGCAGCCGAGTTCTTGATTGAGCAACTTGCTCAGACGCTTCAGCGTGATGACCTCGTTGCCAAGGATATAGCCTTCGCCTACACGTCCCTTGTCGGCAGCAGCAATACATCCATAAGCAAGGTCGCGCACATCGACCAAGTTGAATGAGCCGTCGATGCCTACGGGCATCTTGCCCTTGATAATCTTGATGATGGTAGCGGTAGTCTCGCTGATGGCGTTGTCATTGGGGCCAAAGATGCCGGTAGGATATACGATGCAGGCTTGCAAACCGCGATTGCGAACAGCAGTGAGTACATTGGCCGTAGCCATAGCCTTGCTCTTGCTGTACCAACCCACAACCTCGTCGAGATTAAACTCGTCAACCTCCTTTATCTTCTCCTTCTTGGGGCGCTCGGGGATGGCACCTGTAGAGCTTACGTATACCAGTTTGCGGCACTCCTTGTGCTCCAAACAAAGGTCTACAATGTTTTCCGTACCGCCCACATTTACATCAAGCACCAGCTTGCGGTAGTTGGGGTTCACTGTCACCATGCTGGCCACATGGATACAGATGGTCTCTACGCCCTCTTCTACAGTGAAGAACTTGTCGAGCGATGCTTTGTCGCACAAGTCACCATATACAATCTCCACCTCTTCGGGGATATACTTTGCGGCCTTGTCACCTTTGAGGACAAAGGCTCTGACGCGGTCACCGCGTTCCAACAACTGGGCACATACGTTGCTGCCCAAGAATCCGGCGGCGCCGGTAACGAGATAAAGTGGTCTGTTCATAGTTGTTTTATTTTTTAGAAGTTAAAGGGAGTTAGATGGAGTTAAATGGAGATAAATGCAATAGTCATTACGAGCGAAAGAACTAATGGCCTTTATCTCCCAAAAGGAGCGAAGCGACCTATCTACCTTTTACTCCTTTAACTCCTTTAACTCCAAAAATTAGAATGTATACCCCACGCTCAAGCGTACGTTGTGCATAGAGGCCTTGTTCTCGATGACTCCCTTGAAAGCGTGTTGTAGCTCGTAGCCGAGGCCGATGGTGAAGTGCTGCACGTCGATACCTACCATGGGGTTGATGAGCATACGGTTCACCTTATACTCGGTGTTGAATACACCACCTACGCGGGCCGATACGAAGGGCGACACACGCTTGTTGAGGAAGGTGTACTTGACATCGGCAAACACGGGCACGAGGTAGTGGGGCTCGTCCTCGAAGTTGAGTAAGGTCTCGGCGGTGAAGCCTACGCCACCACCTACATAGAGGCCGTTGCCGAAGCTGAAGCCGTGGCTGGTGGTGATGCCGTACTGCTCTGAGATGGAGGTGCTGAGTGCAATGTCGGCATGGTAGCCACGCTCATAATTCACATAATCCTTGGTTTGAGCCTGTGCGCTCATTACGGTAGCCACGAGGGCGATTGCTGCAATAAATTTTTTCATAATTTTGGTTTTTATATTAAATAATATCCGTTGATTGTTTGATTTTTCCATAGTTAAAGGTTCAGGTCAATATAGAATTAGTAGAGTTGTTTGCTTCTTACTTGCTCTTCTTGTCTTTCTTCACTACCTTCTTCTCTTGGCTCAGGAAGGCTTGTACGAACTTCTCTTCAATCTTCTTGTAGCCCTTCACTACACCATTCTCGATAGCCTTGTAGCCACCTACCACGCCGTTTTCGATGGCTTTGTAGCCTTTCACTACGCCCTCGCCCACCTTGCCGGTCTTGAGGGTATACACGATGATGGTGTCGGCCACGATGCTGTCGTTGGCACATGCCTTGTCACACTTGTTGTCTGTTTGCGCTGTTGCAGCCATTGCGATGAGCAGAGCAGCTGCGGTAGAATAAATCTTCTTCATTTTTTTACTTTTTTAATTAGTTACTATTGTTTTCGTCTTCGATTTCGTTATCGTCAACGTTATCGTCATCGTTATCTTCTACGAGGAACGTATCCACAAACTTGTCCTCAATCTTCTGGTAGGCGCCCACTACGGTGTTCTCTATGGCGAAGTAGCTGTTCACCACGCTTTGCTCCAGTCGCTTGTAGGCTTCCACTACCGATTTCTCAATCTTGGTTGGTTTCAGTTTGTATTTCGGTTTGTTTGTTGTCATACTTGTCGGTTGAGTTGTTCCCTTTTTGGCTTCGTCCTTTTTGACGGTGCAAAGGTTGTGCCAACGAGTGAATGAAGCTTGCTTTATTTTCAACGAGTGTAGCCAACCTTCGCAATTGCGATGCAAAGGTACGGCGATAATTGGCACAAAAAACTCCATTCGTTCCACTGAATTGGTCAAAAAGTCTTCAAATTCTCTGTTTTGATGCCGTTTTGCACAATTTGACGGGAGTAAACGCGAAGAGAATTGGTATAAATGTCTGTTTTTGGAAAATAAAGGTTGCGAATGTACAAAAGTTTTATGTACATTTGTCGGTGAAATGCAATAAGCCAGGTTAAATGACAGAAAAAATCCCTTACGTGAAGTGGCGCGAACGCATCAACCAAATCGTGCCCGATGAGTACCGTATAGGCAATGATGTCTTCATCTTGCCGCAGCACAAGCTGTTTCAGTTGCCCAAGGGGCACTTCAAGACTGATGTCACTACCGTCATCATCTATGAGAAGGGATGGGTGCGCGTGAGCATCGACATGAAGGAGTATACGGTACAGGCACCGAGCGTGGTGACGTTTCTCCCCGATACTATATATAAGGTTATAGAGCGTTCCGAGGATTTGGAATACAAGATCATCATCTATTCGAAGAACTTTACCGAGAACCTCTTCCTCAACCTTGACCGCATGCACCCATTGCGCACAGCCATACAGGGCAGTCCGGTGAACGAGGGGGCCGAGCACGTGTATGTATACGACAAGTACCTGTCGATGCTTATCGACCTCACCAAACGCAGCGACTCGCCCTACAAGTTGGATGCCGCCAAGCACCTGACACTGGCCACGTTCTACTCCTTCTCACTCGTGCGCCACAATGTGCCTTCCAAGCAGGAAGAGCGAGTGGGTCGTAAGGACGAACTCTTCAGCGACTTTGTGGAACTGGTACGCCGTCACTTCCGCTCTTGTCGCGATGTGGCTTTCTATGCCGACAAGCAGTGCGTGACAGTGAAGTATCTGTCGCAGGTGGTGAAGGAGAAGGCTGGTCGCCCCGCATTGGAGTTTATAGAACAATACGTCATCACCGAGTGCAAGGCGCTGTTGCTGTCTACCACGATGAGCATACAGCAGATTGCCGACGAACTGCACTTCCCCTCACAATCGGTGTTCGGTAAGTATTTCAAGCGAGCCACAGGGGTGTCGCCACGTGACTACAGACGCAACGGGGTTTAGGAGTTGTTGTTGATAGTAGAAACCAACTCGTCCACGATATCCTTGGCAACCTCGGCCTTTGATTTCAGGGGATATTCCTTGATGTCGATGTCGCTGATGATGGTGACTTTGTTGGTGTCGTGGCGGAAGCCGGCGCCGGCATCGCGCAGGGAGTTGAGGACGATGAAGTCGAGGTTCTTGCGGCGTAGCTTGTCCTGTGCATGGGCGGTCTCGTCATTGGTCTCGAGGGCAAAGCCTACGAGGTGCTGATGAGGCTGTTTCATGCGTCCCAGCTCGGCAGCGATATCGTGTGTGGGCTTCAGGCGTAACACGAGGTCATCGCCCTCGCGCTTGATTTTCGTGTTGGCAGTGGTCTCGGGGGTGAAGTCGGCCACGGCAGCGCATAGGATGGCGGCATGGGCATCGCGGAAGGCGGCAGTGGTAGCTTCGTACATCTCGGCACACGACTCCACGTCTATACGGTGTATGGCGGGGTGCTTGGTCTTCATCTGCACGGGGCCTGCCACGAGGGTCACCTCGGCACCGCGTGCTGCACACTCCTCGGCAAGGGCAAAGCCCATCTTGCCCGATGAGTAGTTGCCGATGAAGCGCACGGGGTCTATCTTCTCGTAGGTGGGACCGGCAGTAATCACTATCTTCTTGCCTGTCAGCTCATCGCGCTCGGCAAAGTAGCGCTCCAGGTAGGCCACGATATTCTCCGGCTCCTCCATACGTCCCTTGCCCACAAGGTGGCTGGCCAGTTCGCCCTCGGCAGGCTCTATGATGTGATTGCCGTAGCTGCGCAGGGTGTTGAGGTTGGCCGTGGTGGAGGGGTGGGCAAACATGTCGAGATCCATCGCCGGAGCTACGAACACGGGTGCCTTCATCGAAAGGTAGGTGGTGATAAGCATGTTGTCGGCAATGCCGTGGGCCATCTTGCCTATCGACGAGGCAGTGGCGGGAGCCACGAGCATGGCGTCGGCCCACTGACCGAGGGCTACGTGGCTATGCCATGAGCCGTCGCGCTGGGCAAAGAACTCGCTGATGACGGGCTTGCTCGTCAGTGCCGACAGCGTGATAGGGGTGATAAACTCTTTGCCGGCGGGGGTGATGACCACCTGCACCTCGGCACCTTTCTTTATCAATAGGCGGATGAGCACTGCTGCCTTGTAGGCGGCAATGCTGCCGGTGATGCCTAATACGATTTTCTTACCTTGTAAGCTCATAATGAAGACCCCCTCTGTCCTTACGGACATCTCCCCCTCTATGGGGAGACCCTCCGGGGTAGGAGGTTTTTTGGTAATTTCTTCGCGATGTAAGTAACTCCTAACTCCTAATTCCTAACTCCTAACTTAATCCGTGTGAGCACCTGCTTGGTGTTGAGCGAGAAGTCGCCCTGCATGATCCAGCTATAGTAACCGGGGTCGCGACGCAGCACTTCGACAACGGGTATGCCTTTATACTTGCCGAAGTTGAACACTTCGACGCCCTTGTCGTCGTATACGATGCGGCCGGCAAAGTCCACGTTGTTGGTATGCGATGAGAACTCCGAGAGCCAGGCGATGTCGTTCTGCAGCTCATCGTAGCGGTCGAGCTGTGCCTGCAACACCTCGTAGGTGGCACGGGTGTCGGCATCGGCACTGTGAGCCCCTTCGAGCTCCTTGCCGCAGTAGAACTTCACTGCTGCCGAGAGGGTGCGCTGCTCCATCTTGTGGAAGATGACCTGTACGTCGATGAACTTGCGGCGTGTCATGTCGAGGTCGACACCGGCACGGAGAAACTCCTCGGTCAGCAGGGGCACATCGAAGCGGTTTGAGTTGAAGCCCGCGATATCGGCTCCCTCAAAGTCGTGGGCCACATCCTTGGCCACCTGCTTGAAGGTGGGGCAGTCCTTCACGTCGTCGTCATAGATGCCGTGCACCTCCGATGCCTGCTCGGGGATATGCATCTCGGGGTTGATACGCATCGTGCGCGACACTTCATTGCCGTTGGGGAACACCTTGAGATACGAAATCTCTACGATGCGGTCGCTGGTGATATTGACTCCTGTGGTCTCGAGGTCGAAGAACACGATGGGATTCTTGAGGTTCAGTTTCATTGCTTTCCTATTCGTTCGTTAATATTGGGAGCAAAGGTACTGCAAACCGAGAGAAAAACCAAATTATTTACAGTTTCCACTAATCCTTTTCTCCATCCCCAACAGGAATTATCTCACGGAGCAAGGCATCCCGTGTACGGCCCGAATAGACATCCACATTGGCGCAGTGTGAGAGGTACGGCCACGTATATAAGGCAATGAATTGTTGTACTTCGGCATTTCCTTGGCGAAAGGCGGCAGGCACATTGTACTCGTCCATCCATGGCTTCAGGTGGGTGTTGTTATGCACATAGGGATAGTTTTCCCTGCAATAAGGGTCGAGTAGCAGACGCATATTCTCCATATAGGGCACCGCATGTGCAGTGTCGGCATATTGGTACACTTGCTGCAGGAAGGGATGCTTGGCCTCGGATAGTGCGCATTGCAGATAGCTGTGCGCATCGGTGCGCAAGGGCAATGTTCGGAAGAGGGCAAACTGAGCAAAGATGGAGCGTAGGTGGCGGTCCATGAGTTCTTCCTGCGGTTCCCAACGTTCGGCATCAATGTAATAGTCAAACAAGGTGCCGGCATACAGCGACTGGTTGATGTCAAGCAATTCCCTCTGGTTTACACGCAGTATATAGGCTGCGTAGTAGCGCTTGTAGTGATGCCAGAAGGTGTCGAGCGCCAATGAGTCGCCGTAATTGTCGTAGAGCGTGGACTTCACGAAGGTGAGCATGCGCTGTGTGTCACTCGCTACTTGCAGCTCGCTTGGATGGTCACACGCAGCAAGGAGCAGAGCCATGAGCAGGGGAAGTATAGGCCTAATCAATACTTTCATGTCCTATACATATTATAAAGGTGGTAGTTTGAATTCGCGCATAATGAACGTGTCGGGTACCTCTTCCTTGGGCTTGCCGCAATAGACGTCTATATTGCCGCAATGGCAGAGGTAGGGCCAGAACCTAAAGGTGAGCCACAACTGGACCTCTTCATCGCCAGCGCGAAAAGCCTCGGCAAGCCAATCATGATTTATCCAGAAGTCGTTGACATGATAGCTTGGAAAAGCCCAAGCCTCTAAGGCCTGTTCATACACCATTTCGAAATAGGGGCGTTCGGACCTTGCTATTGCGCGATGGAGATAACTGCCTTCCGTATGTGGATTGATGGATTGGGCACGCAAGCCCGGGGAATACTGCACCCAACGGACATCCCATTTGGGATTCTGCTTATACCTTGATTGACTTTCATCGTGCCCGCCCAGCAGATAGTCGCGCCAAGTGCGCTCGTAGATTTCGGCAAACAGCACCTTCAGCTTGTCGCGGTCTACCTGTATGATGTAGTTGTCGTCGTAGGCGCGGTAGGCATTGATGAAGGTGCCGAACGCGAGCGAGTCACCGTAGTTCTCGTAGAGGGTGGCCTTGAAGAACTGCACCATGCGTCGGCAATCATTGTCGATGGTAGCCGTGTCGGCCAGTTCGGCCCTGATACCGATAGTGCTCAGTGCGCATAGTGCGAAAAGAATCATGTGTCGTTTCATACTATTTGCGTGTTGGTTTTACGGTCGCAAAGTTCGCCCAAACTATCGGAAACTTCAAGAAAGTTGCGTCCCAAAAGCGTTGCAAATACCTAAACCGCAGATTTACTTTTCACAAAAGAAGACACCATACATGTACTCAGGCAACTTGTCGCGTAGTCGTGCCTTGCGCGAGCGTAGGGTCGAGAGCGTTGTGAGCAGGCAATCGGCCATACGGCGAGGCGACATGCGCAGTCCCGAGCAGATACAGTAGAGCGTCTCTTCGCGGTTGGTATGGGGTGCCTCTTGGCGGATGTGTTGTATGATTCCGATGAAGCACGCTTCGATATCGGCGAGCAGTCGCTTACGCTCTTCGCCCGTGAACGCCTCTTTGTCGGCAGCGGTCAGTATCAGCTGCCCCGATGCCGTTGCAATAAACAGCTGCTTCGCCTGTTCCCACTCCTCCTTGAAGGTGCTGACGGCATCCCTCGGCGTGCCAGCGTTCTTGCGGTGCCGTGTATAATACCCCACCGAACCGAAGGTCAGCAGCAATGCCATGCCGCCTACAATCCAGGGCGTAGTTGTATCTTGTCGCTCCTCATTCGCCAGCTCCACGTGCAATTTCATATATTTCGCGGTACGATAGGGATCTTCGTCGCGCAACTGATGCAGCCTCGAGCGTAGCAGGTAGACCATGCTGCGCTGCTCCTTTGTGAGTGAGGGAGCGCGGTACATCGAGTCTATACGCGCTTCGGCCTTCTGGTATTCGCCCTTGAGGAGCAGTTCCTGCACGGAAGTGTACACCTCGGTTGTCGATGTCGCATCCGCCACGTCATCCTCCTCCCTGCCACACGCAACAAGAACGAGGAGCATCCCCACGAGCATGACATATAGGATTTTTCTCATCTGTCCTTTTGGAAACACTGTGATTTTCTCCTGCATCAAAAAACTATACGAATAAAGTTATTACAGGACCATTATTTCATAAATCTCTTCTCGAATATGTTCACATAGAGCACCGCTACAATCCCAAAAATCAGGAGAGGAGACACCAACATCGCCTCAAAAAGTTCCATACTCGGCATAAACGGAGCAGCAAGCATGAATGGTATCGTAGCAAACATCATGTTGGAGATGAAACGCCCTACACGAGTAAGGTCTATCTTGGCAAGCTTCTCGCGCGACATCGTGTTGTAGCCTGATATCTTCTCGGGATGGCGACGGACATAGAGGCCGCATAAAGCAATCACAACAGACACAAGCAGTGCGACAATGAGATTGATAGTGACAACAGTCGGTTCCACATCTTTATTTTTTGCAAATATAAACATCTTTCTTGTTATTTGCAAGTCATTCATTCACAATCTATAGTGATACTGCTGAAGAACATAGTTCCGTTTTCTCTACACCGCCCGTGCGATTTACGAAAAAGGCACTGTCGATTGGGTTGCCGATGCGCATCGGCAGCGCGGTCGAAGCCCATCGGCAGCGCGAACGATGCGCATCAGCAGCGCGAACGATGCGCATAGGCAAATAAAATAAAAAGGTGTACTGTGAAAAATCTCACTTGTGAACTTTGGTGCTTTAACCTATTAATCGGGAATTTCTTATTGTCCGAACGAAAAAATAGAATTATTTTTGTCACAAAACTGCGGCATGACTCGTCTGTATAAATGAAAGCACTAAAAACAGAAATCAAAAACAACGATAGAATGATGAAAAAGATTATTGTAGCAATGGTGTTGATGCTTGGCATTCAAATGGACCAGGCGCAGACGGTAAATGGAATCTTTAGGGAGTTTCGCTATAAAAAGAATGCGGAATATGTGAATGTCCCCAAAATCTTGATGGATGCAGTGAAATGGGCTCAACGACGCACATTAGAAGCTGAAGAAACTAATCCCATGGTAGAAAAGATAAACTCAATGGAGGTGCTGGACTTGACGGAATGTGATAAGAAGGTACAAGAACGTTTCTCGTCAAAGGTAGAGAAGTTGAAGATGAATGGCTATGAACCGTTGATGGCGATGAACGATAATGAAACTCATGCCAAGATATGGGCAAAGATAGAAGACGAGAAGGCAACTGATATAGTAATAGTCGCTAGCGGCAATGGTACGTATGTACTTTGCAGTTTCAAAGGCGAGTTGAGTATGAGCGATATTCAGAAATTGGTAGAAAGAAAATAAATTCATTCTGTCCTATGATGCCCGCCTCCCTTTTCAAGCAACTGTTGCTTCCGCTTTATCCACGGCTTCAGCGCGTGGCTTTGCGTATGCTCGGCAATGTCGAGGATGCCGAAGATATGGTGCAGGAGGTGTATATGAAGTTGTGGAACAAGCGCGATGAATTGCCCGATGTGCAGAATGTGGAAGCCTATTGCGTAGCACTTACAAAGAATATGTGTATAGACAGGCTTCGCCTTGCAGAGGTGGATAGGGTAGATGTGGACGACGTTCCGTTATCGCTTGCGGCAGCCGATGATGTGGCGGGCCAGTTGGAGAGGCAGGATGCCGTAGAGCAAGTGAAGCTGATAATAGAGACTTTACCCGAGAAGCAACAGCAGGTGATTACCTTGCGCGACATAAGGGACTGCACCTTTGAGGAGATAGAGGAACAAACAGGGCTGACGGCCGTAAACGTGAGAGCGCTGCTGAGCCGTGCCCGAAAGACTATACGAGAGAGATTCAAGAGAGTATAACAATATAAAAAGGTATACGACATGGATGCAAAGATTCTGGAACAACAGATAGAACGGTACTTTGAGGCTAAGCTCAGTGTCGACGAAGAGCGTGAGCTGGTGCGATTGCTGACGGTGAGCGAAGTGCCTGAGCATCTGGAGCACGACAAGCAGGTGATACTTGCCCTGCACGACACGGCTGCAGGTGACCACGCAGAAGCTATGGAGCGATTGTCGCGCAAGATTGACGCCTGGGAAGCCGAAGAGCGCCGCTCCATACGCCGAGCGCTCACGGTGCGCCTATGGAAGGCAGCAAGCGTAGCGGCATGTGCCGTGCTGGTTGTAGGGCTGAGCTTGCAACTTCTCCGCCCGTCCACGCCACGCGACACATTCGACAATCCCGAAGATGCCTACACAGCCACCCGCGAGGCATTGCTGGCACTCTCATCGGCGCTGAACAAAGGAACGGATTATGTCAGTATGGCTATGGAGACAGGAGGTAAGGTTGAGCGTAGCGTCAACCATCAACTGGAGATATTGAAAGAACTGAATAACAACTAACAATGAAGAATATGAAAAGAATGATTCTATCGGCACTCGTTGCCATCAGTGCATTGGTAGCCAATGCCCAGCACGAATACTTCCACAAGTATGCCGACATGGAGGGTGTCACCTCAGTGTATATATCGAAAACCATGTTCCGCTTTATGAAGGGACTGCCCATCGAAGTGGATGACGTGGACATGAGTACAATCATCAGCAAGCTCGACGGGTTGTATATCCTCACAACGGACAGACCGGAGATAAAGGAGGCCTTGCGAAAAGAGACGGAATTTATCACCAAGAATGGGAACTTCGAATGTATCAAGTCGAAGCAAAGGACCAAAGAGTCTGTTGCCCGAAAGGAGGTAAACGGTTACGAGGAGATAGTGCGCATCAAGGAGGACGGACAGAAGATGGCCGTATATATGAAAGAGGAAGAAGATGCACACACCGAATATGTGATGATAGTAGACAGCCCGGAGGACGAATATGTGATCATGATATTCACCGGGGAGCTACAGCCACGCGATGTGCAGGGGTTGATTAGGGTTGAATAGGGATTTGTGTTTGCTAAACGGTGATGATGGTGAACAGGTAATCGTGTAGAAAGCAAATTGGAGGTTAGTCATAATCATTAAACAAAGAAGCAGCCCCACCTAAGCGGTGGGGCTGCTTCAATATCTATTCAAAGGAAGGGTCCTTAGTCGTTGAGCATCATGGGCATGAGGAGCATGAGGAGTTCTTCGGCCTCGGTCTGCTCGGCAGGCACGAGGACTCCGGCACGTGAGGGGTCTGACACCTCGATGACTACGTCCTGTCCGTTGATGTTGGAGAGGATGTCCATGAGGAAGGTGGCCTTGAAGCCGATGCTCATGGGGTTGCCCTCGTAGCTGCATGCGAGCTTCTCCTCGGCAGAGGTGGAGAAGTCAATGTCCTGGGCAGAGATGAGGAGCTCATTGTTGGCCATGCGGAGCTTGATGAGGCTGCTGCTCTGCGATGAGAACACCGATACGCGGCGCAGGGCGCTGAGCATGGCTGTACGGTCGATGGTAACCTTGAAGGGGTTGTTTTGCGGAATCACCGAGTTGTAGTTGGGGTAGCGGCCCTCGATAAGGCGGCATACCATGCGGTGATTGGGCATCTCGAAGGTGGCGTTGCGGTCGTCGAAAGAAATCTTGATCTCGCCAGCCTCCTTGGCCAAGAGGTTCTTGAGCAGGGCAGCGGGCTTCTTGGGAAGGATGAAAGCGGCCTTCTCGTCGCCCTTCACATTGTAGAGCTTGTAGCGCACGAGCTTGTGGCCATCAGATGCCACGAGGGTGACATACTCGGTGAAGATGTCGAAGTAGATACCGTTCATCACGGGGCGCAGCTCATCGTCGGCAGTGGCGAAGATGGTGCGGTTGATGCCCGTGAGCAACGTGTCGGCCTCGATGGTGAAGCTCACGGCGTTCTCGCCCATCAGGGCTGCCATGGGGTATTCGTCGGCCGACTGGCCCATCATGCTGTATTTACCATTCATGTACTGGATGGTAATCTCCATTGTTTGTGTATTGACATCGATGGCGATAGGTTGTTCGGGCAACTCTTTGATGGCATCGAGCAGAGTTTTTGAAGAAATGGAAAATTGTAGGTCGCCTTCGCTCTCTACAACCTCCATGGCGGTGTCAAGGGTTGTCTCGTTGTCCGATGCGGTAATTGACAACTTATTCCCTTCGATGTTGAAGAGGAAGCAGTCCAAGATGGGGAGTGTGCTCTTAGAATTGATGACACGCCCGATGGCTTGCAAATGGCTGTAAAGTGCTGCGCTTGATACAACAAATTTCATAGCAGTTATATTTTTTTTCAGTTAGTAATCCATATATCCCTACAAAAGTAGCATAAACCACTCGGCCAGCCAAAAAAAACAGCAAAAAAATTAGTTTCTTATCCAATAAAAATGTAACTTCGCGCCACATTTGACGATATTACTCAATAAAACAATAAACTATACATTATGGAATTGACAGGAAAGATTATAGCTGTGCTCCCTGAACGTGGCGGCATATCGAAGGCCGGCAATGAGTGGAAGATTCAGGAGTATGTGCTCGAGACAATGGAGCAGTATCCTCGCAAGATGATGTTCAATGTGTTTGGTGCCGACCGCATCTCACAGTTCAACATCCAGTTGGGCGAGACGCTCACCGTATCATTTGACATTGATAGCCGTGAGTATAACGGCCGTTGGTACAACGATATCCGTGCTTGGAAGGTCGACCGCAATGTGGCTGCTCCCACGGCTGGTGCTCCCGTGCCTCCTGTAGCAGCTGGTGCCCCTGTACCTCCTCCTGTGGCTGATCCGTTCAGCGCAGCGCCTCAGATGAATGCTTCGAGCGAGGCCGATGACCTGCCCTTCTAATCGGCTGTCTTACGGAACAGATATAATAAAAGCTACCCCGCGGGGTAGCTTTTATTGTCTGTATAGGCTTTACTCTTAGATGAAGATATACTTCAGTATGAAGAGCGTTGCCAGTATGTACATGGCTGGGCTGAGTTTCTTGAAGTTGCCGCAGATGAGGTTGAGCACCGTGTAGGTAATCATGCCGAGGAGGATACCGTTGGAGATGGAGTATGACATCGGCATCATGATGAGGCATACGAAGGCGGGGATGGCCTCGGTGAAGTCATCGAACGGGATACGGCGTACAGGCTCCAGCATGAGCAGACCTACAATGATGAGCACGGGGGCTGTGGCAGCTGCGGGGATGGAGAGGAACAGGGGTGAGAAGAACAGCGTCACGGCAAAGCAGCAGGCGATGACGAAGGCTGTAAGACCTGAGCGGCCACCTTGCGCTACACCTGAAGCACTCTCCACGTAGGTTGTCGTGGTAGAGGTTCCCAGCATGGCACCGGCTGTGGTGGCAATGGCATCGGCCATGAAGGCCTCCTTGATGCGGGTAACGTGGCCATTCTCATCGACCAGCCCTACCTTGGTACATACACCGACGAGTGTTCCCACGGTGTCGAACATATCAATGAAGAGGAAGGTGAACACCACTACGAGCATGTCGAGCGTGAAGATGTTTTCCCACTCAAACTGGCAGAAGATGGGGGCTATGGACTCGGGAGCCGAGAGTATACCCTTGAACTCGGTGACACCCATGGGGATGCCGATGAGTGTGGTGACGAGGATACCGATAAGCATGGCACCACGCACGTTCTTTGCATAGAGGAAGCCGGTGATGAGCAGACCTATCAGCGCCAGCAGGGCCGAGCCTGAGGTGATGTCGCCCAAGACCACGAGAGTGGCATTGTCGTTGATGATGACACCTGCATTCTGCAGTCCGATGAAGGCGATGAACAATCCGATACCGGCGCCAATGGCATAGCGCAGGCTCTGCGGGATGGCGTTCACGATGGCTTCACGGATGTTGGTGAGCGTCAGGATTATAAAGATGACACCTTCAATGAACACGGCGGTGAGGGCAAACTGCCACGAGTAGCCCATGCCCATACACACTGTGTATACGAAGAAGGCGTTGAGGCCCATGCCAGGGGCCAAACCGAAGGGGAGCTTGCCCCAAAAGGCCATGGCAAGGGTGCCGATGATGGCGGCCAAGGCGGTAGCGGTGAATACGGCACCGCCGGGCATACCGTCGAGCAGACTGAACATAGCGGGGTTTACCGCCAGGATGTACGACATGGTGAGGAAGGTGGTGATACCTGCCAAAATCTCGGTGCGTACGGTGGTTTCTTTAGGATTGAAACCGAATAGTTTCTGTAGCATAGTTTATGATGATTTATAGTTTGTTTTAGAAGGTCCACTTGGCTCCGAAAGCAGGCATCACACGGAAGCCCTTCTCCACAAAGTTGGATGAAATCTCTACTTCACCGCCTACACTGAGGGGGATATTGTTCCAGCCGGGAATTTTGTTGAGGTTGACCCAAATCTGTGGCTCGGTCATAAAGATAAACTCGGTGCCCTGCCATGCGCGTACCTCGCGCCAGAAGTCGAAAAAGCCACTGAATGAGCACCAGCCATTGAGGAAATTGATACCCCATACACCGGTAATCTGGAAGTTGTGCATCTGGCATTTGCCTAATGCGTCAGTCGTTCCAGGAATAGCCTTGTACATAGCCGAGAGTGACCATGTCTTGGAGAAGTCGGCCGAGTGCCCCGAATAGGTAAGACCGGCGAGCCATGAATTGTTGAACGACAATGCCGTGCTCAGTCCGCCATTGAACTCGAGGTGTAGAGAAAGCCAGTTCCAGTCAGTGTTCTGCCAGAAACAGAGCTCGCGGGCAATCTCCATGTATGCACCGAAGGCGCGGGGATTGTAGTCCATATCCACGAAATAGAAGGTGCTACCATAAGCATCGGGACGGAACATCTCGAGTGTCGAAGTCACGCATTCGCGCTCAGTGTCGTAAAATACTTGAAGGTTCTGCGCCTTGGCATTGAACGTTGCGCCGGCCAAGAGTGTGGCAAGGAGCAGGGTGAGTGTGTTTCTTTTCATGTGTGTGTAAATTAAAAGGTGAATACAAAGTGGGGTGATGTGAGACCACATCACCCCATAATAATTTCTACAAATCAGGCACAGGCGTACCTATAGGATGAAAACTTACCAGATTCATGTCGAAGATAAGCGCCGAATAAGCGGGTATATCGGTTTGCTTGCTACTTCCATATCCCAACTCAGCAGGGATGTACACACGCCAAATGTCGCCATTCTTCATGTGCTGCAGCGCTGTGCTCCACCCAACGATGACACCGCCTACGCTGAATTTGGTGGGGACATTGATGGCAGGGTTAAGCGCTCCCTTGTATGACTGGCCGAAAACCTTGCCCTCTGGATAGCTGAGTGTGGGGATGAGTCGGCCTCGGTAGTTAACCTGCACGGTGTCGCTGAATGTAGGGCTCTTGGTGCCTGTACCTTCAGTCTCTATATGACAATAGATATAGTCTTCGGTGTCATGCTCTACGGGATTTCCGTCAATATCTGTCTCGTTGAGCTTGAAGGAGAGTATGCGCAACCACTTGCCGTCGGCATTGGCTTTGGCCACCTCGGCAATGGAGTCGATAAACTCGATGTTGCGTGCCTTCCAGTTAGCATACTCATCAATCTCCGCAGTCTCTTCACATGAGGTGAGGCACAGACTGCTCATCATCACCCCCAAGGGGAAGATAATGGAGAGTGCCTTATGTAACAATTCCTTTATTTTCATATATGTATATTCGGTTTTTCAGCGATGCCTGTAAAGCCCCCTCTTTGGGAGGGGGTTGGGGGAGGCTTCTTACAGAGTCTTTAGGATACCGGTGATGCTAACCTTATCGGCGAGGAGGCCAACGAGGCTATCGATGCTCACACGCTCCTGCTGCATGGTGTCGCGGTTGCGCAGGGTCACGCAGTTGTCCTTGAGGGTGTCGTGGTCGATAGTGATACAGTAAGGGGTACCGATGGCATCCTGACGGCGGTAGCGCTTGCCGATAGAGTCCTTCTCGTCGTATTGGCAGTTGAAGTGGAACTTCAGCATGTCCTGAATCTCGCGTGCCTTCTCGGGCAGACCATCCTTCTTCACCAAAGGCATGATGGCGAGCTTCACGGGAGCCAAGGCGGCAGGCAGGCGCAGCACTACGCGAGTGTCGCCACCCTCGAGCTTCTCCTCCTCATAAGAGGCGCAGAGCACGCTGAGGAACATGCGGTCAACGCCGATAGAGGTCTCGATAACGTAGGGCACGTAGCTTTCATCGAGCTCGGGGTCAAAGTACTTGATGCTCTTGCCCGAGTACTTCTCGTGTTGTGAGAGGTCAAAGTTGGTGCGGCTGTGGATACCCTCTACCTCCTTGAAGCCGAAGGGCATGAGGAACTCGATGTCCGTAGCGGCATTGGCGTAGTGGGCCAGCTTGTCGTGGTCGTGGTAGCGGTAGTGGTCGTCGCCGAAGCCGAGGGCCTTGTGCCACTTCAGGCGGGTTTCTTTCCATTTTGCAAACCAGTCGAGCTCGGTGCCAGGGCGTACGAAGAACTGCATCTCCATCTGCTCAAACTCACGCATGCGGAAGATGAACTGGCGTGCCACGATCTCATTACGGAAGGCCTTGCCTATCTGAGCGATACCGAAGGGAACCTTCATGCGACCGGTCTTCTGTACGTTGAGGTAGTTCACGAAAATACCCTGTGCTGTCTCGGGGCGGAGGTAGATTTTCATGGCACCGTCGGCAGTAGAGCCCATTTCGGTAGAGAACATGAGGTTGAACTGGCGCACCTCGGTCCAGTTGCGTGTGCCTGAGATAGGGCATACAATCTCTTCGTCGATGATAATCTGGCGCAGCTCGTTCAAGTCATTGGCATTGAGCGCTGCAGAGAAACGCTCGTGCAGAGCATCGCGCTTGGCCTGGATGTCGAGCACGCGACCATTGGTGGCGCGGAACTGAGCCTCGTCGAATGCCTCACCAAAGCGCTTGGCGGCCTTGGCAATCTCCTTGTTGATTTTCTCGTCGTACTTGACCAACTGGTCCTCGATGAGTACGTCGGCGCGGTAGCGCTTCTTTGAGTCCTTGTTGTCGATGAGGGGGTCATTGAATGCATCCACGTGGCCCGAAGCCTTCCAGATGGTGGGGTGCATGAAGATGGCTGAGTCGATACCCACGATATTGTCGTGGAGCAGTACCATTGATTGCCACCAGTATTGCTTGATATTGTTTTTCAGCTCCACACCCATCTGTCCGTAGTCATACACGGCGCCCAGACCGTCGTAGATTTCTGATGAGGGGAACACGAATCCGTATTCTTTGCAGTGCGATACAATTTTCTTGAATGTTTCTTCTTGTTGTGCCATATTGTTGTGAGTTATTTTTTTTATAGTCCTATTGTTGTGGGATTAAGTCGCAAAAATACAATAAAAAATCGGTTAAGCGAAAAGAATTCCTATTTATTTAAGGCGTGTTTGGATATTTTACTGTATCGGCGCAAGAATCGTCGGCGATAGCCAAACAGTTCTCTTTGTGAAAAGAGACGGGATGCCCTACGCTCAGTCGATTCTGAGTACGCGATTGCAATACTCGAGCACCGAGGTGCGGTGGGTGATGAAGAGAAGGGTGTGATTGCCTATGTCGGCAGAGATACGCTGGAGGAAGCGGCGTTCGGTGTCGGGATCGAGAGCACTGGTGGCTTCGTCGAGCAGGAGTATGGAGCCAGGTCGTAGTAGCGAGCGTGCAATGGCGATGCGTTGTGCTTGTCCTTCACTAAGTCCGCCACCCTGTTCTCCGCAAGGCGTATCGAGTCCTTGCGGAAGTTGCTCTACAAAGTCGGCACATGCAATATGTAGCACACGCCACAGTTCCTCGTCGGTGGCATCGGGGCAGCCCAAGAGAAGGTTCTCACGGATGGTTCCACTGAAGAGGGTATTTCCCTGCGGCACATATACGAGATTGGTCCTAGTGCGGGGCGAGGCCTCTACGACTTGCTCGCCGTGGTATAGGACGACACGTCCGGCAGTGGGTCGCACAAGAGCTAATATAAGGCGTATGAGGGTGGTCTTTCCTGCTCCTGTCTCGCCGAGGATGGCAGTCATTGAGCCTGGGGGGAAGTCGGTCGTGAGATTCTCAAGGACAGCCTCATTGCCATCGGAATAGGTGAAGTCCACGTTCTCCAGACGTATGCCTGCGGGTGCCGATAATAGAATAGGTGTACCTTGTTCCTCAAGGGGTTGCTCCTCCAACTCCATAAGCCGCTCGGCCGAGGTGAGGGCTCCTACAAGTGTAGGGATGAGACGGGCGAGGTCAGATAGAGGACGCTGTATACGGCCTACAAGTTGCAAAAAGGCAGTCATCACACCGAACGAGATGACTCCTCCTTGTATGCGGAATACTCCCCAAAGAAAGGCGGTGAGATAACCTGCTGAAAAGCCTGTCGACACAAGGGCACGAGAGAGTACGCTAAAACGGGTACGTTGCATCACCTCGGCGTGGAGCTGGGTGTGCAGGCCATCGAGTTTGTGTGCCATCTCATCGGTCTGCTCCAGCGACTTTACTACAGTCTTGTGTTGCAGGCTCTCTTGCATCACGGCGTGTATTCTGCTATCGCTTTCTCGCACTGCTTTGGTCATACGGCGCATGCGGCGCACATAGATGCGGCTGAGGAGAGCGAAGAAGGGGAGTATGAGCACAAGCATGATGGCCAACGTATGGTCCATAGAAAAAAGGAAACAGAATGAGGCTACAAACTGCACCGCTGTGATGACAAGGAAGGGCAACGTGCTGGTGACTACAGAGACTATGGTGCCCAAGTCGCTGACGAGACGGTTGAGCACATCGCCCGAGTGGCGATCCTTGCCTTGCCACTCTCCCTGCATCAGTTGGGCAAATAGGCGTGCTCGAAGGCGGTTCTGGGTCTTGACTCCCAGCGTATTGACAATCCAATTGTCGGCTGCGTGAAGCAATATTTCGCACAGCATAAGTCCGCCCATACCTATGGCATAGTGCATCAGATGGCCATCACGCACACCTGTGGCTATGTCGATAGCCTCCTTGCTGAGAAATACGAATCCGAGCGAGCAGGCAACTGATACTACCCCGATGAGGGCACACTGCAATGCCTGCAGGCGTGCACCACGCGAGGCGCGCCATATCCATGCGAGCAGTTGCTTGATGGTGTATTTTTCTATTCCTTTCATTTCAGTGTGTAAATTTAGTGCTTTTTTAATTATATGCATACGGATGTTGCGTATTTTATTGGTTTGACTCCAAAAAAACTGAACGATTCTTGTATTATTCGCGTTATTTTGCTAATATTGCAGACGAAGTAACGTCTCACCAATTTAACATAAGGAGGACTGACTATGACAACAACAGACAACAGCGCTTGGGTAAAGGTTTTCTCCGGCGCAGCATTTGAGACTGAAGTAGTAAAGGGTTTGCTTGAGGCCAATGGCATCCGTTGCATCCTTGAAGACCATTCACTATCGGCACTGACATCGCACTACAGTAGTATTGGTGGCGATATGTGTATCCTCGTAAGTCCTGTTGATGAGGAGGCCGCCCGACATTTGATAGAACATAAAGAATGAAGAAACTGATATCTGCTGGCATTATTCTGCTTGTAGCCATATTCGGCATCGTCTTGGTACGTTGCAATACAGGCTCCGCAGGAGATAGCACAGCAACTGACAGCACAGCAATAAAACGCGACACACTATACCGTTACGGACTGCCCATTGAGTTGTTTGCAGCGAAGTACGACACCATACGTCCTCGCCAGACACTGGCCGAGGTGCTTATGGCTTACGGACTCTCGGCACAGAAGATCTATAACCTTACCCAGTGCCCCGACACAGTGTTTGATGTGCGCAAGGTACGTGCAGGCCAACCCTGTATGTTGCTGACCGAACTTGATTCCACTACAGCCACACCGCGCTACTTCATTTATGAGGCCAATGCAAAAGAGTACGTCGTGTTTGACCTCATCACCGAAAGCGTGACACGCGGCACCCTTCCCACATCGTGGCATGAGCGCAGCGCCCAAGGCACTGTGGAGTCGTCGCTGTGGAACGCGATGCTTGATGGAGGCACCTCGCCCCAGCTTGCCGTCCAGCTGTCCCATATCTTCGGATGGACCATCGACTTCTTCGGCATACAGAAAGGCGACCACTTCTCCCTCATCTACGAGCAGGAATATGTGGAGGACCGCCCGCTCAATAATTTCCGTATACGTGCAGCATCCTTCTGTGCTTCTGACAGCATGTACTATGCCATCCCCTTTGTTCAGGATGATGAGGAGCTCTATTATAACGAAAAGGGCAACAGCCTCGAAGGGGCTTTCCTGAAGGCTCCGCTCGATTACTATCGTATCTCGTCACGCTTCACCAACAGCCGTTATCACCCTGTGCTGAAACGCTATCGTGCTCACCATGGTGTGGACTATGCGGCTCCTACGGGTACTCCCGTGTATGCTATCGGTAGCGGCAAGGTGATAGCCAAGGGTTACCAGGCCAATGGTGGTGGCAACTATGTCAAGATACGTCACAACAGCACCTATACCACCACCTACATGCATCTATCCCGCTTTGCCAAGGGCCTTCAGGTAGGCGATCATGTAGCGCAGAAGGAGGTTATCGGATATGTGGGTTCAACGGGTCTCTCCACAGGACCTCACCTCGATTTCCGCGTATACGAGAATGGCAAGCCCATCAATCCGCTTACCATCAAGTCGCAGCCCAAAAAGCCCATCAGCGAGGCCAATAAGGCAGCCTTCCGCATCGTATGCGACTCGCTTGTCGGGAGACTTGACAGCCTGCGGCTGTACGATGACGATAACGAAAATGGTAATGGTTAACGATGACGAAAACGATGACGAAAACAAAAATCCGTGGTTATCCGCCAAATCCGTGTCATCCGTGTGCTAAAAACTCTAAACATTAAACTCTAATACAAAATAAGAAAACCATGAACAACTATCCCAAAATCGGTATTCGCCCCACTATCGACGGTCGTCAGGGTGGTGTGCGCGAGAGTCTCGAAGAGAAGACCATGAATCTGGCCCATGCGGTGGCCGAGTTGATAACTACCAATCTGCGCAATCCCGACGGCTCTCCCGTAGAGTGTGTCATTGCCGACGGCACTATCGGTCGTGTAGCCGAGACGGCTGCTTGCCAGGCCAAGTTCGAGCGCGAGGGCGTAGGCGCTACCATCAGCGTCACCTCCTGCTGGTGCTATGGCTCGGAGACCATGGACATGCATCCCCACTGGCCCAAGGCTGTATGGGGCTTCAATGGCACCGAACGTCCCGGTGCCGTATACCTGGCTGCCGTGCTTGCCGGCCATGCACAGAAGGGACTGCCCGCCTTCGGTATCTATGGACACGATGTGCAGGACCTTGACGACAATACCGTACCCGCAGATGTGGCCGAGAAGATACTCCGCTGGGCACGTGCCGCACAGGCTGTTGCCCTCATGCGTGGCAAGAGCTACCTCTCGGTGGGTAGCCAGTGTATGGGTATTGCCGGCAGTATCGTCGATCAGAACTTCTTCCAGGAATACCTCGGCATGCGCAACGAGAGTGTCGACGAGACTGAGATTCTTCGTCGTATGGATGAAGGCATCTACGACCCTGTGGAGTATGCCAAGGCTATGGCTTGGACAGAAAAGTATTGCAAGGTCAATGAGGGCTGGGACAAGAACCGCCCCGAGAAGCAGAAAGACCGTGCCGGCAAGGATGCCGACTGGGAGTTTGTGGTGAAGATGACACTTATCGTGCGCGACCTCATGCTGGGCAATCCACGCTTGCGCGAACTTGGTTTCAAGGAAGAGGCCATCGGACATAATGCCATTGCTGGCGGTTTCCAGGGACAGCGTCAGTGGACCGACTGGAAGCCCAATGGTGACTTCACCGAAGCGCTCCTTTGCAGCACCTTCGACTGGAACGGCATACGCGAAGCCTACGTGCTCGCCACCGAGAACGATGCCTGCAACGGTGTGGCCATGCTCTTCGGCAAGCTGCTCACCGGATGCGGACAGATGTTCTCCGACGTACGCACCTACTGGAGTCCCGAGGCGGTGAAGCGTGTTACCGGCAAGGAACTTACGGGTCTGGCCAAAGGCGGCATGATACACCTTATCAACTCGGGTGCCACCACGCTCGACGCTACAGGTGCCAGTACCAATGCCGCTGGCGAACCCTGCATGAAACCCTCTTGGGAGATGGCCGAGGCCGATGTAGAGGCCTGCCTCAAGGCCACTTGCTGGCCCCCTGCCGACCGCGACTATTTCCGTGGAGGCGGTTTCTCGAGCAACTTCCTCTCCAAGGGAGGCATGCCTGTCACCATGAGCCGTCTCAACCTCGTCAAAGGCCTTGGCCCCGTATTGCAGATTGCCGAGGGCTGGACAGCCGATGTAGACCCCGCTATCCACGAAGTGCTCAATATGCGCACCGACCCCACCTGGCCTACCACTTGGTTTGTGCCTCGCCTCGACGAGTCGAAAGCGCCCTTCAAGGATGTATATTCCGTGATGAACAACTGGGGTGCCAACCACGGTGCCATCAGCTACGGACACATCGGTGCCGACCTCATCACACTGGCCTCCATGCTGCGCATTCCCGTGTGCATGCACAATGTACCCGAGGAGCAGATTTTCCGTCCGGCTGCGTGGAACGCCTTCGGCATGGACAAGGAGGGTGCCGACTACCGTGCTTGCGCTACGTACGGACCTATCTATAAATAGATGTCTGTCTGCTTATAATAGAATAGGAGGAGCTGCGGCCCCTCCTATATTTTTCTGCAAACTTTACCTGCCGTCAAAGCGGATAGGTATACACGGTGTTGCCCTTGTCGTAGAGGTTCACCACGAAGCGCAGGGTGTCTCCCTTCCCCAATGCCTCCTCGAAGGGAGCGAGAGGGATGGAGCCGTATAGTTTCTGGCGGTACGACTCCACATCATCAATCACCCGATGGTAGAAGGTGAACTCCTTGCCCTGCATTCCCTCTGGTGTAGTGTCTATAAAGGCAATGCTGTGCTTGCCGTTGAGTGCCTTCACCTCGAGTACGAAGTTGAGGTATCCTCCCGAGAGCCATATGCTCTGCAGGTACACGGGGTCTTGCACCAGTTCCGCACCTTCGGGCAGGCGGATGGGTACTGATGACACGATGTTGCCCAAGGCATAGAGGTCGGCTACGGTATCGTTCTGTCCAGTGCTTACCAGTTCGTATACACTGATGAGGCGATACAGCGTGTCGCGCTTGTAGGTGGGCTCGTCGTCGTAGGCCTCAAGGAAATCCTGGGTGAGGTGCACGGGGTAGCTGCTCCCGTCATCAAGCAGTAAATGCTCAATCTTCCCCTTGCTGTCGGTGGCAATGCAGGCAAAGTCGGTACGCACCGATGGGTAGCGGTAGTCATCGCCACTCTCCTCACAACCGCAGAGCAGGGTGAGGACGGGGAGCAACAGCAGTGCTGCTCGTACTGATTTCAACTTTTCACTCTTCACTTTTCCCTTTTCACTCTTCACTCTTCACTCTTAACTGATTCAGCGCCGGGTTGGCATACATCTCCAGCAACTTGGTGCGGAGGAAGGCCTCGTCCTTGCCCGGCATTTCAATCTTTTGCAGTTGGCCTGCCAGGTATTGCTCGAAGGTGGCACGCTCCTCGGCTGTGTACTTGTGGGCATATGCGCTGCCTCCTTGCAGCAGGTCTATGGCCACGAAGTTGCCGGGATAGAGGCGGTAGTTGCTGTAAATGCGGCGGTCAATCTCTGTGGCGATGGCGGCGAAGAACTCGTTCTTCGGCATGTCGGCAGGCAGGGCGGCGATGAAGTCGTTCATGCACTCGGCAGCTTGGTAGTGTACGCGGCCCTTGTAGCCGAAGATGCCCGTCTTCATGTTCATGAGGTCATCGGCCTGCGACTTCTTGTACTCAGGATTGTCGCGCTTGAGCTGAAACTCCATAGCCTTGAGCCAGTCGCACGGGTCGTACTCATACGAGATGACCAGCGGAGCCATGTTGAGAGCGATGAGGCGCTGGGCGGGAGTGCCCTCGCCACTCATGGCAAACATCTTCAGGATGCTCTCCTGGGTGTGGTCGGTGGAGTCTTTGGAGCGGCCTTCGCGCTGGGCAATCCATATGGGCGATTTCTTCTCGCCGATGACGTAGTGCATGTAGGATGACAGGCGGATGCTCGACTGCAACATCTCGCGGATGCCTCCCTTGCGGGTGACGATGAAGCTGCGGTTGATGCGCACCAGCGTCTTTATCCACGGATGGATGAGCAGGTTGTCGCCGATGGCAATCTCCACCGTATCGAGGCCCTTCGCCGCGAAGAGAATCATATCGAGCAGGCCCGAGTCGAGCACGATGTCGCGGTGATTGGAGATATAGGTGTAGTTCTCCTTTTCCTTTGAGGGGTTGATACGGCTGAAGTCATCGGTGAGTCCGGCGGTACATTTATTGATTATACCATCGAGCAGCGGACGGATAAAGGTGTACTGAAACTCGAGACAGGTCTTGCAACCGTGCATCATGGGGCCTAACGCCTCGGCGGGAATCTGTGGCATGACCATGCCTACTACTGCACGAAAGGTGGGGTCGGCCAGCAGACTGTCGTACGCTGCGGGCAACTCTTCGGGTTCAAACGGACGCATGTCCTTAAATTCTTCGGGAATCATAATTATTTCAGTTTTTGTTTCTTTTTTAGAGGACTCGGAGGATTTGGGAGGACTCAGAAAACGCTCTTCTTAATTCTCAAAACTCTCTTCAATGATCTCAGTGAGCACCTCCTTGATGTCGAGCCCTGCTGCACGCACCTGCTGGGGGATGAAGCTGGTGGCCGTCATGCCCGGCGTGGTGTTTATCTCCAGCAGGTTGAGCTTGTTACCCTCGGTAATGATATAGTCGATGCGGATGATGCCGTGGCAGCGCAGGATGTCGTAGAGCAGCGAGGTGAGGGTGCGTACGCGCTCGCTGGTGCTCTCGTCGATGCGGGCAGGCGTGATCTCCTCTACCTGGCCGTTGTACTTGGCGTCGTAGTCGAAGAACTCGTTCTTGGCCACTACCTCGGTGATGGGGAACACTACGCTCTTCGTACGTGTCTTGTAGCATCCGCAGGTGATTTCGGTGCCCTGCATGAAGGCTTCTATCATCACCTCGTCGGCCTCACCGAAGGCGGCCTCCACGGCAGGGAGCAGTTCCTCGGGAGTCTTCACCTTGGTGGTGGCACAGCTGGAGCCGCCGCACGTGGGCTTCACGAAGCAGGGCAGTCCCACGGCCTTCACCACATCGTCCACGGTGATGACGTCCTGACGGCGCAGTGTGAGCGACTCTGCCACGCGCACGCCGAGGCTACGCAGGTACTGGTTGAGCACGAACTTGTTGAATGTCATGGCCGAGATGAGTGGCGGACAGGTGGAGTAGGGCATACGGATGAGCTCGAAGTAGCTGCCCAAGAGTCCGTTCTCGCCCGGTGTGCCGTGGATGGTGATGTAGGCGTAGTCGAACTTCACGTGACGGCCCTCGTGGCGGAAGCTGAAGTCGCCCCGGTCAATAGGTGCTGTGGCCCCCTGGGGCAGTTGTACGTTCCATTCCGTGCCACGTATGATGACGGTGTATGTGGTATAGCGCTCCTTGTCGAGGAAGGAGGCGATGCCCTCTGCACTGCGCAGCGACACCTCGTATTCGCCGGAGTCGCCACCGGCCACGATAGCTATGATGCGTTTGTTTGCGTTCATTGTATATATGGTTTCTATATTGCTTACAAGTTGCAAAGATAATCATTAGTGAGTGAAAAGCCAAGTTTCAACGAGAGAGAGCAAAGAAATGCTTGCATTTTTTTGCCGAGCGAGGCAGAAACTCAATATCATTAAGTTTGCTTGAGCTTTTTACTACCCATTCTTTATAAAACAGATTACGCCAAAAAACTATACAAAAACTGTACATAAACTGTACGAATTTTTGGTGTAATCCTTATGGTGCTCAGCGATTTATGCTATCAAAAGTGTACAATTGCCTTTTCGCCGTAGTTTTTTCGGTTTTTTGAGGTCTTCACGAATATGCTTTGACGCACTATGTTTAATTGGTTTCTAAAGTCGCTCTCCCTGCAGGGAGAGTATACTATCCTTGCAGGGAGAGAGTGCTACCTCTGCAAGGGTAGCGAAGCGGGACACTGTGCGTTTTTCCTGGATGGGAAGTATCGTACTACACCATGGTAACTGTCGAGACATGGCGCGATAGTTACCGAGCCATAGCGCAGTAGTTAGCGCGTCGTGGCGCGGTAGTTACCGCGGAATGGTTTCGAAGGCACGAAAAAAGTTTGTCGAACCTGCGAGAATTCATTTTCGAGCCTGTGAGAAAAGAAAAACATCAAGTGCTCAGATCGGGGGATTAAGATTGTTTTGGAATCGATATAAGTACGTGTAAAAGGATAGCAGTATGTAAGTGGCGTAAAATGTGTAAAAACACATGCCCGCAAGCAATTGTACACTTTTGATGGCATAATCCACTGACTGATACGTGTGTTAGCCCGAAAATTTGTACAGTTTATGTATAGTTTATGTACAGTTTTTGTACATGTTTTATACACAAATTTGGAGGGCTCTGCATTTGATTGGTAGTTTCTTCGTATCTTTGCGGTAACCGCGAAGATATACTGATCTGAACCCCAATATCATATGTGCAAAATTTGCACATACCACTCGACACGGTGCTCCGAAAGCCGCACCGAAGAAAAGGATATCATGGTAAGAGTTGTTGTTAATCTGATTAACAAAATCGATAAGCAATACTTGCAGATACGGGATTTAGTTTTTAACTTTGGAGGCAAAGAAACAATTTAAACAATCAAAGACGGTGACATTATGAAACTTGTAAAGCACACCTACTGCCTATTGGCTACGCTATTGGGCCTCTTTTGTATCTCTTGCGTGGAGGAAAACGAAAATAATTATAGCCCTCAAACATATAATGTGAGCGGAAAGGTCGAAAAAGGACCGTTTGTCAGTGGTTCGGCAATCACAATCCAACCGATGAGTGCGGATATGCAGGCGTTGGGGACAATGTACACCTCGACCATACAGGATCATCTGGGTAATTTTTCGTTCGGTTCTAAGCTGTTTGAATCGCCCTATGCCGAATTGGCAGCAAATGGATACTTCTTCAATGAAGTTACTGGGGCACTTTCTTTGGGCACATTATATCTTCGGGCTATCGTTGACTTGTCGAAAAACGCGACAGTAAATGTAAACATCCTGACTCATCTGAAATACCAACGGATACTTAATCTGATTGCAGAAGGGAAAACATATTCTGAAGCGAACAGTCAAGCTCAAAAGGAGTTGCTTACGGCTTTCGGATTGCAAAAGTATGTCGATACGGACGCTTCACAATATTCAATCATCGAAGGCACTGATGAAGCGGCAGCACTCATAGCCATCTCATCCATCATACTTGTTGATAGGACGGAAGCTGCAGTCACAGAGTATCTCGCCAAGATGTGTCGTGAGTTTGGCAACGACGGAAGATTCTCGGAGGAGACCAACACCCAAATCAAAGCAGACCGTGCTAAGTTGGTGGCACACCTGTCAGATATCCGTTCCAATATCAAATATCGCTACAGCGAGTTGGGTATCGAAGTTGAAGTGAGGAATCTTGCAGCTTTCTTTGATTGGGACGATGACGGCATAGCAGGCAACGAGACGTTAGAAGAGGGTGAGCACATAACTCTGGAGACAAATCGGATTAATGTCCCCTGCTCGGGCGGAACGTACACAATAAAGATTGAATCGCCAATCACAGTGTATACAGAACCTCTCGTTATAGGAAATCTTGATATGACTCCAGGAGATGTGTATGTTGGTGACAGTTTTTCAGAGAGCCTTTATAGCTTCAGTAAGGCCTCAGACGAAGACATTGCTTTTGAAAACAGTATTAAAGACAATGTGGTTACAATCGTTGTGGAGCCACTTGAATCATATTGTTCGAAATCTGCATACATTGAACTCTATGATTGTATGGGGGCTATACTCGATACGATTACTATAGTGCAAGATGCTAATCCCAACATTGCGCCTCCACAACTATTAGGGCTAGGTGAAACTGCAAAACAAGTGGTAGCTTCTATGGCAAAGGATTTAGGTAAGGCCTTTTCATCCTATGCTATTATAGAGCAGTACTATCATTATAATATGGCCGCTCTCGTTGACCACTCCACAAGTTTGGTGGATTCTTATCTTTTACCCTCCAGTTCTAACATCTCCAACATTTGGGAAAGTTTCTATAGAGCCAATAATAACAACGTATTGATGCGTTACTATGACGAACAAGCCCTTGCTCTATATATCGATAAACTTGATGTCTTTTCTGCTATGGTTTATTACAACATGGTTGTTGCTTGGGGGGATGTTCCTTATAACACCGATTATGACAACTTGATGAATGGTAAACCTCTTCCACGCACAGAACAGGATAAAATCCTTGATGATTTGGAACAAAAACTGATAGTAGCTGTAAATGCACTCGAAGAAAAGAAAAACGAGCCATTAAGTGATGGTGATGACTTCTTCTTTGTTTCTAAAGATGTGGCCCGCACTCTTTTGGCCAACATTTATATGTATCGAGGAAAATATGCAGAGGCCAAAATGCAACTACAGGATATCATCAATGCAGGCTTCTATACATTGGATGCTTCTAATTACAGCAATACAGAAACTATAGATCGTCTCCTGTCTGACCGTACAAGTAGTGAACTTATCTTTGCCCTTGATGCAAGTGGTGGGACTCGTGCTACTCGAACTGAGAATATCGTCATTCGGCAACCTTTATTGATACCGACAATGACCTATACAGATGTAATGCTATCTTATGCCGAATGTTTGTTCTATGCCGGCAGTACAGATGAAGCCGATAAGTATCTCCGCCAAGTAGTGGATGCAAAGAATATCTCCGTTTCAGACGACTTGTTTACGGGAATCAAAGAGGCCCGTCAGCAACTGCTGCTATATAGCATAGGCAACTTGGCATTCTACAAACGCAATGGAATAGCTGTTGATGAGCTTGGCATCAAGGATTATCAGCAATTACTTCCTATACCCCAGGCTGAAATGGATTATAATCCAAATATGATGCAAAATCCTGGATACTGATATTGCCTCCTATGGGAGGGTAGCACCAGCCATAATGGACAATGACAGAAAAGTTGCACAGGTGTTGTTGGCTACCCGAAGATTCATTATCTTTGCTCGGGATTAGGAACGTATGTATGCCGCACGCACGGGCTATCGCCAAGCGCAAGATGAGCACATGCAGCAACTGGAAATAGAGAACGCGGCTTTGAGAGCCGAGAACGCTGCGCTGAAACAGCGCATAGCTGAGTTGGAGCAGGGGATACGAGGCGTTAGGAAAGACTAGGGGATTCTTGGAAATTGGGGTCCGAAGCAATGGATGGCTCCCTCACCCCTCGCTCTTCCCCGCCACATAGGTGCGCCAGCGGTCGAGCAGGGCGGTCATATCGGTGGGGAGCTCGGAGGTGAAGAACATCTCCTGACCGGTGCGGGGGTGCACGAAACCGAGCGTGCGGGCATGGAGGGCCTGGCGCGGACAGGTGTCGAAGCAGTTGGCCACAAACTTGCGGTAGGTGCCCGAAGTGGTGCCCTTGAGTATCTCGCTGCCGCCATAGCGCTCGTCGTTGAAGAGCGGGTGACCGAGGTGTTTCATGTGGACGCGTATCTGATGCGTGCGCCCCGTCTCAAGGATACACTCCACAAGGGTGACGTAGCCTATGCGCTCCATCACGCGGTAGTGGGTGACGGCATGCTTGCCTATCGCGGGGTCGGTGAAGACGGCCATCTGCAAGCGGTCGTGCGGGTTGCGGGCTATCTGGCTGCGTATGGTACCCGTGTCTTCCTTCAGTGCGCCCCACACGAGGGCGTTGTAGTGGCGGCGGGTGGTCTTGTTGAAGAACTGCATGCCGAGCGAGGTCTTGGCATCGGGAGTCTTGGCTATGACGAGCAGCCCCGAGGTGTCCTTGTCGATACGGTGTACGAGTCCTACACCCGGGTCATTGGGGTCGTAGTCCGGATTGTCGCGCAGGTGCCAGGCGATGGCGTTGACGAGCGTGCCGCTGTAGTTGCCGCAGCCGGGGTGAACTACCATACCGGCAGGCTTGTTGATGACCATGAGGTCGTCGTCTTCGTATACGATGTCGAGGGGGATGTCTTCGGGGGTGATGTCGTTCTCGTAGCGCGGACGGTCCATCATCATGGTGATGATGTCGCTGGGCTTCACACGGTAGTTGCTCTTCACGGCCCTGCCGTTCACATGGATGAAGCCAGCCTCGGCCGCCTTCTGTATGCGGTTGCGTGAGGCGTGGGGCAGATGGTCGAAGAGGAACTTGTCGATACGCAGCAGCTCCTGCCCCTTGTCTACCACGATGCGGAAGTGCTCGTAGAGCGACGCCTCCTCGTCGAGCGAAGCATCGGCATCGGCATAGAGCCCGTTCTCCTCACTGCCGAGCAGTTCGTCTATATCGTCACCGTTGAGCATAATGGTCAATTGTCAGTCTCTTTTTTGATTAGAACCATCCGTCCTCTACAGATGCTGTTCCCAGCGTGTCGGTCTTTTCTTGGTTCCCACCACCGATAATGAGTGTCAGTTCAGAGCCTTCGGGCACCAACTCCTCTCCCTGCAGCTCGCGTCCTTTGTAGCGCACACCATATACCCAGTCGAGCTCGCCTTCGATAGTGTCGTTCGGAGCCAGTTTGAAACCTGCAGCACGCAGGCGCGATTCGGCCTGGCGCAGCGAACTGTTGTCGGCGATGTCGGGTACGGCAATCATGGGCTGGTTGCCCGAGCTCACGGTGAGGTAAATCTTACGTCCGCGCTTCACCTTGGCATTCCCTGCAGGGCGCTGGTTGATGATTTCTCCTACGGGCACACCCTTGACGTAAGTCTGCTCATCGACGACACCTACGAGGTCGTGTTGGCTCAGCACACTCACGGCTTCCGCCTCCTGCATGCCTGTAATGTCGGGCACCATGATGGCCACGCCATGCTCGGTGTAGCTGTCAATCCAACGGAAAGTGATGAGCACTGCGGCTATCACCACGGCAACCATCGCCACGAGGTTGATGAGGAGGAGTCGCCACGAGGCTTTCTTGCTTTTCTTATCGTTCTTTTTCTTCTGACTCATATCATTATCCTTTTACGGCTCAAAAATACAGCTTTTTTTTCATATTTCCTTTACCATAAGGAAGAAAACCTGCTCATTCACTGAGATAGGCGCAACATTGCTCCCACGCATCGCATAGCGCCTGCATGGAAGGCAACAAGAGGTCGGCTCCTTCGTCGGTGAGGGCGTTGTCGGGTAGGGGACCCGTATTGACGGCGATGGTGAAGATACCCGCTGCCTTGGCGGCACGTACACCGAGGGGAGCATTCTCTACCACGATGCACTCTTCGGGGCGGAGGCCTCCCTTCTGCAAGCCCATCAGGTAGGGCTCGGGGTCGGGCTTGCCACGCTTCACGTCGTGGGCGGTGACCATCAGCTCGCGATGGAAGATGTCGGGGAAGTGGTGATTGAGACGGTCGAGCAGTGAGGCTTGTCCCGAACCTGTGACGATGAGTATCTTCAGCCCCTGTGCCTTGATTTTGCGCAAGAGTTGCAACGCACCGGGCATAGGCTCGGCAGGAGGATACTCATTGAAGAAGTCCGACTTGACCTTGTAGATTTCCTGCACACGCTCCTCGCTCACCTCCTCACCACACTGACAACGGCTCACGATGTTGATGGTAGAGGCTCCCGTGCGCCCTTCGTGCATATAGGCCTCCTGCTCGGGGAGGTCGTAGCCAAAGTGTGCCATGGCGCGATGCCAGGCCTTGGCATGCGAGGGCATGGAGTCGTAGAGCACGCCGTCCATATCGAAGAGAACGGCTTTAAGAGACCCTCCCCTTCCCTCCCTGTGAGGGAGGGGGAACTGGCATCGCGGATCCTCAAGTTCTCCCTTACAGGGAGGATTTAGGTGGGTCCCCATTATCCCAATCTCGCCTGAATAGCCTTTGACTCCTCTTCGTAGCCGGGCTTGCCGAGGAGGGCAAACATATTGCGCTTGTAGTCCTCTACACCGGGTTGGTTGAAGGGGTTCACACCGAGCACGTAGCCACTGATGCCGCAACCCTTCTCGAAGAAGTAGAGCAGCTGGCCGATGTAGTACTCGTCGAGCTTGGGCATCACGATGCGGAGGTTGGGCACGCCACCATCGACGTGTGCGAGGAGCGTACCGAGCTCGGCCATCTTGTTCACCTCATCCACGTGCTTGCCGGCGAGGAAGTTGAGTCCGTCGAGGTTCTTCTCATCAGCAGGTACGATAAGGCTATGCTTGGTGTTCTCTACAGAGATGACGGTCTCGAAGATGGTGCGTTCGCCCTGCTGAATCCATTGGCCCATAGAGTGCAGGTCGGTAGAGAAATCCACTGATGCAGGGAAGATACCCTTGCCATCCTTACCCTCTGACTCGCCATAGAGCTGTTTCCACCACTCTGACACGTAGTGCAACTTGGGCTGGTAGTTGACAAGAATCTCAATCTTCTTGCCATCGGCATAAAGGGCGTTGCGGGTAGCAGCGTATACAGCAGCGATATTCTCCTCGAAGGGTACCTCGGGAGCAGTGGCAGTTTCCATATCGGTAGCACCCTTGACAAGCGCTTTGATGTCGTATCCGGCAATGGCGATGGGCAGCAAGCCTACGGGAGTGAGCACAGAGAAACGGCCACCTACGTTGTCGGGGATGATGAAGCTCTTGTAACCCTCGTTGTCGGCAGTAGTGCGGGCAGCACCACGCTTGGCATCGGTAACAGCCACGATAACCTTGCGGGCAACGTCGATACCGCGCTGGTCCTCACACTGCTTCTTGAGCAGACGGAAGGCGAGAGCTGTCTCGGTAGTGGTACCCGACTTAGAGATATTGATGACACCGAACTTCTTGTCCTTGAGGAACTCGGTGAGCTCGTACAGATAGTCCTCGCTGATGTTGTGGCCTGCGTAGATGATGGCAGGGCTGTCGCTCTTGAGGTAGCTGTGGAAGTTGTTGCTGAGTGCCTCAATCACGGCACGTGCACCGAGGTAGCTGCCACCGATACCGGCTACTACCACTACGTCGCACAACTCGCGCAAGGTGTCGGCAGTTGCCTGAATATCGTTCAGATGCTCCTCTGTGATGCTTGAGGGAAGGTGGAGCCAACCCAAAAAGTCGTTACCGAGACCTGTGCCCTTCTCGAGCATCTCCAATGCTTCCTGCACCTTGGGTGCGTATGCCTTTACGGCACCTTCTGCGATAAAACCTGCGGTCTTATCAATGTTCAATGCAATATTTTTCATCTTATTATCCTTATTTGTATTATTATCTAATTGAATCTGTCAGCAACTTGATCTCAATCACGGGCGAGATGCGCTCGTAGAGAATGTTGTACACAGCATCGAGGATAGGCATGTTCACGTGATACTTGCGGTTAATCTCCTTGATACACTTGGTGCCATAGTAGCCCTCGGCCACCATCTCCATCTCGAGCTGGGCGCTCTTCACGGAGTATCCCTTGCCTATCATAGAACCAAACACGCGGTTGCGGCTAAAGTTTGAGTAACCAGTCACAAGCAAGTCGCCCATATATACAGATTCGCTCACCACGCGCTTGAGCGGATGCACGAAATCGATGAAGCGCGACATCTCCACCAGGGCGTTGCTCATGAGCACAGCCTGGAAGTTGTCACCATACTTCAGACCACTGCAGATACCAGCTGCGATAGCATATACGTTTTTCAACACCGAGCTGTACTCGATACCCGTAACGTCGTCGCTTACGGTAGTCTTCACGTAGCTGCTGTTGAGCTTCTGTGCAAAGCTGAGTGCATTATTACGGTTGCTGCAACCTACGGTGAGATATGACAAGCGCTCCAGCGCAATCTCCTCGGCGTGGCACGGACCTGCGATAACTGCGATGTTATCATAGGGAACGTGAAACTCCTTGTGGAAATAGTCTGACACAAGCATATTCTCTTCGGGTACGATACCCTTGATGGCTGTCACTACAAACTTGTCGTGCAACTTGGTCTTCACCTTCTTGAGGTGCGACTTCAGATAGGGCGACGGAGTGACGAACACGAGCACATCGCTCTCCTTGATGACTTGGTTGATATCAGAAGAGAAGTTGATGCGGTTCACGTCAAACTGCACCGACGACAAGTATCCGGGATTGTGGCCCGTGCGTTTGAAGTCCGCAATACGGTCATCGCGACGCATATACCAATTGATGGAATCCTCATTGTTGAGGATCATCTTAGCGATGGCAGTTGCCCAACTGCCACCACCCATAATGGCTACTTTACCTTGGGGGAAACTCATTATCCAATCTTTTCAATCCAAGCTGCAACCTCATCCACGGTGGGATTCTTCAGTTCCAACTTATACTTCTTATTCACACCACAGATGTCCATATGTACCTTCTGCGGATTGATGCCCTGCATGTCGGCCACAAGCTTATAGCCAGCCTTCTGTATCAGGGGCACCCACTCTTCGGGAATACCTATCTCCACATACTTGGCTGCGGGATCCTTCGGAGCCTTCTTCTCGGGACGCATCTGCGGGAAGAAGAGCACCTCTTGGATAGTTTGCTGACCTGTCATCAGCATCACTAAGCGGTCCATGCCGATACCCATACCTGAGGTGGGCGGCATACCGTACTCGAGGGCACGCACGAAGTCGTTGTCTATGAACATGGCCTCATCGTCGCCCTTCTCGCTCAGGCGCAGCTGCTCTTGGAAGCGCTCTAGCTGGTCGATGGGGTCGTTGAGCTCGCTATAAGCGTTGCAAAGTTCCTTACCGTTGACCATCAGTTCAAAGCGTTCGGTGAGCTCGGGGTTCTCGCGATGACGCTTGCAGAGGGGCGACATCTCGATGGGATAGTCGGTGATGAAAGTAGGCTGTATGTAGTTGCCCTCGCACTTCTCGCCGAAAATCTCGTCGATGAGCTTGCCCTTGCCCATGGTCTCGTCGGTCTCTACGCCGAGCTGCTTACATACGTCGCGCAGCTGAGCCTCGTCCATACCGGTGATATCTACACCTGTAAACTCCTTGATGGCCTCAGTCATGGTGCGGCGTGCAAAGGGAGCTTTGAAGCTGATGACATTGTCGCCTACCTGTACCTCGGTAGTGCCGTTGACATCGAGACAGATCTTCTCGAGCATCTGCTCGGTGAATGCCATCATCCAGTTGTAGTCCTTGTATGACACGTAGATCTCCATACAAGTAAACTCGGGGTTATGAGTGCGGTCCATACCCTCGTTGCGGAAGTTCTTAGAGAACTCATACACACCCTCGAAGCCACCCACGATGAGGCGCTTCAGGTAGAGTTCATTGGCAATACGCAGGTACAAGGGAATGTCCAGCGCATTGTGGTGAGTAATGAAGGGGCGAGCAGCCGCACCACCGGGGATTGACTGGAGTACGGGAGTCTCTACCTCCATATATCCGCGTGAGTTGAAGAACTCGCGCATTGATGTATATACCTTGTTGCGCTTGATGAAGATGTCCTTCACGCCATCGTTCACCACGAGGTCAACGTAGCGCTGGCGGTAGCGCAGTTCGGGGTCGTCAAACTTGTCGTAAGCCACGCCATCCTTGTACTTCACGATGGGGAGCGGACGGATGCTCTTTGACAATACGGTGAGCTTGTGGGCATGTACGCTGATCTCGCCCATCTGAGTGCGGAACACCACACCCTCGATACCGATGAAGTCACCGATGTCGAGCAGGCGCTTGAACACCACGTTGTACATATCCTTGTTCTCCTCGGGGCAGATGTCATCGCGGGTGATATACACCTGGATGCGGCCCTTCGAGTCCTGCAGCTCCACGAACGAAGCCTTGCCCATCACACGGCGACTCATGAGTCGGCCTGCGATAGATACCTTGCGAGGTTCGTCCTCGTCTTTGAACTCCTCTTTTATGTCGGTAGAAAAAGCGTTGGTCACATACTCTGCGGCAGGGTAGGGCTCGATGCCCATAGCACGCAATTCGTTCAGACTGTTGCGTCTGATAATCTCTTGTTCACTAAGTTCCAATACGTTCATTTCATTCAACGTTATGTTTTAAGGTGCAAAGATACTGTATTTTTTTGACTTGACGAAAACAATGCAAGTTTACTTTAGTCAGTACTGTTCCTTCTCGTTAGGGAAGTCGCCGCTCTTCACATCCTCCACGTAGTGTCCTACGGCTTCGGTGACTACGGTGAAGAGGTCGGCATAGCGGCGTAGGAAGCGGGGGCTGAAGTCATTGGTCATACCCAGCATGTCGCTCACCACGAGCACCTGTCCGTCTACACCACCTCCCGCACCGATACCGATGACGGGGATAGTGAGCTCCGATGCTACGCGCTGTGCCAGTGTGGCGGGTATCTTCTCCAGTACGATGGCAAAGCAGCCAGCCTCCTCGAGCAGATGAGCGTCGCGGATGAGCTTTTCGGCCTCCTCATCGCCCTTGGCGCGTACGGCATAGGTGCCGAATTTGTTGATCGACTGTGGCATCAGTCCCAAGTGTCCCATTACAGGGATACCTGCTGCGAGGATGCGCTTCACCGAAGGGAGTATCTCTTCGCCGCCTTCGAGCTTGAGCGCATCGGCATGGGTGATTTTCATCATTTGTATTGCATTGTTCACCGCCTCTATATCGCTTGCCTGATAGGTGCCGAAGGGCATATCCACCACTACGAGGGCACGCTGTACGGCCTTCACTACCGATTTGCCGTGATATATCATCTGGTCCAGCGTGATGGGAAGTGTGGTCACATTGCCCGCCATTACATTGGAGGCGGAGTCGCCCACGAGTATTACATCGATGCCTGCACGGTCTACGAGCGAGGCCATCGTGTAGTCATATGAGGTAAGCATTGAGATCTTTTCGCCCCGTTGTTTCATCTCAGACAAGCGGTGAGTGGTCACCTTGCGTCTGTCATCACTAATGTATGCCATAATAATTCAAATTAACAATTCATATTAAACGGTTCAGAGTTGAATTCTGTTTCGTCGGCAAAATTAATACTTAATTGACAAAGCGCAATTGACAAAGGAGAATTATTTGTTGCTTTCGGCTAATTTCCCTGTTTCGGTAGAAACAAAAAAGGCAGACGCATGATGCATCTGCCTTTTCTTAATGTTTGTATCTTCTATTTCTTAGAGCTCAATCTTCTTGTAGCGCGGTACGAGCACCTTCATGATAATCCAGCCGATGAGGTAGGCTACGCCGCAGAAGGTGAACATGATCATGTAGCCAGCTTCCTTGCCTGTGTAGCCGAAAAGCTCGAGGCCTGTAGCAGCACTATAGTCGAACAATGCACCAGCGCTCTTCTGGATGATGAACGAACCGATACCACCAGCCATACCGCCGATACCGGTGATAGTAGCAATCATGCTCTTGGGGAACATGTCACCGATGGTAGAGAAGAGGTTGGCACTCCAAGCCTGGTGAGCAGCACCAGCAATACCGATGAGCACTACCGGCCACCACATTGACACGTGTGCCAAGGGCTGGGCAGCAAGAGCTACCAAGGGGAAGAAGGCGAAGATAAGCATAGAGAGCATACGGCCTGCATAGGGATCCATCTTCTTTTTGTCGATGAAGAGTGTGGGCAGATAGCCACCGAAGATAGAAATCATCACGATGAGGTAGAGCAAACCGAGAGCCCACTGGAACTGCGGGTCAGTAGAGTTGAGGCCGTAAGTGGTCTTCAGGTATGAGGGCATCCAGAAGAGGAAGAACCACCATACACCGTCGGTCATGAACTTACCTACAATGAACGACCAGGTCTGGCGATACTTGAAACATCCCCAGAGAGATACCTTCTTGCCTGCATCCTCGTCGGTCTGTACGGGAGCCTCCTCAGCAGCGTCGTCAGAGAGGATGTATGCCAACTCTTCCTTGTTTACAGCAGCGTTCTTCTCAGGAGCCTTGTAGAGGAACTGCCAGAAGCCCATCCAGATGAAACCGAGTCCACCAATGATGATGAATGATGCTTCCCAACCCCACTTGGCAGCCAAAGGAGGAATACAGAAGGGAGCGATGAGCGCACCGATGGTACTACCTGCATTGAAGATTGAGGTGGCGAAAGCACGGTCGCGCTTGGGGAAGTACTCGGCAACGGCCTTGTTGGCTGCCGGGAAGTTACCAGCCTCACCAAGTGCCAGCACACAGCGGGCGATTATAAATAAAGTAGAACTAATCAGTGCGATACGGGCAACCAATTCGGCATCGGTGGCCAGACGCATGGCGGTAGCGTCGGGCAGACCTACCATACCCTCTGTGATGATACCGCAAAGGGCGTGGATACATGCACCAAATGACCATACACCGATAGCCCACATGTAACCTTTCTTAGTGCCCATCCAGTCAACAAACTTACCAGCCACAAGCATGGCGATGGCATAGAAGAGTGAGAAGATACCGGTGATGTTGCCGTAGTCGGAGTCGGTCCAATGGAACTCGGGACGGATGAAGTCCTCGAAAGTGAGTGACAAGACCTGACGGTCGAGGTAGTTGACCGTAGTCGCAAAGAACAGCATTGCGCAAACGACCCAACGGTAGTTGGTCATTTTTGCATTTCCTTTTTGATTGCTCATAGTTTTCTTTTAATTATTTGATGATTAATGATTGTATTCTACGCTTTATCGGGCAAATGTAAGGACTTTTCTCCACAAATGCAAATTATCGGTGCAACAACTCGTACTCGAGCGACGCATTGATGAAGGGACCGAGGGCTTTGGGGTCGTTCGAGCGTATCTGTTCGTTGATGTAGTAGTTGTAGTCGCCAGCGCGGTATACCTTGCCTCCGAGGCCTGCTACGGCGCAGGTGCGGGTGAGCGAGATGGTGCCGTCTTCATGCTCTTCGATGAAGTTGTCGAGGATGCCTTGGTAGCCCTTCTCGGCTACGGCAAGATAGGCACTGTCGAGGTAGCCGAGGCGTACGGCCTTGTAGAGGGCAAAGACGAACATCGATGAGCAGGACGACTCCAGGTAGTTGCCTTCACGGCCTGGAGAGTCGAGCACCTGGTACCACAGGCCCGTGGCGGGGTCCTGGTATTTCTTCACGCCTTCGGCTACGGCATTGAGTATCTTCTTCATCGTGGCGCAACCTGCATAGTCGGCAGGCATCTGCTCCAGTGCGTCTACGATGGCCATGGCAAACCATCCTTGGGCGCGTCCCCATGAGTGGGCCGACTGGCCAGTGATGCTGTCGCACCAGCGCTGCTCGCGGCTCTCGTCCCAAGCGTGGCGGAAGAGTCCCGTGGCGGGGTCGTAGGTCTTCTCGGCCACTACGGCAAACTGGTGCACGATGTCGGCATAGCAGGAGTCGGGCGTGGTGTTGTAGCCACCATAGCGGCGGGTATACTCGGCATAGAAGGGCGAGCCCATATAGAGGCCGTCGAGCCACATCTGCCAGGGGTATACCTTCTTGTGCCAGAAGCCTCCGGCATGGGTGCGGGGCTGATGGGTAATCTGGTCGCGCACGAGGTCGAGGGCCTTCTTGTACTTCTCCTCGCCGGTCTTGTCGTAGACGCGGTAGAAGAGTTTGGCCGTGTGTATACGGTCGAGGCTCTCCTCATGAGGACGGTAGGTCTTGATAGTGCCGTCTTCGTTGACCATGGTGTCGCAGAAGGCGAGCACGTATTGCCAGATGCGTTCGTCGCCGTAGCGCTCGTAGGTGTTGAGCATGCCTTCAAGCTCTACGCCAGAGGCATAATCCCATTTGATCTTGTCCTTGAAGTCGAGGCACCAGCTCTCGGGCACGCGCTGCATCTCGGACTCTGTCATGCGTACTGACATCGGTTTTTCGTGGGTGCAGGCAGCAAGGAGCGTGCATGCAGTCAGGAGGAGTGATAGTGTCTTTTTCATTGTTCGTTGTGTTTATTGGTGTTGTTTTGTTGTTTCCTTTGTTTTTCTTGGAGGACGCAGAGGATTCTGAGAATTCAGAGGACTCTGCTCATCAACTCTCCAGCGAGTAGACGCGGCGCACACGGGTGGAGATGCCTGTCATCACCTCGTAGGGGATGGTACCGAGCCACTCGGCCAGCTGTGTCACGGGCAGCTCGGGACCGAAAATCTCTACCTTGTCGCCCTCTTGGCAGGGGATGTCGGTGACGTCTATCATGCACACATCCATGCAGATATTGCCCACGTAACGGGCCTGCTGTCCGTTGACGATGCAGTATCCGTGCCCGTTGCCCAGTCGGCGGTTGAGTCCGTCGGCATAGCCAATGGGAATGGAGGCGATGCGCGAGGGGCGCACCAGCTGTCCTCGGCGGCTGTAGCCCACGGTCTCCGATTCGGGCACGTCGTGTATCTGCAGTATGGTGCTCTTGAGCGTGCTGATGGGGTGTAGCAGGCGGTCGCCTACGGGGCTGATGCCGTAGAGCCCGAGGCCGAGGCGCACCATGTCGTGGTGGTATTCGGGGAGGCGCTCTATGGCTGCCGAGTTGCATATGTGCCGCAGTATCTTGTGGGGGAAGGCGGCTTGCAGGGCGGTGGCGGCTTCGTCGAAACGGGCGGCCTGCAGGTGCGTGAAGGTGTCGAACTCGGGGCTGTCGCTGCCTGCAAAATGCGAGAATACCGAGCGGGGAATCACGGCCGACTGCTGGCTGAGGCGACTGATGAGGCGGGGCATCTCGTCGGGACGGAAGCCGAGGCGGCTCATGCCCGTGTCTATCTTGATATGTACGGGGTAGTGCAGGTAGCCCTCGCGCTCGCACGCGCGAATCATCTCTTCCAGCAGGGTGAAACTGTAAATCTCTGGTTCCAGATTGTTCTCGAAGAGCGTCTTGAAGGCCGTTAGCTCGGGGTTCATCACGAGGATGCTGGCGGTGATGCCCGCCTTACGCAGTTGTTCTCCCTCATCGGCTACGGCTACAGCGAGGTAGTCTACGCGGTGGTCTTGCAGCGTCTTGGCAATCTCATAAAAACCGGCTCCGTAGGCGAATGCCTTGACCATGCAGACAGTCTTCACCGAGGGGGCCATCAGGCTGCGGTAATGGTTGAGGTTGTCGACCATGGCTCCGAGGTCAATCTCGAGGGTGGTCTCATGAACCTTCAGGGCGAGGCGTTCGGCGATGCGGTCAAACCCGAAGCTGCGCGAGCCCTTCACGAGGATGAGCGAGTGGCGCAGGGTGTCGAGTTCGGCCGACTGCAGCAGTTCCTCGGTAGTGGCATAGAAGGATTTCTTGATGTGGAAGCGCGAGGCTGAAGCCGACAGTCCGGGGCCGATGCCGATGATATGGTCGATGCCGCGGCTCTCGATGCGCTCGGCCACCTTGCGGTAGAGCGAGCGGCTGTCTTGCCCCGTCTGCATCAGGTCCGAGAGGATGAGCACGCGGCTGCGTCCTTCGCTCTCGGGACGGCGGGCCATGAAGTCGAGGGCGATGTCGAGCGAGGCGATGTCTGAGTTGTACGAGTCGTTGATGAGTGTGCTGCCGTGCTTGGCCTCCTTCACCTCGAGTCGCATGGCCACGGGCTCGAGGCGAGCCATACGCTGTGCTATCTGCTCGGGACGCAGGCGCAGGTAGAGGCATACGGCGAGGCAGTGGAGCGAGTTCTCTATGGAGGCGTCGTCGGTGAATGGTATGGTGTACTTCCCCTGGAACCCCAGGTAGCAGTAGTCGATGGTGGTGCCAGTCTCCTCCTTCTTCACCGAAGAGATGAAGAGGGGCTTGTCGGCATCGCGGCGCGACCAAGCTATCTCGCGGGCCGACTGCAGGGTGCGGTCGACGCTCTCGCACACCTCCTCGTCGTCGCCATTATAGATGATGATGTCGCAGTCGCGGAAGAGTGTGAGTTTCTCCATGCACTTCTCCTGCAGGGAGTTGAAGTGCTCCTGATGCGCTCCGCCGATGTTGGTGAGCACGCCTATGGTGGGGTTGATGATGGGCTTGAGGCGCTTCATCTCGTTCATTCGTGAGATGCCGGCTTCGATGAGTGCCACGTCGGTATGCTCGTCAATCTGCCACACGGAGAGGGGCACGCCTATCTGCGAGTTGTAGCTGCGGGGCGAGCGGGTCACGTGGCGGTCGGGGCTGAGCAGCTGTGCCAGCCACTCCTTCACCACCGTCTTGCCATTGCTTCCCGTGATGCCCACTACGGGGATGGAGTATTCGGCGCGGTGCTTCTCGGCCAGCTGCTGCAGGGCGGCAAGCGTGTCTTTCACTTGGAGAAAACAGGCCTCGGGCATCTGTTGCAGTTGCTCCTGCGAGGGCAGTGCTGACACGACAAAGCGGCGCACCCCACGCCTGTAGAGGTCGGGGATGTAGCGATGTCCGTCGCCGCGCTTGGTGACGAGGGCAAAGAAGAGTGTCTCTTCGGGGAAGCTCAGCGAGCGGCTGTCGGTGAGGAGCCACTTCACGGTGCCTTCGGCGGTGCCTGTGCACTGGGCGCCTATGAGGGCAGCTATTTGTTCAGTAGAGTATGGCATTGGTCTATCTCGTTTTGAACCTCTAAGTAAGGATATTTTTCCTTGAGTTCCGCTATCTTTAACATATTTTGACGCACAAAGGCGCGGTATTGCTCCGAGTCGGGCTTGAAGGGCCGGTGCTCCAGCGCCCTGCACACCTTGCTCCACTCGGTCATGAAGGCATGTGCAGCCTCGTCGGTGCAATGCTCCACGAAGCGCTCCCACACATAGTCTACCGCCTGCTTCGAGGGGTGAGCCATGTCTTCGGCATAGAAGCGGTAGTCGCGCAGTTCATCCATCAGCACCTCGTAGGCGGGGAAGTAGACACACCGCTCGGGCATCCTGCGGCACAGCTCGTCGACGGCCAGCAGCAGGGTAGCCTTGCTCAGCTGGTTGCCGTGCAAGCCATCCTTCAGGTGGCGTACGGGGCTGACGGTAAGCAGCACCCTCGCCCCGGGATTGACGCTCCACAGGCGGTCGAGCAGCGCAACGTACGTCTCCACAATCTCATCCACCGAGAGCCGCCGGCGCACAAACTCCCGTTCGGGTACCTTGTGGCAATTGCCCACCACGCGGCCATCCTCCTTCAGCCTATACACCCATGCCGTCCCCATCGTCAGCACCAGCCAGTCGGCCTGCACGAGCATCCCGGCCGCTACCTCCATGCTGTTGTTGATGGCATCGAGCGCCTCCCTCCTGTCGGGGCACGAGTAGCGGCTATGGTGCAGCCACGTGTTCCATCCCCCGTCGGGAAACTCCACCAGCTCATCCTCGTCGTAGCGATGTGCGTCGAGCAACTTTCCCAGCGCCTCTGCAATGGAGAGCGGATTGTAGAGCACGCCGAAGGGATTGACCACGGCACGCCACTTCATCTGCTGCAGCCGGGTGCCCATATGCTCGGCAAAGCAGGAACCCATGACCAGCAAGCGTGCATCGTGCCCGATGCGCCTACTGAGCGGCTGTATGTCGGTGGGGGTGGTAAATTGCATGTTTGTGATGTTTCATTGGCAAAGATACAACAAGCCGAGAGGAGAACAAAATAAAGGCGTTTATTTTTTATTCCGCCGACGCGAAATGAGCGTCGGTTGCGACGAAGGAACCTTTAGGTTCCCCGAGGAGTGCTGCTTGCAGCCCAAAAGCACCTTCTTGGCGCAGCCATAAAGATACGAAAAAACAAGCACCGTCCCTTTGCCCTGTGTGTGTTTTCTTAGGTGCAAAAATGATTATTCTAACCTCTGGAAAACTTTTTTCGAGCCTCCGATTCTATCTGTCACTTGCAAGTGACGCGTGCGACGCTTGCTTGTGATGTATGCAACACTTGCTTGTGACGATAGTGGCACTTGCAAGTGCCACATCTTTTTTAAGGCTATACCAAGATAATCCAAACTGCCCGTTTCCCCAAATCTCAGGTGCCATAAAATATCGGGATTTATCTTTTCACTTGCCTTGCACTCGCTTTAGTGTCCGCCTTGCGAACCCTGAAATTAGGCTGCACCTCGGAAAAATGCAAGCAATGCTTGCTTTTTCTCTCGGTTTGCACTAATTTTGCCCTAATTATACAGAAGTATGGGCAAAGAGACGAGCAAAAACATACTGAGCACGATACAGTATCCCGATGATCTGAGGCGGCTGAAGTTGAGCCAACTGCCCCGGCTGTGCGAAGAACTGCGCCAATTCATCATCGACGAGCTATCCCACAATCCCGGACATTTTGGGTCTACACTCGGCGTGATAGAACTGACCGTAGCCCTGCACTACGTGTACAACACGCCTAACGACCGACTGGTATGGGATGTGGGGCATCAGGCTTATGCCCACAAGATACTCACCGGACGACGCGAGCAGTTTCACACCAACCGTAAATATAAGGGACTGAAGCCGTTCCCTTCGCCCGAAGAGAGCGAGTACGATACCTTCACCTGCGGGCACGCGTCGAACTCCATATCTGCCGCCCTCGGCATGGCCGTGGCTGCCAAGAAACTGAGCGAGGATAAACGCCGCGTGGTGGCCATCATCGGCGACGGTGCCATGAGCGGAGGACTCGCCTTCGAGGGCCTCAATAACGTTTCGGAGAGCGACAACGACATGCTCATCGTGCTCAACGACAATAAGATGTCCATCGACCGCTCGGTGGGCGGATTCAAGCGATACCTCCTGGGACTCACTACCACACCCAGCTACAACAAGTGGCGCTACCGCTTTGCGAAGGTGCTCCACAAACTGGGTCTGATGAAGGATGGCGGGCGCGAACGCCTCATCCGATTCAACAACAGCGTGAAGTCGCTCCTCACCAAGCAGCAGAACGTGTTTGAGGGAATGAACATCCGCTACTTCGGCCCCGTGGACGGGCACGACGTCATAGCTCTGGTGCGCGTGTTGCGCACCATCAAGGACATGCACGGTCCCAAGATGCTACACATACACACCATCAAGGGCAGAGGTTTCGCCTCGGCCGAGGAGGACCCCACCCAATGGCATGCACCCGGACTGTTCGATGCCGAGACGGGCGAGCGCTTCGAGACTCACGACGAGGGCAAGCCGCCCCGTTTCCAGGATGTGTTCGGACATACGCTGCTCGAGCTGGCCAAGCATAACAAGCGCATCGTGGGCGTAACCCCCGCCATGCCCACAGGCTGCTCGCTTAACATCATGATGGAGAAACTACCCTGCCGCTGCTTCGACGTAGGCATTGCCGAAGGTCACGCAGTGACCTTCTCGGGAGGTATGGCCAAGGACGGACTCGTACCCTTCTGCAACATCTACTCGTCGTTCCTGCAGCGTGCCTACGACAATATCATACACGACGTAGCCATCAGCCGTCTCAACGTGGTGCTCTGCATCGACCGCGGCGGACTGGTAGGCGAAGATGGCCCCACACACCATGGCGCCTTCGACCTCGCCTTTCTGCGTCCTATACCGAACCTCACCATCGCAGCGCCCTACGATGAGCATGAGCTGCGCAACCTGATGTATACGGCCCAACTCCCCGACAAGGGCCCCTTCGCCATACGCTATCCCCGTGGACGCGGCAAGCTGGTCGACTGGCACTGCCCCTTCGAGGAACTGCCCATAGGCAAGGGGCGCAAGCTGCACGACGGTGACGACATTGCCATACTCAGCATCGGTTCAATAGGCAACCTGGCTGCTGAAGCGGTGGAACGCGTAGCCGCCAAGGGCATCAGCGCTGCCCACTATGACATGCGTTTCCTCAAGCCCATCGACGAAGAGATACTCCACGAGGTGGGTCGCAAGTTCAAGCATATCATCACCCTCGAGAACGGTACCATCAAGGGAGGCCTTGGAAGTGCTGTGCTGGAGTTCATGGCCGACCACGGATACCACCCTGACGTACACCGCATGGGTATTCCCGATGAGTTCGTCGAGCATGGCTCCGTACCCGAGCTATGCCGTCAGTGCGGAATCGATGCCGAGAGCATCGCGAAGGAGATGGAGAAGAGGAGACTCCCTCTAACTCCCCCTTTAGGGGGAGGATTCAAACCCTCAGTGTGATAGTTGAAATGAAGTATTATTATAAGTAACAATTGACCTCAGCAAAAGCTGTCCGGAGGTTCTCCCCATAAAGGGGGAGATGCCCAAAGGGCAGAGGGGGTCTTATCTATTATGAGAATCATCATCGCCGGCGCAGGAGCCGTAGGTACACATCTTGCCAAGATGCTCTCCGACGAGCAACACGACATTGTGCTCATGGATGCCAACGAAGAGCGTATGGCCAACCTCGACTCCAACTTCGACCTCATGACCATCGCTGCCAGTCCTACCTCCATCAGTAGTCTGAAAGACGCGGGTGTTGCCGATGCCGACCTCTTCGTAGCCGTAACCCCTGAGGAGAGCACCAACATCACAGCCTGCATGCTTGCTCACTCGTTGGGAGCCAAGAAGACCGTTGCACGCATCGACAACTATGAATACCTGCAGCCCAAGAACAAGGAGTTCTTCAATAATCTCGGCATCGACTCGCTCATCTACCCCGAAATGCTGGCCGCCAAGGAGATTGCCGATGGCCTTCACTTGAGTTGGATACGCCAATGGTGGGAATTCAGCGGAGGGGCCCTCGTGATGCTCGGCGTAAAGTTGCGCGATAATGCGCTGATACTCGATATACCCATCTTCCAGATTAAGAAGGAACAACCCTACCATATCGTAGCCATCAAGCGTATGGGCGAGACCATCATCCCCGGCGGTGACGACATGCTGCAGGCGGGCGACCTTGTATACTTCATGACCACCAAACGCTCGCTCACCTACATACGCTACATCACGGGAAAGGACGAGTACGAGTCTATCCGCAACGTCATGATTATGGGTGGCAGCCGCATAGCCGTGCGCAGTGCCCAGCTCATCAGCGAGGATATGAGCCTCAAGATTATCGAGAGCGACCTCGCCCGCTGTCACTGGCTCACCGAAATGGTGAGCGACAACGTCATGGTCATCAATGGCGACGGTCGCGACTACGAACTCCTCACGGAAGAGGGTATCGACAATGTGGATGCCTTCGTGGCGCTTACCGATAGTGCCGAGACCAACATCCTTGCCTGTCTGTCGGCCAAGCGCATGGGTGTGTTCAAGACCATTGCCGAGGTGGAGAATATCGACTACATCAGCATGGCAGAGAGTCTTGACATAGGCTCCGTCATCAACAAGAAAAAGATTGCTGCCAGCTACATATACCAGCTGCTGCTCGATGCCGACGTGTCGAACGTCAAGTGCCTCACCTTTGCCAATGCCGACGTGGCAGAGTTCATCGTCAAGGAGGGAGCACGCATTACCCGCTCGCAGGTCAAGGACATCAGCCTGCCCAAGGGAGTCACCATCGGTGGACTCGTGCGCGACGGCGAAGGTGTCCTCGTCACCGGTTCCACACAGATACAGCCAGGCGACCACGTAGTGGCCTTCTGCCTTGCATCCATGATTAAACGTATAGAGAAATATTTCAATTGATACACCTCAAGACCATATCCCGCATCATAGGTACCCTGCTGCTCCTGTTGGCAGGTATATTCCTACTGTTCGGCATCGCCTCGCCGTTCCTCGAGGGCAACGACCTGTTTGGGTTCCTCGTATCGGCATTGGCCACCACACTTGCCGGACTATGGTGCCTCATCATCGGTAAGGGCAGCAAGGGGGAGTTCTCGCGCCGCGACAGCTACATTACCATCACGGTCTGCTGGATAGCCTTTGCCCTCTTCGGCAGCCTACCTTACTGGTTGGGCGGGCACATCCCGAGTTTCACCGATGCCTTCTTCGAGTCTATGTCGGGCTTCACCACTACGGGAGCCTCTATCCTCGACAACATAGAGAGCCAGCCCCACGCGCTACTCCTTTGGCGCAGCCTTACACCATGGTTGGGCGGTCTGGGTATCGTGTTCTTCACCGTAGCTATCCTGCCCATGTTCGGTATCGACAAGGTGCAACTCTTTGCTGCAGAGTCTACGGGCGTGAGCCACAGAAAGATACACTCCCGCGTGTCGGTAGGCTCGCGCTGGATCTTTGTCATCTACATCATGCTCACGACTGCCTGCACCGTATCGCTCCGTGTGTGCGGTATGGGATGGTTCGATGCCGTCAACCACGGACTCACCACCATTGCCACGAGCGGATTCTCTACGCGGCAAGGCAGTATCGGTGCCTTCGACTCGGCGCATATTGACTACGTGATTACCCTATTCATGTTCCTCAGCGGCATCAACTACACTCTGCTATTCTTGCTGCTGTTCAAGGGCAAGTTGCGCGAACTGTACCGCAACACCGAGTTTCGCGTATACCTGTTCACTGTGCTGGGCTTCACGCTCGTCATCACATTGGGCCTGCTGGCACAGGGCGATATCGGCATAGAGAAGGCATTCCGCATATCCCTCTTCCAAGTAGTGTCGTTGCAGACTACCACAGGCTTTGCCACAGCCGACTACATGCAGTGGCCCCCTTACCTGTGGATGCTCCTCAGTTTCGTCATGTTCTTTGGAGCCTGTGGCGGTTCGTCCACCGGAGCCATGAAGTGCGGCCGCGTTGCCATCCTTGCCAAGAGCATACGTGGTGAGTTTAACCGCATCCTTCACCCCAATGCCGTCATCCCCGTACGCATGGACGGCAATGTTATCAGTGGCGACACACGAGCCACGGTGCTCACCTTCACCTGTCTCTATTTCCTGCTCATCTTCATTGGATGGTTTGCCTTTATGGTCATGGGGCTCGACTTTGTAGAGGCCTACAGCATCTCCGTCAGCAGCGTAGGCAATATCGGTCCAGCCCTAGGAACCTTAGGCCCAGCCTACTCCTGGAGTGCCTTGCCCGCCGCAGCCAAATGGCTGAGCACCCTGCTCATGCTCATTGGCCGTCTCGAACTGTTTACCATCCTGCTAATGTTCACTACCTCGTTCTGGAAAAAGCGCTGAAAACAACTTTTTCTGTCGATCCCTTTTTTCTTTGCTCATACAATAATCGACCCACTACTCCGTTTTAATATAACATGCGTGCGCAATGCGCAGGCGATTATAACCGAAACAGAGTGAGGCACGATATATACATACACAGATGGGTGGTGGCTATCTTGATGATGGCGGTCTCGTTGTGTGTAGTGGCGCAGAGTGAGACGAAGAGCGACACCGTGCGCTACGCCGTTTCCAAAACCTCCCCCACCAACGAGAAGGACTTAGAGCGTAAGCCGGCGGACTTGCGCAATCCCGAGAACCTCACCACGGAGACTACCTACGATGAGAAGACGCATACGTATATCGTGGGCAACAAGATTGGCGACTCGTACCTGTCGGTGCCGCTGCTGATGTCGCCCGAGGAGTATGCCGAGTGGAGCATGAAGCGGTCGCTCGATGCCTACTTCCGTGCAAAGAACCAGGAGGAGTTCGAGAAGGAGGGCAAGAAGGAGAAGTTTGACTTCACGGACATGAAGTTCGACCTCGGCCCCGCAGAGAAAATCTTTGGTCCCGGTGGTGTGCAAATCAAGACGCAGGGAACGGCAGAGCTGAAGTTCGGCTTCAACCAGAAGAGCATCGACAACCCCTCGCTGCCCATGCGCAGCCGCAACACCTTCGGCTTCGACTTCGACGAGAAGATCAACCTCAGCATCAACGGTAAGGTGGGCGACAAGGTGAACCTCAACATGAACTACAACACCGAGGCCACCTTCGACTTCGACTCCAAGAAGATGAAGCTCAAGTACGACGGTAAGGAGGACGAAATCATCAAACTGCTCGAAGCAGGTAACGTGAGCTTCCCTACCAACTCATCGTTCATCTCGGGTGCCACCTCGCTCTTCGGTATCCGTGCCGACCTCCAGTTCGGCAAGCTGTCATTGCAGACCGTCGTGTCGCAGAAGACCTCGGAGTCTACTTCCGTGAGCACCAAGGGCGGCAGCCAGCTCACCGAGTTCGAGATTGACGTGGCCGAGTATGACGAGAACCGCCACTTCTTCCTCGCCCACTACTTCCGCGAGACCTACGACCGCAACATGGCACAGCTGCCCACCATCATGTCGGGCGTGGTCATCACCCGTGCCGAGCTGTGGGTGACCAACAAGACCAGCAGCTACGACAGTCCGCGCAACGTCATCGCCTTCACCGACTTAGGTGAGCCCTCGCGCATCAGCAACCCGATGTGGACACCCACGGGAGAGCGCATGCCCAACAACACCGCCAACAGCCTCTACTACCAGATGGTGAACACCTACAACGACATCCGCGACATCGACCGCGTGGGTGCCGTCTTGGGCGAGATGCTCTCGGGCAGCACCGACTACGAGAAGGTGGCCAACGCCCGCCTCTTGACCTCGAGCGAGTACACGCTGAACAAGTCGTTAGGCTACGTGTCATTGAAATCGACCCTCAAGTCCGACGAGGTGCTGGCCATCGCCTTCGAGTACACCTATGCCGGCAAGACCTACCAAGTGGGCGAGTTCTCCACCGACAAGAAGGAGGGCGACGATGCGCTGTATGTGAAGCTCTTGAAGTCGAACAGTTCGTCACCCGCCAACGCCACGTGGGACCTCATGATGAAGAACGTCTACTACCTCGGGGCCAACAGCATCAGCTCCAAGGACTTCAAGCTCAACATCGAGTACGAGAGCGACAGCACCGGTACCAACCTCACCTACCTGCCCGAGGCCAACCTGAAGAGCAAGACGCTGCTGCAGCTGATGAACCTCGACCGCCTCGACGCCAAGCAGAACGCCAACCCCAACGGCTTCTACGACTACGTGGAGGGCTACACCGTGCAGTCGCAGACGGGCCGCATCATCTTCCCCGTCATCGAGCCCTTCGGCCAGCACCTGCGCACGGTGATAGGCAACGATGCCGTGGCGGACAAGTACGTGTTTGAGGAGCTGTACGACTCCACCAAGACCACCGCCAAGCAGATAGCCGAGAAGAACAAGTTCCTCCTCACGGGCGAGTATGCCGGTTCGGGCGGCAACGTCATCCAGTTGGGTGCCTACAACGTGCCGCGCGGCTCGGTAAAGGTGACGGCCGGCGGCGTGACGCTCACCGAGAACAGCGACTACACCGTGGACTACACTATGGGTACGGTGACCATCATCAACCAGAGCATCCTCGATGCGGGCACTCCGGTGAACGTGTCGATGGAGAGCAACACCGTCTTCAATATGCAGCGCAAGACGATGCTCGGTATGAACTGGGCCTACGACTTCACCAAGGACTTCCAGCTGGGCGGTACGCTCATGTACCTGAGCGAGAAGCCCCTCACGAGCAAGGTGTCTATGGGCGACGAACCGCTGAAGAACACCCTGTGGGGACTCAATATGGCCTGGAAGCGCGAGAGCCAATGGCTCACCAATATGCTCGACCTGCTGCCGGGCCTCAATGTGACGCAACCTTCGAGCATCAACTTCACCGCCGAGTTTGCCCAGCTCATCGCCGGTGTCTCCAAGCAGGTGCAGGGCAGCGCCTCCTACATCGACGACTTCGAGAGCAGCGAGAGCGGCATCGACATCAAGTCGCCCAGCGCCTGGATGCTCTCGGGCATCCCCTCCTCGCAGCCCTACGCCAACCTCACCGATGACATACGCACGGGTATGAACCGCGCCCTGCTCAACTGGTACACCATCGACCCGCTCTTCACCCGCCGCAACTCATCGCTCACGCCAGCCCATATCAAGAGCGACCTCGACCAGCTGTCGAACCACTATGTGCGTGAGGTCTACGAGCGCGAGCTATACCCCAACAAGGAGAGCACCTACGGTGAGTCATCGACTCTCTCGGTGCTCAACCTCGCCTACTACCCCGACGAGCGTGGCCCCTACAACCTCGACACCGACCTCACCCCCGAGGGCAAGCTGAAGAATCCCGAGCAGCGTTGGGGCGGTATCATGCGCCAGCTCACCACGACCGACTTTGAGAGCTCTAACATCGAGTACATCGAGTTCTGGATGCTCGACCCCTTCATCTACACGCCCGAGGCGCGTGGTGGCGACATGTACATCAACCTTGGTGAGGTGTCGGAGGATGTGTTGAAGGATGGCAAGAAGTTCTACGAGAACGGTATGCCCGTGACCGAGCAGGCCGCCTCGTATGTAGAGACGCAGTGGGGCCGTGTACCCACGGCGGCCAGCCTCGTGTATGCCTTCGACAACACCAGCGCCAACCGCGCCAAGCAGGACGTGGGCCTCAACGGTCTCAGCAGCGAGGAGGAGCAGTTGTTCCCCACCTATATGAACTACCTCGCCGACATCCAGGGCCGCGTCAACGCCGATGTGTATGAGCGCATCAAGGCCGACCCTGCCGGCGACACCTACCACTACTTCCGTGGCGACGACTACGACGCCCAGCAGCTCTCCATCCTCGACCGCTACAAGCGGTTCAACAACACCGAGGGCAACTCACCCTCGTCGGAGACCAGCACCAACAACTACGACAAGAGCGCCAAGACCACACCCGACGTGGAGGACATCAACCAGGACTACACGCTCGACGAGTATGAGAAGTACTTCGAGTACCGCATCTCGCTGCGTCCGCAGGACATGGTGGTGGGCCGCAACCACATTACCGACATGCGCACCTACCGTACCAAGCTGCGCAACGGCAACACCGAGAGCGTCAACTGGTATAAGTTCCGCGTGCCCATCGACAACTACGAGAAGGTGGTGGGCAGCATCCGCGACTTCACCTCGCTGCGCTTCATGCGTATCTATATGACCGGCTTCAGCGAGCCCGTCATCGTGCGCTTGGCTACCATGGAGCTTATCCGCGGCACGTGGCGCAGCTACGACCAGCCCATCTACTCGGCCCTCAACAAGGCACCCAAATTGAGCGGCAACATGGTGGTGGCCTCGGTCAACATCGAGGAGAATGGCGACCGCAAGCCCGTCAACTACACCATGCCTCCCGGCATCTCCCGCGTGCTCGACCCCTCGCAGCCGCAGCTCCGCCAGGACAACGAGCAGGCCATGAGCCTCCAAATCACCGGTCTCGAACCCAATGAGGCGCGTGCCGTGTACAACAAGACCAACCTCGACCTGCGCAAGTACGAGCACGTGCAGATGTATATCCACGCCGAGAACTTGGTGGAGGCCGCCTCCGAGGTCGAGGATGGCGAGATGTCGGTCTTCGTGCGCCTCGGCTCCGACTACAAGAGCAACTACTACGAGTATGAGATACCCCTCACCATCACCCCCGAGGGCTACTACGACGGCAACACCACCAGCGGCTGCAAGGCGGTATGGCCCGAGGATAACATGCTCGACATCGACTTCACCAAGCTCACCGAGCTGAAGCGCCAGCGCAACATCGAGAGCAACACCAACCCCGAGGTGACCAAGACCCGCATCTACTCGCAGTTCGACGAGGACAACCCCAAGAACCGCATCAGCGTCATCGGTAACCCCACCGTGGGCAAGATCAAGACGGTGATGATCGGTGTGCGCAACAACTCGCGCTCTACCAAGGACATCGAGGTATGGCTCAACGAGCTGCGCCTCACGGGCTTCAACAACCAGGGCGGCTGGGCGGCACAGAGTGCCCTCAACGTGCAGCTCTCCGATGCCGGTAGCGTCAATATGAGCGGCCATGCCGAGACCGCCGGCTTCGGTGGCTTGGAGGAGGGTGTGAGCCAGCGCCGCCTCGACGACTACTACCAGTATGCCGTCACCACCAGCTTCGACCTCGGCCGCTTCTTCCCCGAGAAGCTCAAGCTCAACCTCCCGCTCTACTACTCGTTCCAGCAGGAGAGGACCTCGCCGCTGTATAGTCCGTTCGACACCGACCTCTACCTCGACGACATGCTTGAGACGCTGCCCTCTGACGTGGAGCGCGACTCGCTGGCCTCGATAGCCAACCTCGTCACCACGTCGAAGAACCTCAGCTTCAGCAATGTGAAGATGAACATCACCAGCAAGAAGCCCATGCCCTACGACCCTGCCAACTTCAGCTTCGGCTTCTCGCGCAGCGTCAAGGACAACTCGGGCAACACCACCCAATACCAGCACCAGCTCACCTGGCGTGCCCTGGCGGCCTACACCTACGCCCCGGCCATGAAGGCGTGGGAGCCCTTCAAGAATATCAAGTCGAAGTCCAAGTGGCTCGACATCATCAAGGAGTTCGGCATCAGTCCGCTGCCCCAGAGCATCGCGCTCAATACGGAGATGAACCGCACCTACTTCGAGCTGCAGACACGCGACCTCGAAGGCTCGTTCGGCGGCGTGGGCATCCCCGTCACCTTCTCGCAGGAGTTTATGTGGAACCGCAACATGGATATCCGCTGGGACCTCCTCAAGTCGCTCAAGATGAACTTCAGCAGCCGCACCAATGCCGAGATTGAGGAGCCCTACGTGCCCGTCAACAAGAGTCTATACCCCGACGACTACGCCTTCTGGAAAGACTCTATCCAGAGCAGCCTCGCCCGCATGGGCCGTCCGCTCGACTATCAGCAGTCGTTCAGCGCCTCGTACCAGGCCCCCTTCAGCAAGCTGCCCATCCTCGACTGGACACAGATGGATGCCAACTTCAGCTCCTCCTACAGCTGGGACCGCGGAGCCACGCTCGCCAGCGGCGCCTCTTACGGCAACAGCATCGCCAACCAGCGCTCGCTCACCGTCAACGGCAAGCTCAACCTGGAGAACCTATATAATAAGGTAGACTTCCTCAAGGAGACCAACAAGAAGTTCGCCTCCTCGAAGGGCAACACCAAGAAGAGCACCGCGAAGAAGACTAAGAAGCCTAAGAAGTTTACCCAAGAGCTGAAGATTATCCCCGACAGCACCTACACCATCAAGCACGGACAGAAGAACAAACGCGTCGAGGTGGCCTCGCGCACCAAGGAGGGCCGCCCCTACAAGGTGAAGTACAAGGTCATCGACGAGAACACCATCGCCCTCACCGGCCCCGATACGGCCAACGTGAAGCTCACCATCACGCCTGGTCCCGACCTCACTGAGCTGCCGTGGTACAAGGCATTGCAGTACACCTCGCGCGGACTGATGCTCGTGCGCAACGTGTCGGCCTCGTATAAGAATGTCTACTCCACCGCACTCCCCGGCTTCATGCCCGAAGCGGGCAAGATGCTCGGCCAGAGCCGTCAGGGCGGACTCTTCGCTCCGGGTTGGGACTTTGCCTTCGGCCTCACGGGCGACGACTACCTGCACCGCGCCCACGACAACGGCTGGCTGCTCGACAACGACAGTGTGGCCTATGCCTCCACCTCGAACGCCACCGAGGAGCTGCAGCTCAAGGCCACCGTGGAACCTGCCCGCGACTTCAAGATAGACCTCAACGCCTCGTGGGTGAAGACCAATGCCCGCAACATCCAGTTCATGTATGCCGGCATGCCCGAGACCCGCACGGGTACGTTCAATATGACCACCATCACCATCGGCAGCGCCTTCGAGCGCCGCAAGGCCAGCAACGGCTACCACTCCGAGCGCTTTGCCGACTTCGTGCGCAGCCTCGAGACCGTGCAGCGCCGCGTGCAGCAGCAGTATGTGGGTAGCGTATACCCCGAGGGCACGTCCCTGTCGGGTATGCCCTTCGACCCCGCCAACGGCAGCGTGGGCAAGTACTCGCCCGACGTGATGATACCCGCCTTTCTCGCCACCTATGCCGGCGGCGATGCACAGACCACGGGCCTGAGTCTCTTCCCCTCGATGCTGTCGATGCTGCCCAACTGGCGCGTCTCCTACAGCGGATTGGGCAAGTTGGAGATGTTCAAGAAATACTTCAAGAGCGTCAACATCAACCACTCCTACAAGAGCGTCTACTCCGTAGGCTCGTTCAACACCTACAGCACCTACATGGAGTACATGAACGGCCTCGGCTTCATCTCCGATGTCACCACGGGCAGTCCCGTGCCCTCGTCGATGTTCGACATCTCTGCCGTGAGCATCAACGAGCAGTTCTCGCCCCTCATCGGTATCGACGTCACCCTGCTCAACAACATGACCGCCAAGCTCGAGTACAAGAAGAGCCGCGTGATGAACCTCAGCATGTCGTCCGTGCAGCTCGTCGAGACCAACTCCGACGACATCGTCCTCGGTGTGGGCTACAAGATGACAAATGTGAAGCTCTTCGGCGTAGGCAAGCGCCCCAGCGGTGGTGGCCGTGGCCGCGTGAGCAACGACCTCAACCTGCGTGCCGACCTCTCCTGGCGCGACCAGAGCGCCCTGTGCCGCGACATCCAGGCCATCAGCACCCAAGCCACCAGCGGCAACAAAGCGCTGAAGATCTCCCTCTCGGCCGACTACACCTTCTCGCGCATGCTCACCCTCAACGCCTACTACGACCACCAGACCAACATCCCCGTAGTATCGGCAAGCTCTTATCCCACCTCCACCCACGACTTCGGCGTGTCGTTGAAGTTCTCGTTGACGAGGTAAAAGAAGAGGTAAAGCCTATGTCCCGAGTTACCAGCGTTGGATATAGGATTAAACAAATTGCGTTCCAGTACCAGATAAATTTCACAAAGTGAAACTCGAGTCTCACCATAGAGAAACTGCAGTCTCGGTATACTGAAATTCCAGTTTCGCCACAGTGAGACTGGAGTTTCGCAGTACAGATATTGGTGGTTGGTTTTAATGATTGATATTCTTTCTTGATTGGTAATCAAAGGTACAACACTTTGTTGACATCAGCAAGCTATAAATAGAAATATGTAACGGCAGCATAAAAAAACTGAAATTATAATTTAATAATCCAGAATTAAGACTTACCTTTGTCCTGTGCTTTCGAGCACACAACATTTTGATTGCTCATTTCTCAGCCGAATCACCACCTCGAAAGAAGAAAACGAGCATGAACAACCAGTACACGGTGAAGTTACGCATTGGCGTAGACTTCTCCATAGTGTACTGGGGCTTGTGGTGAGCCTGGCTGAGATATGGCAGATGTCTGCGCTTTCTTTATGTCTGCGTAGGTAAACCATACAAACGAGTAACATGGATTATTAACTTAAATTGCAATCAAGATGAAAACAAACCTGATTCACGCAAAGAGACTATTTGTCGTATTCTCAATAGTGCTGCAACCGCTATTGGTAAATGCTCATGAATTTGAAATCGATGGTTTCTTTTTCAACATAGTTTCCGATGCAGATTTGACAGTAGAAGTGACTCATAAAGGGAGCTCCCATGTCGAATATTCTAATGAATATAGCGGTGCAATAGATATTCCGGAAATGGTTACGTATGCGTCCAAAACATATCGTGTAACTGCAATCGACGATTATGCATTCTCTCAATGTAGAAACCTTAGGTCTGTATTTATACCAAAAAGTGTTGATGAAATACGAAGTTATGCGTTTAATGAATGTCTTAATCCTAAAATCCGCAACTCTTCATTCCAAGCCAAGCTTTGCAGTAGTTCGTTCAT
>CAZMZC010000012.1:23040-61696 GCA_964570685.1 uncultured Bacteroidaceae bacterium | reverse complement strand
GGGGGTCAACGCAACTTCGCCATCGGGGGTCAAACGCACGCGACTTTTCCAAATGTGATTTCAACTTGTGGAGTAATTTAAGATAATGTCATGAGAAGATTGATAAAACGTGCTATATTAGAAAAGAAATAGAATGATGTTCGTAATCTACCATAGAAACCCTATACACCATTATTGGCTTGCACCTGTGCCTTCGCAATGGTGCAAGCCAATTATATACAGCAATTATCCCAAATGGATACTTACCGATTAAGAGAGCACTGCAGCCTTTAATCGGTTCATCGCCTCGACGATTATGCTACGTGGGCTGGCTACATTGAGCCGCATGAAACCGGCTCCCTCTTTGCCGAACATGGCACCATCGTCAATCCGATAGCCTGCGAAAGTTATGTTTTTTTTCAAATTTTCGCAGGCTATCGGTGCTTTTTCTGAAAAATATCACTAATTTTGCACACAGAAGCAAAGCAAATCTTATGGGACAAATAATAGTTGGTAGAAAAAAGGAGTTGGCACAGATTGAGCAATATTACAACTCTGGCAAGGCTGAATTTATTGCAGTATATGGCCGAAGACGAGTAGGTAAAACTTTCCTTATTCGCCAGCACTTAAAGAATCAGTTTGCTTTCGATATGACAGGTGTGATGGAGGGTAGTAAATCCGAGCAGATGACCGCGTTCCATACCGCACTAAAAACCTATGGCTATAAGGGCAAGAAGAATCAGAACTGGATTGATGCATTCTTTGCACTTCGTCAACTGCTTGAATCAAAAATAGAGGTAGGCAAGCGATGTGTAATCTTTATCGACGAGTTGCCATGCCTCGATACCCCAAAAGCTGGATTTGTAAATGCTCTCGGACACTTTTGGAACAATTGGGCAAATTGGCAATCGGAGATTATGTTGATTGTCTGTGGTTCGGCAACATCGTGGATGGTGCGCAATGTTATCGATAACCACGGAGGCCTTCACGACCGTATTACTCACGAAATGCACCTGCATCCATTTACATTGAGCGAAACCGAGGAGTTTTTTGCGAACAATGGTTTTGCGTGGAATCGCCTAAGTATTATGCAAGCATATATGGCGATTGGTGGTGTACCATATTATATGAGCCTATTCGAGAAGACCGATAGCCCTGCTACGGGGTTGGATAGGCTGTTCTTCAGTGGCAATGCCGAGTTGAAGAAGGAGTATCGCAGATTGTTCTCATCACTATTTAAGAATCCTCAACCATACCTTGAAATCATCTCTCAACTTGCCAAACATCCAAAAGGACTTACAAGAGAGGAATTGAGCGAGAAGTTGGGCACATCAAACAATGGCAAGTTAGGGGATATGCTGACCGACCTTGTGTATTGTGACTTTTTACGCAAGTCTAATGTGCGAGAGAAAAAGATAAAAGCAAACTCGGCTATCTACCAATTAGTGGACTTCTACACAATATTCTACAATACTTTTGCCAGCAAGAATATTGTAGAGGAGCATTTCTGGACTCGCAATGTGAATTCCCCGGAGATTACAGCGTGGTATGGGATTGCCTTTGAGCGCATATGCAAAGCTCATATGCCACAGATTAAAACAGCGTTGGGTATAGCAAGTGTCTCAACCGAGTTTTATACCTGGAGAACTAATCAAGTTGAGAATGGAGCGCAAATTGATATAATCATAGACCGTGCGGATAATACCATAAATCTTTGCGAGGTCAAATATTGCGAAGATTTGTATTGCCTCGATAAAGAAGAGTTTCTCAAGATACAAAATCGCATTAGTGCATTCAAGGAGGTCACAGGGACGAGAAGCAGCATCATCCCTACAATGATTACTACATTTGGCATGAAGGAGGGTATGTATAGTGACCAGATAATTGCAAAAATAGATATGGATGCACTATTCTAATCTGTGCATCGCTAGATTGCTGGAACTGGGTATGCGCCAGATGCGAAAAGAATGTTGTTCACAATCTACCATATTCCCTGCTACACATCATTATTGGCACCCGTGCCTTCGCAATAGTACATTGGGCTTTGTGACAATAAAATCCGTCATTTTATTACAAAAGCAACTTCACTTACCGTCATTTTATTACAAATTTCGTATATTTGCACCGTCATTTTATTACAACCCGAATAAGCAATATGATTAAACGTGCTATATTAGAGAAACTTAGAGAATGGAAGTCTTCCCCTGGGAGGAAACCGCTTATCTTGCGAGGAGTGCGTCAGGTAGGTAAAACCACCGTAGTGACTGAACTGGCCAAGGAATATGACACCTTCTTGCACCTTAACCTTGAGCGAAAAGGAGATAGGGAACTCTTTGAGCAGACCGACGATGTGGAGCTGCTCATAAGGGCTATATATATGTACAAGAGGGTGGAACAGGAAGAGGGCTCGGTGCTATTGTTCATTGATGAAATACAGAACTCTAAACGCGCTGTAGCCATTCTGAGATACTTCTACGAAGAGGCTAACCATATACATGTCATTGTTGCCGGCTCATTGCTGGAGACAGTAATGGATATGCGAAAAATCTCATTCCCTGTAGGACGCGTACAATTTATGCTGCTCAGACCCTGCTCGTTCATAGAGTTTCTGGATGGGATAGGCGAAACGTTTGACATCAACTGTATTGAACAATTGGATGTACTTCCGGCTACTCATGAGCGTGTGATGCATCTGTTCAGAGAGTATATATTGGTAGGTGGCATGCCTGCCGCCATCGTGCAGTATGCTGAGAAACGCGACATACTATCGTGCAGCGACATATATCAGTCGCTGATACAAGCCTATAAGGATGACGTGGAGAAGTATGCGGGCAATGCTACGTTGATAAAGGTTATCCGCTCTATACTTGAGTATGGTTGGCAAAGTGCTGCTGAGACCATCTCGTTTGAAGGTTTTGGAGGCACAGCTTATCGTTCGCGAGAGATGAGCGAGGCATTTCAGACCATCGCAAAGGCCATGCTCACGGAGTTGGTGTACCCCACCTCGGCCACACAATTGCCAATGATGCCCAATCTTAGAAAACGCCCCAAGCTATTATGGTTCGATACCGGACTGGTCAACTACGCATCAGGGGTTCAGCACGATGTGTTCTCTACAGCAGACATCTGCGATGTATGGCGAGGACGTATAGCCGAGCATATCGTCGCACAGGAACTTGTGGCTTATGACAATAGCATATCGTTGCATCATAGTTATTGGCGGAAAGACAAGCAAGGATCCGACGCCGAGATTGACTTCCTTTATCAATATAAGGGGATGCTACTCCCCATTGAGGTGAAATCCGGACACAATGCCAAACTGAAGTCATTGCATATGTTTATGGATATGGTGCCGCACAACATCGCCATTAGGGTGTGGTCCAATCCTTTTTCCATCGATGTCATCACGACTCCACAAGGAAAAACTGTAAAACTGATAAATATCCCATTCTACTACGTAGGACAACTGGACAAGATATTAGAGAAAGAAATAGAATGATGTCCGCAATTCTCCAATAGAACTCCTACACACCATTATTGGCTTGCACCCGTGCCTTCGCAATAGTGCAAGCCAATTATATAAACAATTATTCCAAATGGATGCTTACCGATTAAGAGAGCACTGCAGCCCTCAATCGGTTCATCGCCTCGACGATTATGCTACGTGGGCTGGCTACATTGAGCCGCATGAAGCCGGCTCCTTCCTTGCCGAACATGGCGCCATCGTTGAGGGCCAGGTGGGCTTTGTCTACAAAGAGTTCGTTCAGTGCCTTAACAGAGAGACCCAATCCTCGGCAATCGAGGAAAATGAGGTAGGAGGCTTGCGGACGTATCATGCCAATCTGGGGCAGTTCGGTGGCGAGGAATTGCTCCACGTAGTCGATATTACCTTGCACATAGGCTAGCATCTGGTCGAGCCACTCGGTACCGTGGGAGTAGGCAGCGGCAACGCTATTGAAGGCAAACACGTGGCTGAGGTTGAGTTCGCTATGTTCGAGGTGGCGGTGAAACTGCTCGCGCAGCGCTTCATTGCTTATAATAGAATAGGAGGAGGTGAGACCAGCCATATTGAAGGCCTTGCTGGGCGACATCAGGGTGATGCTGCACTCGGCGGCTTCGGACGACACACTGGCAAAGGGTACGTGGTGATAGGGAGGCAGGGTGAGGTCGGCATGTATCTCATCGGACACCACGATGACTCCCTCTCGATGACATATCTCGGCCATGCGGCGTAGCTCGTCGGCTGTCCACACACGTCCACCCGGATTGTGGGGATGGCAGAGCAGGAAGAGTTTGCAACCACGGACATCACGTTCGAAGCGGTCAAAATCAATCTGATACTGTCCGTCGACAAGGTCGAGCGCATTCTCGCGTAAGGTGCGACCAAGATTTTGCGGTACGTGGATATAGGGATGATATACGGGTGGCTGTATGAGTATGGCATCGCCAGGCTCAGTAAAACAACTGATGACAAACGCTATGCCGGGTACTATACCAGGTACGAAGTTGAGCCACTCGGGCTGTATGGTCCAGCCGTAACGGCTCTGCTGCCACGCCACAATGGACGATGCCCACCGTGGGGTACGCATGGTGTAGCCCAGTATCTCATGGTCGAGACGGTGGCGCAACTCATCGATAATAAAGGGAGGGGTAGCAAAGTCCATATCGGCTACCCAAAGGGGAAGGAGGTCTTCCCTACCCCATATATTGGGGATGGCATCAATCTTCAGGGCATCGGTGCCACGACGATCGATGACGGTATCAAAATTGTATTGCATAGCGTATGTATCTCCATATATAAATATGGTACAAACTTACGCAATATTTTCCTTTCTGACAAACATTATCGGCGGCAGTTTGTTTGGATAGACAAATATCGTCAAAAATGAATAACCGTATGAATACAATGGCTAAAAGTTTTCTGTTAGGCTGTGCCGCCCTCTGCGGAAGCGCTACAGCATCTGTTGCCTGCACCGGCATATCGCTCACTGCCAAGGATGGCAGCTATGTGCAGGCACGCACTATCGAGGGAGCCGCGCTCAAGCTCATCAGCGAGTATGTGATCATCCCCCGTGGCTACGAGACACAATCGTTTACCCCCAACGCCAAGAACGGTCTGAAATTCAAGGCCAAGTATGGCGTAGTGGGGCTGTGTGTCGTGGAAAAAGAGTTTATCGCCGAGGGCATGAACGAAGCAGGCCTCTCTACAGGTCTGTTCTTCTTCCCCAACTACGGCAGCTACCTTCCCTACAACCCCAATGAAGCCGACCGCAGCATAGGTGACCTACAATTGAACGCTTGGATGCTGACGCAGTTTGCTACAGTAGACGAGGTGAAAGCGGCTGTTACCTCAGGCAAGGTGCGTGTGGTAGGCCTAGACCCAGGTTCGGTAGTACACTATCGTATAGGCGACAAGAGCGGACGACAGGTAGTGCTGGAATTCATTGACGGCGAGCCTCATTTTTACGAGAATACCGTGGGCGTGATAACCAACTCACCCGGATTCCCCTGGCATCTGGCTAACCTAAATAACTATGTAAACCTTTTCCCGGGCAGTGCCCCCAACCAACTACTTGGACAACAAGCGTTGAGTCCCTTTGGGGGCAACTCGGGAATGCTAGGATTGCCTGGCGATGCCACCCCACCCTCCCGTTTCGTTCGTGCAGCCTTCTATCGTAACACAGCGCCCCAACGTCCCGACGGCTTCAGCACGGTGACCCAATGCTTCCACTTGCTCAACAACTTTGATATCCCTATCGGCGTGGAGCACAAGAAGGGCGAGGGACCTGACATTCCCAGTGCTACCCAATGGACATCGGCCATTGACCTGACCAATGGAAAAGTATACTACAAGACCTCATACAACAATAACATACGTTGCATTGACCTCAAGAGCATTGACTTTAGCAAGGTCGAATACCAATGGCACCCGATGGACAAAAGTGAAGTGCAGCCTATAGAGATGATTTCCATTAAATAGAGCCCCCAAAAACAAGAAAAGCCGCCTGCGACAGCAAGCGGCTTTTCACCTATTTATATATAGATAGTTATTTTTCCTTCAGGTCAACAAGGATGTTGAGCTCGTCGAGCTGTGCCTGCTCAAGCGGAGCGGGAGCATCGATCATGACATCGCGGCCCGAGTTGTTCTTGGGGAAGGCGATGCAGTCGCGGATGCTGTCGAGACCGGCAAAGAGGCTCACAAAGCGGTCGAGGCCGTAGGCCAAGCCACCATGAGGGGGAGCACCGTACTTGAAGGCGCTGAGCAGATAACCAAACTGCGACTGGGCACGCTCCTCGGAGAAGCCGAGAATCTCGAAGGCCTTCTTCTGCAACTCGTTGTCGTGAATACGGATGGAGCCTCCACCGACCTCTACACCATTGATAACCATATCGTAGGCATTGGCACGTACGGCAGCAGGATTGGTGGTGAGGAGCTCGATATCCTCGGGCTTGGGCGAGGTGAACGGATGGTGCATAGCCATGAGGCGCTGCTCCTCGTCGCTCCACTCAAACATGGGGAAGTCTACCACCCAGAGGCAAGCAAACTTGTTCTTGTCGCGCAGGCCAAGTTGCTCGGCCACCTCGAGACGGAGCTCGCAGAGTTGCTTGCGGGTCTTCATGGTGTCGTCGCCCGAGAGGATGAGGATAAGGTCACCCGGCTCGGCGTTCATAGCAGCCTTGAGTTGCTGCAGTACCTCTTGTGTATAGAACTTGTCGACACTTGACTTCACGTTGCCATCGGCCTCTACACGAGCATATACCATACCCTTGGCACCAATCTGCGGACGCTTCACATAGTCGGTGAGGGCATCGAGCTGCTTGCGGGTGTAGGTAGCTGCACCCTTGGCGCAGATACCACCAATATATTCAGCACCATCGAACACACTGAAGCCGTGTCCTTTCAACACGTCCATCAGCTCCACGAAGCGCATGTCGAAACGCAAGTCGGGCTTGTCGCTACCATAGTACTTCATGGCATCGTGCCAAGTCATGCGGGGGAACGGCTCGGTCATCTCAATGCCGAGGATAGAGCGGAACAGGTGCTTCGACATGTCCTCGAAGAGTGAGATCACATCTTCCTGCTCCACGAACGACATCTCGCAGTCGATCTGTGTGAACTCGGGCTGGCGGTCGGCACGCAGGTCCTCGTCGCGGAAGCACTTCACAATCTGGAAGTAGCGGTCGAAGCCCGATACCATGAGTATCTGCTTGAAGAGCTGCGGGCTCTGGGGCAGTGCGTAGAACTGTCCGGGGTTCATGCGTGAAGGCACCACAAAGTCGCGGGCACCCTCGGGAGTAGAACCGATGAGCACGGGGGTCTCCACCTCAAGGAAGCCACGTTCGTCGAGGTAGCGGCGCACCTCGAAGGCCATCTTGTGACGCAGTTCAAGGTTGCGGCGCACAGCACCACGACGCAGGTCGAGGTAGCGGTACTTCATACGGATGTCGTCGCCACCGTCGGTATTGTCCTCGATGGTGAAGGGAGGAGTCTGCGATGCATTGAGCACGGTCATCGCATCTACGATAATCTCAATATCACCAGTCTCCATCTTGGGATTCTTGCTTGAGCGCTCGCTCACTGTACCTGTAACCTGAATCACATATTCACGGCCCAACTTGTTGGCTTGCTCGGTGAGCGCAACATCGTGGTTCTCATCAAACACCAACTGGGTGAGTCCGTAGCGGTCGCGCAGATCTACGAATGTCATTCCACCCATCTTACGAGTGCGTTGCACCCATCCGGCCAACGTCACCTTCTGTCCTACATTGGAGATACGCAGTTCTCCACAAGTATTCGTTCTGTACATATATAATTAGTTATAATATTTTCTAATAGCTGACAAAATTAGTGCAAGGCGAGCGGAAATGCAAATTTATTTAATTTTATTTTCCTCCTTGCCAATCGGCCATACAAAGAGCGAACAAACACGTTTGGTTAAAATATACGAAAACTTTTGTTGTATTAAATAAACTTGTTACTTTTGTAAAAAAGTAGAATCTGTTGATTATGAAAATAAAACACATTACTACATGCAGCTTGTTCCTTGTCTCTTTAACGGCTCAAGCCGAGACCTATCACCTTACGCTCGAAGCCAGCGTAGAGCTTGCCAAAGAGAAGAGCTACACAATGCAAAATCTGAAAGAGAACCTCAAGATTGCCGAGTATAACCTCAAGTCGGCAACAGCAAGCTTGAAAACTCACATTGACTTTAGCCTTACGATGCCCGAGTTCAACCAGACAGTGCGTACATGGGACGATACCACTGGTGTATCGTTCTATTCAGTGAAGCGCATGGACTATGGAGGTACAATAACAGTGAACCAACCTCTTATCACCAATGGTAACATCTATTGGGAGACGAGCCTGAACAGTTACGATGACTTCTATAATGATGACCGTTCGGCTACATTTAATACTCGTCTTCGTCTCCGCCAACCTATTGATGCTCTTTATGGTTATAATGCCATACGTTCATCGCTCAAGTCAGCAAGGCTCGATTATGAGCGTACCAACAAGTCGCTCCGCCGTGAGGAGCTCAATCTGGTCTATCGGGTGAGCAGTGCCTACTACAATCTGCTTTCCCTGCAGCGTAGTACCGAGATTGCCCTGCTCGACTATGAGCGTCAGACCGAAGCCAACCAAATAGCGCAAAACAAATATGCATCAGGACTGATTCGTGAGGTAGATGCCCTGCAAATGGAGGTAGACTTGGCCGAAGCGCAAAACAGCTATGAGATGTCGCTCATCAATCAAGAGTCAGCCATTAACAGTTTCAAAGAGTTGTTGGGCATAGAACTTACTGACAGTGTAGTCCTGAACGATGAGTTGAAATACAATGTCGTAGTGGTGGATGCCGACAAGGCCGTAGAGTATGCCTTAAAGAATCGTACCGAACTGCGCGATCAGGATATTGCCATTGAGCAGCAGAAGATGAGTATCCGTCAGCGTAAGGCTGAGGGTATGGTGCGTGGTTACTTTGATGCATACGTGCAGAAGACAGGCACCAGCATGGGCGACATCACCACTACTTACGGAAATACCATCCAAACCTCGGCCAACGACTTCCTGGACCGCCCGATAAACTATGGTGTAGGATTCACCGTTTCGGTACCTATTCTTGACTGGGGAGAGAACAAGGCCCGAGTGCGTGCTGCCGAGGCCCGTCAGCGACAGAACTACATCGCCAAAGAGGAGCTCGAACGTTCTATAGAAACCGAGACACGCAACTCAGTAGCCCAGCTCAACAACAACCTCAAGCGACTCCAGCTGCTCGAGAAGAATGTGGTTATTGCAGAGAAGAGCTTTCAGATTACCCTCCAGCGCTTTTCTGACGGAGATATTGACAGCCAGACCCTTGCGCTTGAGCGCAATCGTCTCAACAGCGCTTACCGCAACCACTTGAGTGCCTACATAGCCTACCAGCTCAGTCTGGCCGACATTATGCGCAAGACACTCTACGACTTTGAGAAAGGAGAGCCACTGGCCATGTAATAGGGCTTAACAACAAAGTGAGAGAGGTACCGCATGGTACCTCTCTCACCTTTATTATATATATCAATTACTGATACAAGTAACGCTTGATACTCTTCTTGGGAGTCTTCTCAAACTCCTCACTGAAAATCTGCACACTTGAAATCTGGCTGTAAGCGGGGAGGTTCTTGTTCAGCTCCGCGCGGTTAACATCCATTTGCGCAGTCACCTCCTGCTCGGTCTTTCCCTCCTTGAAAGCAGTATCGTAATCGGGGTGGATGAGCGCCACGAGTTTACCATCGCGATGTATGATGAGCGATTCACTTACGTAGGGTAAGCTATTGAGCTGGTCCTCAATTTCTTCGGGATAGATATTTTGTCCCGAGGGGCCGAGGAGCATGTTCTTCGAGCGTCCCTTGATGAATACGTTGCCCTCCTTGTCCATCACGCCGAGGTCGCCGGTGTGGTACCATCCGTCAGCATCAATAGTCTCGGCAGTAGCCTCTTCGTTCTTATAGTATCCGAGCATCACATTGGGGCCCTTGGCGAAGATTTCACCAGGGATGTGCTCGGGGTCGCTACTGTTGATGCGTACCTCCATGCCATAGGCAGCCTTACCGCACGAGCCGGGTACAAACTTCTTCCAATCTTCGTAGCAGATGATGGGGGCACACTCCGTAGCGCCATAACCTACGGTATAGGGGAACTTAAGTTGGTGGAGCAGGGTTTCTACCTCTTGATTGAAGGCAGCGCCACCCACAATCACCTCGTAGAAGTTGCCGCCGAACGAACTGATCATCTTCTCTCTCACCTTGGCAAGGATGGTCTCGTTCACGATGGGCACCTTAAGCAGAAGTTTTGTACCAGGCTTTTCCAGCTTGGGCAGCACGTTCTTCTTGATAATCTTCTCGATGATGAGAGGAACAGCTACGACTACCGAAGGCTTGATTTCATTGAGTGCCTGGAAGATAATCTTCGGTGAAGGTATCTTGGTAAGGAAGTAGATGTGCATACCGATAGTGAGCTCGTAGAGGAACTCGAAGGCCATACCATACATATGCGCCATAGGCAGCATGGATACGATGGTCATACCAGGTTTGAGATTGAGTGCACGCTCGGCAAATTCCATATTGTTGCTTACCGCACGGTAAGGAATCATTACACCCTTAGAGAAACCTGTAGATCCGCTGGTGTAGTTGATGATAGCCAGTTCGTCGGGCTGATTGGCATGATAGTAACTAATCATCTCCTTCTCAAAGCGGTTGGGGAACTTCTTGCCGAAGAGTTCATTGAGATGTTCACGAGCATAGGTGAGTTCCTTACTGCGGCTGATGAGCAAGTCGTAATTTTCGATGCGTACTACACCGAGCACATTGGGTATCTCCTCTTCGTTGAGGTTTTCCCAGATGCTATCGCCGATAAAAGCCAGCTTAGAGTCGCTGTGATTGATGATGTTGTGTACGTTATCAGCCTTGAATTCGTGCAGGATAGGCACAGGTACGGCACCATAAGTGATAGTGGCAAGGAAGGCTACGCCCCAGTTTGAACTGTTGCGTCCGCAAAGCGAAATCTTATCGCCCGGTACGATGCCTGCCTCCTGGAACATGATATGCAGTTTCTCGATACGGCGGGCTACATCCTTGTATTGCAATGTGCACCCTTTGTAATCGGTCAGTGCATCGAGGTCCCAGTTATTCTTCATACTGTCCTCAATTCGTAAAATAATGTCTTTTGCCATAGTGGTACTAATTATTTTAGGTATGTTCTTAATTTACGACTTACAAATGTACAAAATTACGATTGATTCTACAAAAAACACATCTATAATTGTTACTTGTCGCGGTCTGCTCGTCGTCTCTTTTTCGCTTGCAAAGATACATATTCCCCTTGAAAGTGCAAGCACATTACGCCCAATTTTTGCACTTTGGCAATCTTTTGTGTATATTTTACTGGTTTTATGCGCAAATTTTGGTAAATTACATGGAATTTTGAAAAGTCTTGATGACAATTGCCCGTTCGTCTATAAAGAAGTGGCGTAACAGCTAAAATGCAACTAGGTTGCATGGATGATTTTGTAATTTTGCATGCGTAAAAATTGGCATATTATATAAATAGGAGTAAAAAAGAACGAATAGATATGAAAAAACAAATGAAATCATTAGCTTGTATATGTGCAGCATTGCTTTTTGCTGCGTGTGGAGGCAAGCACAATGCGACTCACGAGCATGAGCACAACCACGAAACGCATCAGCATGAGGCGCATGCTCACGAGCACAACCATAGTCACGAAAGCCATGAGCATAGCCACGAAGGCCATACTCACGAGCACGAAGAACACAGCCATGCTCACGAAGAGCACAACCACGGCCACGAACATGAGACGCACAGTCACGAGCACGGTGAAGGTATCGCCTTTACCAAACAGCAGGCCGAAGCGGCAGGCTTGAAAGTAGAGGTGACCCCAAAGGGCTCTTTCAGCGGAGTGATAAAGACCGCCGGGCATATACAGGCTCCTAAGGGCAATGAAGCTGTCGTGGTGGCCACTTCGGCCGGTGTGCTCTACTACACCGACCCGTCGATAGTCGAGGGCGTGGCAGTGACGGCCGGCAAGGCTTTGGCTGGCATATCGGCCAAGAAGTTGCAGGATGGTGACCCCCTGCTCAAGGCCAAGCTGGCTTACGAGACGGCTTTAGCCGAATATGAGCGTGCAAAGCGCCTGGTAGACGATAAGATAGTATCGGCCAAGGAGTTTGAACAGATACGTTTGCGCTACGAGACGGCCAAGACCACTTACGAAGGACAGGCGCAGGGAATGACAGACAAAGGCGCTTCGCTCACATCGCCTATCGCTGGTTATCTGAAGCAGCTGCTTGTACCCAACGGTGCATATGTAGAGGTGGGACAGCCTGTAGCGATAGTCACCCAGACACGTCGCCTACAGTTGCGTGCCGAGGTATCGGAGCGCGACTATGCCCAACTGAGCAAGGTGAGCAGTGCCAATTTCCGTCCGTCCTATACCGACAAGCTGTACAAGACCACCGACCTGAATGGCCGCCTCGTAGCATACGGTAAGGCCGCTGCCGACGAAGCCTCGTTCTATATCCCCGTGACTTTTGAGTTCGACAATGTGGGCGACATCGTACCCGGTTCGTATGCCGAGGTGTACCTGCTCACTTCGCCCGAGGAGGGAGTGGTATCCATCCCCATCAGCGCACTCACCGAGGAGCAGGGTCTATACTATATATATATACAGCTCTGCGAGGAGGAGTATGAGAAGCGCGGTGTCACACTAGGCCGTCGCGACGGCGAGCGTGTAGAGATACTGCATGGCCTTCACGGTGGCGAGCGCGTAGTGACCCAGGGTGCCTATCAAGTAAAACTCGCCTCGGTGTCTACGGCGATACCGCACGGACACAGTCATTAAAGGGAGGCCTCATATTATGTTAAACAAGATTATACGTTTCTCGCTCAACAACCGCTTGCTCGTACTCGTGCTCTCGGTGTTGCTGATGGTGGCAGGTGTGTATACGGCCACCACGATGGATGTGGATGTGTTTCCCGACCTCAATGCCCCTACGGTGACGGTGATGACCGAGGCCAAGGGTATGGCGCCCGAGGAGGTGGAGCGCCTGGTGACGTTCCCCATAGAGACTGCCGTGAACGGCGCCACCGATGTGCGGCGTGTGCGCTCGTCGTCTACCACGGGATTCTCTATCGTATGGGTAGAGTTTGATTGGGGTACCGATATCTATCGGGCCCGCCAGATAGTGTCGGAAAAGATTGCTACGGTGATGGATGCCCTGCCAGGACACGTAGGCACACCTACACTCGGCCCGCAGTCGTCCATCCTCGGCGAGGTGCTGTTTGTGGGACTCACGGTGGATGCGCCCCCCCTCTCATCCCCCCAAGGGGGGGAAGCAGTCCCCCCTATCCCCCCAACAAAGGGGAGTATTCCTTCAGCGCGGAGCCAATCATCCCCCCTTGGGGGAACTGAGGGGGGCCAGACCTCCACTTCCCTCCAAGACCTCCGCACTCTGGCCGACTGGACCATCCGTCCACGCTTGCTGGCTACGGGTGGTGTGGCACAGGTGGCCGTACTCGGTGGTGAGGTGAAGGAGTATCAGATACTGCTCAACCCCGAGAAGATGATGCACTACGGCGTGTCATTGGGCGAGGTGATGGAGGTAGTGTCGGGTATGAACCAGAATGCTACGGGTGGCACACTCTATGAGTATGGCAACGAATATATTATCCGCGGTATGCTCTCGACAAATGATGTGGATGAGATTGGCCGCACGGTAGTGAAGCGGGTTGGGGAGTCGCCCCTCTTGTTGCACCATATCGCCGAGGTAAAGATTGGCGACCAGCGTCCCAAGTTCGGTATGGCCTCATTGCGCACCGAGCCAGCCGTGATCCTTACCGTGACCAAGCAGCCCAACACCAGCACGCTGGAACTCACCAAGAAACTGGACGCTACGCTCGAAGACCTCAAACGCGAGTTGCCAGCCGATGTGGTGCTCACCACCGACGTATACCGTCAGGAGCGCTTCATCAACAACTCCATTGATAATGTCAAGAGTGCCCTCGTCGAGGGAGCCATCTTTGTGGTCATCGTGCTCTTCGTGTTCCTGATGAATGTGCGCACCACGCTCATCTCGCTCGTCACCATTCCGCTTGCCTTTGTGGCTGCCATCCTTACACTCAATGCCTTCGGACTTACCATCAATACGATGAGTCTCGGCGGCTTGGCCATCGCTATCGGTTCGCTCGTGGACGATACCATCGTGGATGTGGAGAACGTATATAAACGTCTGCGCGAGAACCGCGCCCTGCCTGTCGACCAGCGTCGCCCCGTACTCACGGTCATCTACGATGCTTCCAAGGAGGTGCGCATGCCCATCCTCAACTCTACGCTTATCATCATTGCCAGCTTCGTGCCCCTCTTCTTCCTTACAGGCATGGAGGGACGCATGTTGGCACCGCTCGGCATAGCCTTCATCGTGGCGTTGTGCGCCTCTACCTTGGTGGCGCTGACGCTCACTCCAGTATTATGCAGTTACCTATTAGGAAGAAAGTCTGAGAACTCGGAGGTCTCTGAGAACTCCGACAAAGAGCCTCCTGTAACCCGCTGGCTCAAGAAAGGCTACACCCGTCTTCTCTCGTGGACTCTCCGTCATCGCTGGCCAGTCCTGGGCACTACAGCAGCGCTGCTCGTCGTGGCGTTGGTGGCTTTCTTCGGGTTGGGACGTTCGTTCCTGCCGCCCTTCAATGAGGGCTCGTTTACCATCAATGTAGCCACACTGCCGGGTATCTCGTTGGAGGAGTCGGACAAGATTGGCCGCCGTGCCGAAGAGCTGTTGCTCACCATTCCCGAGATAAAGACCGTAGGCCGTAAGACCGGACGTGCCGAGTTGGATGAGCACGCACTGGGCGTGAACGTATCGGAGATAGAGGTTCCCTTCGAGTTGGCCGACCGCTCTAAAGACGAACTCATCGCTGAGATACGCGAGAAGTTGGGCACGCTGCCCAGTGTGAACGTGGAGGTGGGTGCACCCATCAGTCACCGCATCGATGCCATGCTCTCGGGTACTCGTGCCAGCATTGCCGTGAAGATATTCGGTACCGACCTCAATGAGATGTACCGCATAGGAAACCGCATCAAGGCTGCTGTTGAGGGTGTAGAGGGTATTGCCGACCTCAACGTGGAGCAGCAGGTGGAGCGTCCGCAGCTGAAGATTGTGCCCAAGCGCGATGTGATGACCAAGTATGGAGTCACCATGCCTGAGTTTGCCGATATGGTAAATGTGCTGCTTGCCGGCGAGCCCGTGTCGCAGGTCTACGAAGGTCGCCGCGTGTTTGACCTCACCCTCAAGGTGGGCGACGACAGCCGCGCTACGGCGGAGGATATACGTCGCTTGATTGTAGATGCCGGTGACACGAAGGTGCCGTTGGGGCAGATTGCCGATGTGGTGTCGTCGGTAGGTCCCAACACCATTAACCGCGAGAATGTGGAGCGCAAGGTAGTGGTGTCGGCCAACGTGGCTGGGCGCGACCTCCGTGGTGTGGTCACCGATATGCGCCGCATCATCGAGGAGCAGATTGAGTTGCCCGAGGACTATCATATACAATATGGCGGACAGTTTGAGAATGAGGAGAACGCCTCGCGAACCATTCTCATCGCTTCGTTGTTTGCCATAATGGTGATATTTATGCTTCTCTACAATCAGTTCCGCAACCTCGTGCAGTCGGCCGTCATCCTGGTCAATCTGCCGCTTGCCCTTATCGGTGGTGTGCTGGTGCTGTGGCTCACGGGTAGCGAACTGAGCATCCCGGCGCTCATCGGATTCATCTCGCTCTTCGGTATCGCCACACGAAACGGTATGCTGCTCATCGAGCGTTACAACGACCTGCGTGCCGAGGGTTATTCCACCATAGAGAGTGTGCTGCGTGGCTCGGCCGACCGTCTCAACCCCATCCTGATGACGGCGCTCACCACTGCCCTCGCACTCATCCCCCTGGCTCTCGGGGGCGACCTGCCGGGCAACGAGATACAGAGCCCCATGGCCAAGGTAATCCTGGGCGGCCTCACCACCTCGACCCTCCTCAATGGATTTATCGTTCCTATAATGTATATAATGATTGCAAAGAAGAATACTCTAAAGTGACAAGACAGAAGGTTATACAATATGAAGCAATACAAATTCATCATCGCCCTTGTGGCAATAAGTACAACATTGACTGTCAACAGTCAGGATGATAATTGTCAATTGTCAATTGTCAATTGTCAATTGAATGCTCTTCTCGACAGCATCGAAACCAACAACACCACCCTCATAGCCCTGCGCAGGGAGGCCGAGGCTCTCAAACTGGAGAACCGCACCGGCATCACCCTTGCCGACCCCGAGGTGGGCCTCAAACGCATGTGGGAGGGAGCCGAGCAGACAGGTAATATGACGGAGCTGACCGTGGGCCAATCCTTCGACCTGCCTACCGTGCTGGGCAAGCGCAAGGGAGTAGCGCTGCAGAAGAATAGGCTCGTCGACGAGGAGTACCGTGCACAGCGCATGGGCATACTGCTCGAAGCCGAACTCGTATGTATAGACATCACCTATTATAATGCCCTCGGGGCTGAGCTCGACCGCCGCTTGGCTCATGCCCGCCGTGTGGTGGAGGTGGAGAAGCGCCGCCTCGACAGTGGCGACACCGATGTGCTCTCCTACAACAACGTGGTGCTCAGCCTCTCGGCACTGGAGGCCGAGAAGGCACGTGTGGAGATGGAGCGCGGCGTGCTGATGACCCGCTTGGCACATCTCAACGGTGGCCGCCCCTTGCCTTTCAATGCACAGGAGTATGCTCCGGCGATGCTGACGGGCGACTTCGAGTCGTGGTACCAAGAAGCCGTAGAGCGCAGCCCCGACCTGGCGCTGGCACGCGAGGAGCGCGAGGTGCGCCGTAGCGAGCTATCCCTCTCCAAGGCCATGCACCTGCCCACACTCTCGGCCACCTATATCAACGAGCGCCACCTCTCGGGCGAGCGCTCACAGGGCTTCACCGTAGGCATGAACCTCCCTCTTTGGGCCAACAAGAACCGTGTGCGTTCGGCACGCACCGCACTCAGTGCTGCCGAGGCTCGTGAGGCCGATGCCGAGCTGCAGCTACGCAGCCAGTTGCAGGCAGGCTACGAGCGTGTCGTCGGATTGCAGCATACTGCCGACCTCTACCGCCGTGCCCTCGCCGAGGCTAACAACAGCGAGATGCTGGCCCGCGCTATGGACGAAGGCTTCATCTCCGTGCTCGAATATCTGCAGGGCATAGAACTCTACTACGACTACCTTGACCGTAGCCTCAGCGCCGACCGCGACTACCGCCGCGCCCTCGCCGAGCTGGAGGCCTGGAGGCTGTAGCTCGTAGCATTGCTGTACAATTTTCCATAGTTCTATCCTTGATATAAGGGTATCCCCAAACGAAGTGCCGATGTGTCGCCCATCACAGGTATCATTATCAGTATCAGATACTTGATGGCGACACATCTCCGTATATACAGGTGAGCAAAGTTCATAAATCGGTTGGCGCTGGCAGAGGGTTTCTTTCGTTTAGGGAATACGCATTATAAATCTATCAGACACCGCTTATATATTTCTCTCAGATAATCATTTTTGTCTCACACAGAAATTCACAGAAAACACAGAAATTGGCAAGTGGCTTTGCCCTTGCCGGGCGACTGCGCCGAGTGCTCACATGTCTCACGCAGAACACAGAGAACGCGAAGGCTGCATCGCAAAAGGCTCGCAGCTGGCGGCTGTGTCGAGTGTCTGCGTCCCAGATGGCACACGCAAGCGATAGCGAGCATGAAATTTCTGTGCTTTCTGTGATTTCCGTGTGAAATTTATATCCATATTCCGTGTGAAAATCAATTATTTATCATGAAAAAGAACTGTCTATGTGTAAATTATCAAGGCTCATATAATACTTTTTCATTATGCGTATTCCCTGATTGTCAAAAGAAAAACTATCGTACGATGGGCATCAAACGACTGACCGAAGGTCATCGTTCAGTTGACCGATGTCCATCAGTCAGCTGTACGTTGGCCATCGTACGATAACTTTGAAAAAGATAACACAGGTGCATCAACAACTAACGTGAGTTCGGCATATGGATTTGCTTAGTGGCAATACAGCGCCACCGCCAACCTATTTATAAACTTTGTTCACCAGAAATCGCACCATTTTGCTATTCCATGGATTGCAATGGCCAGTGTAGAATGTGGATGTAAAATCGTACGAAGTGTCGCCGTCAATGCGCTGAATGGCAGCATGTATAGTCATATTGGCGACACTTCGGCAGATGGTTTCGGCAAGGACATTATATACATATTGCTTCTTCTGTTCTAAAACATTGAAAATATTTTCCTGGTTATAACTCTTAATTCCTAAATATTTACTAATTTTGCATCATCTTCGCGCCGATGCCTTGATTCATTTGTACGGATTAAGGTGGCTGGGCGGGGATGACATAGTGGAAAGGCGTTTACTTGGCGCTTTGGTTTTGACTCTTTTAGAACTTCGCAACTTCGATCGATTGTTCAAAAACAAAGCAACAGTAGATGTCACGGGATATGTTTTTTTATACTCCTTTAATATACCTTACCGCAACAGTGGTGGGTATGTTTGGGTTATATATACATATCGGCGTGGGGTCTGCGTTGCTCGTTTCGAACAATCGGGTAATGCGAAGACCTTAAAAGAGTGAGACGAGTAACAGGTACAGGTTCTCACGCTTTTTGTTTTTAAATCATGTATATCGCCGAATCAGGAGAACTTATAGGCAGAGGTAGTGAAAGCTATTTTATTATTAACTTATAAGTTCTTATGATTATGAGAAAGACAAAGCATTGGTTAGTCACAGCGGCTCTTTTGCTGTGCAGTATCGTGGTAAATGCGCACGACTTTGTGGTGGATGGTATTTACTACAATATAACTTCTAGTACAAACTTAACGGTAGAGGTTACTTATCAGGGAAGCAGCTATAGCACATATGCAGATGAGTATAGTGGGGAAGTTATAGTTCCTGCAACCGTTACTTATGGGGGCAATACATATAGTGTGGCGAGTATAAGGGATTATGCATTTCATAGTTGTAAAACCCTTACTTCTGTTACAATATCCGAAGGCGTGACAAGTGTTGGGGATTTTGCGTTTAATAGTTGCGGCGGCCTTCTCCGCATCACGCTTCCTAAAAGTCTGCAAAATGTTGGCGCTCATGCCTTTACGTCTTGCGACAACCTCACCGGAGTGTATATTAGCAATTTAGAGGCGTGGTGCGGAGTTGCGTTTGACTCTTATTATTCCAATCCTCTCGAACTTGCGGGTAACTTATATTTGAATGGGACACTAGTAAACAAACTTGACGTTCCCGAAGGTGTGACGAGTATTGGGGAACGAGCCTTTAGTGGTTGCACAAGTTTAACCTCTGTTAGTATTCCTGAAGGCGTGACAAACATTGGGGATGCAGCTTTTTATAATTGTGCAAAGTTGGCCTCGGTCAGTATCCCAACGAGTGTGACCAGTATTAATAATTCAACATTCTATGGTTGTGCAAAGTTGACCTCGGTTACGATTCCTGAAGGCGTGACAAGCGTTGGTAGCTATGCTTTCTCTCGTTGCAGTGAACTGTCCTCAATATCTATTCCCGCAAGTTTGACTAATATTGAAAGCATGGCTTTTTATTATTGCGACAAACTCACCAAAGTTTATATTCGTAGTATTGAGGCTTGGTGTAATATTGATTTTAAGTCCTCTCTTCTAAATACGGGAGGGAACTTATACTTAAATGGAACATTGGTAACTTCCGTTACACTTCCTGAAAGTATAACGAGTGTCGGGCGATATGTGTTTTATAATTGTAGCAAGCTGGAAAGTGTCGCAATTTCGAATGGTGTAACGAGTATTGGAAACTATGCCTTCTCTGGTTGCAGCGACCTAACTTCCGTAACTATCTCCAATGGCGTAACATCTATTGGTTCGGGCGCATTCTCTGGTTGTAACAGTCTTTCAAGCATAGTTATTCCCGAAGGGGTGAAAACTATAGAACAGAAAGCATTCTATAATTGTACAGGCCTGACAGGTATTATTATTCCTAGCAGCATGGAAAACATCGGCTATCAAGCATTTGCGGGTTGTATCGGTATCAAAGAGCTGTCTATAGCCGACTGTGCTATGCCTCTTAATTGTAAATTGGAGAATTCATATACATATGATTACTTTTTCGAGGATTCTCCAATAGAGTATTTGTATGTAGGTCGAGACTTGAGTGGGTATACTTTTTCTTATTCTTATGGGGATTGGAGAAAAACATTGCGCACTGTGAAAATAGGAAATGGCATGACAACTGTTCCTAATTACATGTTTGATTCATGCAATTCTCTATCTTCTGTCACTTTCTCAGACAATGTGCAGCATATTGGAAAATATGCTTTTTACTATTGTGATGATATTACTAGCATAGCATTGCCCAATGGATTAAACTCGATAGGCATTGCCGCGTTTAGTGGTTGTAATATTGAGAATTTGATAATTCCCCAGAGTGTTAACAGTATTGAGCGCAATGCATTTAATGAATCCAATGAACTAAAGAGTATTATCGTAGAATCGGGAAATACCGTATATGATAGTAGAAATAATTGTAATGCGATTATAGAAACGGCAACAAATACATTAATCAGAGGATGCAAGAACACGATTATCCCTTATGGTGTAACAAGTATTAGCAATACAGCCTTTTATGGATGCCAGGAACTAGTAGGGATGGAAATTCCTAGTAGCGTAATAAGCATAGGGGATAAAGCGTTCTACTGTTGCTATAAACTTTCTTCGGTGACCTTGCCTCAGAGTGTAACTTCAATAGGTGCAGGCGCTTTCTATAACTGTAGCGCTCTGGCCTCTATCAATTGTGAAGCAAAAACACCTCCTACAATAGGGGACTCTTATACCTTTTATAACGTTCCGCGTAGTATCCCGGTTTATGTGCCAGAATCTTCAGTTTCGGCCTACAAGTCTGCTGAATATTGGAGCGAGTTTACAAATTTTCAAGCCATTCCCGAGATTAACATTTCGTTGACCGATGGAGATGATTTCTTGCAATCAGAGGTTGAAGAATGTGATAATATCACCTACACCCGCACCTTCAATAATTCCAATTGGCAGGCATTGTATGTTCCCTTTGAGATACCTTACGATAATATAAAGGACAACTTTGAGGTGGCCTACATCAACGACACCCGTCAATATGACCGCGACGATGATGGTGTGAAGGAGGAGACGGTGATAGAGGCGTTCAAGATTACCAGTGGTACGCTTGAGGCAAACTATCCCTACCTGATACGAGCCAAGGAGGCGGGCGAGAAGACAATTACGGTGACCGATGCCATGCTCTACGCCACGGAAGAGAACTCCATCGACTGCTCGTCGGTATACGACAAGTACACCTTCACCGGTACTTACAGCCGTATGTCGAGCACGGAACTCGCAGGATGCTATGCTCTGAGTGGTGGTGTATGGCAACCGATAGCCGAAGGTGCCACATTGGGTGCCTTCCGCTTCTACTTGCAGATTGAGAGCCGCAACGGCAATGCGCAGGCAGCGCAGAGCATCAAGATGCGCGTAATCGGTGACGATACCGACGATGATGCTACATCAATAGAAAATATAGAGTCGGCAGACAATGAGCAAATAGTCTATGACCTTGCAGGCCGCCGCGTAACGAACCCGACGGAGGGTGTGTATATTGTAAATGGTAAGAAAGTATTGTATAACTAAATATGGATACCCGTTATGAAACAGAATTATGAAAAGCCTGTAATGGAGCAGGTAGAAATGGATGTGGTAACTACCATGATGGCTGAGTCGGCAGATACTGGTATGGGGAATACCCCTTCACAACCCGATGCACGTGGCCATCGTGGTGGCTGGGGCGACCTGTGGAGCAGCGAGGAGTAAGCCCCTATCGTTGATAACGAATGCAGCCGATGGTCACCTGTGACTATCGGCTGCAGCATCTTTAGTGACTTCGGCACAGAAATTAGGCGGTGCCTCAGAAATGCTCAAATAAATTTGGCATTTCGTTCGGCTTGCACTAATTTTGCAAAATGAATTGGTTGGAGCAGTTTGCTGAGCAGATTTCGTTCGTAGAACTCATACTGAAAGGTATCATGATAGGCATCATCGTATCGGCCCCTATGGGGCCAGTGGGTGTCATGTGTATACGGCGTACCCTGAACAAGGGCCGCTGGCACGGCTTCATGACTGGTATAGGTGCTTCGATGAGCGATCTGGCGTATGCGGCCGTTACGGCATTCGGCATGTCGTTCGTGTTCGACTTCATCAACAATGCCCACAATATGTTTGTCCTTCAGGTGGTGGGCAGCATATTGCTCTTCATCTTTGGTATGCATACCTTCCGTACCAATCCGCATAGCTATCGTGCCAATCCGATGGATAAGATTGGAGCCTATCCCGTGACCAAGGGCAAACTTGCCTATAACTTCGCTACAGGCTTTGCGCTGGCTATCAGCAATCCGCTCATCATCCTTATGTTTGTGGCCCTGTTTGCCCGCATGTCCTTCGTGCTGCCCGAGCTTGGGGCAATAGACCGTCTGGCTGGATACCTCTCTATTTGGATAGGCGCTGTGGTCTGGTGGTTTCTTATCACCTGGCTGGTACATAAGTTGGGCAGCCGCTTCGATGTGCGTGGCATCTGGATACTCAACCGTGTCATCGGTGCTGCCGTGATGCTCTTCGGCATCGCAGGTGTGGCCTACACGCTTCTTGCTGGAGGTGTCTCTGCTTGAGGCCTCTTGTTGCTCAGACTGTTGGCTACACGTGGGCTGTCATCAACCTTTCCTTGTGGAAAACTTGTGGAAAACTTCATCGGCAAGAATTTCCATTTGCATGGCTTTTTATGTACTTTTGCGATCCATTAAAAACAACGACTACTTATATATACTATGGCTACAGCACGACAACCACGCACTACCGCAGCAAAACGCCCTGTGAAACAGACCGATGACTATGGACATCTGCAACCTCAAGCACCCGAACTGGAAGAGGCTGTGCTGGGCGCACTGATGATAGAGAAGGATGCCTACTCACTGGTGAGCGAGATACTCAAGCCCGAGTCATTCTACGAGCACCGCAACCAGCTGCTCTACAAGGCCGTGCAGACACTGGCCATACAACAGAAGCCTATCGACATACTCACCGTAGCAGAGCAGTTGCGCTCTACGGGCGAACTGGAAGAGGTGGGCGGACCCGTATACATCACCCAGCTGGCAGGCAAGGTGAACTCATCGGCCCATATAGAGTATCACGCACGCATCATTGCACAGAAGTTTCTTGCACGCGAGCTTATCACCTACACCAGCCTTATCCAGACAAAGGCCTTTGACGAGACAAACGATGTGGAGGACCTTATGCAGGAGGCCGAAGGCAAGCTTTTCGCCATCTCGCAGCAGAACATGAAGAAGGACTACACGCAAATCAACCCCGTCATCAAGCAGGCTTATGAGCAGCTCAAGATTGCAGCATCGCGCGACTCGGGACTCAGTGGTCTCTCTACCGGTTTCTACGACCTCGACAAGTATACCTCAGGATGGCAGAAGTCTGACCTCGTCATCATAGCTGCCCGCCCTGCCATGGGTAAGACAGCGTTTGTGCTCTCTATGGCCAAGAACATCGCCGTCAACAACCGTGAGCCAGTAGCCCTCTTCTCGCTTGAGATGAGCAACGTGCAGTTAGTAAACCGTCTTATCACTAACGTATGCGAGATCTCGGGTGAAAAGATCAAGAGCGGACAGTTGGCACCCTACGAATGGGGACAGCTCGACAGTAACATCACCGCCCTCTTCGATGCGCCCCTCTACGTTGACGACACGCCTTCGCTCTCCATCTTTGAACTACGCACCAAGGCACGACGTCTCGTGCGTGAACATGGCGTGAAGCTCATCATCATCGACTACCTGCAGCTGATGAATGCTTCGGGCGCTTCGTTTGGTAGCCGCCAGGAAGAGGTGAGCACCATTTCACGCTCGCTCAAGGGATTGGCCAAGGAACTCGACATCCCCATCATCGCCCTTAGCCAGCTCAACCGTGGTGTAGAGAGTCGTGAGGGCATCGACGGTAAGCGCCCCCAGCTGAGCGACCTCCGCGAGTCGGGAGCCATCGAGCAGGATGCCGACATCGTATGCTTCATCCACCGTCCCGAATACTATAAGATATTCCAGGACGAGAAGGGTAACGACCTACATGGAGTAGCCGAAATCATTATCGCCAAGCACCGTAACGGTGCCGTGGGCGATGTGCGCCTACGCTTTGTGGGCAACTATGCCCGTTTCCAGAACTTGCAGGACGAGAGCATTGCTCCTCTTCCCGAAGATGCTGTGCTGGGCTCTAAGATGAACCGTAGACAAATGGCTCCTGCCTCTGCTACCGACGAATATATCGGTATGCCTCCAGTGCCACCTCCACCTACAGACAATCCATTCCCTATGGGTGGCGTATCTACAGACATGCCATTCTGATTATTTGGCTTGCATTTCCGTTCGGTTTGTTGTATCTTTAGTGGCTTACGCCACAGAAATTAGGCGGCGCCTCAGGAAATTGCAAATAAATTTGCATTTCCGTTCGGCTTGCACTAATTTTGCAGCGAAGAAAGCAGTTGGACGGTCTGTCGCTTGCTCCCTCGTGGAGTATGAGGAAAGTCCGGGCAACATAGAGCATCCCGCTTGTTAATATGCAAGGTGTCGGTAACGGCAGGGGAAACGCAGAAGAAAACAACCGCCCCGCTCAGGCGAGGTAAGGGTGAGAAGGTGGGGTAAGAGCCCACCAGTCGGATGGTGACATCCTGAGCTGTGCGTCCCGGGAGTTGCAAGGTCATGTATACCGGTGCTTGAGGGTTGCTCGCCCGAGCCGGAGGGTAGACCGCTATAGTCGGCTGGCAACAGCAGACACAGATAAATGACAGACGCTATGGAGAAAGTTCTCCTCCGTAGTACAGAACCCGGCTTACAGGCCAACTGTTTTCTTCTTTTTAGAAGAATCGTTATGGTGGAGAAATTCAGACAACTAATCCATTTCCTTACTCGTTCGCTTTGGCGAGTGACCGAGAGTGATGTGAGCCGTGGCCGCTACACAAGTTACAATCTGCTGAAGATTACGATACAGACCATCAAGTGCTTCATCAAAGACCGTGTGTGGATACGTGCCGCAGCCCTCTCCTACACCACCCTATTCTCCGTCATCCCCATTCTGGCACTGCTGTTTGCCATCGCCAAAGGCTTCGGGTTCTCGAACCTCATGGAACGCCTGCTACGAGGAGGCATGGTAGAGAATGGCACCGTAGATATGGTAATGACCTTCATTGACAACTATCTGGAGTATGCCAAGAGCGGTGTATTCATCGGAGTAGGTATAGCCATGTTGCTATGGGCTATCATCAACCTGGCCGATAGCATAGAAAGTAATATGAACGCCATCTGGGATGTCAAGAAGCAGCGGTCGTACTTCCGTAAGCTCACCGACTACATGGCACTGTTCATCGTATTCCCCATCATCATCATCCTGTATGCCGGTATCAGTATCTTCATGACCACTATCTACGAGCGGATGGCGGAGTATTTCCTCATCAGTTCATTCGTGCATATTTGCATCAAGCTGGCCCCATATGTCTTGTCGGGCCTCATCATGACAGGTCTGTTCGTCTTTATCCCCAACACCAAGGTAAAGTTTCTCAACGCCTTTATCCCGGGTATGATTACAGGTATCGTGTTCCAGGCATTCCTATATATATACATCCAGATACAGATGTCGGTATCGAGCTACAACGCCATATACGGTTCGTTTGCTATCATCCCGATGTTTATGCTCTGGGCCGACATATCTTGGAGCATCATCCTCTTTGGTGTAGAGATGAGCTACGTGAGCCAAAACATCGAGCAATACAATTTCGGTGAAGAGGTAGACAACGTAAGTCGCCGCTACCATGACTTCATGTGCGTAGTCATCATGTCGCTTATATGCAAGCGTTTTGCCCAGGGAGACAAGCCATACACCGCCAATGAACTCTCCGATGCCGGGCAGATACCGATACGCCTGACCAACCGCCTGCTCGATGAACTGGAGGAGGCGGGACTGATACATGGATTCAGTGCCGATGCCAAGTCAGACATCGAGCATTTTGTTCCTGCCATCGACATCAACCAGCTCTCTGTGGGACGCTTGCTCTCTACCATCGAAAGTGAAGGCTGCGAAGACTTCAAGATAGACCACTCCAAGGAGTTCAGCAGCCAATGGGAAGCATTCATCGGACACAAAAAAGAAATGTATGTGAAGAGCAACGGGGTGTTGCTGAAGGATTTGTAGTGATAGTTTCGGGTGAGAGGTTAGGAGGGCCTAAACACTTCTGCGTGTAAAGTCCGGTATCTTGACAGGTACTCCCCCACCCTGTGCCGACTGCTCACTCAGTTCGGCAATGCACGACCACTCGGCAGCATCATATACGTCCATATCGAGTGGCAATCCTTCACGCAAGCATTGTATCAGACGGCGATCCATCGTATAGTTCATTATATTAGGTACACCGAGGCGATAGCCTTCTTCTTGGATGCGAGCAATATGGGGCAATGTATACTGTGCTATAAGGGGCTCTACGGCATCTCCTTTGATGGGTTCCTGCCCGTCAAGCATGATACAGCGGCGTGGATATTTCTGCACAAAGCCACGAGTGCCACACACCGTCTGCATACGACTATAGGGACGGGGTGTAGTGACATCGTACTGCAACAAAATCGTCTTGCCATTGACGGTACGTATCAAGGTATTATTGACACACACATCGTGCGGCACATCGGTAGCAGGAGTCATTGAAACCAGATAATCCAAGCGGTCGCCACGATGAATATTCAGCAACTGACACACGGGGCCAATGCCGTGTGTGGGGTAAGGATTGCCCTTGTGCTGACCACAAAGACGCGACATCCAGCCCTTAGGCCCATCGGCATCATACTTGTCACGGAGGTCATGAATGTATGCTCCTTCCAGATGGGTAAGCGTACCCAGCATCCCTTTCTCCACCATAGTCAGCGTAGCCTGATGGAAGGTATCGTAGCAGCAGTTCTCCAGCATGAAGCAATGGCGACGGGTGCGCTCGGCTGTATCGACCAACTGCCAGCACTCGGCCACCGTAGTGGCAGCTGGCACCTCAATTGCCACATGCTTGCCCTGCTCCATGGCATAGCAAGCCATAGGAGCATGTGTCAGCCAATCGGTACATATATATATAAGGTCAATGTCGTCACGGTGGCACATCTGCATCCATCCATCCGATTCGCCAAGCAGAGTAGGCCTATATCGCCCGTCAGACTGCAGCAAGGCTGCAGCTTCATCAAGATGCTCTGGAGTGATATCGCACAATGCCGTTATCTCCACCCCATCAATCACAAGATACCGACGGAGTGTAGCCATTCCTCTATTGCCCAAACCAATAAAACCTATACGCACTATCGGAAGGGGGGCACAAGCGAGCTGTAATACGTGCGAATCATTCATAACCGTGCAAATGTACATAAATTTATGCGACGGACAAAAAGAATGAGGTATCTTTCGCAAAAGATACCTCAACAAATTTAAGCACCATCAGCGCACAAAGCTTATTTACGCTTACCCAATGCAATATTTATACCCAATGTGATATGTGAATTGAGATTATCAACAGGTATAAACTGCGGTGTCACCTTGGTAATCATATAGTCGCTGCCGATAAAGAAAGTGGATCCCTTAGGATGAAAATTAATCAGCCACCCCAGGCTGGTACCATAAGTAGTATGCCCTACATTGACTGAAGCCTCAAACCACTTGAGCGGCGAGATGTTGACATAGCCTCTGAACTCAGACCATTCGGCAACATCAGCTTCCGAGAAACGCTTGCCGTAAAGTAAAGCTACAGACAGAGGCTTATAAAAAGGCATATTATACTCAGCACCCAGATACATAGTGGTATTCAGTTTCGTGCTCATCGATGCTACACCATCAGGACGCAGTTCTATCATCTTAGAAGCATCTTCAACTAACTGGTCGAGTTCTTCCTGCACTGAGCCCTCGACATCATTAGGATTAATCTCTTCAAAGCCATCAAACTCCACTTTCGTATCATCAGTACTTGCCTGCATCATATACTTCCAATTGATACGTCCCATATCAACAACCGATGCAGACAAAGTAAGGCCTGGCACTATATTCTTCATATCGTACACAACACCTAAATCAACTCCAAAGCCACTGGCCGAAGGAGCAAAAGGTCCCATCTCCGCACCATTGACCAAACCTTTTTCGTCAACAGTAAGACGGGCCTCTGAGATAAGAGCAGCATTCACCTTGGCATGGCTCTGCACCAGCCAACACTCATCTCCCATCTCCACATTCAGTTTGTCAATCGTAGCATTGGCATAAGCAAGTCCCATCAGATACTTGACATTCACTCCTACACGCAACCCGTCAATAATCTCTCGCGAGTGACCTACAGATGCAGCTGCATAGTTCATCGTATTCAAGCCTATACCTCCAAGACTATACGCATTCTCAGAGAAGCCCTTCTTGGCAAACTCAAAGAAGCCTTTAGGGAGCGACATCGACAAGGAAGTATGCATAGAGACTCCCAAAGTGGTGTACCCACCAAACATACGGAATCCTGCCGCCAGTAAGGTTCCATTTAGGTCTGCACCAAAACGTATAGTCTTAGGCAAGCGTCCCAAGAACTCATCCTTCCCCACAGTGCCGCTCATAAACGTAGTCAGTTTATTATCATCATAAGGATAAGGATAGAGAAAATCCGAAATCCCCACATTTCCATTAGTACCCATCGACATATTGCCTGCCAACAAGGAGAAGAAGCCACGTTCAGCCTTCATTGCAGGATTCAGTTGGTAGTTATGGAATGTTCCCTCAAGGAAATAAGCCGATTTGGCAGTCTGAGCCACACCCATCAATGCGTTTGCTGACAACAGGAATGCAGCAGCTATATATCTTACATGTTTCATTATCATAATCAAAATTTGTTATTTTCCACTCAATTCAGTTGCTATGTCTCCAGAAACCTCCAATACGATATTAGAGATTTGTATGCCTTGGTCGCCCTTAAGCGCCACACCCCCCTCGGTCTGATCTGTGTAGGCATCAAGCGTGAAGGCGAGTTTGTCAAGACGCGACAAATCGCCCGTCTTGCTCTTGATAGCAAATTGCACCTTCTCGCCCTCAGTAGCTTCAAGGATTGACGAGCCATTACCTGCAGACAATTTCAAAGAATCAACCTCAATATCCTCGATAACATTATTTTTATCATCCAGAGCTTTTACACCTAATGAGAGACCTACAGGAACTGTGTTCTTGACATTCATCTTAGCCTGAAGAGATATATTGCTGAATATATCCATCACCTCGCCAAGGCTAACCTGAAGGCCTTCGATAGTATCAGTGTAACACATATAGAATTCTTCAAACTTGAGCGGTATAATAACCGAATAGTCCCCCTTGAAGCGAAGCGGCTGGCTCAAGTCTACATGGTGTGTCACATTCTGGTCTACAACAGGTAGAACTGAAAGAGAAATCGAGCTGGGCAATCGTTCAAGCAGACGTGCCAAGTTGGGTATCTCAACATTCTGATAACCCTGCTTGGACACCTTACTTGTGTCACTCGTAATGAACAACTTTGCCTGACGAGGGATAATGCTTCCCGATGATGCATCATATTCAGCAGCCTCGATATGGAACACATTACTAATCACCGATGACTCTATAACAGCTCCATTCTCATCTTTTCCCGAGAGTTGCAAATCAATATCCACAGGTACCCCAATTGCATTCTCAAATGCAATCAGTATCTGAGGCTCTGCCAATGTGATGCTGTTCTTCTCATCCTTCAAGAAATCCAATTCCTCGCCTAAATCAAGTTCAAGATTCTCCTCAATCTTATCAAACTCGCCACGATACAGGCCATTGAAATCTTTGACCTCTATATCGCCAATATTGATAGCCACATTTATCGTTATGTCCTCCATTGACTCCAATACCTGGGAATGGAACTCCATACCATCAATATACGCATCACCCACAACAACTATCTCATCCTGATATGCCAGATAGCTATTGCCATCGGTAGAGTCTTTGGGCATGAGACCCTTACCATTGAAATCCTCGCCCATAAAATCAAGGCCATCGCACTGGAGATTTATCTCAAGAGGAGCATTGGCAGATGGGTCGTATACAGCTTTGATCAACAAAGAATCCCCCAGTACCTGAACCTCAGAGCTATTGCCAGTCAGCTTCAGGAAGGAAGGCAAGGCAGCATGCAAATCAAGGTAAACATTCGTTTCCAACTGTTCCAAGCCATCAATGTCGACAAGCAAAGTCACGGGAACATTGTCAACAAAGCCTATTGATTCTATTCTACCGATTTCACTGGGAACCTTTTCGTTCAGAGCAAACTCAGCATGTGTATCCAGCGGAGCAATAATTTTCTCGGTATGTACAATCGCATCATTGATGGAGAGATGCGAATCGTTCATTGAAAAATTAGCATTCTTTTGTTGCAGCGACTTTAAGGTAGTAGTGAGAGATTCCAGGTTAGCACCAGCCAGTACCAAGCTATTGGTCGTTTCTGACGAAGGATCAACAGCAGTAATCTCGGCTACGGCATCAATATCAAACACGCCATCTACAACAGGCTTCTCTAAAATCATACGGTCAAGTGCCAGTTCCCAATGAGAATGAGCGAGCGCCTCCAAATCATAGATATAGAACGCATGTTCGTTGGCTATATACTTAATCTTTGGCTGTTCATCCTCTTTCGTAGGATATACCGACAAAGCCTCATCGATAACCAATTCGTCGGGGAACGACAGCTTCAAGCCATACCCCTCCTTCAGGAAGAAGGGACTAAATCCGCCCGCCATATCGGTGTCAAAGATAAGCACACTATTCTTTGCATCAAACAAAATAGAATCGATGCGGTCAATATATTGCAGATTATCAAAATGAGCATGAAAATCCATATGGATTGGTTCGAAATCAACCGCTATATCATTGGTTTCACCTACAACATCGCGGAATCCTAATGGGAGATTCATATCCACACTGAACTCAAACTCTTCCAGTTCTGTCTTCTCGGAAAGCGTAATCTCACCATCCAACTTATACTCTACGGAATACTTGATGATTTCATCCATACTGAGAGTACCCTTTGCATCATCAATGTATTCTTCCAAGCCCGTCAACTCATCCATATAGAATTGTATGGTTGTCAGATTTCCCCCAGCCAACAATCCTGCAACAGTCAGCTTATGGTCGTTATCCAACACGTAGTTGTCAATACCCTTAGCAGTCTTATCCAATGAAATACGGAACGACTCGGGGAGCTCTACGCTAAACGAGAGAGTCTTATCCACTCCGTTCAAGACCTCGGGATGGCGGACGTTGAACTGTATCAGTGAGCCTGTTAAGGAGTTTTCTCCATCCTTACGATTTGCCAGCTTGATTGTTGACAGACTCTTAACCTGCTCAGGGAGCTCATAACTCATCTCACAGGAGACTGTATCACTGACTGTAAACTTGTCCCTATTGGGGTTAAATGAATATTTATGTGTAAAGGACGTCTCTCCTACCATGTTCTTTACAGTCTCTAACAACGTTTTCAATTCGTCGTTCACCAAGCTTGCCGTAACACTTGACGACAAGTCCGGGAGATTCTCGTTCAAGTCATCAAGCGACACGCTTGGAACATTGAACACTGCAGGCTGGGGTGTCACGCCCTTTATGTCCACCTCCGTAATATCCACCTCCACAAAGTTAATTTCCGACGAATACTTCTGCGAAGGTATCGACAAAGTAATCGGGTCAATTTCCACATCAAAAGGCACAGAGTCAGAGATGTTGATACTATACACCCCATCCGTTTGCTCTAGAATATCAATATTCTCCACACTGAGCAGAGAATCCAACACAATCGGGCGCAAGCTACCTAACGGCAAAGCAATGCGGTTACCCTCGATTTTCATGTCCAATGACAAATCTTTCTTGCTCAAGTCATACGTATCGTCCACGCACGAACAAAAAACAAATAACGCTCCTATCAGAAACGCACCAATCTTTCTACCCCACATAAAAAAGTCCTTATTACCTTATTTATAGTTAATTATACTTCAATCTTGATTTCACATCAATCACATCAACCTCCACAGACCACAAAGATACAATAAAAAAGACGATTAAGGAAATTTAATCGTCTTTTTATTTCATTTACTTATGAATACATCAATTCACCACTTCGGCATCCTCTATTTCAATCGGTTGCCTGGAATACTTTCGTTGCTTGGATGTCCGCAGCGCCGCCACTACATCGTTCACCGCACTAATGATACAGCCCACACCTATTAATATAAACGGAATAGCTGCCGCCTCGAAGGGATTGAACAAGACAAACAAGCCTAACAGCAACACCAGCACGGGCAACACATATAACGGCCAAGCCACAGGCAACATACGACTCGACACCGAGAGCCCAGCCAGCTGGTATATGCCCAGGGCTACCAACACACCTCCCACAACATACATAAAGAAGCCCACAAAGACCTCTGGCGACACCACCATCCACAATCCCAACACAAAACTACCTAAAGCAGCCAACGGGAACATACGCCGTTGCTCCATATGACGTACATACGAAACCAAAGCGAATACGCCAGGAATCATCAGCAACGCGCCCACAGCCATAACAAGTACACTAAGGGCACTATCGCCCAGCACCAAGAACAACACTCCTATGAGCAACACGCTGATACTCCGAATAATTTGAACATTCATATCTATTATTTATAGTATTACAATAGCGAAATTAGGTCAATTTATATTAGAAACCAAAAATCAATTCTTAAAGTTTTACAAAATGCACAAAACTTATCCAAGAAGCATGCATTCCGCCCGATTATCTTGTACAAGAAGCATCTTTTCACTATCTTCGCAGTCTAAATCAAGAAACAAACCTTACGTATGAGCCATCACTCTACACCAGCCTCTGTGTTGCTCATTTACACGGGCGGCACTATCGGTATGATACAAAACCCGGAAACGGGTGCCTTGGAGAACTTCAACTTCGACCAACTCCTACAACATGTACCCGAAATCAAGCAGTTCAACCTCGACATATTCTCCTACGCCTTCAACCCGCCAATCGACTCGTCGGACATGAACCCCACCTTTTGGGCCGAGCTCGTAGGCATCATCTATAGCAACTATGAGCAGTACGATGGCTTTGTCATCCTACACGGTACCGACACGATGGCCTTCACCGCCTCAGCTCTCAGCTTCATGCTCGAAGGACTCATGAAACCCGTCATACTTACAGGCAGTCAGCTTCCCATCGGGGCCTTGCGTACCGACGGCAAGGAGAACCTCCTTACAGCCATCGAGATTGCCGCAGCCAAGAATCCCGACGGTACACCTATCGTACCCGAAGTATGTGTGTTCTTCCACGAGAAGCTCATGCGCGGCAACCGCACCACCAAGATTAGTGCAGAGAATTTCGACGCCTTTGAATCAAACAACTACCCAATCTTAGCCCATTCGGGAATAGAAATCCAATATCATCGCCACTTCATAAAACCCTACAATTCCGAGAGCGAGCTCGTCCCCCATTATGAGATGGATAGCAATATTCTCATATTCTCGCTTTTTCCCGGTATACAGCCAGACATTGTGGAGCAGATTTTGCGAAGCCCAAAGCTCAAAGGAATCATCTTCCGCACCTTCGGCAGCGGCAACGCGCCACGTTTCCCGTGGCTCACCGAAGCACTCACCGAGGCCACCAAGAGAGGAAAGATTATCGTCAACATCACCCAATGCAGCACCGGTAGTGTCAAGATGCGCATGTATGAGACTGGACGCCAGCTCCTCGAAGCCGGCATTATCAGCGGCCATGACTCTACCGTAGAAGCTGCGGTCACCAAGCTGATGTATCTCCTCGGGCAAGGTCTCTCGGCCGACACCATCAGAGCCAGAATGAAAGAATCTATTATTGGGGAGGTGAGTGTTTAGAGTTATGAGTTATGAGTTATGAGTTATGAGTTGTGAGTTATGATTTTCGGAGTCACCTTAATTCACCTTAACATTAACAGCCGTTAATCCCCTTATTAGCCTTTAGCAGCCTTTAATATCCTTTAATTTCCAAAACAAACAATCAAAATGAGAAAACTACTATCACTCATGCTCCTCGTCTGCCTTAGCAGCACATTAATGGCACAAGGCACTGTGGAGGACTACAAGCGGACCTTTGCACAAAGGGCCAAGTATTCAGGCAAGGTGTATTACGACAATGTACAGCCCAGTTGGATTGGCAACACCCACAACTTCTGGTATGTGCGCAACACTCCCGACGGACGCATCTATGTCCTCGTGAATGCCGAGAAGCAGAAACGCACCGAGCTCTTCAACCACGACAAGCTGGCCAAAGCGCTCAAGGAGGCCACCAAGCGTGACTATCGCGCCAATGCCCTCAACCTCGACCGACTCATGGTGGAAGAGAAACTCGACATTATCCATTTCCAGGCCAACGGACACCGCTGGACCTACAACATCCGCAAGAACCAGCTCATCGATGACGGAGCCATACAGCAACGCCAAGGACGCCAGCGTCACTGGATGGAGCGCGACGATGAACTGGAAGCTGCTCCCGTCACCTCACCCGATGGCAAGTATATCGCCTACATCAAGAATCATAATATATATGTACGCGAGCGCGCGACAGGCAATGAACGCCAACTCAGCATCGACGGCACCCTGGCCAACTACTACTCGGCCTACATACAGTGGAGCCCCGACAGCCGCAAGGTGGCATCGTGCAAGATTCGCCCCACCGAGAAGCGCTACGTGTACTACGTAGAATCCTCACCGACCGACCAGCTGCAGCCCAAGCTCCACAAGCAGGAGTATGCCAAGCCCGGCGACGAGCTCCCCTTCAAGGTGCCCTGCATCTATGAGGTAGAGACAGGCCGCGCCATCATCCCCTCGACCGAGCTATTCGCCCACCAATACTATATCACCCACCCCACCTGGGACAAGGATAGCCGCACCCTCACCTTCGAGTACAACGAGCGTGGCCACCAGAACTACCGCATCCTTGAAGTATCTGCCGAGGACGGCACCGTACGCCCCATCATCGAGGAGAGCAGCGACAAGTATGTTAACTACTCGCGCATCTACCGCCACCACCTGAAGGACGGCAAGCGCATCATCTGGTCAAGCGAGCGCGACAACTGGAACCACCTCTACATGTACGACCGTGCCACAGGCAAGCCCACTCATCAGATTACCAAGGGCGAATGGTACGTGCGCGACATCATCCGTATTGACGAGGAGAACGAGCTGATATACTTCTCGGCCAATGGCGTACAGACGGACGAAGACCCCTATCACATCCGCTACTACCGCATAGGCTTTGACGGCAACGGCCTCACCGACCTCACTCCCGAACGCGGCACCCACAAAGCTTGGTTCTCACGCGATATGCAGTACTTGGTCGATGTATACTCCACAGCCAACGATGCTCCCGTAGCCGTGCTCCGCAGTGCGCAGGACGGCAGTGCCGTGATGCCTCTCGAGACGGCCGACATCACTCGCCTCGAAGCCGAAGGCTGGCGTGCCCCCGAAGTGTTTGCTGCCAAGGGTCGCGATGGCAAGACCGATATGTGGGGACTCATCATACGCCCCTCAAACTTTGATTCCAACAAGAAATACCCCATCCTCGAATACATCTACCAAGGCCCCGGCGACCACTACGTGCCCAAGGCTTTTACCGCCCACCATTATTATATGAGTTCGATTGCCGAGCTTGGCTTCATCGTAGTCTTTGTGGATGGCATGGGTACCTCGTTCCGCTCACGCGAGTTTGAGAACGTATGCTACAAGAACCTCAAGGATGCCGGTCTGCCCGACCACATCAGCTGGATACGTGCTGCCGCCGAGAAATATCCTTACATGGATATCGACCGCGTGGGCATCTACGGCTGCTCGGCAGGAGGTCAGGAGGCTATGACGGCCGTCCTCTTCCACCCCGACTTCTACAAGGCTGCCTATTCGGCCTGCGGATGCCACGATAACCGCATGGACAAGATCTGGTGGAACGAGCAATGGCTCGGCTACCCCGTAGGCGACCAGTACAAGGAGGGCAGCAATGTAGAGAATGCCCACCTGCTCAGCCGTCCGCTGATGCTTGTAGTAGGCGAGATGGACGACAATGTAGACCCTGCCTCTACGATGCAAGTCGTGAATGCACTCATCAAAGCCGACAAGGACTTTGAGTTTGTATTCCTCCCCGGCCAGCGACACACCATGGGCGAAGCCTATGGCGAGCACAAGCGCTACGACTTCTTCGTACGCCACCTGCTCGGCGTGAACCCGCCCAGTTGGGATGAGGTGAAAGACTGATACAATCCTGGGGCACCACTACCCTACTCTGTAGTCAGCAACCATTCAAAAAGCATCAACATAAAAGGCAACCTATAGGTTGCCTTTTATGTTGATAATATGTGCGAGTATTCTCAGTCGCGCAAACGGAAATTATTGGCACGAGCAAGCATCTTGGACTCAGTGGTGCGGATAGAATAGAAGCACATGACCGTAAGGATGAGCGACACCAAAGGAAGAGCCAACTGCCAAGCAATTTCCATATGGCGGGTATCTACACGCAAGATGAGCACGAACACCAATAGCAGGATGTAGTAGCCAGCCAAAAGCAGGCAATTGAAGATGGTGCAGCGCTTCTGCAACGAGAAATTCTGGAACAGGCTCACAAACATCGTGAAAGCACTGACCAATGCCGAGATGATGAGCAATATACCCAAGACACACGACATAGCTGATGACGTAGCTTCAGGACTAGCCAAGGTAATGGATCGGAGCAGAAAATTGCCCATCTCAACTACCGACATATCTTGATACATAAAGGTCACAAGTGCAGGAGAGCACATACATACAATGAGAGCCACGATAGCCAACAACAAATAAAGATGATGAATATAGAATTTCATATGTTCGTAAAGTTATATTATTTCTGCAAACAGTGTGTATACATAAAAAAATGATTAGTGGTCAGCGCCATCTGAGATATTTCCAACCACAGACCGCCAACCACTAACCATTACAGAAGCTATTAATCTAAGTTACCGCTCTCTCTCAACGGATTGCGATAGTACACCTTATCCTCCATAAACTCTTGCGTAGCAATGAGTGTGGGTTTCGGCAGACGCTCATAGTAGCGTGAAATCTCTATCTGCTCGCGATTCTCAAAAACTTCCTCCAAGTTGTCCGACGAAGAGCTGAACTCATCAAGCTTCTTCTTGAGTTCTTCCTTAATCTCTACAGAAATCTGGTTGGCACGCTTACCCATGATAGCGATTGATTCATACACATTTCCAGTCTTGTCTCTAAAGTCCTGCATATCACGAGTTACCGTGTTCGTAGGAGCGTTGGTTTTCTTAAAATCCATAGTTTTCTTATATATTGATTACGTTTGTTCCTATAGTCTACTTGACTGCTTTTTGCGAGTCGCGATATATCTTCTCAGCTTCTTTCAAGTACTTGCTCTCGGGGAACTCGTTCTTGAAAGCGTGGTATTCGTCAATAGTGTCGCGATATCGGTCAATCATCTTGTCTCTCACACTCTCCTTGGCCATGCTGTACCGGGCACGAAGAATCAGGATAGAGAGGTCTTCGCGAAGCTTGGTATAGGGATAGTCATTGAGTGCGTTCTGCGCCGTGATGATGCAGGCCTGATAGTTGTTGCCCATATAGTTGCCTAAGTCATAGTATAGCTTGGCCGAGCGATACTCCTTCTCCACCAGACGGTCGTGCAGTTCATACAACATATCATGAGCAGCCTGTTTGTATGCCGAATAGGGGTAATATTCGGTAAAGACCTGTATCTCATTGATGGCACGTATGGTGCTCGACTGGTCGAGTCGGGGGTCGGGAGTATCCAGATATAGTGCCTTGGCCGACATGAACCGGGCCACCTCGGCATACACTCCCTTGGGATAGGTGTTGCAGTAAGTGGTGAAGTAGTGAGAGGCCGTCACATAGTCTTTCATGTCAAAATAGCACATCGAGAGCATATAGAGCGACTCCTCGGCATACATCGTGCCCTTCATGAATGCGAGCACATCTTCAAGCAACGAGGCAGCCTCGCTATACTCACCCTCCATAAAGTACACCTTCGCCAACTCATACTTATAGTCATAGTCCATAGACTTCTGCACCTTGGCATACTGTGTACAGCCTGCCAACATGACCGCAGAGAGCATTATTACTACGAGCTTTTTCATCCTAATATACCTATTAATGCATTTTATCCTGCAAAGATAGTGCAAGCCGAACGGAAAAGCAAATTTATTTGCATTTTTCCTGAGGCGCAGCCTATCTTCTGGGCTTGCAGAGCAAGTACTAAAGTAAGTGCAAGCCGAACGGAAAAGCAAATTTATTTGTATTTTTCCTGAGGCGCAGCCTATCTTCTGGCCTTGCAAAGCAGGACTAATGATAGTGCAAGCCGAACGGAAAAACAAATTTATTTGTATTTTTCCTGAGGCGCAGCCTATCTTCTGGCCTTGCAAAGCA
>CAZMZC010000012.1:0-22940 GCA_964570685.1 uncultured Bacteroidaceae bacterium | reverse complement strand
ACGGAAAAACAAATTTATTTGTATTTTTCCTGAGGCGCAGCCTATCTTCTGGCCTGCAAAGCAGGACTAATGATAGTGCAAAGCGAGCGAAATACCAAATTTCAACGAGCAATGTAATGGAAAAGAGCAAAGATTTCCCATGTCTTGACGAAGCCTATAATACAACTTTTTACAAAAATGCTTGTTGGATAAAAACAAATCACTAACTTTGTAGCGATAAACAAAAGTATATGGAGCAACTGAGAAATATCCCCAAGAACCAAGTTGTAATGGCTTTCGTGGCAACCAGCATCGAGACCACTGCCCGTTTTTTGGGGGTCAGCTACAGCGAGATTTATCAACGGATGAATCGTGCAGGGATGATTGACGGCTACATTCTCCCCAACTATGAGCCCCTGCATAGCGAAAGCCGTGAAGTGCTTGCAGAACGTATGGTCGAATGCTTAAACCACTGGGAAGCAAAATCATGAATGAGATAGTCGTATATCACGGAGGGACCGAACCCATAGTTACTCCTATCTGTAAGTTTGGTAGACGGAATTTGGACTTCGGCCAAGGATTCTATGTCACTAATCTGCGTGAACAAGCCATAGCATGGGCAAATAACATGGCACGCAACAGAAAGCAGACAGCCGTACTTAACCGCTATAAGATGAACCGCGAAGCTATATTGCAGGATATGCACTGTAAGGTTTTCAAGGCATACGATGCCGAATGGCTTGAATTCATCATAGGCAACCGTAATGGCGAGAATCCCGCAAGAGATTACGATTATGTAGAAGGCGGTGTTGCCAATGACCGAGTTGTAGATACCGTCAATCTGTATACAGCAGGCCTTATGAATCTTGACACAGCACTGCGCGAACTGTCGAGACACCAGCCCAACAATCAAATGTGCATATTGAATCAAGAGATAATTGATAAATACCTCGTGTATGATGGAACCGAATCACTATGACAGCCCTACCAAGTCGCCCGTGATACAGGAGATAATCATGAGCAATCGCATCGGTGCCATATCCGTCATTCTTGCCGAGCGACTCGGCATCACCGACATACAAGCTCTGAAACTCTTCTACGAGAGCCGCACTTGTGCCTATCTACACGACAAGTCCACCGGTCTCTACCTTTATGGCGACCACTACATTGCCGATGAATATATGCGTGAAATGGAGGGTAGGCAGTAATTTTCTGCTTATTGAACGCGCAAAAGGTTTAGTTTTTCTTCATTTCGCATCAAATTTCTGTACAAAGCTTTTGTAGCATAATGTAAGGTAAATCCTTGGATTTGCTTACATGGTGCAGAAATCGCAAGTACGCATCTACAAACTCTGCAACTCAAAAACTTAAAAAATCACCTTTTCGCTTACTTCTTGCATTTTCCTAATGCCCCATGGCTGCGTTCTTTTTGTCCGTCTTGGGGATTGGGCGGAAAGGGAGCAAGGATGAGCAGTTTTGTGCAGAAAACTCTGTCTCCTCGGATTTGCAATCCGAGGATGCTGCGATAGGGATTTTCAATCCCTGTTGTTATTGTGGGTCAAAGACCCTGATACTCAGACACGGCGGATAGGACATATCCGCCGTGACAGGGAATTATTACATATCCTATCACCTCACTCGCGTTCTTTCACAAAGAATCGTTTGACAATCCATATACTCACCTCATACAACATATACAGAGGTATAGATACGAGAATAAGCGTAAAGATGTCTGGAGGAGTTATTATAGCAGATACTATCAATATCAGCATGAAAGCGTGGCGACGATAACGACTCATCATTTCGGCATCTATGATACCCAACTTTGCCATAAAGAATGCCAATATAGGAAGCTGAAACACTACTCCCATCACAAATGTCAGAGTCGTAAATGTAGAGATGTACGATTTTAGAGTAATGTTGTTTACAACAGCGTCAGCCACCTGATATGTCCCGAGAAATCGGAATGATATCGGGAAAATCACATAGTAACTTATAAGCACACCAATGACAAATAAGGCATATACCGCAACACCCACAACCTTGGAATACTTACGCTCATTTTCGTACAAGGCAGGTGAAATAAACCGAAACAACTCCACTACTATATAGGGAGATACAGCCAACAATGCCAAGTATATCGAGGTGGACAAGTGGGTCATGAACTGACTGGATAGTTCAGTAGCAATCAAGTTTACATTGTACTCCTCGAACACGAAGTCCCATCCTACCATTTCACACAACCTTTCTATCCATTGGTAAAGAACAAAGTCGTGTTTACTTGGAGCTAGCAGCATCTGAAATGTCCAATCCTTGAAACAAAAAATTAGAATGCCCACACATACGGTCAAGCCCAATATACGGAAGAGCATCTTGCGCAAAACCTCAAGATGCCCTCCGAACGTCAGTTTTTCTTCTTCCTTCATTCTTTAGGAGTATTATCTTCTTTTACCTCAGCAGATTCAGATTGTTCCTCCATCTTATCTTCTTCGGGAGACGGGGCGACTACCTCATTCATTCCCTCCTTGAAGTTTCTTACTCCCTGTCCGAGCCCACGCATCATTTCTGGCAGTTTCTTACCTCCGAAAAGCAGCAATGCAATACCACCAATCAGCAGCAGTTCGGTAGTGCCAATCATCAGAGGCATCATTGTGCACCTCCTTCCACAAGAAATATCTCGCAAGTATCAAAGTTTATTTCCCAGTTCCCATTAGGAGTACTCTCCCATTGATACTTTTGGGCCATACGGTCCCACCATCCTTGAAACTTCGCGCCTGTCTCACCCATATCTTTTACAAGTTTCTCATATAGCGCATCATTCTCGGCCGTCAATATCATTGCCAACTCATTCAATCCGTTTCTGCGTTCAAACAACGATTGAATCTCATTTTTCTCTTGCTCTGTAACAAAACCTACAACTTTCTTTTCCATATATGAAATAACTTTTAATTTACCATTCCTTTCTCACATCAAACGGGTCGAGATATGAAATCTCTTTAATGTCCATCTCCGGCAAGAATACACCATGCTTGCGTATTGCCAACAACAGTTCACGGCTTGCATTACGTTCCAAGTGAGCCACAACACATTGCTCGTGACTTGGTGTATTCATCTCATACGTCATTTTGCGATTAAGCCATACACAACGCTTGCATTGGTAAGCATCGCAATTGCGGCATAGTGGGGCGTGAGACAACTTATACAATTGCGGATTCTTTATGTCCAGTCCATTCTTCAAATCACCTATCGAGAACTTTGATTTACCCAGGCCATAATCCTCATCTTCATCGGCCAAGTAGAATGCAGGACAGACATAGAACTTCCCATCAGGAGCAAGTGTAACACTCTCCCAACCTGCATTACAGTTGTTCATTTTCTCCAGCATCATACGGTCGGTCAACAGATTCAGCTGTGGAGACTTACCCTGCAAGTAAAGTGCCTCAATCTTCTCCGACAATGCAGACAACACCTTCTTATAGGTATCAAAATCATCATCATCAAAAGTCTCAACATCCGTAATCACCACATTTACACGAGCAGCCTTTGCCAACGGACGCTGTAAAAACAGATAACGTTCAAAGAAATCAGCTTTGGAGGTACGAATCACATATACTCCACCTTCTCTGAAATCGTAAACATCCATTCCCGCCCAATCCTCAAAGACTACCACATCAGAATTAGTTTGTAACTCTACGTCCTCACACAACGAAGAAACAATATCACTATGGTCTATCGTATGGATTACATCTTTATATTCTTGCGGCAACTCATAGTCGGGATACACAAACTGAATCATCAGATTCTCTTTCATGGCAAACAGTATGCCTGCTCTCAAATCATCCAATCCGATAAGTTTGCGCTCTTCTTTCTTGTTCTCATAATGACAATACGATACACTCGTATCATCCAGTTGTATTATCAAATATTGCAGCATGGCATTAGCAGATTACATCATTTGACTTACGTTTGTTCTTTTCATATTCTTCGCGTTCACCCTCCAATTCTAACTTGCGATAGAGTTTGTTCCAATAATAGTTGTTAGCACGCACGCGAGCTCTGTGCATCTTACAAATAGCCGTTGCGCGTTGATAGGCGGTAGGAGTATCAGCAGCATCGTAGTTTTCACCTTGACACCAAGCACAGCCTTCCGCCACTTCGCAATCAATACATTCTTGCGTGCTTTGTGTGCAACGGTCAAGAGTGAGGAATCCGCGGATTTTGTTTTTATCAATACCATCATGAATATTCCCAATAATCCATGCTTTTTTGTCTCGAAGTGAATATTGAGCAAAACGAGTACAGGGGTAGAAATTACCAGCAGCATCAACAGAAAGCATATGGCCAGCACCACACCAATTATGATTGTTTAATTTGCAATCAAGAGGCTTTCCTATATGTTCTGTAAAAAACGAACAAGCATAATCAATATAATACCTACCATCAATGATTGCATCTGCGAGACTTATCAACTGCTCCTCGAAAAGAATGTCATCTTCCTCGCTCCATACACTTTCGAAAACACAATTGATATTCACCTCATGTATTCCTAAAGAATAAAGATGTAATACACTTTCTTTTATATAGGGTAAATCAGCACTGCTTATTGTGACTTTGGTGGAAGCATTTGGAAACTGCTCCAACCATAATGGTATGTTGCGGACTACATCTTTGTATGAGCCTCGTAGAGCATCTCCTTTGTATACACGATTAATATCATGTTTAGTTTGAGTTCCATCTATGGTAATTCCTATTGATAAATGGTTGCGATTCTTTTTGATGAATTTTTGCACTTTTTCGGTATGATAATTTATACCATTCGTCGAAAAACTAAAACGGAAAGAATTAAACCAATGATGATTTCTCCTAAACATTTCAATCTTTAAGTAGTCACAAATCTTATCTATCAAATCTATCTCCAAGAAAGGTTCACCGCCAATAAAATCCCAAACGACTGATTCTTCGTGGAATTCTTTCTCGTGTTCAAGGATATAGTCTATTGCTTGCTTGGCTACATCCCAACTCATTCGTTCCTTAGTGTTCTTTCCTACAAGATAACAATATTTGCATTCTAATTGACAATCTTTTGTTACAATAAATGTTATATTCTGGCTGTTACCATCTTTCCATATGTTTTCGTCTGTTCTTATTTCCTGCATATTGTTTACGGATTTAATGTATGAGGCTAATCTTCGCGGGCTTTTCTTCCTGCTTAGATTAGCCTCATGATAAATTAGCTACTTATTGTAGTTCTTGCAGGTGGTCACACAAGTTCCATTGCAATATGCTCTGCAAGTGTCCATACATTGCCTAGAACAAGAATTTCTAGCGCATCCCATTGGCGCATCAGCTGCATGTGTAGCCATTGGAACATTCGCTAATACTACCATCCCAAGAATAGGCAGAGCGCCCTTCGCTGCTTTTTTGAAGAACTCGCGTCTTGACTGCAGTTCTTCATTCTTTTTGTTTTTGTCCATAGTAACTAAAAACTTTTGTTGCCTATAGACTCCCCGGATTCGGCGATACCTTATTTAAAAAGAAAAAGCGCGGGAATCTGTACTGTCACTCGTCCCACACTCTGAGGCTCTGGCATCGCCCATCCCGTCGAAACGAGCAACGCCGAAGCCCACGCCGATATGTAATACATCCAAACTGTATCTGCACAAACGCGCAAATACGATGATTGTTCGGTATAACATACCCATGAGCATCTACCGTTGCCTTGTCTTTGACGAGATTTGAAACTGCCAGATTTCAGAGTGTCAAGAACAAAGCGCTAAGTAAACGCTTTTCCACAATGTCATCCCCACCCGTCCACCTTAATCCGTACAAATGAACCAAGGTATCGGCGTAGCGATGTTGCAAAGGTAAAGATTAATTTTGAATTAGCAACAATAAGCAAAAACTTTTTTTAATGTTTTAGAGCAGAATAACGAGGAACGATTAACGGGGAACGGTTGAAAAAGGATGTATATGAACGAAGGCTCTATAAAACAAGTGTTGCGGAATAGGTTGTCCGGCTGTCCTTGCGGTACGTAACACACTGACACATTGCCAGTAAACAAGGACAACCTGGGTTGCCCTTGGGGTGTCCTCCATTCGCGGGTCGCAGACCCTTATACTCGACTACGGCCGATTACAAATCAGCCGTGACTGACTTTCCCAAAGAGAGGGAGCTGCAAGCCTCATACCTTATACGTTCAGAGTAGCGGCAAGGACACCCTCGGGACAACCGGGGTTGTCCTTGTTAAGTAAAAGGTTATCAGCAGTATTACTTACGAGGAGGACAGCCGGACAACCTGTTTGGGAAGAGTGCTTTATTACTTGCGCTATACTACTAATCCAGGGCAGACACCTCAGCCTTAAGCCAGTCTCAACGAAGTGAGACTACAGTTTCAGCACAGTGAGACTGCAATTTCAGTATGGTGAGACTACAGTCTCCCTGTGGTGAGACTCGAGTCTCACTACGGAGAAATTATTTGGTACTGGCACTCGCCTGATAAAGAAGGCTGTGCGAATGGTGAGGAACGAGCCTGTGGGCGTTCGCGCTTACCAGTCGTACTCCTCCACGTAGGTGTCGAAGTCGGGGAGGTCGAACTATTCTTTGCCCTTTCAGGCCAATAGTGCACGGATGAACTCATCCTTCTCGAGCGTGCCGTACGCGCCCTGCCGGCAAGCCACTTCGTCGAAGGTCTGCACGCTGTCGGGCTCTATGCCGCGACGGTAGATGAGGAAGGGCACGGGCTCGGCGGTGTGGGTGCGGTGGGCGCAGGGTGTGGGATGGTCGGGAAGGATGGCGATGGTGACGGGCTCGTCCCACTGCTCCAGGGCTTCGAGGATGGGGCCTACGGCACGGCGGTCGAGGTTCTCGATGGTGCGCAGCTTGAGGTCCACATCGCCTTCGTGGCCAGCCTCATCGCTGGCTTCGATATGGAGATACACGAAGTCGTCGGTCTTGAGGGCTTCGAGAGCCGCAGCGGCCTTGCCTTCGTAGTTGGTGTCGTAGAGTCCGGTGGCTCCCTCCACGGCGATGCGGTGCAGGCCTGCGTAGTGGCCGATGCCGTTGATGAGGTCTACGGCAGAGATGACAGAGCCGCGCTGTATCTGCGGATACATCGCACTGAGGGGACGCATATTTGGTCTGTTGCCGAACGACCAGGGCCAGATGCTGTTGGCAGGATCCTTGCCTGCGGCGATGCGCTCCTTGTTGAGCGGATGCTCGGCCAGCAGAACCTGCGAGCGCAGGATGAGGTCGTTGACGAGGTCGGCAGTGGCTTGCGCCTCGGGCACCTCGGCCTTGACCATGAGCGGACGGAAGGGTTGCAGGGGTACATCGTGAGGCGGGGTGCAATGCAGGCGCTTGTCGCCTCCCTTGATGACGAGCAGGTGGCGGTACTGCACACCGGTGTGGAAACGCACGCGCTCATCGCCCAAGTGCTGCTGCAGATACCGTATCAGCACATCGGCCTCCTCGGTGGTGATATGTCCCGAGGAGTGATTCTTGAGGATATCGCCATCGATGCACACGAGGTTGCAGCGGGCGGCAATCTCATCGGGAGCGAGGTCTACACCGATATTGGCAGCCTCGAGCACTCCCCTGCCCTCGTACACCTCATGCAGGTCGTAGCCGAGCACAGACATATTGGCCACCTCGCTACCGGGGTGGAAGCCGTAGGCCACGGTGCGCAGCATACCCGTACGCCCCATACGGGCCAGGCGGTCCATATTCGGGGTATGGGCATATTGCAACAGTGTCTTATTGTCTAAGGCGGGTACGGGCCAGTCGGCCATACCATCGCCGAGGATGATGAGATACTTCATATATAAACAGACCCACCTAAATCCTCCCTGTGAGGGAGGACTTGTGGACATCGTGGTTAATCTTAATTGATACTATTCTTTTTTGTCAAGAAGACTTTTCAGCGAGGTAGAATCCCCTCCCTACAGGGAGGGATAGGGTGGGTCCACTAAATGTTCGCAATCGACATGATGTCGGCAAAGACACCGGCGGCGGTAACGCTGGCGCCGGCTCCGTAGCCTTGAATCATCATGGGGTATTCCTTGTAGCGCTCGGTGGTGAGGAGGATGATGTTGTTGCTGCCTTCGAGGTTGTAGAAGGGGTGCCACTGGTTCACCTCCTGAAGCGATACCGAGGCCTTGCCCTCATCGAGGCGTGCCACGAAGCGCCACCGCTTGTTCTCGGCCACGAGACGCTGACGACGCTCCTCGAAGTCGGCATCGAGCGAGGGCACCTTGTCCCAGAAGTCCTCAAGCGAACCGTCGAAGAGTTCCTGCGGAATGAAGAGGTTCTTCTCCACATCGTCCTGCTCGATGGGGTAGCCTGCCTCGCGAGCGAGGATGACGAGCTTGCGGATAACGTCCTTGCCGCTGAGGTCGATACGGGGGTCGGGCTCGCTGTAGCCCTTCTCCTTGGCCAGCCGGATGGTGTCGCTCAGACGGATATCGGCACTGATGGTGTTGAAGATGAAGTTGAGCGTACCGCTCACCACGGCCTCGATGCGCAGTATGCGGTCGCCACTGTTGATGAGGTCGTTGATGGTGTTGATGATGGGAAGTCCGGCACCAACGTTGGTCTCGAAGAGATACTTCACACCACGGCGACGGGCTGTCTGCTTCAGCTCCTTATAGTTCTCATACTGCGATGATGCGGCTACCTTGTTGGCGGCCACCACGGAGATATTGTGGTTGAGGAAATCCTTGTAGAGGGCTGCCACGTCGTCGCTGGCGGTGCAGTCGACAAACACCGAGTTGAAGATGTTCATCCCGATAACCTCGGCCTTGAGGCGCTGCAGGTTGCTCTCACCACCGGCCACGAGTGCCTCGCGATAGTTGTTGAGGTCTATGCCGTCGCGGTCAAATGCGGCATAATGGCCACTAATCACACCCACCACATTGAGCTTGAGGCCGCGCTCCTGCATCAGTCGTTCGCGCTGACCGCGTATCTGCTCTATGAGGCTGCTTCCCACGGTGCCCACACCGCAGATGAAGAGGTTGAGCACCTGGTATTCGGAGAGGAAGAACGAGTCGTGTATCACGTTCAAGGTCTTGCGCAGCCAAGTGGCATCCACCACGAAAGAGATATTGGTCTCTGAGGCTCCCTGCGCACAGGCTATCACGTTGATACCGTTGCGGCCGAGCGTACCGAAGAGCTTACCAGCGATACCGGGCGTATGCTTCATGTTCTCGCCCACGATAGCTACGGTAGCGAGTCCCGTCTCGGCGGTCACGGCATTGATTTCACCCGTAGCAATCTCCTTGACAAACTCGGCATTGAGCACCGAGCAGGCCAATGGGGCATCCTGATTGCGCACACCGATAGAGGTACTGTTCTCCGATGATGCCTGCGACACGAGGAACACGCTGATGCCGTTCTGCGCCAAGGTGCGGAAGATGCGGTGGTTCACACCGATGACACCCACCATACCGAGACCCTGCACGGTGATGAGCGCCGTGTCGTTGATGCTCGAGATACCCTTGATGGGCTTGGAGTTGTCGCTCAGGCGCTCACGGATGATGGTGCCGGGAGCATCGGGATTGAAGGTATTCTTTATTAATATAGGTATGTTCTTATGGAAGGCAGGATAGATGGTAGGCGGGTACACCACCTTGGCACCGAAGTTGCAGAGCTCCATAGCCTCCACGTAGCTCAGTTCCTCAATGGCATAGGCGCCCGAGATTACCTTGGGGTCGGCCGTCATGAAGCCGTCCACATCGGTCCAAATCTCGAGCAAGGAGGCATCGAGCACAGCTGCGATGACCGCCGCCGTATAGTCCGAGCCGCCACGTCCGAGGTTGGTGACACGACCCGTGTTCTTGTCCGAAGCGATGAAGCCCGGCACTACAGACACCTTAGGCAGTTCGCGGAAGGTCTCGCGGATAAGTTGCTCTGAGTGTTCAGAGTCGAGGATATGCTTGTGATGCTTGCGCTCGGTCTTCATGAAGGTGCGTGCATCAAACACCTCGGCATCGTCGATAACGGCTGCTACAATCAGGCTCGACAGGCGCTCGCCGTAGCTCACCACCGTGTCTTCCATATTGGAGGAGATGTCCTTGAGCAGATACAATCCCTGATAGATGTCCTTGAGTTCGTCGAGCAGGGCGTGTATCTTCTTGCCCAACGTACGTTTCTTGCTACCCGAGGGCACCACGTGCTGTATCATCTCTTCGTGCCGACGCACCATGCAGTCAAACTCCGCCTCGTAGGCAATATCGCCCTGCGTAGCCATAGCGGCCGTGCGGATGAGCTGGTCAGTGATGCCACCCAAGGCCGATACCACCACAATGACGGGTTCCTTCTCGGCCTCCACAATCTTCTTTACCTTTTGTATACTGTCTACGGAACCAACCGATGTTCCGCCAAATTTCATTATCTTCATCTAATCCTTGCTTTTACGGATGAATACCTATTCTTATAAGGGCGCAAAGGTAATGCAAGTAGAACAAAATTGCAAGCCAACTCGCATTTTTCTGAGTCGCCCTACCCTATCACGCTATTGTCTTTCCATTACGACAACGCCATTGACCCGTTCACCAATGCGGATTCCCTCCTCCACCTCAGCCTTGAATGCCGAAGGAAAATATACCGGCATATCCTTCTGCAAGGGCAATACGCGTAGCTCCACCTCGCGGCATTCCGCAGGGAGTCGCCACAAGGCATATTGGAAGTGGCGGCCATTCCAGAAGTTATCGTCGATAAACTTACCATCCACGTAGAGGCGTGCCACATCGCCCAAATAGTCGATATCGAGCAACGCATTGCTGCGGTCTATGCCTTCGGGGATAGCGATGCGGTATACGGCAGCTGCATCAAAATCACTATCGACGGGACTTTCGGCCACCTTCTGTACACCTTTGTTGATGGTACGTAGCGCCCCTGGCTCCTGCACCTTCTCCACGGTGCACACGGCCAGAGTGCTTGCCTTCCGCACCGCTTCATCGGGCAAGAAAAGCTTGCCAGCCTCGTCTCTACTGAGCAGGTATACGTTAAGTCCCTGCAACTTCAATGTCGGTTGCCCGGCACCACGCACCTTCAGTCCACTACGCACCTTACCGCCGATAGAGAGTTCGGGCTTCACACCTTCGAGCGGCATCATATAGAGGTTAGTCACGCCAGCCTCACTCCTAAGAGCCACTGGTTGCATCGTAGCATAGTCGATATTGTAGCCTGCTACCTTCAGATTAAAGGGCAATACGGCCATAGTACCCGAAGCTATCGTGATGCCCTTACGGGGGAAAGTGAGGTCACCGATACGGAATTGCACGTTCTTCTTATCTGAAAGTGTATAGAAGCGCTCGTAGTTGTTGATAAACACAAATCCGCTCCCCTCCTTTTCCCGGTATGCCCAACGCAGATAGCCGTCGGCACCCTTCTCCATGGGTTTGTCGGCCTGCGGGAAATAGGCATCCATCGGCGCCAGCTGTTCGCCAAAGTCGGCCATAAACAGATGCAGGGTACGTAGCGTGTAGTAATGTGGATTGCGTTGTCCGAACTCGCCAAGAGGCGCCTGGAAATCGTAAGTCTTCACCGGCAGGTCATTGTGATTGGTGAAGGGAGTGCGCTGCATCTCATTGAGGTAGGTGAGCTTGCCCTCTGGATTAGTGCCTCCATGGTACATATAGTAGCCCAAAAGATTAGAGCCGCTACCCAGCTTCACCACGGCCATCGAGTAGGCATCCTCGGGATATAGATACACACGACGGTGATACGAGGTCATCATACCGCCTCCCAGTTCACAGGTAAAGTAGGGATACTGCTCATCCCCCTCGGTGAGGCGCTCCTTCTGGTCGCCCAGTTGTTCGCTGGCAATGGCCGTACTACTACGGAAACTCTTGAAGTGGAAAGCCTTCCAGTAGTTGCCCGCACCCTCCGTAGTGGTGCGATCCCAGAAACCGTCGGCATAGTCACCATAGAGAGGTATCATCGCGCCGAAGGGAGTAGGCGTACGCAGTTCGGGCCATCCGGTGCGTGTATAGAAAGGCAGTTCAAAGCCACAGCGCTGGGCTATCCCCTTGAGCGCCATCAGATACGAGCCATGTCCGCGGTATTCATTGTCAAACTGGCAAGCGATGATAGGGCCACCATCCTTCCACAACAGCCCCTGAGCCTGCGTATATATTTGCCGATACAGCGCCTCCACATAGTGCAGGAACTTAGGGTCCTCGCTACGCAACTTGCAGCCCGAGGCCACCACCCAGTCAGGAATTCCTCCACAACGCGCCTCGCCGTGGCAATAGGGTCCCATACGCAATATTACGGGCAAGCCTTCCTCGGCACATATCTCGATGAAACGCCTGAGGTTACGCTGTCCCGACCAATCGAACACTCCCTCCTGCTCTTCTATATGGTTCCAAAACACATAGGTGGCAATAATGGTGATGCCTCCCTCCTTCATTTTGCGTACCTCGTAAGCCCATTCGTCGGCAGGAATACGGCTATAGTGCACCTCGCCCATCACGGCAGCCTGGCGCTTGCCATCAATTATCAGGCTATACTTGTCCCACGCCACTTCAGGCACACGTTTCTCTTGGCCACCATCGGCAGCTATGAGCGCCAGCCCCATCATGGTAGCCACGCACAATGACATCAATCGTCGTCTCATACTAATAACTACTACTTTACTTGGCAAATATACGAATATTTTATATTCCTACACCATTGTATTGAAAAAACATTTGTATTACCTTTGCCATAAAATACATTTACAATGGACACAACTCCCATCCTCAACGACCACAACAAGCAGGAATTTCCGCCTGCCCACACGGCAGAGCATATTCTGAACCAGACGATGATGCGCACCTTCGGCTGTAACCGTTCGCGCATCAACCACATAGAGCGTAAAAAGAGCAAGTGCAACTACGACCTCCCCACCTGCCCCACCGAGGAGCAGATACGCCACGTCGAGGCCGAAGTAAACCGCATCATAGCTGCCGACCTTGAGGTGAGCGAGCGCTACGTCACACGCGACGAAGTACCCGAGGGCATCGACCTGAGCAAATTGCCCGAAGATGCCAGCGATACACTACGATTAGTTTACGTAGGCGATTACGATGTATGTCCCTGCCTCGGCGCCCACGTAAAACGCACCAGCGAGATAGGCAGTTTCCGCATCAGCAGCACCAGCTACAACGAGGGTAACTTCCGCATCGTGTTCCGCGTAGCAGCACAATGAGATTCTTCACAAGTGTGACAAACTTTTTTCACACCTGCGAAAAATATTTTTCATCAGTGTGAAAAAATATTTTCAGACCTGAGAAAACATTCTGTTAAATAGGATAAATGCCGCCGATTGTGAGCAAACAATCGGCGGCTTTTAGGCATTATAGTTGAACAGTTTGTTTAACCCTTAAAAACTAATTCAACTATGACTCCAATGAAAAGAATGTACCGCCAAGAGTGGGTACCCAGCATCTTCAACGACTTCTTCGACACCAACTGGATGGGCCGTGCCAAGGCTACCGCCCCAGCCATCAATGTCATTGAAAAGAAAGACGAATATAAAGTGCAAGTGGCAGCTCCCGGCATGACCAAAGATGACTTCCATATCCATCTCGACGAGGCGGGCGACCTGGTCATCACCATGGAAAAATGCTGCAACTGCGACGAGAAGGAGAAGGCTGAGAAAGAAGCCGAATGTTGCGATGAGAAGGAGTGCAAATACTTGCGCCGCGAGTTCTCATACGCCAAGTTCGAGCAAACTTTAGTGCTACCCGACGATGTGGACAAGGCCGCCATCAAGGCCAAGGTGAAACATGGCGTACTGCACATCAAACTTCCTCGCAAGAAAGCCGAAGAGAAGCCACAATTGCATCAGACCATTGCCATTGAATAGCCCCACCCATGCGGCCTACCGCCACGGCCGAATATATATATGTACGCGCGAGGAATTGCCTCGCGCGTATTTTATTCTATCCATACTATTTCGTTTCTCGACAATTATCCTTACATTTGCAATAATTTACGAATACACACAGACAACACTATGATGAGAACTCTGCTCAGTGCCCTCCTGCTCCTATGCACCATAGGCAGCTTTGCCCAACCCTCAGGCAACTCTACCGATAATCAACAACAAAGACCACGATGGCCAAGATTTGACCCGCGCCACCCTGACGTGCACGACCCCGTAATGGCACGGGGCGAAGACGGGCGCTACTATATGTTTGCCACCGGTATGGGCGTGAGCGTAATGTCGAGCGCCAACAGAGAGGAGTGGCAATTTGAGGCTCCCGTGCTGAGCCCCATCCCCGCTTGGGCAACAGACACCGTGCGCGGATACCGCGGCCACACCTGGGCACCCGACATCTGCTATGCCGACGGGGAGTGGCATCTATACTACTCGTGCTCTACCTTCGGCAAGAACGGTAGCGCCATAGGCCATGCCGTGAACAAGACCCTCGACCCACGGTCGCCCCACTTCGGATGGGAGGACAAGGGCATGGTCATCGCATCGCACCGGGGCAAGGACAACTGGAATGCTATAGACCCCAACCTCATCGTCGACAAGAAGGGAACCCCCTACCTCTCCTTCGGCTCGTTCTGGGACGGCATACAACTCATACGCCTCTCTAAAGAGGATTACCAAACCCCCGTGAGCGAACCCGTCACCATAGCACGCCGCTACGGCAAACGCTACGCGAACGGCAAGAACATCAACTTCACTATCGAGGGACGCGACACCATTGAGGCTGGCGAGAACGCCATCGAAGCACCCTTCATATACAAGCATGGCAAGTACTACTACCTGTTTGTGAGCCACGACTATTGTTGCCGGGGCGACAACTCGACCTACAAGACCGTATATGGCCGCGCAACCGACATAGAGGGGCCCTACTACGACCGCGATGGCCGCCGCATGGATGAAGGAGGCGGAAGCCCGCTCTTCGGGCCCAACATCATCTACTATGGCGTAGGGCACTGTGCCGTATACGACGTCGACGGGCAGACCCTCTTCATAGCCCATGCCTACGAGAAGGCCCGTGGCGGCAGAGCCAAACTGTTCGTAAGGCCACTCTACTTCAATAGTCAGGGATGGATAGTGCCAGAAACAAAGTAAGAATCATAGAAGACACGGTATTTTGTTAATTTGGTTAACCAATTTATTCTTTAAGTGTTTGTAATATGCCTTGAGACAAATAGTAAACAACAGCATTTGCAAACAGCATCAAGCAGGAAGATAAGAAATGAAGATACTACGGTTTCGACCAATACTGAAGCAGACCCTATGGGGAGGCGAACGGATAGCTACGTTCAAACAAATCGACTGCACCACTCCAAACATCGGAGAGAGTTGGGAGTTGTCGGGCGTTGCAGGAGACGAGACAGTATGTCTCACGATGGGAAACAAGCCACTCAACACCTTGGTGGCCGAATATAAGGACCGACTCGTGGGCAAGGCCACCTACAAGCGTTTCGGCAACGAGTTTCCTCTGCTCATCAAGTTCATCGATGCACACCAAGACCTCTCCATACAAGTACACCCCGATGACGCTACGGCTCTGCGCCAAGGCAAAACGAGAGGAAAGACCGAGATGTGGTATCTGATGTACTCAGATGCCGATGCCAAACTATATAGCGGGGTGAAACAGCAAATTACTCCCGACCAATACAAGACAATGGTCGAAGATGGTAGCATCTGTGATGCGCTGGCCCAGTATTCTGTCAAGGAGGACGATGTATTCTTCCTTCCCGCAGGACGTATCCACACCATCGGCTCCGGATGCTTCCTGGTAGAGATTCAGCAGACCAGCGATGTCACCTACCGCATCTACGACTTCAAACGCAAGGACAAGGACGGCAACTACCGCCAATTACATACCGAAGAGGCTGCCGAGGCCATCGACTTCACCGTTTACGACGACTACCGCACCACGTATACTCCTTGTAAAAACCGAGCCGTAGAGTTGGTCGACTGCACCTACTTCACCACAAGTGTTTACGACATTGACCGCCCCACCTCAATTGAGGCCGCCACGCACGACACCTTTGTCATATTGATTGTAATGAAGGGCGAAGGCACAGTGACCACCGACGAAGGCGAAACAATGAAGGTAACAGCAGGCGACACGCTACTCATTGCAGCAGAAAACAAGCACATAGAGGTAGACGGTAACATCAAACTGCTGGAGACACACATAAACCAATAAGTAGCAAAAAACGATTTCAGGCCAAAAACACAATAGCACCATGAACAGACAAAAGACACTCATCGCCACCCTACTCGCCTGCATTGCCCTGTCAACTGCATCCGTTGCCCAAGACAAGAGAGACGAGCATCAGATTTCGTTTGCCGAACAGATTAAAGTACCGGCCGACAATATAAAGGTGACCCGCCGCCCCGCTCCCGAGCAGCGACTCTTCCAGGCCGATATCATCGAAAAGAAGATCCAGGAGGTAAAAGCCATGCTCAAGGATGCCCCCTACCTGGCTTGGATGTTTGAGAACTGCTTCCCCAACACCCTTGATACTACCGTACACTACAGCAAGACCGAGGATGGCGACGACGACACCTTCATTTATACCGGCGACATCCATGCCATGTGGCTGCGCGACTCGGGAGCCCAGGTATGGCCCTACGTGCAATTTGCCAAAGAGGATGAGAGCATCCGCCGCATGGTACGCGGCACCATCCTGCACCAGCTCAAGTGCATCTGCCTCGACCCCTACGGAAACGCCTTCAACATGGGACCCACGGGAAGCCAATGGGCCAGCGACCACACCGACATGAAGCCCTTCCTCCATGAGCGCAAGTATGAGATCGACTCGCTCTGCTACCCTATCCGTCTGGCCTACCAATACTGGCTCGTGACGGGTGACGACACCATCTTTGGCGACCTCTGGAAAGAGGCTATGACTAAGGTATTGCAGACCTTCCGTGAACAGCAGCGCAAGGAAGGCAAGGGGCCATACCGTTTCCTGCGTACCACACCACATCAATACGATACCATGAGCCACTACGGCTACGGTAACCCCGTGAAGCCCTGCGGGCTCATTGCTTCGGCTTTCCGTCCCAGCGACGATGCCACCGTATTTCTCTTCCTCATCCCCTCCAACTTCATGGCCGTATCATCACTCCGCAAGGCTGCCGACGTACTCACCAAGGTCAACAACGACAAGGAACTGGCACGCCAGTGCACCGACCTCGCCGACGAGGTGGAGAAGGCACTGAAAAAGCATGCCATCTACAAGCATCCCAAGTATGGCAAGATTTACGCATACGAAGTCGACGGATTTGGCAACCACCACTTGATGGACGATGCCAACGTACCCTCCCTGCTCGCTATGGCCTACCTCGGCGATGTGGATGTGAACGACAAAATCTATAAGAACACCCGCCGCTTCGTACTCAGCGAAGACAACCCCTACTACTTCAGCGGTAAGGCCGGCAAGGGTATCGGTGGCCCGCACGTAGGCTACGATATGGTATGGCCCATGTCTATCATGATGCGTGCCTTCACCAGCACCAACGACAAGGAGATACTCGAATGCATGCAGATGCTTGTCGATACCGATGCAGGCACAGGCTTCATGCACGAGTCGTTCCACAAGGACGATGCCACCAACTACAGCCGCCCATGGTTTGCTTGGCAAAACACCCTCTTCGGCGAGCTCGTGCTCAAGCTCATCGACGATGGCAAGCTGGAGCTGCTGAAGAAGGTACAGAAAGAAATATAATGAATGATGGTGTAAAACGCTTAAGACCTATAAAATAAGATATGCTGCGAAATCGCAGCATATCTTATTCTTATCATCTTCATTCATCGGCGCGAACCTCCAGAGCGGGAAGAGCTGCTGCTACGAGAGCTGGACACTGAGCTGCTCTTATTCGATGAGCTGCTACGAGAGCTGGAAGAGGTGGAGCTGTTGCGCGAAGTGCCCGTAGAGCTACTACTGCGTCGCGTAGTAGTGCCACCAACACTGCTGCTACTGCCACGCGAAGCATTGTTCGACGTATTGTTAACTGAAGAACCTGTACGGCGGGTGGTACCGGTGACACTCTCTGAGCGGTTGTTCGAAGAGGAACGGCTGCCCGAAGTTCCTACACTCGTGTTACGTGACGAACCTGTGCGAGAACTAACTTTGGAGGTCACTGCCGTGCGACGGTTCTCCTCAGAGTCTACGCTGACCATACGGCGATTCTCATCACGTGAAGGAACGCTTACATAACCAGCCTTGAGCTCGCGACGGCTCTTCTCATAGTTCTTGACATTGCTCCAGGGACGGCTGCCTACATGCTCGAACTTCTTCTTGCCTGCGCTATGCCAGCCATCGTGGTGATGGTGGTCGTATCCTCCACCCCACAGGCGGAATGCGCCGTGATAGAGTGCGTGATGATACATACCGGCATAGTAGCTGTGTGCAAAATGGATGCGATAGTGAGCACCACTATAGGTGTGATAGTGCACAGGTATACTAAAGTAGAAATAGTTGCGATCTGTATAACGTGTATAGATACGCATCCCCCATCTGCCATCTACCATATAGATAGGACGATAGAAATAGTCGCGATTGACAAATCTGCGGTACTGACGGTTACGGAGCACATACATAAGGTCCTCATTGCGCACATCGAGCAGATAGTAATAATAGTCAATGGCATCGTCATAGCCATACACTACATCGTCAATCACCTCGTTCACCTGATAGAAGAAATCAAAATTAATCTCATATACATCATCGTACTGGCGGTTACTGAGTCCAAGTTCATGTCCCATACGGTCGGTAAGGAAGCGTGCCTCACGACGGATTTCAGACAGACTCATCGCCGCATAACTCTGTACACTTATAGCTGCCAAGGCTACAAACATAATGGCTGATTTCATCGTTCTCATACTAATCTCCTTTCATTAATCATTAAACGTCTTGTCGTTTTCTCACTGCGAAGATAGTAGGAAATATTTACCTGTACTAATGATTATCCCTAAATGTTAAAAGGAATTTCCCTATTTTGTCGGGGAATTTTCCCCTAAGAAGGAACTTTTTCAAACAAAAACAAAGGTAAATACGAGTATTTATTGTAATTTTGAGGCGAAAAGAAAAGACATCTATTTATACAATAACCATACGTAATATATGAAAAAGCAACTGTTACTCCTGACTGCCTTTTGCAGCATATTGTTCAGCGCCTGCCAAAACACCCCCAAAGAGGAAGTTCCACAAGTCGAACCTATAGACACTGACACTATAATCGTTGATGCCGACCAATATCTGCTGATGGAGACGAGTGAAGGCAACATCACCCTGAAACTCTATCGGGAGACACCGCTCCACCGCCACAACTTCGTGAAGCTGGCCAAGCGCGGTTACTATGACAATCAGCAGTTCTACCGCATACAAAACAACTTTACCGTTCAAGCCGGTGACCCCAAGTCGAAAGGTGCTACTCGCGAAACGCCATTGGGAGAGAACGACCTCGCCTACACGATCCCTGAGGAGATACAACCCGAGAAGTTCTTCCACAAACGCGGTGCACTCGCTATGGCCAGCTACTATAAGATGGAGAAGTCATCGGGCGGACATTTCTACTTCGTCACAGGATTCAAATACTCCGAGACCAAGCTCTTCAATGCCGAAGATGCCTACAACAAACGACTGAGGAAACAGGTGTTCGACTCCATCACCCAAAGCGCTCCCTATGCCCAGCAGCTCAAGGAATATGCCAAGGACCAGAAGCGCTATATGCCAAAGATACGCGAAGTAAAGAAGCAAATCACCGCAGCAACAGACAAGGTAATGGCGAAAAGGCGGCAGTTCCACTACACCCCGGAGCAACGCAACCTGTACAAGACAACTGGTGGTGCTGCTGACCTTGACGGCTACTACACCGTATTCGGTGAAGTGATAGAAGGCATGGATGTAGTGACAAAAATCGAGAAACGTGCCGTAGACAGCAGGTTGCGTCCTTTAGAACCAGCCATCATCAAGCGTGTTAGGGAGATAGAAAAGCCCCAATGATTAACCGCCACACCCTCGACAACGGTCTGCGCATCGTACATTACGAAGACACCACTACCCAAATGGTAGCGGTAAACCTACTATATAACGTAGGTGCACGCGACGAAGATCCCGAGCACACAGGCTATGCCCATCTGCTCGAACACCTGATGTTTGAAGGTTCCATCAATATCCCCGACTACGACACTCATGTACAACTTGCTGGAGGGGAAAACAATGCGTGGACCAATAACGACCTCACCAATTACTACATCACCCTACCTAAAAGCAATGTCGAGACCGCTTTCTGGCTCGAGTCAGACCGCATGCTCGGCCTCGCACTCACCGAAGAGAGCATAGAGATACAGAAGGGCGTAGTCATTGAAGAGTTCAAACAACGCCATCTCAACCGCCCATACGGTGACGTGCAACACTTCATACGCCCTATGGCCTATAAAGTGCACCCCTACCGTTGGCCCACCATAGGGCAATGCATCGAACATATCGAACGTGCCACCCTAACCGATGTGATGGATTTCTATCAACGCCACTATACCCCCAACAATGCCATTCTCACAGTAGTGGGCAATATTAGTTTCGATGAAACGGTAAGGCTCAGCCAAAAATGGTTTGGTCCAATAACGTCCAACACTACGCCCCATTCGCACACCTCGCTTGACGAACCTGCCCAGACACGCCTCCGTCGTCGCACCGTACATCGTCCGGTACCATCACACATGCTTGTGATGGCTTTCCACATGCCCGACCGAAAGAGTCGTGACTATCATACCTGCGACCTTATCACCGACCTACTTGCTGCTGGTCAGTCGAGTCGGCTCATACAACACCTCGTACATCGCGACAAGCTGTTTACCTCAATAGACGCCTATATACAAGGCAGCATAGCCCCTGGCCTGCTCCTCATCATAGGGCGCTTAGCCGAAGGCGTTACTTGTGAACTGGCCGAGAATTCTGTATGGAAAGAACTGAAAATACTGAAGACACAATCAATTGACAAAGAGGAATTGAGCAAAGTGCGCAACCGCTCAGAATCAGAGCGCACCTTCAACAACATCAACTACCTAAACCGTGCCATCAATCTGGCACAGATGGAACTCATAGGACAGGACCGCACACTTGCCGACGAGCTACAGCGCTACTGCTCCGTGACGGAACACGACATCAAGCAAATAGCAGGCAAGGTCTTCCTCAAGAAGAACTGCAGCATACTATATTACAAGAAACAAGAAGGATAAGGCCCTGTCTAAGGAAAGCTATTCCACCATAGCCTCCGCACTGCGCCACAAACTATCATCAGGCACAGGAGCCACCACATCAATCATCACCTTTGACACCGGATGCTCGAAACGGATACGACGGGCATGAAGGCTGATACTACCATCAGGATTTGAGCGCTCGGCACCATATTTGAGATCCCCTTTTATGGGAGAACCAATCTTGGTCAGCTGACAACGTATCTGATGATGACGCCCTGTCTGTAGAGACACCTCAAGCAAGTGGTAGTTATTCATGCTTGCAAGAAGACGATAACCTAAAACCGAGCGTTTAGCACCGGCACGCTCCGATGAGTAAGCATATGACTTGTTCTGCTGCTCGTTGCGCACAAGGTAATGTACCAATTCAGCCTCTGGCTCCACCGGACGATTCTTGACAATCGCCCAATAGGTCTTCTGAATGCGTCCTCCCTCGCGGAACATAGCATTGAGCCGCTCCAGCGCCTTGCTGGTACGGGCAAACACCACCACCCCGCTAACAGGACGGTCGAGACGATGCACTACACCAAGGAATACAGCGCCAGGCTTGGCATATTTCTCCTTAATATAAGCCTTTACCATCTCCGAGAGGGGCATATCACCCGTCTTATCCCCCTGCACAATCTCTGAAGAGGCCTTGTTGACTATAATTATATGATTATCTTCGTATAGGACATCCACCTTCTCTTCACCGTTATCGTTATCACCATTCTTCATCAATTAACCATGAATCGCAAAACGTTAATCGCTAAACGTTCAAATATTCATCCCCAACCCTCGCAATATCACCTGACGGGCATGACGCTCAAGTATCCGCACATCAACATTACCGGCAACCTGACCACGCACATACGGTGATTCCAGCCCCTTGATGCTGTAATGGATAATCGCAGCCATCACATCAGGATCACCAAAGCGGAAGATACCCTGCTCGCGCCCCTCGATAAGGATACCTCGAATAAGATTTATCTCAAACTTATCGTACTTACGGCGTATACTATCAATTGTAAGGTAGAAGCGAGTAAAGTCGGCACGAAGCGAACCGTTACGGAAAATCGTGTGACGCACATTATTGAGTCTACTGATAACAAACTCCATTATCTTCTTGTCAGCAGATATATCCTTGTCGGCAATGGCACGCAACACATCCAAAATCTTGGTCAGTTCCATCTCAATGACACGACGGAGCAATACCTCCTTGCTGGGGAAATGCACATAGAGCGTACGACGTCCCTTCTTGGCTTCGCGGGCAATGTCGGTCATCGTCGTATGGTCATAGCCATTACGAGTAAAAAGGACACGCGCTGCCTCAATCAGTATATTCGTTGTTTTGCTTACTGTAACACTCATATCGGATACAAAAGTACAAAAATTTATCATGCAAAAAGGGAAAATACCAACAAAAAGAGAAAAAAGCAACAAAAAAGTTTGCCATATCAAGAAAAAGCACTACCTTTGCATCGTCAAAACATCGCGGAGTGGAGCAGTGGTAGCTCGTTGGGCTCATAACCCAAAGGTCATTGGTTCGAATCCTTTCTCCGCAACTAAGCAAGCCCAAGATAATCTTGGGCTTTTTTGTTGGCTATAATTAATATCCTATTGCATCCAATGGTTCCATATAGTATCCTATGCCATGGCCATCCCCCCCCAAAAAACAAAAGAAAGAGAGGAGCCTTCATTGCTGACGACTCCTCTCTCCTGAAAACGGCGGCTACCTACTCTCCCACTTGCGCAGT
>CAZMZC010000011.1:0-65274 GCA_964570685.1 uncultured Bacteroidaceae bacterium | reverse complement strand
AATGTTGCTCAGGTACTTATAAAAAACATTTATTAAAGTGTTGCGGAATTAAGGTACCTATAAAACGACGCAAGCCCGAACGGCATTTCTGAATGTCAAGAGCTGACTTTAACCATTGAGCCACTGCTTTCCCTGCGCCTGTCACTTGGGTGCTATATGGTGATGCCGTGCCGGTGCTTCACCTCGTCCATCACGAAGGTGCTCTCCAGGGAACCGAGGTTTTCGATGGTGCCCAGTACGTTGAGCACAAACTCCTGGTAGTACTTCATGTTGGGGGCGTGTATCTTGAGCAGGTAGTCGAAGCTGCCGGAGATGTTGTAGCACTCTACCACCTCGGGGATGTCTTCGATGACACGGGCAAAGTCCTGCGCTATATCACGGCTCAGCTGACGCATCTTTACATTGCAGAAGACGATGAAGCCTTGGTTGAGTTTCTCGGCATCGAGCACGGCGATGTATTTCTTGATATATCCGTTGCCCTCCAGGCGCTTGAGCCGCTCGAAGACGGGAGTGGAGGAGAGGCTTACGCGCGAGGCCAGCTCCTTCGTGGTGAGGCGGGCATTCTCCTGCAGGGTACGCAGAATCTGTAGGTCTACTTTGTCTAATGTGTCCATAAGAAAATTATTCTGCTGGCGGGGGATTTAGGCCCTCCAGTCGGTTTGTTTATTCTGTTTTGCGGTGCAAATTTAGTGATATTTTCTAAAAATCGGTTACATCTTGTGTGAAATATCTACCCATCGTACCTTTGCAGCAGAAATTATTCAACCAATGTATTAACCAAAAACAATACGACTATGGACAGAACAAAACTTCACTTTGAGACCCTGCAACTTCACGTAGGACAAGAGCAGCCCGACCCCGCCACCGATGCACGCGCCGTGCCCATCTATCAGACTACCTCGTATGTGTTCCGCAACTCGCAGCACGCTGCCGACCGCTTTGGGCTGCGCGATGCCGGCAACATCTACGGCCGCTTGACCAACTCCACCCAAGGTGTGTTCGAGGAGCGCGTGGCGGCTCTTGAAGGTGGGGTGGCGGGACTTGCCGTGGCCTCGGGAGCAGCGGCCATCACCTATGCCCTGCAAAACATCCTCCAGACGGGCGACCACGTGGTGGCTGCCGACAACCTCTACGGTGGCTCATACAACCTCATCACCCACACGCTGGCCACGCAGGGCGTGACGAACAGCATCGTCAGCATGAGCGACCTTGAGGCGCTGGAGGCTGCCATCCGCCCCAATACCAAGGCGGTGTTTGTAGAGACCTTCGGCAATCCGAACTCCGACGTGACGAACATCGAGGCTGTGGCCGACGTGGCCCACCGCCACGGCATACCGCTCATCGTGGACAACACCTTCGCTACCCCCTTCCTCTTCCGCCCGATAGAGCACGGTGCCGATATTGTGGTACACTCTGCCACCAAGTTTATCGGCGGACACGGCTCCTCGCTGGGCGGTGTGATTGTAGATGGTGGCAAGTTCGATTGGAAAGCTTATCCAGATAAGTTCCCTACCTTGGCCAAGCCCGACCCAAGCTACCACGGTGCCGTCTTTGCCGATGTGGCCGGTGCTGCCGCCTTCGTCACCCGCATTCGTGCGGTCATCCTGCGCGACACAGGGGCCACGCTCTCGCCCTTCAACGCCTTCATCCTATTGCAGGGGCTGGAGACGCTGTCGCTCCGCGTAGAGCGCCACGTGGCCAATGCCTTGAAGGTGGTGGACTATCTCACCCATCACCCCAAAGTGGCCAAGGTGAACCACCCGTCGCTCCCCACGCACCCCGACCACGCCCTGTACAGCAAGTACTTTCCCTATGGAGCAGCCAGCATCTTCACCTTCGAAATCAAGGGCGGACAGGAAGAGGCGTGGCAGTTTATCGACTCCCTGCAGATATTCTCCCTGCTGGCCAATGTGGCCGATGTGAAGAGCCTTGTCATCCATCCCTATACCACCACCCACTCGCAGCTCTCGCCCGAGGAACTGGAGGCGCAGCACATCACACCCTCCACCATCCGGCTCTCCATCGGTACCGAGCATATTGCCGACCTCTTGGCCGACCTGGAGCAGGCCTTCGGGAAAATCGGATAGGGATTATTGGGCGTACTGCTCCCGTATCTTCCGCGGAATCTTCTTGCAGACCTCCTCGTAGGAGTGGTCAATGAGGGTGCGCAGGAGCGAGCCGGGCACATCGCGGTCGAGGTGTATCTGGTTCCAGTACTTCTTGTTCCAGTGCCAGGCCCCTTCGATGCCATCGTAATGTTCGCGCAGCTCCAGTGCATAGTCGGGGGCACACTTCAGTACTACCAAACGGGGGTTGTTCAGGTCAAAGCAGGCAAATATCTTGCCCATTACCCTGAATACCAGTGTGGTGTCATCAAACGGGAAGGCCTCATCGGTATGGCTCTTCTGCAAGCAATATTCGCGGATGTCTTCTATGTTCATAGGGCAGTGTACCTTTCGTTTTGTTTAACGAACAAAGGTACAGCTTTTTTTTCTACTTTCTCATAAAAAACAGGGAATAGGCTTTCATCGCACCGGGGAGTTTTATGCCTTTGCTCCGATGAAAGCGGCCGAGGAGTTTCAGAGACGCCTCGACAGCTTCGTCAACAAAACCCGCGCGAACAAACTTGTCATGGCTGCGGTGGCATTGACAAATATTACGCCCCTGCACATCCCGCACATCACCTCTTGTAACGATGCGTAAAAAAGATAGTTAACTTGTTTTATATCTGAGAAAAAAGCTGTTACTTTGTGCCCTATTTATAAACGACAGAACGATATGAAAAGATTTACTCTATTTGCAACCACCTTGCTATGTACGGCTGTGCTGATGGCACAGGCCACCGACCCCATTATCCGCTCATGCTCCGAGGAGTATTATGAGTACGGCACGGATGGATGGATCAAGATGATTACCCTCAAGAAAACGTACGATACCGCCGGCAATCTGTACCTGCAGATAAAGACCGAGGACGGAGGTAGCGAGCGTCGCACCTTCATGCACGATGCCGAGGGCAGGCAGACGAGCGTCGTCATTGAGTACGGCTCCGAAGACTGGGGCGAGTACCAGTCCTCAGAGAAGATTACCGACGGCTACGACCCCATCGCCCCTGAGTTCAACGTGGAGCATGCCAAGTACACCTGGGACCAGGTGGAGCAGGACTGGGTGATGACCGACGGCAGCAACTTCCGTGAAGTGGAGCGCAATGCCGATGGCAATATTACCTCCATCATCATCAAGTCGTACTTCACACACGTGGCAGCCATCATGCCCCATACGAAGACCACCATCACCTATGGTGCCGACGGAAAGGCCGATAGCTACTCCATACAGTCGGCCTCGGGCCACGATGCCGCTACAGGCGTCACTACCTGGGGGCGTGCCAATACCTATAAGAATATACAGTGGCAAGATACCGACGGACAGCTCTATCAGGATGTGAACACGATGCTCATCGGGCCCAACCGCATGAAGTATGCCGAGCTCTACAAGGGCAGCACCCATGCCGGCACCTTGACGGTGACCTACGTGGAGGGCAAGCCCGACTTTGAGGCGGTAATAGACTATACCGTGGGCACCAAGAAGAAGGAGATACACACCTATGTGTCGCTCGATGACAACGGCAGCTACCGCGAGCAGTTTGTCATCCATAACGATGGCGACGAGAATGGCGAGATTACCGAGAAGGAAATCTCTACCGAGTATGCCGAGCGCAAGTGCGACGAGCGGGGCAACGAACTCTCCTTCGAGCGTTACTACGATGGCGAGCTGGGTGCCGGCAACCGCTTCACCTACACTTACGATGCCGACGGCAACCTCACGGAGATGATTGGTGAGGACTGGACTCCCACGTACAACAGCATCGGTCAACTCATCTCGGCAGAGTATACTTATGGTCATCGTATTGTCTATGGCGACTATCAGAATGTGAACACCTCGATTGGCACAGTGCTTAGGCATCATGATGCCCTGCAGGTATACAACCTTAATGGCGTGCTGGTAGGTACCTCTACGGATAATCTGCCTGCGGGCATCTACGTGGTGCGCCAAGGCGACAAGACCTTCAAGCTGATACGCTGACAGAGCAACAGCTATGTGTATGATAGGGTAGGGCACCATGGGTGTCCTGCCTTTTTTTTGTTTTGGCCTTACGTGTGAGGATCCTGCAAGGACTTGCGTGCGAGGATGATGAGAAGTGGGGAGGGTTAGGTGTAGGCTTAAAATAAAAGAAGGTCGTCATCCCGACGACCAATCTTCCAACTTTAAAAATCTAATACCATGAAAAACACGATGCAAAGGTACAGTTTTTTTTTATACCAGCAAACTTTTTCGAAGAAAAAAGTGTCGAACTTACACTTTTTAACGCTTTGCTCTTATGTTTTAGACTAAAATTTACATTTTCGTAGGTATTTGAGATGGAAAGTGAAAAATAATTACGAAAAGAAGGGTTTGCCGAGTAGGGGGATATAAAAAAGAAGGTCGTCATCCCGACGACCAATCTTCCAACTTTAAAAATCTAATACCATGAAAAACACAGTGCAAAGGTACGGCTTATTTTTAAACCTGCAAACTTTTTTGAAGAAAAAGTGTGTTTATAACACTATTTTATGCTTTTTTTCTATTTGGAAGGTATAAAGCTACGGATTAAAAGCCAATCCGTAGTTTTTAATTGCAATCTATAATTTTGTGAGGTTTTCGGCCTACTCTACGTATAATACCAGTCCTTTGAGGTATTCGCCTTCGGGATGGTAGATGCTGACGGGGTGGTCGGCAGGTTGGGTGAGCTGGTGCAGGATGCGTACACGACGGCCCGACATGGCAGCAGCGGTGAACACTGCGGTGCGGAAATTGTCCTTCGTCACCACCTGCGAGCAGGAGAAGGTGAAGAGGGTGCCGCCGGGGCGTATCTTCTCGAAAGCCTTGGCATTGAGCTTGCGGTAGCCCATGAGCGCATTGCGCAGGGCATCCTTGTGCTTGGCAAAGGCTGGTGGGTCGAGGATGATGAGGTCGTACTGGTCGCCCATACGGTCGAGGTACTTGAAGGCGTCCTCGGCAAAGGCTTCGTGGCGCGTGTCGCCGGGGAAGTTGAGCTCCACATTGGCGCGGGTGATGTCGATGGCGCGTGATGAGGAGTCTACCGAGTGCACCAGTTCGGCACCGCCACGCATGGCGTAGAAGGAGAAACCGCCTGTGTAGCAGAACATATTGAGTACCTTGCGCCCCTGTGAGTAGCGTTCGAGCAGGGCACGGTTTTCGCGTTGGTCCACGAAGAAACCCGTCTTTTGTCCGCCTAACCAGTCTACATGGAAGCGCAGTCCGTTCTCTATAGCGATATCGCTGGCTGTGGCTAGACTTCCCTTGAGGAATCCGTTTCCTCCATCCTCCGATGCCTTGTAGGCCAGCGTGGTCTCTGACTTGTAGTAGATGTTGTCGATGACGCCGTCGAGCACTTCGGCCAGCGCATCAGCAATCTCGTGGCGGCTCACGTGCATACCCACCGAGTGAGCCTGCATCACTGCCGTGCGGTCGTATACGTCAATGACCAAGCCGGGCAGGCCGTCGCCCTCGCCGTGGACGAGGCGGAAGGCGTTGGTCAATTTTGAATTCTGGATTTTGGATTCTGAATTATTCCATTGAGGGAATATGCTTCTGCGCACATCGTAGGCTGCGCGGAGGCGCTCGAACCAGAAAGCGCGGTCGATGGTGATGTCTTCAAACGAGAGCACACGCACGGCTATGCTGCCTATCTGCACGTGGCCCACGGCGAGGAAACGTCCGTCGGCACTGAGGATGCGCACTACGTCGCCCTCTTCGGGGCGACCTGCTATGTGGTGGATGGCACCGGAGAATATCCACGGGTGGAAACGTCCAAGTGACTCTTCCTTTCCCTTCTTTAGGTATACGGTCTTGTACATATGTTTTTAGCCTTTAAGTCGCTAATTTCCAATTCTTAATTTTTAACTCTCAATTTAAAGTTCTACCCTTACCACACGGTAACCCTGTCCGCGTTTCAGCTCCTCAAGGTACTTATATATACGTATGCAGGCCCAAGCATCTGTGGCGGCATAGCCCTTTTGCCGGTCGGTGAGCACATCGGCTTCCCAGTTGGTGAGTCGCTGCGATTTTGAGATTTTCTTCTTGAAAAGCAGAGCGTATATCTTCTGCAGGCTCTGTGCTTCGATGCCCATCTCTTTTACGTAGCCTTGCAAGTCGAGGAATCCGTTGGGCTCAAAGCTGTGTTTGCGATGCAGGCTATGGATGTCATCTTTTAGTGAGAGTCCCACCTTGAGCTGATTGCTTTGCAGCAACTCGATAAGAGCGCTGGGCATACCTATGTAGTTGAGTCGGAAGAGGAAGCAAGTATCTTCGGTCGATACCTGCATCAGTGACACCTCGTAGGTCTTGCCTTTGGCAAAGCTGGGGCGGGTCTCCGTGTCGATGCCCAGAATGGAGAAGTTCTTCAGGTAGCTCATGGCTTTTTCTACATCGGCCGCGGTATGTATCACGATGATGCGTCCGCTGAAGAGGTCGGTGGGCATCTCGGCGATGTCTGCTTTGGCGATGTTGCTGGCTATCTCAATCATCTATCTCCTCCTCTTCTTCCGTGCTGTTGTATTTCACCTCGTGCAGGGCACGCATTGTGTTGACCAGCGTCTGTCCCCAATAGCCGATAAAGTGCTCTCGGCACTGTGCCAGTGCATCGTGCATCGTCTCGTTGAGTCCGCTGCGGAACTGGCATACGAAGTCCTTTACCACCTGGTATATGTCCGTGAGGTCTTCGGCGATGCTCTTGCGTATGGGCGTGTCGCTGTATTTCATGTCTTCTACGAACACGTCGAGATAGTCGTCGCGATCGGCCATCAGCTCCTGCAGGTTCAAGCGTATCACCTCGTAGTCATCCTCGGTGACAAAGGCCTCCAGTCCATCTTCGCCCATCACCTCGCATTCGGGAATCATTGATGCCTTGATATATAATAAAGGTAGTATCTTGAGCAGTGTATCTACAAACTCTGCTCGCTTTTGTCCTTCGCTGCGTTCGATGAAAGCGCAATACTCTGCCGCTACGGTGACGAACTCTACCGAGTTGCGTTCAAATATTACTTGTGATGCATGTTTCATAAGACTCTCTCTCTAATTTATTGCAAAGATACGAAAAAACGAGCGAAAAATAAAAGCAGTGGGGCAAGAAAGATAGATTGCAGCGAGTTGTAGCCTCTATTATTGTCTAAAGGATGTTAATTGCTGCAAATGGCGGTGAAAGAATTCAGGGTTGATGTCTTGTGAAAAAGCGAAAGTATTCATAACTTTGCAAATTCAAGTATTATATAGAGTATACACGATAAGGATATGGCTACGCAGAAGAGTACAAAGAAGGAAAAGGTGAAGAAAGAGATCAAGTGGATACAGAGTATCCGCACTGCAATAAAGAACGAAACGGCACAATTCATTGTGGGGCTGCTGCTGGTGATGGTAGCTCTATACATGATACTGGCCTTCAGCTCGTTCATCCTCAATGGTGGTGCCGACCAAAGCGCTATGGAGCCACAGACCGTAACAGAAGCCCTTGCCAATACCACTCCCGACAAGGTGGAGAACGCTACCGGGCGCAGTGGTGCACACATTGCGCAGACCCTCATCAACGGCTGCTTCGGTATTTCGGCCTATTGCATAGCTGCATTCATGCTGGTACTGGGACTCAATCTCATGCGCACCTACAAGTTCAACCTCAAGCACTGGGGAATCTGCTGCGCCACCATCCTCGTGTGGGGTTCCTTGTTCTTGAGCATTACCGTCGACCGCTGGTTTGTAGGCTCGGGTATTTACTGGGGTGGCTACCATGGTCATAATGTGTCTGAATGGCTCAAGGCTCAGTTTGGTATGCCCGGTATCATCATCCTGTTGGCAGTGATTGCAGTCTTGTTCTGCATGTACCTCACAAGTAATACGATAGAACTTATCCGCAAATTGCTCCATCCCAAGTCATTGCTTCCGGGCAAGGATGAGGAGGAGAAGGACGGCCCTGTGCAGGAGGGCGATAGCCTGAACGCAGAGGTGCCCTTCAGTATCGAGGAGCAGCCTACCGAAATAGAGTGGAGCACAGATAATCAGGAATCGGATGGCCAGGAGGATATGGAACTGGAGATTGTCGATGTCACCGCCGAAGCAATAGAACAAATCCCCGCCGATAAGCAGGAGGAAGAGGCTGAGTTCACCATCGAGGTCAACGAAGAGGAGGTAGCCGAGAAGATTATCGAGCCCTATAATCCTAAGCTCGACCTTTCACGCTACAAATACCCCACCATCGACTTGCTCAGCAAGGGCAATGATGATGCTTTCCTTGTCGACCGCGACGAGCAGAATGCCAAGAAAGACAGCATCATCCAGGCGTTGCGCAACTTCGGCATTGAGATATCCTCCATCAAGGCCACCGTGGGCCCAACCATCACGCTCTACGAGATTACCCCTGCCCCCGGCGTGCGCATCTCGAAAATCAAGAACCTCGAAGACGACATCGCCCTGACGCTTGCCGCCTTCAGTACCCGTATCATCGCCCCCATACCCGGCAAGGGCACCATAGGTATAGAGATTCCCAATGCCAATCCCCAAGTGGTGTCGATGTACTCGGTCATCAATAGCCGCAAGTTCCAGGAGTCTACCTATGAGCTGCCTGTAGCCATCGGCAAGACCATCACGAATGAGATACTCATGTTTGACCTCTGCAAGATGCCCCACCTCCTCGTGGCAGGAGCCACTGGTCAGGGTAAGTCTGTCGGTCTGAACGCCATCATTACCTCGCTCCTCTACAAGAAGCACCCCGCCGAGCTGAAGCTCGTGATGGTCGACCCCAAGAAGGTGGAGCTCAGCATCTACTCATCTATCGAGAAGCACTTCCTTGCTAAGCTCCCCGACGGCGAGGATGCCATCATTACCGATGTTACCAAGGTGGTGCAGACCCTCAAGTCGCTCTGCGTGGAGATGGACACCCGCTACGACCTGCTCAAGGCAGCCGGTGTGCGCAACCTGCGTGAGTATAACGACAAGTTCATCAACCGCCAACTCAACCCCGAGAAGGGCCACAAGTATATGCCCTACATCGTGGTCATCATCGACGAATTTGGCGACCTTATCATGACTGCCGGCAAGGAAGTAGAGCTTCCCATTGCCCGCATCGCCCAGCTGGCCCGTGCTGTGGGTATACATATGATTATCGCTACCCAGCGTCCCACGACGAACATCATCACCGGTACCATCAAGGCCAACTTCCCTGCCCGTATTGCCTTCCGCGTATCGGCCATGATTGACTCGCGCACCATCCTCGACCGCCCCGGAGCCAACCAGCTCATCGGTAAGGGCGACATGCTCTTCCTTCAGGGCAGCGACCCCGTGCGTGTGCAGTGTGCTTTCGTCGACACACCCGAAGTGGAGCGCATCGGCAAGTACATCAGCGAGCAGCAGGGCTATCCCACGGCGTTCTACCTGCCCGAGTATGTGGACGAGAATGCAGGCGAAGGCAGTAATCTCGACGATGTCGACCTCAAGCGCCTCGACCCCATGTTCGAGGATGCGGCACGCCTAGTCGTAGTGCACCAGTCGGGTTCCACATCGCTCATCCAGCGCAAGTTCTCCATCGGCTACAACCGCGCAGGCCGCATCATGGACCAACTGGAGAAAGCGGGTATCGTAGGCCCCGTCGACGGCAGCAAGCCCCGCCAGGTACTATGTGCCGATGAAATGGATTTGGAGATGAAGCTAAACAATCTGAATGGCTAAATTGTAATTGTAGGGTCGTTCATCAATTGCCAAACGTAAATCGTAGTTTTTCCTATGCAACGAATTAAATCAATACTTCCCATCCTCTGCGCAATGCTCCTTGCGATGCCCCTCTCGGCCCAAGGACCTGCCGAGGTGTGGCTCCAGAAAGCGGCCGACAAGTTCGAACAGAAAGGCGTAGATCTCAGTTTCCGCATCAACGAAGATGGTGTGCGCCTCAGTGGCAGATTACTCATCGAGGGCAAGAAATTCTGCTTCCTTACTGATGAAATGAAAATCTGGTACGATGGTACTACGCAGTGGACACTGCAGCTCGATAACGAATATAGCGAGCTGTATATCAACGAACCTACACCAGAGGAGCAGCAGAGCATCAATCCCTATCTCCTGCTCGATAGTTATCAGGAAAACTTTGATGCCACCGATGGAGGTGAGAAAACTGTCAACGGCAAGTTGCTGCATCTGGTGCACCTGAAGGCCAAGAACGACCGTCAGGAGCTCTCCGACCTCAATATCTATCTGAACAACGAAGGCACCCCTGCTGCTCTCGAGCTCGTCTTCCCCGACGAACGTAAATACAAGATAGAGGTGCGCTCCATGCGCAACGGTCTCACCTTCCCCCAGCACACCTTCACCTATCAGGAGAAAGACAGCCCTGCGGATGAGGTGATTGATATGCGGTGATCGATTAACGGTGATCGATTAACGATTAACGGTTAACGATTAACGACCATCCGGATGGTACACTAAACACTAAATAATATACACAATGGAAAAGACCAAATGCCTTATCATAGGCTCAGGCCCTGCCGGCTACACGGCGGCCATCTACACAGGTAGAGCAAACATCCCCACCATCCTCTACGAAGGATTGCAACCGGGCGGACAGCTCACCATCACTACCGAAATCGAGAACTTTCCCGGCTACCCCAAGGGCATCAGCGGTCCCGAGATGATGGACGACCTGCGCCTCCAGGCCGAGCGCTTCGGTGCCAGCCTACGCAGCGGTATCATCACCAAGGCCGACCTCTCGCAACGCCCCTTCCACGTCACCGTAGACGACGGCACAGAGATTGAAGCCGAGACCATCATCATCGCCACAGGCGCATCGGCCAAGTACCTCGGACTCGACGATGAGAAGAAATATGCCGGTATGGGTGTCAGCGCCTGTGCCACTTGCGACGGCTTCTTCTACCGCAAGAAGGTGGTAGCCGTAGTGGGCGGTGGCGACACTGCTTGCGAGGAGGCCAGCTACCTCGCCGGGCTCGCCAGCAAGGTATACCTCATCGTGCGTAAGAACTACCTCCGTGCCAGCCAAATCATGCAGGACCGCGTGATGCAGAACCCCAAGATTGAGGTACTCTTCGAGCACAACGTCACCGGCCTCTTCGGCGACAATGGCGTCGAGGGTGCCCACGTGGTACGTCGCAAGGGCGAAGCCGATGAACAGCACTACGACATCGCCATCGACGGCCTCTTCCTCGCCATCGGCCACAACCCCAACTCCGAGATCTTCCGTGAGTACCTCGACACTGACGAGACTGGCTACATCATCACCCAAGGCGCTTCGCCTGCCACCAACGTGCCTGGTGTATATGCCGCTGGCGACGTGGCCGACCCGCGCTACCGCCAAGCCATCGTAGCCGCAGGCAGCGGTTGCAAGGCAGCTCTCGAGGTAGAGAAGTTCTTGGCAGAGTAATACATTTATACTTCATGACATAAAAGGGCGCACCATCAAGTGCGCCCTTTGTCTTTGGGATTAGATTCTTCACCCCATCTTCACATACTCATCGAGCATGCTGCGTATTTCGCGTTCGTAGTATTCGTTCATCACATCGTGGCTCTGCGTGGCGACGAGCACGATGCCGCCTATGCAGAGGGCAAAGGTGGTGAAGGTCTCTATGGTGGGCAACTGATGGTCGAGCAGCGAGGATGCTACGGCAAGTATCGATGTGGCTATAGGCTGCCAGTAGCAGATGAGCAGGGCGAGAGCGCCTCCCCACAGCAGGGCGAAGATGAGGCCCACGTATATGCGGCGCAGGCCGCGTGAGGGGAGTTGGCGCATGATGCGGGCGTGCAACTGGGCTTCGTGCTCGCTACTCGTGGTGTCTGCCTTCTGCAGCAATGCTCTTATCTGTCTGTCTTCGCTGTTCATAATTTTCTTCTTTTTTATTCTCCTCCTAATAGAGTAAGGTGATACAAATTATATCGAACCGTACGATTTGAAAGGCTTCTTTCACGCTGAATTTTTTGTCTCACACAGATCTCACAAATCTCACGAAGAGCACTTGCTATCGCTCGTGCTTCCCTCCGGGATGTGTACACTCGGCAAAGCCGACAAGCGCGGGCGAAGCGACGCGCCATCTGTGAGATTTGTGAGATCTGTGTGAAATAAAAAAACATTTGCGTGAATCTTCTAAGTTAATCGTACATTTTGCATATAGGTAAACATCTATATTATAATAGTCATTCTTCGGTCAGTAGGGTTCGTAAATGGTTTCGTCCGCGGCTCAGGGCCGTCTTGATAGCAGGGACCGACATCTCGGTCACGGCCGCTATCTCCTTGATGCTCATCTCCTCCAGGTAAAAGAGGGTGATGCAGGTCTTCTCGCCTTCGCTGAGCAGGGCTATGGCGCGGTGCAGGGCGGCAATCTCTTCGGCATTGTAGTCCGTTTCGGTGGTCAGCGTCTGCAGGGTATGGGCCACGTGTTCGTCGTCGAGGCGCAGGTGGTGCTTGGCTCCTGCGATGTGGTTCTGCAGGGTGTTGAAGGCGATGCGGTATACCCACGTGCCGAATGCCGAGAGCCGCTTGTAGGTGTCGAGCCCGCGCCACACCCGGATGAAGGTCTCCTGCGTGAGGTCGTCGCTCAGCGCCTCATCGCCGCCCGTCTGTATGAGGAAGTAGTGGCGCACGGGGCGCAGGTACCGCTTCATCAGACGGCCGAATGCCCGCTCATCGTTCAGGAGCAGCACACGGGAGATCAGGAGTATTTCTTCGGGAGTAGACACGGTGTTTAATTCTGAATTTTGAATTCTGAATTCTAAATTAGGGCCATTCGGTTTTGTCATCCTGAGCGAAGCGAAGAATGCTTGCGCTCGGTTTGTCCGAGAATCTCTAAAAGTGCCAAAAAGAGATTCTTCGCTTTGCTCAGATTACAATATGATTTTACTTCTCCTCTACAATCTCAGCCTCTTGCACGGTCTCGGTTCTCTGTCTGCGTACAGCCTCTTCCATTAGCTTTCTCTCCAGCGCACGCTTTGCATTTTTACGCTCAATGATTGTAGTTATAGTACGGATGATGAGGCGGAGCAGGCCTAAGCTTGCAAGGATCATTCCTGCAAATCTCAGAAAATCTTCAGGACCACCGTGTATCGCACTAGACCCTAAAAATAATCCTATACCAAGTCCCAGCAATGTAGCATCGCCTATAAATCGCTCCTTTTCTGTCTTCTTCGGCTTCATCAACGCCTCGATGGCATCCTTGCTAATAGGCTCGGTAGAGTTCAGCAGGTTATTGTCGATAAGTTTGTTGATAAGTTCCTTGTGGTCTTCAGCCTTGCGGCGTGAGTGGCGCAGGCAGAGGACGAGAACGACAATGCCTGCTGCAATAATACAAACTATAATCAGTACAATCAGTACATCCTCGCCCCGGAAGGCATTGTTTTTTCGTATTTGGGCATTAATCTCCAGCTGTGCCATCTTTTCGGCGTGCATATCCAATTGTGCCTGTCGCGCTCCAGCCACCGAGTCCTCATACTGCTGTTTCAGTCTTGCGCGTTCAAACTGTGCTTCTGGAGAATGGAAGTTTTGCGCCATTCCCATCACCGGCATCAATGCCACAGCTGCGAGTAGCAGCACTTTGAAAAACTTTTTCATATCGTTCGTTGTTTTAGTTTGTTTGTTCATTTTGTCTGTTTTCTTTGGTGTCACCGTCTATTAGACAAGACAACTTGCCGAAAGGTTACACGAAGGTAGGACTTTTTCTTCACATCGGCTATTTTTTCTTCGGTTGTTTATTAAATTTATACTGTACGTGTAGCATGGCGTATCGTGGCAATACGTTTCGTCTGACTTCGGTACGTCCCTGTGCATTGATTGTGTAGGTTATGTTGCTGAGGCTACCCAGCAGGTCATAGCCGTCGAGCATAAATACCAGATTGCCTTTCATGATGCTCTTGGTCAGGCGGGCGTTCCATACGAATTGGTCGGTGTTGAACATCTCGTCGTTGTATCCACGGCGTGTGTAGACAGTAAAGTCCGTGGTGAGACCAATCTTATAGGGAAGCATCATAGTGGACGAGACTCCATAATCTACGTCAAAGATATTGAGCGTAGCGAAGCCGTCTCGTTTGCTGCTTACGTTGCTCCACTTACCATTGGCTTTCAGCTTTATGTTGTACATCTCGCGTTTGTACTCCAATGAAAGCTTTTCTTGCATAGCCTTTGTGTGTACAGTGCTTTGCTCCAATCGGTTCATTGCGGTAGTACCTACAAGGTCGACGCTTTGCCTGAAAGTTCCTTGTGTTGTAGAGACGAATATGGTGCGCTTGTTCTTTCCGAGCATAGCCATGAATCCATAGCCTGCATCGCTGCTCCAGTTCCCGTTGACATTGTAGGTCTTGCTGGTGCGCACACCGGTTTCCCTGTCATACATATTGGATACGGCAAATGCGTTGCTTGTAGACTTGTAGTCAAACTGCGCACTGTGTACCATTCCCTTTTCGTGCAGCTGTTTCGAGCCAACGATTCGTACGGTATGTGTATATGCATTCTTCAAATCACTATTCCCCACTTTGATGTTCAATGGGTCGGTGTCATCATACATATCTACCATATTTATCAAATCGGGCAGTGAGGAATGTATATTATATGAGGCAAACACCTTATATTTCTTGTCCAGACTCTCCCAAGTAAGGTAGTTGCCGCTAATACCGAACAATGTAGTGCGATGATGGATGAGCGTGTCTATCTCGCCTCGACTGTAGGCAAGATTGCGGGCTGACAGGGTTATGGGGAATCGGGCATAAGCGTTCCACTTGCCTCGCTCGTTTTTCTTGAAGTATTGTAGCATCGGCGTGATAATATGGCTGTTGCCCACTAAATGGCTCGTATAGCTATTACGAGGGTCGAGGGTACTTTCATACTCGCGCATTGAAGGCAGTTCGCCCAAAGATAAGGCGGCACTGTCTGTCGCATTATACAACTTGTCCAACAGGTAGAGTGAAGAATGACGTACATTGTCGGAATGCTCATAATCGTATCCTAATGTGAAATTCAACTGTTGGTTTATTCGGGTAATATAATGCACTCCCGCATTGTAAGAGAAGTTATGGTCGGGATGGTTGTTGAAATAGCGGTCAGAATACTGTGAAGCCCTGTCATCGCTGCCGACCTTTAATGTATATCGGTCGAACTCCTCATCATGCGCATTGCTGTAACGTGCGCTGGCCGTAAGTTCCATAAAGTCAGAGGTGCCCTTGAACTTCAGCACTCCATCGGCGGACAATGCGGTATTCAGTCGGTAGCCACGTGTAAGGCCATTGGATATATAGCTGTTTATTAGCGTGTCGGCAAAGGTCTGTGATGTTGTTGAGCGCGTATTGTTATACCTTTGATAGCTTGCCGAGGGCTTGATGTTCAATGCGAGCTGAGAGAACTTCAAGTTCAGTGCATGGCTGGTGCTCAGTTGCAGCGCAGTGTTCTTCGAAGCCTTGACAATGCGCTCATAGGTATCTCCACCGGGCAAGAAGTTGGTACGGCTTGTGGTCTCCTGCTCGTCGATGTTGGTGTGCGACAGCTGGATATTGCCGTTTACCTTCCACTTCTTGTCGTTGTCATCAGCATAGTAGTCGATACCGCCTGTAGCCTCTTTACGTATTCCTCCCATCATTGCATCGGGCGACCATCCATCGTTTCTGCCTGGTTTGCGCTTGTCGTTCAGATTGTTTACATTGCCGTATGCCGTGAAGCGTGTACGGTCGCTATGGCGCATGGCAAAGAGACGAACCAGATAGGGACTATCGCCCGTGTATACGGCATCGGCTATTCCGCCTCCCACCTCGGCGTTGGCAATCCAACCTACGTTGTACTCCTTTTTCAGCTGCACATCCATTACATACTGCTTGTCGCCAATCAACTCCTGACCGAGAAATTCGCTCAAGTCGCCCAACTTGTCATATACCTTAATTTGCTTCACGGTGTAGGATGGTAGGTTGTCAAGCATCACCCGATTGTCGCCACGGAAGAACTCCTTACCGTTCAGCAGTAAGTTCTCCACCTTTCGGCCATTATGGTAGATGTCGCCATTCGAGCGTAGCTCCACGCCTGGCATTTGTGCTATGATGGCATCGAGCATCGAACCCTCAGAGACAACAAACGCATCGGCATTGTATACCACCGTGTCGCCCTTGTAGTAGAACGTCACCTTGCTGGCACTGACGGTCACTTCGCCCAGCTCCTTTGCCTTCTCCTTCATATATATGGGCGGGAGGTCGCGATTGTATTCCCTACGCCCCAGCGTGTTTAGGGAGAGAGTGATGTATGATGTCTCATAACCCAGGAAGTCGGCACGTAGGATATACGTTCCCTTTTGCTTAGGGATGTTCAGTGTAAAGTCTGCCGTCTGCCATTTCTCGTTGCCATCTATCCAGTCGCACTGTGCCATACAACCGGCAATGAAGGTGCTGTCGGCGGAAAGTATCTGTACGGTGGCTCCAACCAAATCCTTGCGAGTGCGATTGTCAATAACCTTTCCGCGCAATGTGAGCATATCATTGGCGTGGGCAAATGTAGAGAATAGTAGCAGTAAAGCCACTAAGGATGTTTTATGGTGTCTCATAATTGTCGTTGTCCGAATTGTTTTGTTCGTTTTTCTTTGGTGTCACCGCCAATTAGACAAGACAACTAGCCGAAAGGTTACACGAAGGTAGGACTTTTTTCCTTATCTTGGAATCTTACGCAAGATTTACGCAAGATTTACGACGGATTTTACGCACTATTTTTGCGTGCAACTTATGGATTATCAGTTGGATAAAGGGTGAATTACGCAACATTGCATATTCTACTGTTTTTTCTTGTACAATCCCTCCCCTTGGCAAGACACGTCACTTACATCTTTTTCGGAAATGCCAGCACGATTTATTGCAGGTTCGGCCAGCGTTTATCGACCTTAACATCTTTCGCCGCGCTAGTTACCGCGGCATGCATCGCTAACTAGCGAGGTGTGCGTCACTAGCTACCGCGCCGCGCATCACTAGCTAGCGACGTATCTTTTGAAACTTTCTATTGTGAAATATCGCAGAGGAGTTTTTTAGAAAAGGCAAAGGACATCGTCAGAGTTTGGAACTATCTAAAGGATTCGTCGCCCTTCTGCTCGAGTTCTGACAACAACCTGAAGGCAGATGGAACAAAAATAATAGGCAAAGCGCAAATGTTGCGTAATTTACCCCATATTGCACTGGTACATTGTTGATTACGTCCGTAAATGTTGCGTAAAATCCGTCGTAAATGTTGCGTATGTTTTGCGTAAAGTAGGGCGGCATATGTATAAATAATGTTAAAGTTGTCGAGACTTCGGACAAATGTGTTAATTTTGCAAAAAATATGCTTGCGCCAAGCAATGGAGAGAAAAAATAGATTAGATGTGTAGTTTTTTGCTGGCGCTTGCGTCTAATGATAAAAAGATTGAGGATAAACAACTATCATTTTATAATATAACTATGAATCTAAGAAAGCATTTCATGGCATTGGTCACACTCGTGGTATGTGCCGTGACGGCATTTGCCCAGCAGATGCCGCCTGTGCCCGTGGACCCGCAGGTTCGCGTGGGCAAACTTGACAACGGACTGACCTACTACATCCGTCAGAACAACTATCCCGAAGGACAGGCCAACTTCTACATCGCTCAGAAGGTGGGCTCGGTGCTGGAGGAGGATAACCAACGCGGATTGGCGCACTTCCTGGAGCACATGTGCTTCAACGGTACGGAGAAGTTTCCCGGCAATGGGGTCATCAAATACCTCGAAGGCATCGGCGTGAAGTTCGGTGCCGACCTCAATGCCTACACCTCGATTGACGAGACGGTGTACAACATCGACAATGTGCCCATGAGCGTGGCTGGTGCCATCGACTCATGCTTGTGGATTCTGCACGACTGGGCTGGTGCTCTCCTGCTCGAAGGGGCTGACATCGACAAGGAGCGTGGCGTAATCCATGAGGAGTGGCGCCAACGCAACACGGCTCAGCAGCGTATGCTCGAGCAGTTGCTCCCCACACTGTACCCCGACGGCAACCGCTATGGCCACCGCATGCCTATCGGCACGATGGAGGTGGTGGACAACTTCCCCTACCAGGCTCTGCGCGACTACTATGAGAAGTGGTACCGCCCCGACCAACAGGGTATCGTCGTAGTGGGCGATGTCAATGTAGATGAGATAGAGGCCAAGATCAAGAGCATCTTTGCCGACCTCACCATGCCCGAGAACCCTGCCGAGCGCGTGTACTATCCCGTGGCTGACAACAAGGAGCCTATCATCGCCATGGCCAAGGACAAGGAGCAGCAGTATGGCATCGTATATATATTCAACAAGCACGAGGCTATCCCCGCCGAGGTGAAGGGCAACATGCAGTACCTTATCATCGACTATGCCAAGGCGATGTTTACCTCGATGATGGGCAGCCGTATGAACGAGCTGGCCATGCAGCCCAACGCTCCCTTCGTAGAGGGCTTCGTGAACGATGAGGACTACTTCCTCTCCAAGACCAAGGGTGCCGTGAGCGGTGCCATCATCCCCAAGGAGGGACAGATGAAGGAGGCCGTAGCTACCCTCTACCGCGAGATGCTGCGTGCCCAGCGCCACGGCTTCACCGAGTCGGAGTATGTGCGTGCACGTGCCGAGTACCTGACCAACCTGGAGAGCGCCTACAACGAGCGTGCCAAGGTGAAGAACCGCAACTACTGCCAGCAGTATGTGCGCCACTTCATCGACAACGAGCCTATCCCCGGCATCGAGAACGAGTATGCACTGATGAACCAGTTCGCTCCCAACCTCCCCGTAGACCTCGTGAACCAGTTTATACAAGGCCTCATGAGCGACTCTAACCTCGTAGTGATGGCTATGCTCCCCGAAAAGGAGGGCGTGACCTATCCCACCGAGGCAGAAGTGGCCCAGCTGCTCACCTCAGTGGCAGCCGAGGACATCACCGCATACGTTGACAAGGTGTCTGACGAACCCCTCATCGCCCAGGAGCCTACTGGCGGCAAGGTGGTGAAGACCAAGGAGGCCAAGTATGGCTACAAGCAGCTGACCCTCTCGAACGGCGCTACCGTATACCTCAAGAGCACCGACTTCAAGGCCGACCAGATTATGATGCGTGTTTTCAGTAAGGGCGGTCAGGCACTGTACGATGCAAGCGAGAGCATCAACCTCGGACAGGTATCTGACGTGATCAGCAACAACGGTATCGGCAATTTCAACAGCACCGACCTGCAGAAGGCTCTTGCCGGCAAGAAGGCTGGCGTATCGCCCTTCGTAAGCATGTACACGGAGGGTATGAACGGTAACAGTACCCCGAAGGACTTTGAGACTCTGATGCAGCTCACCTATCTGCAGTTCACTGCTCCCCGCCTCGATGACGAAGCCTTTGCATCCTACAAGAGCAAGATGAAGGCCATGCTCGAGAATCAGGAGCTGGATCCCTCATCGGCACTGAGCGACACCATCACCAAGGTGCTCTACAATAACCATCCTCGTGCACTCAACATGAAGGCAGCCGATGTGGAGAAGATTGACGACAAGCGCATCCTCGAGATCTACAAGGAGCGTTTCGCCAATGCAGGCGACTTCGTATTCATCTTCACCGGTGCCATCGACGAGGCTACCGCACTGCCCCTCATCGAGAAGTATATCGGCGGTCTGCCCACAGGTGGCAAGAAGGAGAAGGTGAAAGACGTGAAGCTCGATATCCAGAAGGGCGAGATTACCAACATCTTCGAGAAGCAGATGGCTACACCCGCCGCTACCGTACTCGTAGTATACAGTGGAAAGGCCAAGGCCGACCTCAAGAGCCAACTCCTCATGAGCCTCACCACACAGATCCTCGACATCGTGTACACCGAGGAGATTCGCGAGAAGGAGGGTGGCACCTATGGCGTAAGCTGTAGAGGTCAGATCAGCAATGTGCCCAGCGAGAAGGCTATGTTGCAGATTGTGTTCCAGACCGACCCCGACAAGCGCGAGCACCTCACCCAAATGGCTATCGATCTGCTCAACAAGTATGCCCAGGAAGGTCCCGAGCAGAAGAACCTCGACAAGGTGCGCGAATATATGCTGAAGAAGTACACCGAGAACCAGAAGGAGAACGCCTACTGGAGCAACCTCATGTACAACTACGTCTTCTCCGGCTACGATGGCTACAAGGACTATGAGAAGACCCTCAACAGCATCACTCCCGACGACCTGAAGAAGTTTGTCCAGAAGCTCCTCAAGCAGGGCAACGAAATTGAAGTTTCGATGGTGGGTGTTGAATAAATTGACAATTGACAATTGACAATTGACAATTCACAATTGACCATTCACAATTGATAGTTGATAATTATATGCGTTAGGCTGGTTATCATAATCTTGTAGCTAAAGGCTATGCAAACTATAAGAGAGAGCCGTTCCCGATGGGACGGCTCTCTTACTTTCTGCCCGCACTACTGGTATAAACATGCATTTATGCGCTTGCAACTAAAAATAAATGTTAAAAAGTGGGGCTTGTATGTAAATTCTTAAAGTTTTAGTTGGAAGAGGAGAAAGAAATGTTTTTCTTTGTCGCACGAATCAACTAAAACTTTAAGAGAAATGAAACGAACGAACGAATTGACCCGTGCAGAGCTGCAAGTGATGAATATCCTGTGGGATATGGGGAAGGGCACGGTGAGCGAGATACTGGAGAAGTTTCCCGAGCCACAACCTGCCTACAATACGGTGCTCACCTTCCTGCGCATACTGAAGGAGAAGAAGTTTGTTGCCAGCGAACCCATAGGCAAGCAGCACCGCTTCTATCCTCTCGTGCAGCACGGCGAGTACACCCGCAACTACATGCGCAGCGTCAAGGACAACCTCTTCCGCGGCTCGGCTGCCAGCCTCGTCAACTTCTTCGTCAAGGAGGAGAACCTCTCGACGGAGGAGATAGAGGAGCTGATAGCGTTGCTGAAAGATGGAGCCCCCTCTAAAAGCTCGCAAGCGAGACTCCTTTGTGAACCTAAAGGTTCAGTCGTCGCAACCGACGCTCATTCCGCGTCGGCCCCCAAGGGGGAGAACTCCGACAACGCAGTGTTGTAAAATATTAGTAACAACCATTAAAATCCCCAAATCTAACTCCATCATAAGGATAGAGTCCTCCCCCTTGGGGGAGTTAGAGGGGGCCACATCTTCTTTTAATTATGTACACTTTCCTCCTATATATAATAAAGGTATCGCTCAGCTTGGCGGCATTCTATATGTTCTACAAGCTGCTGTGCAGTCGCGATACGCTGCATCGGTTCAACCGCTGCTTGCTGCTGTTCATCCTGGCACTCTCGGCCGTGGTGCCCTTCATGTATATCGACCTTGGCATCATCGGTCAGGAGGCTGCTGTGGAGATTGGCGAGCTGGGCGCTGTGCTTGAGGCGGAGCCTGTAGAGACGGCTGCGATGGAAGATGCTCACACACCGCTGTGGCAGCGCGTGCCGTGGCAACAGATACCGTGGCGACTGATATTGGGCGGTATCTATACCGTGGGGCTGCTTGTCTGCTTGGGCCATTTCGTGGGTTCGCTCCTCTCCATCGCCCTGCTCATACGCCGAAGCAAACAGCGCGTGATGAGCGACGGCACCATCCTTGTCACCCACAACAAGGCGTACGGACCCTTCTCATGGATGCGCTATATCATCGTGTCGGAGCAGGACCTCAACGACAACTTCGATATGATACTCGCCCATGAGCGTGCTCATATACGCCTACACCACTCGTGGGACCTGCTCTTCGTGCAGCTCTTTGCCACGGTGCAGTGGTTCAACCCCGCAGCCTGGCTCCTCAAACGTGAGCTCGAGGCCATACACGAGTTTGAGGCCGACAGCGACACCCTGCGCCAAGGGTTCGACGCCCGCCAATACCAGCTTCGTCTCTTTGAGGAAGCCGTGGGCGTGAAGTTCAATACGATGACTAATAATTTCAACAATTGTTCCACTAAAAAACGTATTATTATGATGATGAAAAGACAAACCAGTCCGTGGGCACGGATGAAAGCTCTGTTCGTGCTCCCCGTAGCCTTCGTGGCAGTAGCCGTAATTTCCTGCACTTCGCCGAAGGAAAAGAAGGCAGATGCTAACCAAGAGAATGCTGATGTAATTGTAGATACAAATGGTAAGGGAGACCCGCTGCTTATTCTCGTATTCCCTGACGGTACAGAAATGTATAAGATTGGCGAAGAGAATTGGGTAGACAAGTACAATAAGGACTCTAAGAGTTACCTTGCACAATTCAACCTCACTCAAATGAATATCGAGGCTGTTAAAGTCTTAAAAGAAGATGAAGCTAAATCCACATACGGCGAGCGTGCAGCAAATGGTGCAATAAAGTACTATCTGAAAAATACGACTAAGAAAGAGGTGATGGATGCAATGTGGCAACATAAGGGCGAAGAGGAGCCTTTGATGGTTCAGCTTATCAAGAAATCCGAAGATGGCTCTGTGTCCGTAGAATCTATAACAAAAAAATCTGACGGAGATGGCGAGTTTTCTGTATATGAAAGCACAAAGCCTGGTAGAGGGGGCACCTCAGGAAACTCAGAAGAGGGCGAAATCTTCCAAGTCGTAGAGGAGCAACCCATGTTCCCTGGTGGCATGGAAGAGATGATGAAGTTCCTACAGGAGAATATCAAGTACCCAAAGGAGGCACAAGAGCAGGGCAAACAGGGCCGTGTTATCGTGCAGTTCGTAGTGAACAAGGATGGCAGCATCAGCGACGCCAAGGTAATGAAGCCCGTTGACCCTCTGCTCGATGCTGAAGCCCTGCGCGTAGTGAGCGAAATGCCCAACTGGACACCCGGCAAACAGAGAGGAGAGTTAGTTCGTGTGCGTTTCACGCTTCCCGTGACATTCAAGCTGAACAATGATGCTTCCAAACAGGCAGCCGAAGTGAAGCATCCCGAGGTAACTGGTGACGAAATCTTCCAAGTAGTAGAGCACCAACCCGAATTCCCTGGCGGTATGGAAGCCTTGATGAAGCATCTGAGCAAGGAAATCAAGTACCCCAAGGAGGCGCAAGAGCAAGGGACACAAGGACGCGTAATCGTGCAGTTTGTTGTGAGAAAGGATGGCAGCATCACCGATGCCAAGGTAATGAAGCCCGTTGACCCTCTGCTCGATGCTGAAGCCCTGCGTGTAGTGAGCGAAATGCCTAACTGGATTCCCGGTAAGCAGAGAGGCGAGGCCGTCAACGTGCGCTTCACCCTCCCCGTAACGTTCAGACTAAGCAATTAACAGTTCCACTAATCAAGCGACATTGCGAGACTACAATACTTTCTTCATGATGCAATGTCCAATAGAGCGGTCACATCCTTAAAGGGAGTGGCCGCTCCGTTGTATCTATTTGGCCCTTAGATTTTATGTACATTCAAGATACAAGGGAGAAGGTTTTGTCAAGAATTATCATAGGCTTGAAAATAAATTTTCACTTTGGCGAAAAATATTTTTCACAGGTGTGATAAAAAATTATCACAGGCTCGACAAAATCTTCTTATAAAGAAGGGCGCATCCTTTATGGAATGCGCCCTTTCGTGTATGGGGTTACGCTAATGAATTATTTCTTGTAGCGTTGCTGTTGCTGTTGTTGCAGCTTCTGTTGTGCTTCAAGCTCCTTCTGCATAGCCTCAAGGCGAGCCATCATACTGCTCTTCTTGGCGGGCTGCTGCTTGTTCTTGGCATAGTTGGCCTCGAGCTGTACGAGCAGCTTCTTCTCGTCGATGGCTTGGCGGAGCACAAACATGATGATGATAGACGAGAGGGTAGAGATGAAGTAGTAGTAGTTAAGACCTGCCGAGTAGTTGTTCAGCGCGAAGATGAAGATGATGGGCATCAAGAGCATCATCCACTTCATCATCTTCTGCTGCTGGGGGTCGCCACCTGCGGGCTGCTGCTTCATGGTGTAGAGGGTGTTGAAGATGTTCACCGCACTGAAGAGCAGGCAGAAGAGTGAGATGTGGTCGCCAAGCAGGGGAAGGTCGAAGTTCCAATGCAGGAGGTCGTCGTAGGCCGAGAGGTCGTTGGCCCAGAGGAACTTCTGTCCGCGCAGCTCGATGGCGTTGGGCACGAAGAAGAAGAGGGCCATCCACACGGGCATCTGTATCAAGGTGGGCAAGCATCCGCTCATGGGGCTCACGCCGTACTTGCTGTATAGCTGCATGGTCTCTTGCTGCTTCTGTAGGGCGTCCTCGGGATTGGGATACTTGTCGTTGATCTTGTCGATGTAGGGCTTGAGGGCACGCATCTTGGCCGTAGAGAGGTACTGCTTGTAGGTGAAGGGGAATACGATAGCCTTCACGATGAGTGTGAGCAAGAGGAGCACGATACCCATGTTCATGCCCCATGAGTTGAGCCAGTCGAAGAGGTATACCACGAAGAAGCGGTTGACCCAGCGCACGATGGGCCATCCGAAGTAGATGAGCTTGTCGAGGTTGAGGTCTTTGCCGCTGGTGGACAATTTGCTGTTCTCCTTGAGTGTCTGGAACTGGTTGGGGCCATAGTAGAACTGGAAGTCTGAAGCTTTCTCGCCCGAGGGGTCGAAGAATACGGTAGTCTCGGCTGTCATGTTCTTGAGATAGCCACTGCCTTCGTTGATGGGCGATGAGCTTACCTCGGCAGTTTTGAACTCCTGATCGGCGATGAAGATGCATGAGAAGAACTGGTCCTTGAAGGCAATCCAGTCAAGATTTGCCAGTTCTTCGGCCTCGGCCTTCATCTCGTTCAGATGGTCGGTGCCCTTGCCGTTTATCTTGTAGGTGAGGGTGGCGTAGCGCTGCTCGAAGTCGTAGCCCTTCTCCTGCTGGCGCACACGCTGCTCCCAATCCACGTTCATCGTTTTCATGGATGAGGGGAAGAAGTTGACCATGCCGTGGGCCTGCACGCTGAGGTTGAGCATGTAGCTCTCAGGGAGCAGGCGGTAGCTGAAGTCGATGTAGCCGGATCCGTTGGTGGGGAGGCGGAATACGAGGGTGCTGTCAGATACCTCGATGGGCTGGAAATAGAGCTTCTCGGTGACGATATTCTCGTTCTTGCCGTCGAGCATGAAGCTGAGGCTCTCGTCGTCTTGGTTGAACAGCTCTACGGGCAATCCCTCCTGGTTGTTATACTCCTTGAGTATGGCTGAGGTGACGCGTGCGCCACGGCTTGAGAAGGTGAGGCGCACGAGTTCGTTCTCCAATGTGAAGTTCTGCTCTTCGCCTTGTGCGGCAAGGAAGAGGGTAGAGGTGCTGTCCTGCAACAGAATTTGGTTGTAGCGTGCTTTGGCCAAAGATTCGTCGAGTTGCTTCTGCGCTTCTACGGTGGCGATGGAGTCTTGCATGGCACGCATGCGTGCTTGTTCGGCAAGTTGCTCCTCTGTGGGCTGGTTAAGGTATATGAAACCTACCATCACGGCAAATATCAGTACCCAGCCGATGATTGTACTTTTGTTGTTGTTCATTCTTTCTTGGTTGCTTTCTGTTATCTTATTATTACTAATAGTAAGCGCAGACAGCGTCTGCGCCTACTTGACTTCTTTTTATTTGTCAATTGTCAATTGTGAATTGTCACATATCAATTGCCGATGGCTGCCTTGATGAATGCAAGGAACAGGGGGTGGGGCTTGAGCACGGTGCTGTTGTACTGGGGATAGTACTGCACACCGATGTACCAAGGATGCTCGGCTACCTCAATGGCCTCTACGAGTTTGGTGTCGGGGTTGATGCCCACGCACTTCATACCGGCTGCTTCGAGCTGCTCCTGATACTTGTTGTTGAGCTCGTAGCGGTGGTGGTGACGCTCCTGGATGCAGTTGGCGCCGTAGATTTCCTTGAGCTTGCTGCCCTCGATGAGTGCGCAGTCGAAGTTACCCATACGCATGGTGTCGCTGAGGTGAGCCTTCTGCTCCTCCATGATGTCAACAACGTTGTTGGGAGTAGCTTCGTTCATCTCGCGTGAGTTGGCATCGGCGATGCCGAGTACGTTGCGGGCAAACTCTACCACCATGCACTGCATGCCGAGACCGATACCGAAGGTGGGGATGTTGTTCTCGCGGGTATAGCGGGCTACGATGTTCTTGCCCTCGATACCGCGCTGTCCGGCTCCAGGGCCTATGATGATACCGTCCATGCCTTCGAGTGTCTTGGCCACGTTCTCGTTGGTGATGTTCTCGCTGTTGAAGAACTGCATCTTCAGCTTGCGGTTGTTATAGGTAGCGGCTTGTGAGGCTGCTTCGAGGATTGACTTGTAGGCATCCTGCAGGTCGTACTTGCCTACGAGACCGATGTGTACCTCTTCGGTAGCCTTGGCGCGGAGGTCGAGGAATTCCTTCCAAGGACCAAGAGCGGGTTTTGGACCAGGTGTGATGCCGAGTTTGCGCAGGATGATGTCGTCCATGCTCTGATTCTGCAACAATACGGGTACCTCATAGATGGTGGAGGCGTCGATGGATTGGAATACGGCATCGGCATCCACGTTGCAGAAGAGCGCTGTCTTCTTCTTCAGGTCTTCGGGGAGCTCGTGCTCGGTACGCAGTACCAATACGTCGGGTTGGATACCGAGCGACTGCAATTTCTGTACAGAGTGCTGTGTAGGCTTGGTCTTCAGCTCGCCGGCTGCAGCGAGGTAGGGTACGTAGGTGAGGTGCACGCAGAGGGCATTGCGGCCGAGCTCGAACTTGAGCTGGCGCACACTCTCCATGTAGGGCAGTGACTCGATGTCGCCCACGGTACCGCCAATCTCGGTGATGATGAAGTCGAACTGCGACTTGGTGCCGAGCGCCTTCACGTTGCGCTTGATTTCGTCGGTGATATGAGGTACTACCTGGATGGTCTTGCCGTGGTATTCGCCGCGACGCTCACGGTCGATAACACGCTTGTAGATACGTCCTGTAGTGATGTTGTTGGCCTTGGTCATATTCACGCCGAGGAAACGCTCGTAGTGGCCGAGGTCGAGGTCGGCTTCGTGTCCGTCAACGGTCACATAGCATTCGCCGTGCTCGTTGGGGTTGAGCGTACCGGGGTTGATGTTGATATACGGGTCGAACTTCTGGATTGTCACATTGTAGCCGCGTGCTTGCAGCAACTTTCCTATTGATGAGGAGATAACGCCTTTTCCAAGCGAAGAGGCTACGCCACCAGTGACGAAGATGTACTTTGTTTCAGCCATAACACAAAAAGTTTTATATATTCTGTATTGAAATTTCCAAGCTGCAAATTTAGTTATTTTTGGGGAAATGTGGACAATAAAGAGAGATTAAGTTTCTGAAAAAATAAAAAAAATGGCATAAAGCGTGCCGATATGGTGTTGGCTATTGTAAAAATATGTATCTTCGCAGTCAATTTTGTCGCATATTATAAAAATTAAGAAAAAGACGTTTATGAAAAGATTTGGAATGCTGGGCTGCTTGCTGGTGTGCTGCTTGGGATGGACGATGGCTCAGACTGTAGATACCGATTCGCAGGCACAAGTAACTAAGGTGTCTGACTCAACTCGAATCGTAGTTGCAGACTCGGCTAAGATTGTAGCTGATAGTGTTTCACTGGCTGTAGCAGATACCCTCTCGCAGGTTGCTGCGGATAGTCTCGGTGTGGCGGATGGCTTGAATGGTACTACTGATTCTGTGGTCTTTAACTTCCGCTTGCAGCCTGTAGACTCCACTGCTCTGGTAATGGAGAAGGTGAAAGCGGTGACTGATATGATATCTGCTCGGGCACTTCTCGATGCCCAAATGGTGCAGGAGGTGTTTTCCGATACGGCTGTAGTGAATAAGTATAACCGCTTACTCGATAAGATGGTACGTGAATATGACTCTGCGGTGGCTGCTGTTACGGGTGAGGATTCTATACATTTCAACTCCTACTTCTTCCGTCTCTTTGCTCCGCTCACGTTGTATAAGACTCCTGTGAGCAGTGCTATGCAGGTGAAAGAGCTTGTGGCTATAGATGAGGCCGATAGCATCCGTCAAGCATCGATGAGCAGTGGTCGGGACCTACGCCTGCTGCAGGAACTCGATCGTGTGTTGCTTAACACTTATCTCGCATCGCCCACTCGAGTGCTCATGACCGAGGACTCTCTCCGCGCCAATCAGAGTGTCTCTGCAGAGGCTATCAAGAGCACGGTGGACAATGTGAAGCTGGATGTTCCGGTGAATATCGCATTGCCGCAGGCTGGTGGTGAAAAGGCCGAGATCGTTACTGACATGGTGGTGCAGAAGCCTAATTTCTGGAAAACCTTGGGTAACTTCTCCACACAGATGACAGAGTCGTTCTTCTCGCCCAACTGGTATCAGGGCGGTACGAACAATATCAACGTGCTCTCTACCATGCGCCTCGAGGCCAATTATAACAACAAGAAGAAAGTGCAGTGGGACAATAAGTTGGAGGCACGTATCGGTTTCTATCAGAATATGGGCGCTGACATGCAGTCTAACCAAGATATGTTGCGTATGACTTCGAAACTTAATCTTAAGGCTATCCGAAACTGGAACTACACTGTAGAGGCGCAGGGCGAAACGCAGATGATGCAGCACTTCAATGGCGACAACACGCTGAAATCTCGTTTCATGACCCCGTTCAATGGTTCGCTCACCGTCGGTATGGACTTCAAGAAGAACTTCAAGAATGGTAGCATATCAATCTTCCCCGGTCCCTTGTCATACAAGATGACCTTTGTGGCAGTCAAGGATTTAGCATCTAAGTATGGTATTGAGAAAGGCCGCATCCGTAACGATGTCGGTTCGAAGCTGGAGGTGAACTTTAACTATAATATTACCAAGAATATCAGTTATCGCACCCGTTTCTACTACTATACTCCGTATGACTACGTGCAGATGGATTGGGAAAATACCTTCAACTTCCAGGTGAGCAAGTATATCTCTACTACGCTTTTCTTCCACACCCGATTCGACGACCACGTGGCACGCAACGACCACTGGGGCTTCTTCCAGTTCAAGGAGTACTTGACCTTCGGTCTCAACTACTCGTGGTAGGAACGTGCTTAGAGTTTAGGGTTAAGAGTGAAGAGTTTTGCCCGGCGATAGAACTTTTGTCGCCATTTATGGGTTAACTCTTCACTCTTCACTTTTAACTCTAAATTGGCATGATGAACAAACAAAGCATACAGCTGGCCCTTCACCTCTCGGCTTTTATGCTCTCTCTGCTGCTCGTTATCAGTATATCCATTGATACGTTTAAGGGAGTACCTTTCTATGATGATATCAATTATCTCGACCTACAGTTCTGGATTTGCGTGCTGCTCATTGTACTGTTTGGCCTCGAGGTGTATAATGCAGAGAATTCGTGGCAGTATTTTGGCAAGCACGTACTATTCCTTCTTCTAATAATACCCTATCTCACTTTGTTTGATTGGTGGGGTGTGGAGCTTTCCCCCGAGATGGAGTTCCTCTTTCGTTTCATCCCGCTCATTCGTGGATATATAGCTTTTACTATTATCGCCTATTGGCTCTTGCGCGACCTCACGGCAGGTCTGCTCATCACCTACATCGTGGTGCTCTTCTCCTTTATATATTATTGCAGTCTTATTTTCTATGTGCTGGAGGTGAATGCCAATCCCTTGGTACATAACTTCTGGGATTGTCTGTGGTATTCCTGTATGACGGCCACGACAGCAGGATGTAGCATACAGGCTGTTACGACGGTGGGTAAGGTGATTTCTGTATTGTTGGCTTTGGCCGGTATGATGCTGCTGCCTGTATTTACGGTTTACTTGACCAATATCATCCGCACCGGGCATCTTACGGAACAGAAAACATCAACTGAACAACAAGGCCAAGAAGGATGATTGTAGGCTTTCGGCAATGCTTGTGGCTCGGAAAAATAGAAGTAAACTAATATCCTATTCGTTAACTCAAATTTTTGTTGTATCTTCGCGTCACAATTCAGAATATAGAACGAATATATGGCAACAGTAGACGACAAGAAGATTATTTTCTCGATGGTAGGCGTATCGAAGGCCTATCAGCAAAACAAGCAAATCCTTAAGGATATCTATCTCTCCTTCTTCTACGGAGCAAAGATTGGTATCATTGGTCTCAACGGTTCGGGTAAATCGACCTTGATGAAGATTATCGCCGGACTGGAGAAGGACTATCAGGGCGAAGTGGTGTTTTCGCCCGGCTATAGCGTGGGCTATCTGCCGCAGGACCCTCAGCTCGACCCCACGAAGACGGTCAAGGAGGTGGTGATGGAGGGCGTGCAGCCTATCGTGGATGCACTGGCCGAGTATGAGGCTATCAACGATAAGTTCGGCTTGCCCGAGTATTACGAAGACCCCGACAAGATGGACCAGCTCTTTGCCCGCCAGGCCGAGTTGCAGGATATCATCGATGCTACCGATGCGTGGAACCTCGATTCGAAGCTCGAGCGTGCGATGGATGCACTCCGTTGTCCGCCCGAAGACCAGCCCGTAACCCATCTCTCCGGTGGTGAGCGTCGCCGTGTGGCATTGTGCCGTCTGCTCTTGCAGAAGCCCGATATCCTCTTGCTCGACGAGCCTACCAATCACCTCGATGCCGAGAGTATCGACTGGCTGGAGCAGCACTTGCAGCAGTACGAGGGTACGGTGATTGCCGTGACTCACGACCGCTACTTCCTTGATAATGTGGCAGGATGGATTCTTGAGCTTGACCGTGGTGAAGGTATTCCTTGGAAGGGCAACTACAGCAGCTGGCTGGAGCAGAAGTCGAAGCGGCTGGAGCAGGAGGAGAAGCAGGCATCGAAGCGCCGCAAGACCTTGGAGCGCGAGCTCGAATGGGTGCGTATGGCTCCCAAGGCACGTCAGGCCAAGGGTAAGGCCCGTCTGAACTCATACGACAAACTCCTCAACGAAGACCAGAAGGAGCGCGAGGAGAAGCTCGAAATCTTTATCCCCAACGGTCCCCGCTTGGGCAACAAGGTTATCGGGGCACAGGGCGTGGCCAAGGCATACGGCGATAAGCTGCTCTATGAGAACCTCAACTTCATGCTGCCGCCCAACGGCATCGTAGGTGTCATCGGTCCCAATGGTGCAGGTAAGACCACATTGTTCCGCCTTATCATGGGCCTCGAAACACCCGACAAGGGCACCTTCGAGGTGGGTGAGACCGTGAAGCTCGCCTACGTGGACCAGCAGCATCAGGATATCGATCCCAACAAGACCGTATACCAGGTGGTGAGCCAGGGCAACGAACTTTTCCGTATGGGAGGTCGCGACGTGAATGCCCGTGCCTACCTCAGCCGTTTCAACTTTGCCGGCAGTGATCAGGAGAAGATGTGCTCGATGCTCTCCGGTGGTGAGCGCAACCGCCTCCAGCTCGCCCTTGCCTTGAAGCAGGAGGGCAACGTGCTCTTGCTCGACGAGCCTACCAACGATATTGACGTGAATACCCTGCGTGCCCTTGAGGAGGGTCTTGAGAACTTTGCAGGCTGCGCCGTAGTAATCAGCCACGACCGCTGGTTCCTCGACCGTATCTGTACCCATATCCTCGCTTTTGAGGGCGACAGCCAGGTGTTCTTCTTCGAAGGCTCCTATAGCGAGTACGAAGCCAATAAGCAGATGCGCCTCGGTCGCGAAGAACCCAAGCGCATCCGTTATCGCAAGCTGACAACAGATTAAGTAGTAGTCCCTGCGAACAGTATAATTGTGGGAAGATATGTCAGAGTGGCATGTCTTCCTGCTTTTTTATGCCTATGGATTGTTTCTTGAGGCTGTCGTATAGGAAGATGCAGAGATTGTAGAGCGTATGCTGCAACTCGCTCTCGGTGCGTCCGAAGAACTCGTTCGGACTCATCGGGTGTAGCCCATAGCGTGGCGCTACTTTATATAAGATAGGATATTTGGTGATGATGTAGCGGTTGCAGGCGAGGGCTGCTTCCTTGTCGCACAGTTCGTAGGCGGCAATTACATGGTGTATGTCTCTGACGATTTGTCTTGACTGTGGCGATGTTGTGCGGTAAACCCGTGCGATGGCGTGGATGACGCGGAGCGACTGGTGCTCGTTGATGTCTTTGTTCATAAGTGTATGGGTTGAAGAGTTTGTGAATAGAGGCTTGTTATTTTTGACAACTAATCAACATTTCCACGCGCTTGTTTGTTCAATACTATTTGCACAAAAAAAGACGAACAACCGAAGTTGTTCGTCCTGCTTCTGAGTGACTCCTATAGGATTCAAACCTATAACCTTTTGATCCGTAGTCAAATGCTCTATTCAGTTGAGCTAAGGAGCCGTTGTTTTTCTCAATTGCGATGCAAAGGTACTGCCTTTTTTTGAATCTGCAAAATGTGTGGCGACTTTTTTTCAAAAAATCTTCAATTTTCTTCAGATGGCATCTGTCTGTCGGAACGTCATTGCTCTATGAACCGGTTGTTGAACATGTACCACCCGAGTGATATGCCTGCGCTGACGCTTCTGGGAGCACTGCTGTTGTGGTTGAGGTAGGCGCTAATGACGAAGGTGGAGAAACGTCCTACGATGGATAGTTCTTCGAGGTGGGCGAAGGTGGAGAAGGCCTGTCCGTAATATGCCTTGCCCTCTTCGTTCTGCAAGATGGGCAGGATGGGGACAAAGGCGTAGGCCTCGAAGCGGAACTGCAGGTAGGGGTTGAGGGCGTAGATGGGCTTGAGGCCTGCGGCAATGTATTGATTGGCGCGGAAGGTGGTGTTATAGGTGAAGAGCGTGCAGGGAGTGGGAGAGAAGGTACCTGCCTGCATCATGGTGGCGGTGTAGTTTTGTACCAAGTTGCGCGACGAATAGTAGCCCTCAAGGTGGGTGCCCAGTATGAACTTGCCTCCAGATGGCAGGTAGCGCTGGTCTCTGAAGTGCAGCTGCATCCACGAGATAGGCTCCTCGGAGGGTTGGCCTTGCAATACAGAATAGGGGGTGTAGGTGTTGGTGCCTGTGAATATTTGTGCCAGAATCTGCTGCGAGGCTCCCTTGGTGGCATATTGGATGCTGTTGAGCGAGTTGCGTTTGAAGAGCACCGAACCACCCAATAGACGGTAGCGATTGCTGTTGTAGGCGATGTTGCTCAGGTCTATGGTGTTGCCCTGCATGTAGCTGTCGGTAATCTGTCCGATGCCGATGCCGAATTCGGCCTTGTGCTGCGTCATGAAGGGGAGGGCGAGCTTGAGCTTTCCGAAAGTCTCGGTCTGCTTGTTAAGGGCAGGGGTGGTATTGTCGGAGAAGAGGAAGCTCTGCTTGAAATAGTTCATCGTAGAGTGCGACCCCAGCACGCGGAGCGACATGGGTATGTCGGTGGCAAAGTTGAAGCGGCCCATGAGCTGTACGTTGTTGTACATGCGGCCAAACTGCCCGTCGAGCTGAAGTTCCGTGGAGTGGCGGCGCAGGTGGTTGTAGTCCAGGCCAAAGTATATCTGGTTGATGTTGTTGGTCGACAATCCCCCACCAAAAGAGAAAGCGATGTTATCTTTCATCGATACGTCGAGGTGCAGGTCAAAGGTCTTGCTCTTCGGGTTGTATACGGCCGTGGGGTGTATCTCGTTGATTACATTCTCTGACATCAGGCGGAAGTAGGCCTCTCTGAATTCCTTGAGGCGTACATAACGGTGTCCTGCGGGGCGTATTTCGTTAACGATAAACCTGCGTTGGCTTTCGTTTACACCACTTACGCTGATGTTTTGGAATATTACCTCGGGGAGGGTTTGCTTGTAGGCTTCACGGCGTTTTTGCAGACTGTCGAGAGGTTGCGTACGCAACACCTTGCCTTTGATAGAGTCGATAAGCTGCATGGTGGTGGCATAGCCCAGTTCGAAGAGGTACTGTGCCTTGTCGAAATCGAGCAGTCCGGCCTCGCTTTGCAGGTCAAAGTTCATCAGTATGCCGTTCTCGTCGGGCAAGGTGTAGTTGCTTGCCTGCATAATCATGCTTTCCACCTGAGCCACAATGTCATCGGCGGCGGGCTGCTCCTTGTTGGCAGACACTATGCTGCCGATGATATAGTCGGGCGCAAAGTCGCTCTTCATCACATTGGCTGGGAAGTTGTTGTATATGCCGCCGTCGAATGCCAGCACGCCGTTTATCTTAATGGGGCGGAACACGAGGGGGAATGTCATCGAGGCCCGCACGGCATTGCCCAGGTCGCCTTGGCTGAATACCAGCTCCTGCTTGTTGTACACGTCGGAGGCTACGCAGCGGAAGGGCACGAAGAGGCTGTCGAAGTTCTCTTTACACGCCGCAGTGGCCTGCACGCAGAGTTCCAGTATCTTGATGTTCATGTGCACGGGGTCGATGAGGCTGATTGGCAGGGCCTGCACCACGGTGATAGAGTCGCCCACGTTGGCCTTGATGGTATACAGTGCCGGTGTGGGCTCGTTCTGCTTGATGTAGTAGAGGTTGTCTTCGTCGATTTCGCCCGAGTAGCATTGCTGGAACTCTTTTGACCCGATGAGGTCGAGCATCTCTTGCGGCGTGTAGCCCATGGCATAGAGCCCGCCGATGATAGCGCCTATCGAGGTGCCCGCGATGTAGTCGATGGGTATGCCGTTCTCCTCCAGCGCCTGTATGATGCCTATGTGTGTGATGCCCTTGGCACCGCCACCGCTCAGCACCAGTCCTACGGACTGGGCACACACCCAGCCCGTCAGTATCAGTAGCGATAGCAGTGCAGTGATGGCTCTTCTCATAGTGTTGGCAAGTCGCTCTACGGTTTAATGCTTCAAATATAACAACAAACGAGCGAGAAATATCAAGCTTGCTTGAATATTTTTCACAGCGAGTGCCATATATATTCGTGTTCATCGCAAATATACGGATTGTTTTTCATTTATGGTAATTATTCACCGAAAAATCTGTCTTGATGCCCCGAAGTTGTCGTTGTAGTTTGGGAATAGGGCTAAGTTTGGTGGAGTTCACAGAGCAATCTGAGTTCTCCAAATTCTCAGAGTTCTCCGTGCTTTCCGCGTGCTCTAGCAAGAAAAGTCCCCACTTTCCCTACCGATGATTTGGGGCGGTAGCATATGTTTTGTATATTTGCAGTCCGAGAGAGCTGTAGAGACCTCCGAGTACTCAGAGCACTCCGAGTACTCAGAACTCTCTTGGTAAAGAAAACAAAACCACAATAACCACCCAAACGCACCTCACTATGGACACCGCCGACTTCCTTCCCCAAGAGGGTAACTACCGTGACCTCAATGTGTTCCAGTTGGCCGAGTGTATCTATGCTCTCACCTACGACTTCGCCCACAAGCATCTACAGAAAGGCGACCGCACGATAGACCAGATGGTGCAGGCAGCGCGGTCGGGCAAGCAGAACATCGCCGAGGGTAGTGTCGATGGTATCACTTCACGCGAGATGGAACTCAAACTCACCAACGTAGCGAAATCGAGCATGCACGAGCTTCGCCTCGATTACGAAGACTATCTTCTCACCCGTCGCCTCACGAAGTGGGATGTCTGCGACCCACGTACTCGTCAGACCCGCTCGTATACCCGTACCCATATGCAGCCCGAGCAGTACCAGCATATGGTAGATACCCGTTCGGCCGAGACGGCCGCCAACATTGCTATCACCATGCTGCATCAGTACGACGTGCTCATCACCCGCCTCATAGAGGCGCAGAAGCGCCGCTTCCTTAAAGAGGGCGGCATCAAGGAGCAGATGTACCGCGCACGTACACAAGCACGCGGGGGCTTCCCGAACTATCAGAGTGGTCAGTGGCAGGCTAATCAGAGACCTTCGAGTAATCCAAGTTCACAAAGCAATCCGTGCAATCCGAATCAGCCAGATACTCCTAGCAAGCTTGAATGAATTCCTCTTTTCCGTTGCGCACCCTTGAGCACTATGTTCATCGGGCGCAGCTGGTGTGCCTTGTGGTAGATGTTGAGACTTCTTGTACGACGCAAAATCCCAAGGCCTTCAAGGTACGTCTACGCCTATTTCTTGAAGACCTTGTGAATTATTGCGGGTGGCTCCATTGCTTTTCTTTTACGATGCAAGAAAATATTTGTCATTTGTCAGTTGTCATTTGACGAATTATTATTACTTTTGTCTCGTGCTTCAGAGCACACAACATATTGATTGCTCATTTCTCTGTCGAATCACCACCTCGTAAGAAAACGGGCATGAACATCCTAAACACGGTGAAGCTACGCTTAGGCGTAGACTTCTCCATAGTGTTTAGGGGCTTGTGGTGAGCCTGACAGAGATATGGTAGTAAGTCTGCGCTTTCTTTATGGATATGCGTAGCTGATAAGTGAAAAGAATGATTATCAACTTAAATAGCAATCAAGATGAAAACAAACAGAAAACAAGTAAGAAGACTATTGTTGTCGTTCTGCGCCATGGTAATCCCTTTACTGGCGAGTGCTTTTGATTTTGAGGTAGATGGAATATGCTACAAAATCACCTCTTCTGTGGAAAGTGTTGTGGCGGTTACATACTACAGCGCAGAAGAAAGTGATAACAGTTGCAAGTACATTGGAGCTATTGAAATTCCTTCTACCGTTGATTATGATAGTACTACGTATAGCGTAGCTGCTATCGGTCGGTTCGCTTTTCACTATTGCAATAGTCTGAATTCTGTAATCATTCCAGAAAGTGTAACGAGTATTGGATGGGGGGCTTTTGAAGGTTGTATTGGCCTTACAACTGTTGCCATGCCTAAGTGTCTAATGAGTATGGAATCAAGTATTTTTAAAGGATGTAGTAATCTTACTTATATTGATATTCCTGAGGGAATTGTAAGTGTTGGAAGTGAGTCTTTCGAAGGTTGCAGTAGCCTTATTTCCATTTCCATCCCCGAGAGTGTGACGAGCATTGAAAGATCTGCTTTCGAAGGTTGCAGTAGCCTCACCTCCATTATCATTCCCGAGGGTGTGACGAGCATTGGAAGTTATGCTTTCAATGGTTGCAGCAGCCTCGCTTCCATCACCATTCCCGAGGGCGTGAGAAGCATTGAAAATTCTACTTTTCGTGGTTGCAACAGCCTCTCCTCCATTATCATCCCCAAGGGTTTGACTAGTGTTGGATACTATGCTTTCGAAGGTTGCAGCAGCCTTGCTTCCATCACCATTCCCGAGGGAGTGACGAGTATCGGGTCGAATGCTTTTACTGATTGCTCTGGTGAACTTTTTGTAAATTGTAATGTCCCCTCAAAAGCATTTGTCGGTAGTCGATTCTCAAAAGTAACTATTGGTGAAGATGTGACAAGTGTTGGCGAGGAGTCTTTCTATAATTGCACCCAATTACATTCTGTGATAATTGGTAGTGGCGTACTTACTATCGGAAGCGATGCCTTTTACGGAACACCTAAAGAAAAAGTAAGTTGGCTGACAAACGTACCTCCAAGTGGATACAGGTATGCGGATGGCTTAATTAATTATGTTGGCAATAGTCAATATCTCGATTTGACAAACACAAAGGAGTATCCTTATATTAGTTCGTTGTTTGAGGTGGATGGTGTAACTTATGTACCTAATCCTACAAACATGACGTGCGATGTGATAGACTGCAGATATAGTAATATTGGTGCTCAGATAAGAATAGATAGTATAGTTACCTATCGGGGTAAACAATTACAAGTTGGTACAGTGATGCCATACACTTTTTATAAAAACGATTGTGTACAATCAATAAAGATTGACTGTAATGGAGATGTCGCATATGGTGTCTTCTATGGTTGCAAAAATCTTACGAGTCTGTTTTTAGGAGATAATGTCCTGAACGTAGGTGAAGATGCTTTCTATAATTGTAAACATTTAGAATTTTTTGAGATAGGACGAAGTCTTAAAAATATTGGGAGCAATGCTTTTTATGGGTGTCGTGATATTAAGAGTGTTACCTGCCATGCCAAGCAACCTCCATTGTGCGGATCTATGGCATTGGATGATATAGATAAATGGACATGTACGTTAAATGTTCCTATGAAGGCGGTGGAAAGATACCAAACAGCAAACCAATGGGAAAGTTTTTTCTTTGTGGAGGGGTTTCAGGTGGAGGAGAATGTCGTGACGTTTGTTGTAGATGGTGAAACGTATGGGACTGTTGGCGTGGAGTATGGAGAGGAAATCTTTTTGCTTGATGTTCCACAGAAGGAGGGGTACACTTTTAGTGGATGGAAAGATGTCCCCGAGGTGATGCCTGCCAATGACGTGACCATTAGTGGTACGTTCACCGTCAATAAGTATCTTGTAACCTTCAAGATTGGTGATGAGGTAATCGCTGTCGATTCCCTTGAATATGGAGCTACAATTGTTGCTCCCGAAGCTCCCGAAAAGGAGGGATATGCTTTCGATGGATGGGGCGAGGTAGCTGAGGCTGTTCCAGCTAATGATGTGACCTACGAAGGAACATATACCGTTAATATATATAAGGTATACTACTACGTAGGCGAAGAACTGGTACATACTGCCGAGGTGGCCTACGGAGAGGCTATCCCCGAATATGTATACGAGCCAACAGAAGAGGGTTATACTTTCCTCGGCTGGGTAGGCGAGACCTACGAGACGATGCCTGCTCATGATGTGACCTACGTGGCGAATATAGATAACGGTATTGATGCCGTGTCAACGGACAACGGACAACAGTCAACGGTCATATACGACCTCATGGGCCGTAAGGTGTTGGATACAGAGAACCTGAAGGGTGGTATCTATATCGTAAATGGACGCAAAGTCATCGTGAACAACTAAGAATCTGAAGTTGTAATTAACGATTAACTGAATCCTATATAAACAATCCAGCGGACTTGCTCTTCTTGAGGTGGATCCGCTGGATTGTTTATATATTGGATTCCGAGTCTCCGCGATGCGCAATATTTGCGCAAAAGTTGCGTGCGCAACTGTTTCCTTATGGCCGAGACCTAAAGCCTCCTTGCCAAGGCCACCTTGGAACCCCTTGGCAAAAAACGCTCGTTTTGCAATATTTGTTGTTGATTGTCAGTGTATATTGCCATATAATGATTTGCGTTTACCCCCTGGCAATGGCGCAGCGCAGCGAGAGCAATGATAAGCTCGCTTAATCATTGCCGAGCAAACAAGCCATCTTGAAACGCGGTTTCATAATGGCGAAGTGAGTGAGAGCAGAGCCAAGCTTGTTTGTGCTCTGCCGAGCGAGCAAGCTATCTTAAAACAAAGTTTTATAATGCGAAGCACAGCGAGAGCATCTCTATTTGCTCACTTGGCAGAAACGCATTGTCTGTTTCTTGCTTCACAGCCTTAGCCTTTCGTTATCCTATCTGTTGTTTTAGGTTGCCGATGCGCATCGTTCGCGCTGCCGATGGGCATCGACCGCGCTGCCGAAGCGCATCAGCAGCGCTGCTGATGCGCTTCGGCAAATAAAATGGCACTGCCTAATTCGTCTGACGTGTGGTTCGTTTATGAAAAAACGAGCCTTCGGCATTATCAAATTTCTTGGTGTATAGCACAGAGTTGTTGACGTTACCTTCCAATGGTGCATTGTCAATTGTCAACAGGTTGCTCTGCCAAGGGTCAGATGAAAAATTGCTATAGGGTGGGGCGATGGGCTAATAGCTTTGTTTTTCGTTATGCCTAACAAGCACATTGTCAATGTGTATACCCTTGGCAGAAGTTCTACGGATGAATTTCTTCTGCCAAGGGGTATAGGCTGTTTTGCCAAGGGGTATAGCATCAAGCCTGTCAGTGAGCTTTTGAGAAATAAATCAGTTTTCTCTCTTTATGCTTCCCTCTTTAGTGGCAGAAGATGAACCCGACATAGGCTCTCGGCCCTGTGGGAAGGTAGAGTTCCTTGCCGCCGATGCCGTTCAGGTAGTCGATCTTGAGGGTGAGGTGCAGCTTGGAGCTTACGATGTAGTCGCACCCGATGAAGGGGTCGATGGCTACGAAGGGCTCCTTGTGGAAGTAGGCCTCTGGCTCGGGTGCCCAGTCTTGCTTGCTGCCCTCGGTCATGATGAAGTCGGTGGTGGTGCCGCCACCGACGGTGATGCCGAGGTAGGGGGCAAAGCGACGCCAGGTCCAGGTGTAGTCGGCCAGGAGGCCTGCCCAGAAGGTCTTCACGTAGCTGCCGTTGCCGAGCTGGCCCATCGAGGAGGTGTAGCCCTCGGTGCCTACGCGCCAGTGGTCGCCCAAGCGCAGACGGATGACGCCGCCTATACCTTTGGTTACGCCCGTGGCTTGGTGGGCGAGGGGGGCGATGTTGCCACAGAGGTAGCCTGCGTGGAGCATCATGCCGCCGTCGTAGCCTCGGATGAGGCGCTTGTCGTTGCTGTCGGTTGCCATGGCTTGGCTGCCTGCCAAGAGCAGGGCGAGTAGGGTGAGCATTCTGCTCAGTCTGAAAAGTCTTTTCATAGTGGTTGGTAGGAATTAGGAGTTGTTTCTTTTTAGGAGTTCAGGAGTTCAGGAGTTCAGACAATAGTTTGCTGTCTGCGCTGTCGGAGTCCCCTCCCTACAGGGAGGGTTAGGGTGGGTCTCCCTTGTCTCTTTATTCCTTCTTCTCCTGCTCTTTCTTCTCGTCCTTGCTGTATTGCTCCACGGTAGGTGCGGAGTCTTTGTACTTGAAGCGGCGAATCTTCAGCGTGGCGGTCTTCTCGAAGGGCTCCTTCATCACCTCTACGGAGCTTACCTGTGATGACTTGTTGACGCTCTTGTTCACGTCGCCCAGGAGCTTGGCCTTCCAGGAGTCGAGCTTCTCGTAGAACTTGTCCTCAAACTCGCTGTCCCAGTCGATATAGTTCTCCGCGGGCTGCACGAGCGCCACGAGGCGTCCGTCACGCTCTACGACGATGGATTCGCTCACGCCCTCCACGTTGTTGATGACGTTCTCAATCTCTTCGGGGTAGATGTTTTCGCCCGAGGGGCCGAGTATCATGTTGCTGTTGCGGCCCTTGATGTAGAAGCGGCCCTTCTCGTCCTGTACGGCGATGTCGCTGGTGCGGAACCATCCGTCTTCGGTGAACACGCTCTTCGTGCGCACGGAATCCTTATAATAGCCGAGCATCACGTTGGGACCCTTGGCTACCACTTCGCCTTCGCCTGTCTGCGGGTCTACGTTGTGGAGCTTCAGCTTCACGTTGTATACGGGGTAGCCGAACGAGCCTACTGCACGCCAGCGGTTCATCGAGTAGCCCAGCAGGGGCGAGGTCTCGGTGAGTCCGTAGCCGATGGCATAGGGGAAGCCGGCCTTGAGGAGGAAGCGCTCTACCTCGGGGTCGAGCTTGGCGCCGCCGATGCCGTAGAACGACATGTGTCCGCCGAAGGTCTTCTTGATCTTCATACCGATAATCTTGCACATCAGTCCGTTCATGTGCTCGTTCATCCAGGTGAGCGTACGGCTCTTCTTGATGGTGGGGAGCACGCTGCCCTTGTATACCTTCTCGATAATCATCGGTACGGTAAGCATGGTGGTGGGCTTCACAATCTTGAGCGCCTTCATCAGGAGCGATGCCACGGGGGGCTTGGGCAGGTAGTATACGGTGGCACCGCAATACATGGGGTAGAGCATGCTCAGCGTCATCTCCAAGGTGTGGGCCATAGGCAATACGGAGAGCCAGCGGTCCTTCTCGGTGCGCTTGCACGAGTGGTAGCAGGTGATGACGTTCGATGCCAGGTTGCGGTGGCTCAGCACTACGCCCTTGGCGCTACCTGTTGTTCCGGATGTATATATAATGGTGGCAATGTCGTCGGGAGTGGGGTTAGTGGTGCGTCCGTCGCAGGTGAACTTTTCGTCGTCAGACTTGAGTATCTCGAAGGTGTCGAGGTCGAAGATGAGAGTCATCTTGTCCTTCACCTCCTGGCTGAGCTTGCCTGCGAGGCGCTGCGATACGAATATCACCTTGCTCTCCGAGTGGTTGATGATGTTGGTCACCTCATTCTCCGAGCTGTCCGGGAGGATGGGGATGGCGATGCGGCCGAAGGGCACTACGCTGAAGAAGGCTACCGACCAGTTGGGCATGCTCTGCGAGAGGATGGCTACCTTGTCGCCGGCACCGATGCCGTATTGGGTGAGCTTCTTGGAAAGGCTGTCGCACTTGCTCTTGAATGATTGGTAGGTGTACCCGCCCTCCTTGGTGTCGTACCACTGGGTGTATTGGTTCTTGGCGTATGCCGTAGTAGCGTATTCGTACAGTTTGGCAATGGTGTCAACGTAATTTTCTCGCATACGCTGCATGCGCTTGTAGAGTTGGATCATAATATTAATGGGTGATATAATTATTCTTGTGCTTGCCGGTGAGGTGCATCTCCTCGTACAGCTCCTGTATGCGCTTCATGTCGGCCCGGGCATCGTCGGTGAGCTCCACCTTCTTGCCCCATCCCACATGCTTGGTGCCCCAGTCGAAGTAGCCCATATATACCGGGCAGCCTACCTCGCGGGCGATGGTGTGGAAACCGGTCTTCCAGCGCTTGATGGGCTTGCGGGTGCCCTCGGGTGCTATGGCCAGATGGCATGTCTTGGCCTCCTTCATCTGATGGATAGTGCTGAGCACCATCGACACGGCATTCTTGCGGTCAACAGGCAATCCGCCCAGCTTGCGCAGCAGTCCGCCCAGCGGCCAGAAGAAGAATTCCTTCTTGATCATCACCTTGGCATCGCCGCCGATTGACTTATAGAAGAGGTATGAGATGACGAAATCCCACCCCGAGGTGTGTGGCACACCGAGGATGATACACTTGTCTTCGGGTACGATAGTGTCATTGTCTACCGTCCATCCCATGCGCTTGAGCAGCCAGCCGCAAAATTTTCTCCACATAGATTTGTAATGTTATTTTGTGTAGGTTAATAAAGTCCTTTCCTATCCCTTCAGCCACGAATACTTGGCAACGCTGTATATGGGTACGAAGGGGATGATGATGGGGGTCTTCTTGATGTAGGCCTGAAACTCGGGGTCACCGCCATAGGTCTCGGCCTGTCGCAGTTCGAGGCGGCGTGCACCACTGAACATCACGTATACGATGCCTACATATCCGAGCGTGGCTATCACCCATTGGCCCACCGTGCAGCACGAGCCGAAGCAGATGATGAAGCTGCCCGTCCACATCAGCACCTCGCCGAAGTAATTGGGGCAACGCACGATGCGGTACAGTCCCGTGTCTACATATCTTCGGGCATTCACCTTCTTGGCAGCGCTCTTCTGAGCGTCGGCTATCATCTCTATCACTACGCCAATGGCTGCCACGATAGCTCCTGCCCACATCCATGGGGTACTCACGGAGAGTCCCTTGCCGAGGTTGAGCAGGTAGAATGTCACGGGACTTATTTGCCCTACGTAGAGCAGTGCGCAGGCAATCCATATCATCATCATCACGAACAGGGGCTTCTTCTGTGTATTGTCGGGCTGATAGAGTATCTTCTTGTACGATGCCGACCGCTTCTCTCGCAGTAGCAGGAACATCGACAGGCGCAAGCCATATACGAACAGCACACCGCACAGGATAGCGGCAGGCAGTGTGAGGCTATCTCGGAAGATAACGGCTGCAGCCACGCTTAGTGCCGATATGGCAAGGCCGTAGCCTACGCTGAAGAAATAGATGAAGTAAATCCATCCCACTGCAGAAACAGCAAACGATATTGCCAACAGAATCCAAAGGTAACTCATAATCGCACTTTTTTCTACTATAACAATAATCGGTGCAAAATTACTGAAAAAAACTGAATTTTCGAAGATTATGTAGCTCTACTTCTCGAAAACTGTTGTTTTGATGGTAAAAACTATTGCTCGGGTGTTGTCGTGATATGTGTGCAGGAGGCTCTTATCAGTCATCCTTAACCAATAGATCTTAGCCCTTAGTGGCAATGCGCTCCAGTGACTGGTACACCTGCATGAGGCCACGGGGTACGTGGAAGCAACCCTTCCACTTGCCGCCCTTGAGAGTGAGCAGCACTTCGCCACGACGGTTGAGGTAGCCGTACCATTCGGGATACTCGGGGTCCATGAAGTGGCTCCACACGTAGTCGTGTACGCGCTCAAACCATTCCAGACACTCGGCATTGCCCGTGAGCTCGTAGCCCTTGATCATGGTGATGAGGGTCTCGATGTGTACCCACCACAGCTTCTGGTCCCACTCGAGCTGCTGGAGCGGACGGCCCAGGCGATCCATGAAGTAGAAGATGCCGCCATACTGCTTGTCCCAGCCATATTCCACCTCGGCCAGGGCTATCTTCACGGCTTTCTCTATCAGTGCCTGGTCGCCAAGGCGCTTGCCGAGGTCCATGATGAACCACATGGCCTCGATGGCGTGTCCGGGGTTGAGCAGGCGCCCGTTCATGCAGTCTACCAGCTGGTTGTCGGTGCCCAGGTGCTCTACGATGAGGCCCAGCTCGGGGCGGTAGAATACGTCCATCACCTCGTGCACGCAGGTCTCGATGGTCTTGTCGAGGAAGTCTTTCTCCAAGAGTGGTTCAATCTCGAGTGCCACGTTGCACAGGATCATGGGCAGGGAAAAGCTCTTGAGTGAGCGTGCTCCGGGCGATGCCTTTGACCAGCGTCCCTTGGGGTTGTCTGCCTTGGAGAGCACGATGTCAAAGGTCTTCTTGGCTATGTCGGCATACTCTGTGTTGCCTGTGGCGATGGAGAGCTGGCCGAAGGCGATGACGGCAAACGTGTAGGAGAAGATGTTGTAGGGCTCTACGAGTGGGTGTCCCTCACGGTCGAGGGCGAAGTACCAGTTAAGGTTGCCGTCGTGGCCATATCGCTTGAGAAACTCTGCTCCCTGTATAGCGGCGTCGAGCCACTCTTGCCGCTGCTCTACCTTATTGTATAAGGTGGCAAGCATCCATACCTCGCGGCCTTGGAGCCAGATGAACTTGTCGGTGTCGAATACCTCGCCGTCGCGCTCAAGGCAGGTGAAGTAGCCGCCAAACTTGGTGTCTATACTCTTTTCCATCCAGAAGGGCATCACTCTATCGAGGAGCTCACTCTTGTATTGCTGGGATAGTTGTTTGAAGTCGATCATAGTGTTTTTTTTATTGGGGCTAGGATTTTCTAGGATACTCTAGGATATCCTAGGGATTTCTAGGTGTTTTCTAAGGATTATAGCTATCTTTTCTTAAAGTAGGAGCCGAGCGAGAGTAGCCATGCCACTACGATGCTCACTACCATGCCTGTGGCTCCGAAGAGGAAGAAGTTGGCATCGGTGCACTCGCTCATCCAGAATACTACGGCTTCGCCCACCACGAAACCGATGAGGGCGGCATAGCCCTTGACGCGTTTCATGAATACGGCGATGAAGAACAGGCCACCCAAGCCGCTGGTGAGCAGGCCCAAGGCTTCGTTGAAGAAGTCGAGGAACGACTGGATATTCCACGTGGCCATGAACAGGGCGAGGAGCAGGCCTACCATACCACTCACCACGGAGGCCCAGCGAGCTACGACAACGAGCTGTGAGTCGGTAGTGCGGCGGAATCGTTTCCAGAAGTCGATGGAGAAGGCCGTAGCTACACTGTTGATATTGCTGGATATGGTGCTCATGGTAGCGGCAAAGATAGCGGCAATCAAGGCGCCAGCCACGCCGGCAGGCATCTGGCTCATCATGAAGAAGGGGAATATGGCGTCGGACTGCCCCATGGTGACATCCAACTCTGTGGGGTGGGTCTTGTAGAAGGTGTAAAGCCCGGTACCAATCATATAGAAGGCTACGGATACGAACACGCTCATCAAACCGTTGACGAGAATGCCACGGCCGGCAGACTTCTCGTCGGGTGTGGTGAGGTAGCGCTGGATAACGGTCTGGTCGGAGGTGTAGGAGATGAGGTTATTGGCCAAGCCACCGATGATGATGACCCACCAGCAGGCTTGCGACCAGGAGTTGCTCCAGTCGAACAGACGCAGCTTGTCGTTCTCTAACGCTATCTCGATGCAGCCCATCACTCCGCCCTCGGTGTTGACTGCGAGGTATACCACGGCGAAGAGGGCTCCGAAGACTAGGATGAGACCCTGCACTACATCGCCCCAAATTACGGCTTCTACACCGCCCATGGTGCAATAGATGATGGTGACTAGGCCCATGAGCACGATACATAGGTAGATGTCGATGCCTGTCACGGCAGTGAGGGCCAGCGAGGGCAGGTAGAGCACGATGGCCATACGCACAATCATGAATATGCAGAAGAGCGTGGAGGCCAGTAGGCGGGTGAAGAGGTTGAAGCGCTGCTCCAGTATCTCATAGGCACTGGTGACGTTGAGTTTGCGGAAGTAGGGGAGATAGTACTTGATGACGGGGAAGCTGATGAGCAGTATCATCCACAGCATGGGGTAGTAGGTCCAGTTGGTGGTGTAGGCCTTGGCAGGGATGGTCATATAGGTGATGGCCGAGAGCATGGTGGCATAGATACTGATACCTGCTGCCCACCAAGGGATGCGTCCGCCGCCCTTGAAGAAGTCGTCGGCACCCTTCTCCTTGCGCATGAAGTAGAATCCCATGAGCAGCATGGCTACGAGGTAGAAGATGAGCACGGCCCAGTTGAGCCAGCCGAAACTCTTGTCGTTGGTGACCTCGATGTGTGATACATCTGTGGTGCGCACACCCGGCATCAGTTCGCCTCCGCTATAGCTCCACCCTTTGCCTCCCACCTCGGGAGTGAGGCAGGCACCGGCACGAGCCAGCAACTCATCGCCAGGCAGGAGACCCCACGAGTCGGTGATGGTGTGGTAGGTGAGCACATCCTTGCGGAAACGGTACCACTCGGGCTGGTGACGCAGATACAGACTGTCTTGCTGGCCGCTGATGGCGCTGAGGAAGATGTCGTGGTCGACTCCGCCAAAGAAGAGTACGTGGCTGTATCCTATGGGAGTGCAGGTGCTGCCTACGATAGCGTGATATGAATTCTGAATTGCCTTAGGATGGTTGTTTTCGTTAACGTTTTCGTTTTCGTTAATGTTGACAACCGCTGGTGCTGTGCGCTTCCATTGTGTGGCATTGCCTTTCTTGAGGGCGGCGATGGGCATGTATACGCCATCGGTGTGCACGAGGGCTGCTTGCCCCTCGGCCTTGGGCTGGTATCCGCCAAAGACAAACAGGGTGCTGCCCACGGCGGTGGTCTGCACGGCTATGCAGGGCTGCAGGCGGCATTCGTCGGGCAATGTGGCAACGGCAGTCCATGCCTTGGCATCGCCAGGATAGGGTAGGGCATATATGTCTTTGTTGGGCAGGCCATTGCTCTGACCACCGGCTACCCAAATCATGCCGTCGTGGTAGGTGGCGGCAAAGTTGTCCAAGGGTTTGGGCAACGAGGGGATAGGGGTGGACTCACCATTCTGGGCATTGATGAACATGCATTCGCTGAGCGAAGCGGTGGCGTCCATGCCACCAAGGTAAACGGCTCCTCCGGATACCTGTACGCTGGCTCCGTAGGCCTTGGGGTAGTATACCTTCTGACCGCCGTCGGCGCAAGGCACATCGGGGAAGTTGCATCCTCCGTAGGTGGCCAACCGGCCCATTGTCCAACTGGCATAATGCCCGGAGACAGCTTCGCTCATAGGGGCTACGGGAGTCACGGTAACGCGGTTCTGCGCCATGCTGAGCATAGAGCAGAGGACAAATGATAGGAATAGGAGTCTCTTCATAGATGCAGAGGATTAGAACTTATTGCAACGCTCAAAGAAGTTGATGGCCTCCAGCTCCTTGCGGCAGGCAGCCTCCTCTTCGTCGGTCATGTTCTGGAAGGGTGTACGGTTGGGGCCGAGGTCCAGTCCGATGAGCTTCATGATGCGCTTGCCGCACACGATGTTGCCGCGGTAGTGGCAGATGACGTTGATGACCTCCTGTGAGAAGTTCTGCAGTTCGCGTGCCTTCTCGATATCGCCCGCGTTCCAAGCGTCGATGATGCCTACGAGGTTGCATCCGTTATAGTTGGTGGTGCCACCGATGCCGCCTTGTGCTCCACCCATAGCGAGCGAGGGTAGTATGGTCTCGTCTTGTCCGTGGAGCATGTCGTACTTGCCGTTCTTGTAGAGGCGGCACTGGTTGTATTCGTAGATGCTCTCGAAGGTGTATTTGATACCTGCAAAGTTGGGGATGCGTCCGTCGACCGCCTTGAGGAAGTCGACCATAGAGAAGTAGGCACCGTTGAAGGCTGGGATATGGTAGTAGTAGAAGGGGAGGTCGGGAGCCGCCGATGCTATCTCTTCGCAGTACTTCACCAACTCCTCGATGCGGCCAATCTTGGGGAAGGGAGGTGCCATGGTGCCGATACCGAAAGCGCCTATCTGCTGTGCATGAGCAGCCAGGCGGCGGGCACTCTTGACACAGGTACTGCCCACATGTACGATAACCTTGAAATCCTTGGGAGCGGCGTGCATCCACACCTCAGCAAGGTTGATGCGCTCCTCTTCGGTGAGCATATAGCCCTCGCCCGATGAACCGTTGATGAACACACCCTTGAGACCGTTCTTCTGCAGCATCTCGGCATAGGCGGGGATGGGTTCGTAGTTGACTTCGCCATCGGCGTAGAAGGGAGTGAAGGGAGCATCGATAAGTCCGATAATCTTTTCCATAGTATATTCTTTATTATTGTTTACTTGTTTCGTGATTGACGCAAAGATAAGGATTGTTTTGTATTTGTCAAAATGGTATCTGTTTTTTAATCGCCATTGAGTGGCATCGTATATGAAAAAAGTGTATATTTGCGCAATCGAAATAATTTTTGACAAATGAAGCAAACGATGTGGCAGAGAATGGGGGCCAGTGTGGCTTGCCTTGTAGCTTGCTTGGCCTTGCAGGCACAGCAGTATGACCCACTTTGTGTGGTAGAGACATGGAGTGATACGACGAAATATGCTTGTATACTCGACGTGAATTTTTCTGATGCCGATATGCCCGATACGTGGACGGCTACTACAGGCCGCGACTGCCCGAGCTATGATGCGGGCGGGTATCATAACGGAGTGCTCGAACTGCCTCTCTATGAGGATGGACAGCGGTCTGGACTGACTTATCCCTTGCTGTTCCGCCATGTCACCTTTGCCAATCGCAACTCTTATGGTGGCTATGCGGCTGCTACGGCTGCCTTTGCACGCCAGTACTACGTGGGCGAGAATGCAACGCAGAAGAACGACTGGAAACAACCTGGGCACACCCGCTATTTGGAAGATGAGATTGAGTATGATGCCAAGGGCCGTCCCACGAAGGGAGTGGCCGGATATGCTCACCTGTGTCGTGATGGCGGTAAGCACGGATGGATAGAGATAGACCATATACCCTATGTGGAAAGGGTGCAGTGGAGCTGGTCGAGCTCATCGTGGGGGCGCGGAATGAAATGCGACTACAAAGTGGGCGAAGGTGAATGGAAACCCTTGGTGTGGATGGGGTCGAACCGCCAGAAGAATGGCTATACCGTGTACTCCGACCAGGGATATTTTATGGAGAATGTCATCAATGCGTCCGATGTGAGTCTTCGTTGGCGTATCTGGGATGGTGACCCGGGTACAACCACTTTCCAGACCGATGCTGCAGGAAATCCGCTCTTCGATGTTCCCATCAACACTGAGGCGCAATGGCAGCCGGTGAAGATACATAAGATACGCATCTATGGCGATCCCGTGACTGCCGAGCAGGCTGCTTATGCTCGGGAAAACCCCGTGAGCGATGTGGGCGAGGTGACCTATGTCCCCGATACTCCCGATACGCCTGACACTCCCGATACACCGGGCGATGAGGCCGTGCGGCTCAAGGCTTTCCCTACAGCTGAAGGGTTTGGCCAATATGCTACGGGAGGGCGTGGAGGCAATGTGGTGACGGTGACCAACCTGAACGACTCGGGCGAGGGTTCGCTGCGCTGGGCTTTAGATCAACATAAGGGTGAGCCGTTGACGGTAGTATTTGCCGTGTCGGGCGAGATCGTGTTGCAGTCGGAACTGAGCATCGCACGCAATGATTTTACACTTGCCGGGCAGACGGCTCCGGGGCTGGGCATCGTGATATCGCACCATAAGGTTGACTTTGGTGGTTCGCAAAACTTTATCGTACGCAATATCCGTTTCCGTATCGGTGGACACGATGCAGCGGGCAATGTCATTGCTGAGAATGCCTGTGGAGCAGAGAACTGCTCGAACTTTATCTTCGACCACTGTAACTTCGGCTGGTCGGTAGAGGAGAATATGAATGCCTTCGACAGCCACTTCCATACCGTGCAGTACAGTATTGTGCACGAGGGACTCTATGATGCCGGGCATGCCAAGGGAGCTCGAGGCTACGGATGCCAGTGGGGAGGTTCGCCCGCAACTTACCATCACAACCTGTTGGCTCATAACAACTCGCGTAGCTGCAGATTCAATGGGGCGCGTGGTGAGGATTATGTGGTGTATCTGGAGTATATCAACAACGTGAACTACAACTGGGGCGGCTCATTGGGTTGCTATGGCGGTGAGAATACGGCAGACATCAGTGAGTATAATGGATTGAACTCGGCTCATGAAGTGAATTTCGTCAATAATTACTATCGTCCGGGTCCCAACACGACAAGCCAGACCTTCATTGCTCCATCGAAAGCACGTGATGGTGCCACTTCGTGGGGCCCTTCGCAGTGGTATATTGACGGTAATGTGATGCACGGCAATGCCAGTGTCACAGCCGACAACTGGAGCGGCATAGTCACTCCTGAAGGCTATACCAAGGCACAGTGCCGGGTCGACACGCTCATACGTCCTGTACTCAACTACTATCGTTGGACACTGCCGATGCTCTATGGCGAATATGACTATGACACTTATGCCTATGCGGCAACAGCTTACCAAACGGCTGCTGAGGCCTATGCTGATGTGTTGGCTCGCGTAGGTACTGTTCGGCGAGATGCTGTGGAAGAGCGCATCGTGGCTGATGTGGCAGGAGGTAAGGCAACGTATGGAGGCGCTACCAAGGGAAAAGGTATCATCGATAGTGAGACTGATGCCGAGGGCTTCTATGCTTACCCGACGGACTATGAGGTTCCTGCCGATACGGATGGTGACGGCATGCCCGATGACTGGGAGCGTAGCCATGGACTGAACCCAGCACTGGCCGATAATAACGTTCTTAATGCTGATGGCTATACGGCGCTTGAGGTATATTTGGCTTCTCTTATGGGTGAGTCGATGGATACAAAATTCACTTCGCGAACGTATGCTCTACAGGCCTTTCCATCGCTCTCGTGGAATATAGGTAGCGCTACGCTCTCGCTGGGCGATATGGTTGGCGAGCATGTCGTTACGGTCTTCGACACATCGGGTGGGATGGTGTATCTGAATCGTACCAAGGCGTGCACACTCTCACTTGACTCTCTTGCGCAAGGAGTCTATCTGGTGTCGGTGATGCAGCCGGAGGGCGGAGTGCCTCGTATGCTCAAGATCGTTAAGCATTAATAGAGGATTGCCCGCATGCTCAGAAACACTATATTGTGGTCCTGAGTCGCTCAATAGTTGCGAGGTGCTGGTTGCATTCTTCGCGTATTTGGCGAACGAAGCTGTTTTCTTCGATGCTTCCGAATACGGCTTTCGCCTCTTCTTCATTGCGGCAGGTGAGCTGGCGGAAAGGATTGTCGTGATCCTTCTTGCGCGAGAGGTACACCTGCTCGGCAATGCGGCGTTGTATGCGCTCTTCGTGAGCCAGCGCTTGAAGCCAGAGGTCGGGAGTGAGACGGTCGGTGCCTAACACGAAGCATAGCGAGAGGTATGCGTGGCGTAGCTTGTCGGTCGGATAGCGGCGCCATATCTCATTGTAGCGGCGATGTATGGCTTTCCAGGTGTCGAGTCGCCCTTCGCGTATGTCGCTGCGCAGGCGGTCGAGGTCCGATGTCATCATAAGTTGTCCACCGAGGTTGATCCACTCGCGTATCCGTTTCGATGAGAGTGTGGTGGAGAGTTGCGTGAGCCATCCTTTGCCAGCCTCCTTGTCTTTCTCGAAATGGGTCATCACGTTGCTCATGGCATAGTGTATGAGCATATCGCCATAGGCGTGGTAAGCGTCGTAGACTTTGAGTATATGTACCGGGCGGCGACTCTTCTCCATGCCTTCGCCCAATATGGTGAGACTGTCGACCTGCTGGCGATTGCCGTTGAGGAGTTGACGGCCAATTTCTCGGTATTGGCTGACGGTCTTCGGCTCCTGATTCTCTTTGCAGGCGGCTTTTCCTACCCACTGCTCCAGTAGCTTGCGTGCAGCGATAGCCTCCTCCATTGTGTCGGGGGCAAAGGTGTCGAACTCGATGTTTTGTACTTTGGTTGCTCGGCGGTCGCGGTTCTGGTATTTCCACGTGTTACGCGCGAGCGCGTACATATTATATAGCCACCAGTAGGCTGGAATTACTTCCAAACGGTCGTGGGTGACGTTGTTGTTTACTAGCGAGAAGGGTAGGGGAATGTGCATCTCTACCGGATAGTCGCCTTTGGCCAGTAGGGTGAATGAGGCAAACTTGCTGGAATGCTTCACGGAAGAGCACAAGCCGGGCCAGAATCCGCGTCCGGCCACAATCTCGCCATCGTTGGTTCGGCTGTTGTGGTTGCTGCCGACGGTAGCTCCAGCAGCCATATTGCTCTGTCCCATAATGACCGAAGCGATGAGGAACGAGTTGTTGTGATGCTGCTCGTGGGCAGGGAAGATGAGGTTGTTGAGCACCTCGCAGCACGAGATGGTGCTGTTGTCGCCCATGATGGAGTCGATGAGGCGTGCTCCGTACTTGAGGTTGGAGTTGTTGCCTAAGATGAACTTTACCGCCGTGCACGAGTAGAATATGCGGCAGCCGTAACCTACGATACCGTTGACAAGGATTACGTTCTCGCCTATCTGCGAAGGCTCTTTATCGGATGAGTTGATGGTGATGTTTTTCAGCTTGGATGCTCCCTTGATGTAGCAGTCTGTGCCAATCTTCACATCTTTGATGATGCTTGAGTTCTTGATGATACAGCGCTCGCCAATCTCTCCATAGTAGCCTCTATGATGGTCTACGGTACGTTGGGTGATGTTGGCCAGGCGCTCTTGCAGTATGCGGTCGTCAATATATTTGGCCCATAGGTAGGCATCGGCAGTTATCATGCCGTCGAAAGGCATCACTGAGCGAACGCCCGTTTCGTTCATAATTTGAATCTTTACTCTCACATCTTCGGGCTCGCCGTCCTTCACCACACCGTTTCCGAACTTTGCATGGTCTGTGGTATCCATCTCCTGGATGTTGAATAGCATGCAGTGGTTCCCTATGATGTAGTGCGACAGGTAGTGTACGTCGTGTATGGCGCAATTGTCGCCGATGTCGCAAGAGTGGATAGAGGAGTTGGTGATGCCTACGGGCAGGCGCAGATCGTGGTATTGCAGTGCTCCGCTGCTCACGCGCCCTATGCGCACGGTACCGTAGAACTTGTTGTCTCGCACCATGCGTGGCTCGAACTCATCGGTTACCCAAACGGTATCCCACGAGGTGGCCGAATTGCCACTCTTGACCAATCGCTCTATCTCATCGCTTCGTAGGTGTCGCCAGCCTCCTTTGGGCGGGCGCGACTGCCGGTTGCGAATGTGGTACTTGTCTTTTCCTGCAGGTATATACTTCGGGTCAATCCAGCCGTCGTAGAGGGCCTCGGTGGGCAATAGGGTTACTCTTTCCATACTTTTTCCTTTTTAGATAATAAACAACGGGCAACAATTCGTGGTTGGACTTGCCTTTTCCAAAAATAGCCAATGCTTTAATCTGTTATTGAAACGCAAAGTTATATAACATATTGTTATATCCAAAGGTTTTTTAGTGGAAAAAAGAAAAGGAGAAAGGTGTATGTGAACCTCTCTCCTTATGCTGGAAATCAATTTGTGCTAATGCTTACAAATTGTCTTTCTCGATGTCCTTGAAGTAGTTTACGGTACCTACCTTGAGCTCTACGGTGGCTGCGTCGTCGCATACGATGATGCCGTGGGGGTGGAGCTGGAGTACGCTGATGGTCCACATCTGGGTGATGCTGCCCTCTACTGCATGGTACAGTGCCTGGGCCTTATTGTGTCCGTTGGCCAGGATGAGCACCTCCTTGGCGTCCATCACGGTGCCTACACCTACGGTGACGGCTGTCTTGGGCACCTTGTTCACGTCGTTGTCGAAGAAGCGTGAGTTGGCGATGATGGTATCGGTAGTGAGTGTCTTCTGACGGGTGCGTGAGGTGAGCGATGAGCCGGGTTCGTTGAAGGCGATGTGTCCGTCGGGACCGATGCCTCCCATGAAGAGGTGGATGCCGCCGTACGACTTGATTTTTTCCTCGTAGCGTGCGCACTCGGCGTCGAGGTCCTCGGCATTGCCGTTGAGGATGTTTACGTTCTCTTTCTTCACGTCGACGTGGCTGAAGAAGTTGTTCCACATGAATGAGTGGTAGCTCTCGGGATGCTCCTCGGGCAGGCCTACGTATTCATCCATATTGAAGGTCACTACATTCTGGAAGCTTACCTTGCCTTCCTTGTGCAGGCGGATGAGTTCTTTATAGGTGCCGAGCGGCGTGCCGCCGGTGGGGAGACCCAATACGAAGGGTCTCTCGGGGGTAGGACCGAACTCGTTGATTCTCTTTACAATGTGAGCGGCAGCCCAAACTGCCATCTGTTGCGGATTTTTCTGGATGATTAGACGCATAATGATTGATGTTTTTTTGAGGGAGACCCGGCAGGGTTCTCGCATCCTGCCGGTGTCTCGGTCGGTATATTAATAATTGTCTGTACCTTTGTTATTGGTTGTCGGCTGCTTCCTCTTCGCTTGATTCTCCTTTTTTGACAGGCGCATCTTGCGCTTTGTTCTTCAGAGCCTCCATAATCTTTGCTTCCAGCTCTTCGGCCAGTTCGGGATTGTCGGCAATGAGTTGCTTGGTGGCGTCGCGGCCTTGTGCCAGCTTGGTGCCTTCGTATGAGAACCACGAGCCGGACTTCTTGATGATGTCATAATCTACACCCAGGTCAACGATTTCGCCAATCTTCGAGATTCCTTCACCGAACATGATGTCAAACTCTGCTCTACGGAAGGGGGGCGCTACCTTGTTCTTCACGATCTTCACCTTTGTCAAGTGGCCCAGTACTTCATCGCCATCCTTGATGGGGGTCGATTTGCGGATGTCCATACGTACCGAGGCATAGAACTTGAGGGCGTTACCGCCGGTGGTAGTTTCGGGATTACCGAACATGACACCAATCTTCTCGCGCAGCTGGTTGATGAAGATGCAGCAGGTCTTGGTCTTCGATATGGTTGCGGTGAGTTTTCTGAGTGCCTGGCTCATGAGTCGGGCTTGCAGACCCACTTTGTTGTCGCCCATGTCGCCCTCAATCTCGGCTTTTGGGGTCAGTGCTGCCACAGAGTCGATGACTACGATGTCAACGGCTGCCGAGGCAATGAGCTGCTCGGCGATTTCGAGTGCCTGCTCTCCGTTGTCGGGCTGGGCTATGAGGAGGTTGTTGACGTCTACGCCCAGTTTCTGTGCATAGAATCGGTCGAAGGCGTGCTCGGCATCGATGATGGCTGCTATGCCGCCCGCTTTCTGCGCTTCGGCAATGGCGTGGATGGCGAGGGTGGTCTTACCTGATGACTCGGGACCATAGATCTCAATCACTCGACCGCGCGGATATCCGCCTACGCCAAGGGCTGCATTAAGGCTGATGGAGCCGGTGGGGATGACCTCTATTTCCTGTATGCTGTCATCGCCCAGCTTCATGATGGCGCCCTTGCCGAAGTCCTTCTCTATCTTGGCCATTGCGGCCTGCAGGGCTTTCAGCTTGTCAGCGGGGTTGCCTGCCGTTATCTCTACTTTTTCTTTCTTTGCCATATTGATTCTGGTTGTTGTTTACGGTTTTGTTTCTCGGAGTTCAAAGTTACAACTATTTTCCGAAATGTACACTATTGGCAGAAGAAAAAAGTTTTTTATGTCATACTGGCAGAAAATATGACGTATGTTTTTCTTGTCACCTTGTTACCTTGTCTTCCGTTTTTCGTGGCACGCGATTTGTAGTATATATCGGCGTAAACCTATTAAAAGTAAAAAAGCAAGAACGAAAAATTAAATTCTCTGTTCCGGGCGAACAAAGCCCTGCAGAAACAAGTTTTGAGTATTAACAATTAAAAAGTATAAGAAAATGGGAAAAATTATTGGTATTGACTTAGGAACAACCAACTCATGTGTTGCCGTATTTGAGGGCAACGAACCTGTAGTAATCGCCAACAGCGAGGGCAAGCGCACTACTCCTTCTGTAGTAGCATTCGTCGACGGTGGCGAGCGTAAGGTGGGCGACCCCGCCAAGCGTCAGGCTATCACCAACCCCAAGCGCACCATCTACTCTATCAAGCGCTTCATGGGTGAGACTTGGGACCAGGTACAGAAAGAGGTATCACGCGTACCCTATCCTGTAGTACGTGGCGACAACAACCTCCCCCTCGTTGACATCGATGGTCACAAGTATACTCCGCAGGAGATTTCTGCTATGATTCTGCAGAAGATGAAGAAGACCGCTGAGGACTACCTCGGCCAGGAGGTAACAGAGGCCGTTATCACCGTACCCGCCTACTTCTCTGACTCACAGCGTCAGGCTACCAAGGAGGCAGGCCAGATTGCAGGTCTCGAGGTGAAGCGTATCGTGAACGAGCCTACAGCAGCCGCTCTGGCCTACGGTATCGACAAGGCCAACAAGGATATGAAGATTGCCGTATTCGACCTCGGTGGCGGTACATTCGATATCTCTATCCTTGAGTTCGGCGGTGGCGTATTTGAGGTACTCTCTACCAACGGTGACACCCACCTCGGTGGTGACGACTTCGACCAGGTAATCATCGACTGGCTGGTACAGGAGTTCAAGAACGACGAAGGTGCCGACCTTACTCAGGATCCTATGGCTCTGCAGCGCCTCAAGGAGGCTGCCGAGAAGGCCAAGATCGAGCTTTCTTCATCAACCTCTACAGAGATCAACCTTCCTTATATCATGCCCGTGGCTGGTATTCCCCGTCACTTGGTGAAGACCCTTACCCGTGCTAAGTTCGAGTCATTGGCACACAACCTCATCCAGGCTTGTATCGAGCCCTGCCGCAAGGCTGTTGCTGATGCCAAGCTGAGCACTGCCGATATCGACGAGGTAATCCTCGTAGGTGGTTCTACCCGTATCCCCGCCGTACAGCAGATTGTACAGGAGTACTTCGGCAAGGCTCCCTCAAAGGGCGTTAACCCCGACGAGGTAGTAGCTCTCGGTGCCTCTATTCAGGGTGCTGTGCTCAACAAGGAGGGCGGCGTAGGCGACATCGTACTGCTCGACGTTACTCCCCTTTCAATGGGTATCGAGACCATGGGCGGCGTGATGACCAAGCTCATTGATGCCAACACCACCATCCCCTGCAAGAAGAGCGAGGTATTCTCTACCGCAGCCGACAACCAGACTGAGGTGACCATCCACGTACTCCAGGGCGAGCGTCCTATGGCTTCGCAGAACAAGTCAATCGGTCAGTTCAACCTCACCGGTATCGCTCCCGCCCGTCGTGGTGTGCCCCAGATTGAGGTGACCTTCGACATCGACGCCAACGGTATCCTCAAGGTATCGGCCAAGGATAAGGCTACCGGCAAGGAGCAGGCTATCCGCATCGAGGCTTCATCGGGTCTCAGCAAGGAGGAAATCGAGCGCATGAAGGCTGAGGCTGAGGCCAACGCAGAGGCCGACCGCAAGGAGCGCGAGAAGGTAGACAAGCTCAACCAGGCCGACTCTATGATTTTCCAGACCGAGAACCAGCTCAAGGATCTTGGCGACAAGATTCCTGCCGACAAGAAGGCTCCCATCGAGGCTGCTCTGCAGAAGCTCAAGGATGCCCACAAGGCTCAGGACCTCGCAGGTTGCGACACCGCTATGAACGAGCTCAACACCGCCTTCCAGGCAGCCAGCGCCGAGATGTATGCACAGACCGGCGGTCAGGCTGGTCCTCAGCCCGGTGCCGATGCAGGCCAACAGACCGGTGGTCAGCAGGGCGACAACATCCAGGATGCCGACTTCGAGGAAGTAAAGTAAATCAAATTGAAAAATAATAGATGAAAGATGAAAGTTGCCATACCAAGGTGATTTTCATCTTTCGTTGTCTAAAACGGCAATAGGCAACGGGCAGCCCTTCCCAATTTCATCTTTCAATATTCAACTTGCATTTTCATCTTTCAACTCACACTCATAACTTACAACTCCAATGAATCCCACCCTTCTCCGCTGGCTCTCCCCCTTGGGTATCACGGCCGATAGCCGTGCGTGGCTCTACTGGCTCATTGCCATAGCCGCCATAGCCCTCGTCGTATTCATGGCCGATGTCGTGTGCCGTAGGCTCCTGCTTCCTTTGGTGAAGCGGCTCACCCGTGCTACCCGTGCCGCTTGGGACGATATTCTGCTCAGCGACACCATGCTCAAGGATGTCAGCCGTCTGGTTCCCCCCATCCTCATCGCCGTGCTCATGCCTCTGGCCTTCTCGCACGGGCACCCCACGCTCGACTTCCTGCTCAAGGTCAATCTCATCTACCTCATAGCCATCATAGCCAAGTTGCTGTGCACGTCCCTCTCGGCCCTGTACGACCTCTCCAGCCATCAGGACCGCCTCAAGAATCATCCCATCAAGGGTATCTACCAGATGCTCAAGATTGTGGTCATCTGCGTGGCCCTTATCATCGTGGTCAGCATCCTCATCAACAAGAACCCCGGCTACATACTTACCGCCCTCGGTGCTTCGGCGGCGGTGCTCATGCTGGTGTTCAAGGACAGCATCATGGGTTTGGTGGCAGGCATACAGCTATCGGCCAACGATATGCTACGCCCCGGTGACTGGATTACGATGCCCAAGTATGGGGCCGACGGTGATGTGATAGAGGTGACCCTCACCACCGTGAAGGTGCAGAACTGGGACAAGACCATCACTACCGTGCCTCCCTACGCCTTGGTGAGCGACTCGTTTCAGAACTGGCGTGGCATGCGCGACAGCGGTGGTCGTCGGGTGAAGCGGTCCGTATATATTGACATGCGCTCCATTACTTTCTGCACCGAGGAGCAGATGGCCGACTTTGAGCGTCGCGGGTGGCTCGAAGGCATTGAGCGCGAGGATAAGTTTGCGGTCAACCTCCACGTGTTTCGCAACTATCTGGAGCGTTACCTGCGCCAGCATCATCGGGTGAATCAGAACATGATAATTATGGTGCGCCAGCTGCAGCCTACTGCGCAGGGCCTTCCGCTCGAGCTTTATTTCTTCTCTGACGGTACCGATTGGGTCCCTTACGAACACCTGCAGAGCGAGATTTTCGAGCACGTGTTTGCCGTGATGCCCACCTTCGGGCTCCGTGTGTTCCAGTCGCCTATGGGTATCGACTTCAGTGGCGAGGAGCTGGGGAGTTAACGATGAACGTTTAACGATGAACGTTTAACGATTAAAGATTAACGATGAACGTTTAACGATTGACGAGGGGCGCTCTCTCTTCTTTTACCATTTCGGATATATGCGCAGGACGACCTGCTGCGAATTGTCGAGTGCTCCCTCGGTGTAGTGGAGCGAGGCGGCTGCATAGCACTGCACATAGGTGCGGTTGAGCAGGTAGAAGCAGATGTCGGTGCGGTTGTATAGGCTGCTGCGGTAGTAGGGGTCGCCGCGGTGGAGCTGTGCGCCGTATGTGTCGTAGTGGGTGAACTGTGGATTGCCGGCATAGAGGCGGTCGCGTAGCTCGAATCTCCATTTGCGCAGTTTCACATCGCCCAGGAATCCCATCGGTGAGTGCCACAGCATATCGGTGCGGTCGCGGTTGAGCGAGAGCATCAGTCCAGCCTCCAGCGCGAAGCCGTCCAGCCAGCCCAGGCCGCTCTTCTCCATGCCCACGTGCGGGTTCAGCATCAGCTTGTCGTATACCTGAAGCCCGTTGGCGGGGCGGGGCACCGAGTAGTGGGTGAGCTGTGCGTTCCACCCCACGTAGTAGCCCTTGTGCCCGAAGCGTCCGTCACTGACGATCTCGAATATCTCACGCTCGCCCACACCCTGCTTGTTGAGCCAGTTGCAGTACACCTCGGCATAGCCGTGGCTGGCGGTATATTGCAGCAGTGCGCCGTGTAGCGTGGGGGTATAGTATCTGATGGAGTCGTACACGAAGATGTCGGGCAGCTCGCGACGCAGCAGCCGGCGCGGGAACGAGCCGAAGGCACCCGCGAAGTGTCCCTCCTCGTAGCTGTAGTAGAAGGTGAGGTCCCTCTTCGCCAGTCCGCTGCAGCCGAAGTCCTTGATGCCGTGCAGGCCTGCCATGATGGTATGTGCGCCAAACCGCACGCCGCCTTCGATGCTGAGCATGGAGCCGAAGAGGGTCTGCGAGCGCTGATAGGGAGTGCGCACCTCGCGGTTGTCGAAGAAACTCTGGTCGTACACCTTGAACATGAGGTCGGGCTTCTCCCCTTCCTGTGCCACGATGCCGGTGCTGCAGAGCAATATGAGTAGGGCGGCAGATATTTTTCGAAACTTTAACATTCGGCAAATGTAGTACATATATTTCATATCATTGCCCTTGTATGACGATTTTTTAACAAGAATATTGCTCATGCCGCTAAAAAAGCCTATATTTGTTGCGTGAAGAACTCTAAATAAAAAAACATATGTTGACCCCGAAAGAGAATATCCAAGCGTTGCGTCAGATGATGCAGGCCGAGGGATGGGATGCCATCGTCATCTCGGGCACCGACCCTCACAGTAGCGAGTACCTCCCCAAGCGTTGGCAGGCCCGCAAGTATGTATCAGGATTCACCGGCTCGTACGGTACGGTGGTAGTCACCGCTGACCATGCGGGACTGTGGACTGATACCCGATATTTCATCCAGGCCACGGCCCAGCTCGAAGGCACCGGCATAGAACTGCACAAGCTGCGCGTGCCCGATGCCGTAGACTACCCCGAATGGCTGGCCGAGAACCTCACCGAAGGCGCCACGGTATGTGTTGACGGCCTCTGCATGCCCCTCGCCACAGTAGAGCACATGCAGGCGTTGTTTGCACTGAAAGGCATCAAGGTAGTGAGCCGCCCCGACTTCATCGACGCCCTCTGGCCCGACCGCCCCGCACTGCCCGAGGCACCCGCCTATGAACTGGGTGTGGAGTATACCGGCCGTTCGCGTGCCGACAAGCTCGCCTGGCTGCGCCAGGCCATTGCGGAGAAGGGCTGCGCTTCCATCCTCCTCGGCAGTCTCGACGAGATAGCCTGGATGCTCAACATACGCAGTGCCGACATTGCCCACACGCCCGTAGTCATTGCCTACCTCTGGGCCGATGCACAGCGTGCCGTGCTGTACACCACCGAGAGCAAGTTCGACGACACCCTCCGCAGCGCCCTCGCAGCCGACGGCGTGGAGCTGGCCCCCTATGCCGACGTGGTGCAGAGCATCGCCACATGGCCCTGCGACGCACCTGTATATATCGATGGCGGCATGCTCAACTATGCCCTCTACGAGAAGGTGGTAGAGCGCTTCGGCGCGGCTGTGGTCAACGCCACCTCGCCCGTCAAGCTCGAGAAAGCCATCAAGAACGAGACTGAGATAGCCGGATTCCACCAGGCCTACCACAAGGACGGTGTGGCGCAGACCCGCTTCTTCCGTTGGCTCGAACAGGCCATGGAGCGTGGCGAACGCATCACCGAGATAGACGCTTCGGACAAGCTCATCAGCCTGCGCCGCGAGATGGACGGGTACATCGACGAGAGCTTCGCACCCATCTCGGCCTATGGACGGAATGCCGCTCTGCCACACTACTCCGCCACACCCGAGCAGTGCAGCGTGCTGGAGCCCCGCGGACTCTATCTGATAGACTCGGGCGCCCACTACCTCGACGGCTCCACCGACATCACACGCACCGTACCCCTGGGCCCCCTCACCGATGACGAAGCCTTCGACTACACCTGCGTGCTGCAAGGCATGATAGCCCTCTCGCTCGCCTCGTTCCCCCGCGGCACCCGCGGAGCCAACCTCGACATCCTGGCACGCATGCCCCTATGGAAGTATTGCCGCAACTATGGCCACGGCACCGGCCACGGAGTAGGCCACGTGCTCTGCGTACACGAGGGTCCGCAAGACCTGCGGCAGAACCTCTACGACCAGCCCGTGCTGCCCGGCATGATCACCTCGTGCGAGCCCGGCATGTACTGCGAAGGCCACTACGGCATACGCCACGAGAACATGCTGCTGTGCTATGAAGACGAGCAGAACGAGTATGGCGACTGGCTGGCTTTCATGACCCTCACCCGCACCTACATAGACACCACACCGCTCGTCACCGAACTGCTCACCGACGAGGAGAAGATGTTCATCGACTGCTTCAACACCAGCGTATACGAGGATCTCGCCCCCGACCTCACCGAAGAGGAGGCTGCATGGCTCAAGACGAAAACCATAGACCGCCTGTTCGAGCCCGAGGAGGAGTTTTGATGAGTTATGGGTTAAAGGTTATGGGTGAGAGGTGAGTGGTGAGAGGCCACTAACCGCTAACCACCAAAACTGTTGAGTAAGAAAAATAACTCCCCCGAGAAGTCGGGGGAGTGTTGCGTTTTGTAATCAAGGAACTCTCTCATAACTCCTCCCGCCCGAAGTTCCCTAGGGTAAGGTAGTAGTAATAGATTTCAAACAATTGGCAACTTTAGTGTTGCTCACAGAAGTTGACTATGCTCGGTGTTTTTTAGGGAAGATTTCGGCAAATTGCCTATTATCCATACTAGATAGCGACGAGCACGGTGCTAGCTAGCGAGGTATACAACGCTAGATAGCGATGAGCGCATCACTAGCTAGTGACGCGAAACGTGAAAGGCCCGAAAAATCCGTGCCGCACCTGCAAATTCATCGTATCGCACCAACCTCTCCTTTGTTATTTTTTGCCGTTATGCGCAGGTCATCGCATTCTACATAGAAGCCCTTCAACACATATGTTGTACATAAAAACATGGTGCATACTTGCCTATTTGCCGAAAATCGGCATTAACCCATTGTTTATTGCCAGAGTAGTCAATCGGCAACTTGCCTAAGATTGCCGAAAGGTTGTACTCCGCTCGCCTAGACTAAATTTATCTGACGATGAAGTCTGGACCTAATTTTAATTGGCACTTTAGAAAAGCTCAAATATATTTGGTTTTTCTCTCGTCTTGCACTAATTTTGCACCATCCGAGGGGAGAAATCCTCGGGTCAAGAATGCGTTTCTTGCTTTATCCCGTGATCCGAAATCGCCAATTTCAAGCAAAAGGGATGGAGTATAAGAATACGCTCATTCTGTTTCGTATATATGAAGTACGCGTACAGCCCACGCTGTGCATTGTCAATGTATATACAACAGCGTGGGGTATTTGTTTCTCTGTTCATTTTTTGCGAGGTGTTTGGCGATACCTGGAATCACAATGAGCATGACAAGTCTCTACGCTTTTCTTGTATCCGTTAGCCAAATACATTATTAACGCTGACTTTGGGGGACTTATAGGCAACAAAAACGTAATTTGACTTATGAGAAACGAATCAAATGAGGTCACTTCTGAAAAGAAGATCTGCGACTTGTTGAAGGGAAAAGGTTTTCAACCATGTGATGACAATCCCGATGATTTAGAACTTGCTATGGCTCCACCACAATTACTCAAACACTTTTTCTCCTCAAATATGCTGGAGATGAAGATTCGGATGGTAAAGAATGGAGAAGATAGTTATTTGCCTAAATATATCTTGTCGCATGTTGTACATGGCGTTATCCTAAATACGCAGGAAAACACTGAAACTTATTTGAAGGAAATATTTGGATAGTTAACTTAAATGATAGAAAATGATGAGTGAATTTATTATAAACTTGATTCGGAAATTACTGAATAGTAGTTTCTGTCAGGGTGAAAACCATGAGGCTACTTCCAATGCAAGTTTCTTAGAGAAGGCTTTAGAGGGAGGCGTAGAATATGAAATGATTAAAGATTGTGAATCAACAAGTGACATCATCGATGTCATAGAAACGGAACGTGCCATAATTAATTCGTTGGTTCCTGACGATGATGATTGCTGAAACCTTATATAATAAGCATTATGAAACACGCAAAACATTTATTGATTGTTTTCGCAGCGCTGCTATGCAGCCTTACGGCAAGTGCCCGAGTCGAGATTGACGGCATTTGGTATGACCTTATTTCGAAAGGCGAGGTTGCTGAGGTGAGTGGTAATCCTGATGGAACCAAGTATAGTGGTGCTGTCATTATCCCCTCTTCCGTCACTTACGAGGGGGTGGAGTATAGTGTTACGACCATTGGAAGATCTGTTTTCAGTGATTGTATCAATCTTACCTCTATTACCATCCCCGAGGGTGTGACGATCATTGGGGACGGTGCTTTCCACGGTTGCAGTAGCCTCACCTCCATCACCATTCCCAGGAGCGTGACGAGGATTGAAGACGCGCTTTTCTCTGATTGCAGCAGTCTCACCACCATCACCATCCCCGAGAGTGTGACGAGTATTGGAGGCAGTGCTTTCGCTGGTTGCAGCAGCCTCACCGCCATTACCATTCCCGTGAGCGTGACAAGCATTGAAGGCCGTGCTTTCTCTGATTGCAGCAGTCTCACCTCTATCATCATCCCTGAAGGTGTTACGACCATTGGATATTCTGTTTTCAGGGATTGTATCAATCTTACCTCTATTACCATCCCCGAGGGTGTGACAAGCATTGGAAACTATGCTTTCTTTTGCTGCAGCAGCCTCACCTCCATTACCATTCCCGTGAGCGTGACGAGCATTGGAGACGAAGCTTTCGGTGATTGCAGCAGCCTCACCACCATCACCATCCCTGAAGGTGTTACGAGCATTGGAAACTATGCTTTCTATGGCTGCAGCAGCAGTCTCACCTCCATAGTAGTGGCAGAGGGAAATACGAATTTTGATTCCCGTAATGGCTGCAATGCTATCATTGAAACAAACGGCAATATCCTAGTTTTAGGTTGCTCCTCTACAACCATCCCCGAGGGCGTGACGAGCATTGGATGGTATGCTTTCTATGGTTGCCGCAGCCTCACCTCCATCACCCTCCCCGAGAGTGTGACGGGCATAGGAACTAGGGCTTTCGCCAATTGCCCCGAACTCTTGGATGTATATTGCAATGCCAAGACAGCACCTAAAGCTGAGCCGGATGCCTTTGGTGTTTACCCCTACTATGGTACCCTTACCCTGCACGTACCAGCCAGCGCCATTGAAAGCTACAAGGCAAAGCGCCCATGGAGTAGCTTCGGTAATATTGTTGCACTCACTGATGAGGAGATGGGCATAGACCAATTGACAATTGACAAACAAGGTTCGCTGGCCGAAGGGAAAAGCAATGGACAATTGGGCGCACCCGCAAAACCCTGTGTTTGTCTTCTTGTATATTTTTCTTATGTCAG
>CAZMZC010000010.1:0-65374 GCA_964570685.1 uncultured Bacteroidaceae bacterium | reverse complement strand
ATCGCCGACAAGCTGCGAGCCTTCTGCGACGCAGCCTTCGCGTTCTCTGCGCTCTCTGCGTGCGATAAGTGAGCACTCGGCGCAGCCGACCAGCGAGGGCGAAGCGACTCGCAAAGTCTGCGTTTTCTGCGCCGTCTGCGTGAGACTATTATTCCGCGAGACAAGTAATCATAATTTAGATTTATAAGAAATGAAATACTTTTGTGTTGAAGAATTGACAAGCAGCGCCACGGCGCTGCGCGAGGGCATCGACAATCGCCCGAACAAGTGTGCATACCACCTGCTACACGTATTAGTAGACCAACTCCTCGACCCCATACGCGAAGCGTGGGGCGAACCGATAGTTGTCAGCAGCGGCTACCGCTGCAAGCAGCTCAACGCGCTTGTGGGCGGCGCCAAGTATAGCCACCACATCCTCGGCTATGCCGCCGATATTATTGCGGGTAACCGTGCCGACCACCGCAAACTGTTCAAAATGATACAACAGATGCAACAGGAGGGTCGCATCAAGTTCACCCAACTTATCCTTGAGGACGACGGCCGCTGGATTCACATCTCCTACGTCCCCGGCGACTTGCGCTGTCAGGTGATAGAATAAAAAGTTGTTCGTCTATATATATTTAAGGGTTGTCCCCGATTCCACGTGAGTGGCGTCGGGGATTTTTGCATATTTCACCAATATACATGTTAAATTGCGCAGAAAAAGTGTATATACGGAATAATATTTGTAATTTTGCGGAAATTTGCAAAAAAACACTCTTTTTGGACAAAAACTGAATGAAAATATGAAAACATCAGGTACACACAGATATGTAGCGTTGTTTGCTGCAGTAGCACTATTGCTCAGTGCATGTGAGGAGAAGGAAACTCCTATCGTTCCCACCTTCCCGGAGGTTGCCCATCATACGGTAGCGCCGGGCGATGAGTTTATGGTTACTTTCCATGCTGCCCTCGACTGGCAGTTGGCCTCCGATGCCTCGTGGTGCAAGGTCGACGGACTCTTTCTCGACACCAGCGGGAATGCAGGCGAGCAGGCTGTCAAGTTTGTCATCTCAGACGAAGGACGCGACTTCGAGGAAGACAAGGCGGCGATTACCCTTCGCATGGGCGAACAGAGCGAAGTTGTAGCCCACGTTACCCGCACAGCCATCGGATATGAGCTTACAGTGACAGACGGGACAGTCGGCTATACCGCCGGTCAGTCGGTGGTCATCGGCACTACAGGAGCTATCACATTGCAGGTTGCGTCTAACTTCAGCATCGAGCAGCTCCACATCGGGCATAATGCCCAGTGGCTTGATATTGTCCGCAATGGAGATGAGATAACACTGAACGTGCTTGCCGATTCGCTGAAGTACACGATCAACAATGCAACCGACTCATTGACCTTTGTCTACGACAACCATACGCTCATGCAACTTCATCTGCAATACACTGGCATGGATGCCCGCAGCGTCATCATGTCGCCCGCTACGCAATGGGCACTGACCGTAGCTGCCGACGGAAAGACCTATAAGGACGGCATGTACTCCACCACATTGGAAGTGTACGAAACTCCTATCCCCGTGATGCTGACAGCCCGCAACGATGCCTACGAACTGATCTATGTGAGCTACGAGAAGGATGCAGGCTGCACTATAGTCAATGCCGAGGAGAGCTGGATAAGTGTTGCCGACGACCAGCAGGGAGGCATCAGCATCAGCTTCTCTGAGAATACGGCCAACAAGCGCAAGGGTTATCTGTTTGTGCTCCCCCAGTTCCTCGCCGATAGCATTGTCGATGGCAAGGATGCATTCCTGTTCGAAGAGTTGGAAGGCGCTAAGGAGATAAAAGCCGATGTAGAGCGTTACCTCATCGCCGAGTTCACCCAGGAGAGCCTGATGGGTAGCAGTTTTGCCATATCGCACGGAACCACTTTGCAAGAGGTGGAGGTTAGTGCCGAGAGCGACAGTGAATGGCTCGATATAGCCATGGGCTACTGTGTGTCGGAAGAGAATGTATACCATACCCAGCTGGAGTTTGGCTCTCCCTATGTAGTAAATCCGATGTTGGATATAGAAGCATGGGACCCCGGAGTTGTCGATGGCGCCCACATCCAGGTATGGGGCAAGAGCGGCAAGCAATACCTCATTAATGAGAATTTCCGTGCCGAGCCTTCACTGGCCGAGGATGACCTGCATTACTATATATTATTCCAGACCTATATAGAGGAGGAGCACATCATCTACTTCGTTGATGCCAATAAGATTCCTCTCAAAGCCTTGGTGGTTGAACCTGTTTTTTAAGATGCCGAAAAGTATATAAATAGATATGAAAAGATACCTGTCATTTAGCAACCGTTTCCTTGTCGCTGCACTGCTCCTTTGTGTGGCCATAGGCTTCACGGGTTGCTCCGAGAAGGAGGATGAACTGGGCGTGCAGTATGGCTACGTGCAGTTCAAACTCTACAAGAACGATACGGCTCCTACCCGTGCGGTCAACACGCTGGACTATCTGGCCGATGCGCATAAGGTGAAGGTGGTGATGCAGCGCGAGGGCTCTACCATCGAGCAGACGCTGGTGCTCAACTCCTACAACGCGGAGAATGCCGAGTATGGCTTGCGCAGCGACAAGCTGCAGCTTCTGGCTGGCGAGTACCGCATGGTGGGCTATACGCTGTATGACCGACTGGATGAGGTGCTCCTCGTAGAGCCTAATGCTCCTTCGCAGTTTACCGTCATTGCCGATGGTCTCGTCACTCACAACCTCTCGGTGAGCGTCACTCCGCGTGGCAAGGCTTCGTTCCGCCTCGTCAAGCCCGACTGCTTCACTACCACCACCCGTGCCGGTGGCGAAGGGGCCTATCCGTTCAGTGACATCCGTGTGGTGAGTCTTACGGTAAAGAATACCAACACGCAGGAGAGCGTGGAGATCAGCAAGGTGCCTGTCAGCTATGTGGAGGACTTCCACGACTATTCGCTCGACGGCTCGGAATATAATGCACAGACCGCCTACTTCACCGTAGACACGGTGGTATGGCTCAAGGCCGGTGACTACACCGTGAGCGGCTACACCACCTACTCTGACAAGAAGGGACGCACCATCTTCGAGGCTGTGGACGGCATTGAGGCCGCTACCTTCATCGTGGAGGACAATGGGCTGACCAAGGATGTGCCCGTCACCATCCAACTGAGCGAGACAGCCGAGCATATCAAGGACTACATCGCCCTGAAAGAGATATGGCTTGCCCTTGATGGACCCAACTGGACTTACTACGGCGAGGCCGAGGCTCCAGGCTGCAACTGGGACTTCAACAAGGACCTCGATATGTGGGGCGACCAGCCGGGCGTGCAGCTCGATGCCAATGGCCGTGTGGCCAGCCTTTCACTGGCAGGTATGGGTGCCCGTGGTGTGGTGCCCGATGCGATAGGTCAGCTCGACAAGCTGGTGGTGCTCTCTCTCGGCACGCACGACGAGAAGTTGGGCGGACACCTCTTCGAGGATGCCGGTGCCAATATGACGGCCGAGCAGCGCGAGCGCATACGCATGGACTACCACAACCGCTTCCTCAAGCGCGACATCCGCGAAGGGCTCTCCGACATTCTGCAGGAGGGCATCAACCGCGACCCCAAGCAGACACCCATCCAGCCCAGCAGCCGCATCACGCTGAAGGATGTGCAGTCGGGCAACCTCACCAACCAGATCACAGGTATCTCACGCGCCATGATGCGCCTCACCGAGCTGCAACAGTTCTACATCGCCAACTCGCCCGTCACCCACGACAACTTCTTCGTGGACGTAGCCGAAGACTCGCCCTACTATGAGGAGCAGAGCACGTGGAGCTGGGAGAACCTGGATGCGCTCACCGACATCGAGATATACAACTGTCCCAAGCTGACCGCCCTCCCCATGGAGATGCTGGCCGGATTGCCCGAGATACAGCTGCTCAACATCGCCTGCAACCAATCCATCAGCGGCGAGCAGTTGAGAAAGGACTGGATAGCACTGGCCGACGGCAAGTCGGGCAACCGTGTGCAGATACTCTATATGGGCTACAACAACCTGGAGGAGTTCCCGCCCACGGAGTCGCTGCAGAAGATGGAGATGCTCTCTATGCTCGATTGCACCAACAACAAGGTACATACGCTACACCCCTTCGGCAAGAGCATCAACCTCACCAAGACCTACCTCGACTACAACCAGATTACCGAGATACCCAACATCGACGGTTACTTCTTCGGCTACTATGATGTGGAGATGTTCTCTTGCACGAACAACCTGCTCACCAAGCTCCCCAACATCTTCAATGCCAAGTCAAACTATGTGATGGCTTCGGTGGACTTCTCCTACAACCTCATCTCTGAATTGGAGGATGGCGATGCCCACCGTGGTATCAATGCCAACTCGGTATCGCTCTCCTATAACCGCCTCAAGACGATGCCCGCCCGCCTCTTCCATAGCGGCTCGCCCATCACCACGCTGATGCTTGCCGGCAATGGTATGGAGCGCATCCCCGAGGGCTCTATGACGGGCGAGTACTCCCGCGTGTTGCAGTCCATCGACCTCAGCTACAACAAGCTGACCGACCTGCCCAAGGACTTCTGGTCGACCAACATTCCCTACCTCTACGGCATCGACCTCAGCTACAACTGCTTCTCGGAGTTCCCCTACGAACCGCTCGACGGTGCCTACCTCACTACCTTCGGTATCCGTCACCAACGCGACGAAGAGGGCAACCGCACGCTCAAGGAGTGGCCCACGGGATTGTATACCTGCCCCAGCCTCGTAGGTTTCTACATCGGCTCCAACGACCTGCGCAAGATTGAGGACACCATCTCGCCCTACATCTACTATTTCGAGATCAAGGACAACCCCAACATATCCATCGACCTCTCGGGCGTATGTGACTATATCGCAGCCGGCTATTACCTGCTCATCTACGATAAGACACAGGACATCCGTGGATGCGATTACTTGGATTTGGAATGATTATTTAAGGAGATAATTTATTAAGGAGATAAATGGAGATAAAAGGAGGTAAATGGAGTTAAATGCCGAATGTCCTTACGCACGAGAAAGCATTTGGCCTTTATCTTCCCAAAAGCGAAGCGATAACTCCCTTTAACTCCCTATAACTACAAAAAACAATAAGTACATATGCTTAAGCACGCTAAACTATCATTCATATTATTTATCAGCACCATTCTCTTCACCGCTTGCCAAGAAGAGGAGAGCATCACCGGCTTCTCGGTCGATAAGGAGAGCATCGTCATCGGTGCCGAGGGAGGCACCGAGTACCTACAGATAAGCTCTGCCACCGAGTGGGTAGCCATCGCCACCGAGCCGTGGATAAGCATCTCGCCCGCCAATGGCGTGGGCAGCACCAAGTGCAGCATCGTCATCGACTCCACGTTGGTCAACGACATCCGCACTGCCACGCTGCGCTTCAGTCCGCTCGGCGACACGCCCCGCACCATAGCCGTCAGCCAGCTGGGCTTCGGCAAGCATATCACCCTCAAGGAGACCGAGATGGCCATCGCCTCCTCGGCCGTCAACATCGACGACCGCTGTTTCGAGGTGTCGCTCGTCACCAATGTCGACTTCAAGGTAGAGGCCACCTATGAGGATGGTACTGTGGAATGGATTACACAGCCCAAGTTCGAGGTCAACCTCGACCGCGGAGCACGTCCGCGCGAGATGACACTGAAGTTCAACTGGCGCATGAACACCGCTTTCCACGAGCGCATTGCCCGTCTGGAGTTCCTGCCCAAGGACGAGAGCGTACAGCTCGCCCAGCCTGCCGTGCTCACCGTCACCCAGGAGGCCGCACCCACCATCACCGACGACCGCCGTGGCGACTCGCTGGCCATCGTCTCCATTGCCGAGCAGCTGCAGCTGATGGGCGCGTGGGACAAGAGCGAGAACATGCAATACTGGACCAACGTGCAGCTGTGGGAAGCCACCGACGAGGAGATTGTCAGCGGTGCGATGCCCCGCGAGGCCGTCGGCCGTGTGCGCAAGGCCACCTTCATGATGTTCTACACCAAGGAGAGCATCCCTCAGGAGGTGCGCTACCTGAAGTATGCCGAGACGCTGCAGTTCTACGGCAACGTCAACACCATGCTCCTCAGCATCGACCTTGGCAGTGAGATATGCGAGCTCAACTACCTCAAGCACCTGCAGATTGGTGCCTACGGACTGGTGTCGCTGCCCGACGACTTTGCCCGTCTGGGCAAGACCCTCGAGTCGCTCGACATCAACTCCAACAACTTCCCCGAGATACCCGCCGTGCTCACCAAGGAGAACTTCCCCCATCTCACTTACCTCAATCTCATCGCCAACCGCCGCTGGAGCACCTACGACCTGCGCAACCGTGGCAACTACGAGGACGGCATAGGCCTGTACTTCAACGTGAGCGAAGACGCCAGTCTCAAGCGCCTCTTCCTGTGGGACACCCTCGAGGAGCTGCGCCTGTCAAACAACTATATGGAAGGTACCCTGCCCGACTTTACCGTGGGTGAAGACGGTGTAGAGGCATGGACCGAAGCCGATGTGGCCGCCTTCGGTGGCGACACCATCAAGAACCTCGTGGGCCGTCCCAAGGTGATGCCCCGCATGAAGCTCCTGAGCATCAACCTCAACTTCTTCACAGGCAGTGCCCCCGACTGGCTGCTCTATCATCCCCACTTGCTCGACTGGTTCCCCGAGTCGCTCATCTTCCCCCAGAAAGAGAACGGCATCGACTCCAACGGCAAGCTCGTCCACTTCGACAACGAACCCAAGAACTTTGACTACTATTACGACTTCTTCCCCGGCTACCGCGAGAAGTACGAGATGAAGGAGGAACACGAATAATATGAACGCATCTATGAAAAGAAACATTCTATACGCCCTCTTCATGGGCCTGCTTATCACTGCCTGTAACGATACAGACCTGACCACACAGACCGAACAGGAGAACGAGATGACCGATATCTTCATCCCTGAAGATGCAGCGGAAGGCGAACTGCTTGTCAAGTTCGTGCCCGAGATGACCGACATATTGGACCAGGTGGCCGAAGAGTCTCCTGCGATGACACGTAGCGGCATACCCTCTACCGATGAGGTGCTGCGCATACTCGGTGCCTACCAGTTGGAGCGTGTGTTTCCCGTAGACCCGCGTCATGAGGAGCGTGCCCGCGAGGCAGGCTTGCACCTGTGGTATATCGTGCGCTTCAACAAGGATGCCGACCTCAAGGTGGCCATCAGCAACCTGCGCCTGCTGGGCGAGGTGTCGAAGATACAGTGTAACACCACGCTCAAGCGTGTGGACAACGGACAGCGCAAACCGGTGGTCATAGGCAGCGACCGTTTGAAGGCATCGCCGCGCCAGACCGACGCTCCCTTCAGTGACCCGGGACTGTATCACCAATGGGGATATATCAACAAGGGTGGCTACGACTTTGCACAGGAGTGGGCGCCTACCGTGGCCGGCTCGGATGTCAATTGCGGGGAGGCATGGGAGCTGTGTACGGGTGACCCCTCTATCATCGTGGCTGTGCTCGATGAGGCTGTGATGTGGAGCCACCCCGACCTCAGCGCAAACATATGGGTCAACGAAGCCGAGGAGCTGGGTTCCAAGGAGGATGCCGACGGCAACGGCTACTGTGGCGACCGCTATGGCTACAACTTCGTGAAGGACTCGCCCATCATCTCGTGGACCGATGCCAACGATACGGGTCACGGCACGCACGTGGCTGGCACCATCGCCGCGGTCAATGGCAACGGTGAGGGCGTATGTGGCGTAGCAGGCGGCCGTGACGGACAGGGAGGCGTGAAGATCATGTCGTGCCAGGTCATCGACGGCAGTTACTCGGTGAGCCTCGCACAGGAGGCACGTGCCATCAAGTATGCAGCCGACAATGGTGCTGTCATCATCCAGTGCAGCTGGGGATATAACAGTGCGTTGGCCAACATCATGCAGGGTTACACGCCCGGTCCTGGCAGTGAAGAGGAGTGGGCAGGACTCTACCCGCTGGAGAAAGAGGCTATCGACTACTTCATACACAATGCAGGTTCGCCCAATGGCATCATCGAAGGGGGTATTGCCATTTTCGCATCGGGCAATGAATATTCGGCGATGCCGGCCTTCCCATCGGCCTATTCGAAGTGCTTGAGCGTGGCAGCCATCGCTGCGGACTATACGCCAGCAGGATATACCGACTATGGTGCTGAGGTGGACTTCTCGGCTCCGGGCGGTGACACCGAGTACTATGGTGTCCTTGGCGAGTATAACGACGGTACCGACTGGCAGAAGCCGAACGGCAGCATCCTCTCTACGCTCGTCATCAATGGTCAGCCCGCCTATGGCTACTACGAGGGCACATCGATGAGCTGTCCTCACGTATCGGGTGTGGCTGCACTGGGACTGTCGTATGCCGTGAAGATGCGTCGCCACTTCAAGGCCGAGGAGTTTATCGAACTGATGAAATCGACCGCTCGCGAACTTGACCCCTACTACGTGAACCAGACAAAGATATACCACTATAACCACTCCACACCGGGCTACTCGACCGTGCAGATGAACCTCAACGATTATCGTGGTAAGATGGGGCGCCTCATTGACGCTGGCGCACTGCTCCGTGCCATTGGCGAAGGTGCTGGCAGCGATATGCGTGTGCCCAACATCACGGTAGCTCCTGAAAAGACCTATACCATCGATCTCGCCCGCTACTTTGTGGATGGCGAGACTCGCACCTACAATGTTGCTGTAGCGAATGACAACATTGCTACGGCTACCCTGCAAGGCACCGTGCTTACCGTCAAGGGTCTTGCCATTGGAAGCACTACCGCAACCATCAAGGCTGGAGACAAGGAACAGACCATCGCCATCACCGTCCGTGAGGGCAATGGAAATGGATGGATGTAAGTGCAATTGAAAATTAAAAATTAAAAGTTAAAATTAAAACACCCGAAGGCCGACTGCTGACAAATATAAAAAGTATCGTGTATAAGACTGCATACATATTCGCCTTGATGCTCTTGGGAACCTTGTGCCTGAGTGATCAAGTGCCCATGCAGCAGATGCGTGGCCTAACCCGTGCTCAGATAGACTCTATGGTGCATCCCACAGTGTCTTCTCAAGCTGCGGAGGTGGTGAAGTTTGATTGCACCTCGTATGAACTGGGGACGCTGCAGGAAGACGATGCTCCCGTGAGCCGCACCTTCACTTTGCACAATGTGAGCAAATCTCCTATATCCATTGCCCGTGTACGCACCACCTGCGGATGTACTGTGGCTGAATATGACACCCTGTGCATTGCTCCTGATGCAACTGGGCAGATTACCCTCACCTATAATCCCAAGAACCGTCCGGGCACGATTGATGTAGATGCTTTTGTGTATCTTGAGGGCCATGGGAAGCAACCTATGGCACGTCTATCGCTCTACGGCGAGGTTGCCGACAAGGATGCGTGGAGCCATCTGCCCTATACGATGGGGATCTTACGTATCAAGCGTAAGGAGATGACCTTAACGGAACTCCCTCGTCAGGGAAGGCCCTCTGTACGTATCCCTTGTGCCAACAGTGGTGAGACGACATTACATCTCAGTTCGCGCCTGTTGCCTGCATATGCTTCGTTTCGTACCGAGCCTGCAGAGATTCTCCCTGGCGCCGAGGCCGACATCATCGTTACAATCAATGTGGCCAAACTTCCGGCATCGGAACAGAAGATACAGTTACCCCTGCTCATTGAAGGCATTGGAGGCAAGCCATCAGCACGCACCATACATGTGACTATTGACAAGACAAAATAAAATCTGGAAAAGGAAAAAGACAAACGATATGAAAAAGATTATTCCCTTATTGCTACTTGCTACGATAACCACTTTTACTGCCTGTGAAAAGCCGGCAGAGATTGTCCCACCGCTTGAGGTCAACTATATCAATACCGACGGCACTTGGCAGCTTTCAGAGTGGAACGATGCCCCGCTTGCCGAGGGTACATGGCTGTACATCGTGCTTGATCGCAAGGAACATACCTTCAAGGTCTACGACAACCTCAACTCCATGTATCCGCACCTCAGCACCGGCACGTTTGAGATTACCAACGACTGGCGCATAGGCGATATCATCAGTGGCACCTATGACTACGGCAACGGAACCTGGGGTCACGAGTACATCGTCACCGACCTATACAAGGAGTCTATGATATGGACAGTCAAAGATGATGCCACCGACAAACAAAAATTTGTGCGTGTAGCTGAGGCCCCGGCCGAGATAGTGGAGGCGGTAAGAGGAAGTTGGCAGACGGAATAAACAATTCCAGGGCACCGAGACTTCGGTGCCCTGAATATATATAGTAGGTGTATATTACACTAGGTTCTCAATTACTCAGTTGCTCCGAGCCAGCCTTCTTGCCACAAGAATCCGTCGCAGATACCATTAAATAAAAGTCGCTATCTTCATATTTTTTCATAGATAACGATAGAATTGCTGTCTTGTTCTTATCTTTATCACCACTTTTTTATAAGATAAAGATACAAATCTCTAGGGTTGCTATTGTTTTTCTTGAACTATTGGATTACTTTTGCATTGAATTTAATTGAGTCTACACAATGAAACAGTCTAAAATCATCGGTAGAGAAAAAGAGATGCAGGAACTACAACGGTGCATGCAATCCTCTGAAGCTGAATTGGTGGTAGTATATGGACGCAGAAGGGTGGGAAAAACATTCCTTGTACGCGAATACTTCAACAATAATTTTGCGTTTCAGCTTACTGGACTGTACAATCAGCCCAAGAGTGTACAACTCCACAACTTTGCAATCACACTCAGTGAGTACAGCCATACCCCCATTCAGATCCCGTCATCATGGTTGGAGGCTTTTACCCTGTTGCGCTCATATCTGGAGTCACTCCCCGGTGAAGAAAAGAAAGTGGTGTTCATTGACGAAATGCCTTGGCTTGACACCCGACTAAGTGACTTTCTCAGCGCTTTCGAGTGGTTCTGGAACGGTTGGGGAGCTTTCCGTCACGACTTGATGGTGATTGCTTGCGGCTCGGCCACCAGTTGGATTACCGACAAGATTCTGGCCAACAAAGGCGGTCTGTTCAATCGCATTACCAGCCGCATCTATCTTCGCCCGTTCACGTTGTATGAGACAGAGCAATATCTCTTGTCGCGAGGCATTCACTGGAGTCGTTATGATATAACCGAATGTTATATGGTGATGGGGGGAATCCCCTTTTATCTCCGACTTTTATCTCCCCAAATGTCCTATACGGCCAATATCGACGAACTTTTCTTCAAGAAAAAAGGCAAATTGTGGGATGAGTTCGAGCATCTCTACCAAACGCTGTTTTCCAATGCAGACGCTTATATACAAATTGTAGAGGCACTCTCATCCAAGCGTATGGGACTGACGCGCAATGAGATTATTGCTGCAACGAAACTTTCCAACAATGGGGTGCTCACTCGAATGCTCAACAATCTATCCGACAGTGAATTCATTCGTCCATACAATTTCTATGGCCGTAAAAAACGCGATACGATATACAAATTGTCTGACTATTACAGTATGTTTTACTTCCGTTTCCTCAAAGGGATGCATGGCAAAGACGAGCAATACTGGACACATACACTTGACAATCCACACCGACGAGTCTGGGCCGGATGTACTTTTGAACAGGTGTGCAAAGACCATATCCGTTGCATAAAACGTGCCATTGGTATCGGTGGGGTATTGAGCGAAGATTCATCGTGGCATCAGTTGCAGGGTGAACAGCGTACGCAGATAGACCTGTTGATAGATCGCCGCGATAGAGTCATCAATCTATGCGAAATCAAGTACTCTCTCGCGCCTTTTACAATCGATAAAGATTACGATATGCTTCTCCGAAACAAAGTGGAGGCATTCCGTCAAGCCACACGAACCAATAAGGCATTGCATCTGACTATGATAGCCACTTATGGTCTGAAAGATAACGCTTATAGCAACATCATACAGTCTGTTGTCACCCTAGACGATTTGTTCGCCCCACAGTAAGAGCTTCATACATCTATCTGATTGCGACTATTGGTGCTGCTACTTACATAAGTGATAGACGCTTCGTACGAAAGCAGACGGCAATAAACAATTTAGGGCACCGAAACTTCGGTGCCCTAAATATATTAATAGGTGTAAGGGGTACTTACTTTTTTGAGACTTCACAATGCAATCAATGCAGATTGGCTTGTCAGAATATGTCAGTCTTTCAAACAAGCTAAAGGTATAATCTTGACACCATCGGGGCGAGTATATGCCATTTTACCTCCAGTAAGTATAATAAAGAGATCAGGTTCTCGCAATGGAACCTGCTTTTCCGTTTTATTATATTCTTTAATAAGAGTCCTCAATTCATTTAGATGTTTTGCCCCCTCTTCAATTTCCTTGCTACCTAATTTACATTCGATAAGTGCATATCTACCATCAGACAAATGAAGTACGAGGTCTGCCTCAAGTCCATATCGGTCACGATAATAAGATATATGGCTATTGAAATCAAGATTATATGCCTTGAGGTCACGGATACACATCTGCTCAAAAATAAATCCAAAGGTTTTCAACTGTGTCATAAGAGCATCTGGAGAAAGCCCCAATGTAGCAACTGCGATTGATGGATCAATAAATGAGCGTTTGAATCCACTTCTAATAGCGGTCTTGCTTCGTATTGCAGGGCACCATGCCGGTATGTTTTCAATAACGAACAACCGAGTCAAAGCATCCACATAGTCTTCAAAAGTCGGTTTAGTACAAGAGATTTCCCCTGAAGCGACGACATCCTCCAATATGGAAGAGTTTTTTGCTAACGTGGATATATTTCGAGAATACGATTTCAAGATTTGTCTTGTCAAGAATTCATTACGCTTGACATCATCAATCCTGGAAATATCTTCTTTACAAACAGTATCAACATAGTTTTGGGCTATCAGTAATTGCGCCTTGCGGGACTTGATATTTATGCTTGCAGGCCACCCTCCACGACATGCTGAAAAAATCAGGTCTTCTATAGTCATCCCTGACTCAGTTCCATCAATATCTAAATCTGGGTTATTAAACAATTCCGACAAAGATATCTTTCCGTTAGATTCCTTTGATTCATACAAACTCATAGGAAGCATTTTCATACGGCTTATGCGTCCTGTTCCTGAATGCTTGATTTTATCTTTTTTGACAGCATTAGAGCCGGTTAGAATGAATTGGCCTACTGCTTGTCTTTTATCTACCATAGTTCGTACAGCATCCCATAGCACTGGAGCATCTTGCCACTCATCAATCAATCGTGGTGTATGTCCCAGTAAAAGAAGAGATGGCTTGGATTCTACTGTTGCAAGATACTCACTGCTCATATCGGGGTCTTGCATTTTGATGACACTTTTAGCTTGTTGCTCAGCCGTAGTAGTCTTTCCACACCATTTTGGACCCTCAATAAGAACAGCACCGAAAGCTTCCAATCTTTCAGCAAGCACTTTATCTGATATTCTCTTAAGATAACTCATGATTATCGCTATTTACAGTACAAAAGTAAGGCTAATTATTTTAGCGGCCAAATTGTTTTCCTTTTTTGTGGCAATTCGTTTTCCTTTTTTGTGGCAAATCGTTTTCCTTTTTCTGTGAAGGATTTTAAAAGTTAACAATTCAGGGCACCGAGAATCGGTGCCCTGAATAAAAAAGGTGTATATTAGATATACTAATCTGATTAATTAGCTTTTTCGAATGTAAGGGTTGTGGGGAAAGCACTCCAATAACCATCGGAAGCATATACCGCATAACCATTATCAATAGAAGCTACAGTACCATATACAGATATGTTGAATACGATAGGAGCTGTTACAAGGTAGCCTTCTGCGTTAAATCCGTAGAAAGCGCAGTCAGAATAATTCATAGGTTGGCCTGCCTCGCATGTGATTGTTGCAGAAGAACCATCTTCGCTGATAGCCAACACACCAGCAATGTAGTTGAAACCATTTTCAGCGGTTAAACCATTTACAGCGAAATAGGGGTCCAGATTACAAATATAAGCTGTGTCGTTTTCTTCTGATGTCAAAACTGTGACAGCGAAATCATAAACTGTTCCCCATGCATCAGCAACACCGTTAGCAGCATACACGCTTTGGTTAAGGCTCTCTTTTGAGATAGGAATAGCTGGAGCTGTCACAAAACTAAATGTCTCAGAAACGATGGCGTTGCCTCTGACGTAAGCATATGCATAAGCGTAATACTTGGTGCCTTCCTGAGCAGGAGTCAATTTGTCGATTGCCACAGAGAGTGTGCCATCGGCAATAGAGTCTGTAACGATTACAGTCTTTGCTGACGACATATCCTCATTGGGTGAATACATAAAACCTACTTCAATGATTTCAGGAGCGGCTCCCTGCAAATCTACATTAAGGACAGCCGAGGTGACACTGATGTTTGAAGCATTTGCTTCAGAGAAAGTAACTTCAACATCTGCATAATTGGCGTTGTCTATGTCAGACTTTACAAGCTCCTCTTGGCTACAACCGGCAAACATACCGGCTGCAGCTACAAAGAGCGATAATACTTTGATATTTAACTTTTTCATATTATCTGTTTTTTATGATGATTTAATTAGGGATTCTGGTCTTCATCAGTAATGTAGATGTTCTCCTGAATCTCTGTTTGAGGAATTTGGTATGTCCAAACTACTTCATCGGGGCCTACTGTCAGGGCATAGCCAGCCAAGTGATTGTTGCCTTCGTAGTTACGGTCGATGCCCTTACGCATACGCTTCAAGTCGAAGTAAGCGAAGCCCTCACCGATGAGTTCAAGACGGCGCTGGAGATATACATCTTCCACAGTTACTGTAGCTTTGTTCCAGCTCGGGTCACGCTGAGCCATGAGTTCTTTGAGGACAACAGCCGCATCAGCATTTTTCTGCTGACGTGCCAAAGCTTCAGCTTCGATGAGCACCATTTCGGCACCACGCATCCAGAGGTAGTCCATAGTCCAAGCGCCATCCCAACCATACTTCAAGATGGCATAAGGATATTGCCATGCGCTTGCCTCTTCAGAAGCAACAGCGGTAGACTGGCTCTTACCTTCTGCATCGTTGAACCAGTACATCTTACGGTAGTCAGTATCGCTCAGCTGAGAATAGAGGCGAGCGTCAATACCACGGCCGGTATAGAGGATACCAGAGTAACCGGGAGCAAGGTTAGAGATGTGTGAGAAGTATGATGCGTAGATAGTAGATGTCTCAGAGCTATGGTCGAAGCCCCACATCCACTCAGAGTTGGTGATATCCATGAATCCGTCGCGAATACCATTAGCCTCGGCTGTACCGCTCATTACGGGGAAGTCGGCGCGAGCAGCCTTAGCCATCTCGGCAGCCTTGTCCCACTGACGGTTGAGGAGATAGTAACGTGCTGCAATACCCTGAGCAACGGCCTTGTTGATAGTGTTCTTGTTCGGACGAACATAACCATCCAACAGATCGATAGCCTTGGTGATGTCAGCCTCGATAGCATCAAGCACCTCGCCTACAGTGTTACGGTCAGAGAGATTGTTGATGTCATCCTGTGAGTAACCCTCAGTCGTAGTCACTACGAGGGGCACACCAGGAAGTTCACGGTCAATGCTCAGTGCGCCAGAAGCGTCAGCTACAGTAGGCTGCTGGAAGAGCTGAATCAGATAGAGGTTGGCATAAGCGCGTACAGCGTATGCGTTACCCAGAGCACCCTTTAGGGTTATATCTTCGGGTTCCTCTTCAAAGAAAGAGATAATCTCATTAGCCTTGTTTACCATGGTGTAGAGAGTAACCCAGTTTACACGAACACGACGATAGTCGTAGTTGCGGTTCTCCAATCCATAGTCATATCCGTGCCAGCTGAAGCTGAAACAAGTCATGTCCTCGGCTGCCATATCAGTTGAGTGGAGGATTGACATCATGGCATAGTCATCATGTGAAGTAGAGGTTGTACCATATGTTACCATCCATGCCCAGATACCACTTACGTAGCTGTCGATGAATGAGGGATCCTGCTCCATGATTTCAGCAGCGGTCTCTGTGTCAAGCGTACGGTGGTTCACAGCATTCAGGTAATCATCGCTACAAGATGTTACCGTAGCCATAGCCAAACCAATTACGCCAAGACCTAATATCTTATTTAGTTTCATAATTGTATAATCTTGTTTTATATTTGACTTAAATGATTAGAATGTAAGGCTAAGGCCCAATGAATAGGTTCTCATAGCAGAGTAGCCATAGCCTACCTCACCGCTTGCATACTGGCGGGGGTCAAGACCCTTGCGAGCTGACTTCAACCAGAGGTTGTCACCAGTTACATATACACGGCAGTTCTCGATAGAAGCCTTCTTGGTCAAGTTCTTAGGCAAGGTGTAACCGAATGATACGTTTCTCAGAGCGAAGTATGAAGCTGAGGTCAACCAACGGTCAGACATTTGTGAGCTGTAGGTACCTGTAGCACCGTCCAAGCAGAGGCGGGGAACGTTAGTTACCTGTCCGGGAGTTGTCCAACGGTTAAGCATATCCTTATGGAAGCCCTGTGTGATAGAACCAGAGTTCATCAGACCTGCATAAGAAGAATCGTATACATAGCCACCAAGCTGGAATGCTGTCTGAACAGCCAAGTCAAAGCCGTAAGCATTTACAGAGAGCGATACACCACCTGTGAAATCAGGAATTGAGCTCTTGCCGTAGTGACGGGCATCCTGCTCGTTCAAACCATCGGTAGAGTTGACAATCTTAACCTTCTCTACAGTCATAGGATTGCCTTCTGCGTCCAATACGGGCTCACCTGTAGTCTCATCCAATACTACCTCATCGTAGTAGTCGTTGTATTGGGGAAGACCTGTCTGAGGATCTACACCTACATATTCGTAGAGGTTCCACTGATAGAGTGCACCACCAATCTCGCGCCAGTAGTAGCCGTTCTTGTAACCGTCGGGGTAATCCGCTGTGCTCTTTGATTCGGGAAGTTTGGTCAACTCGTTCTTGTAGTGCATACCGTTAACACCCAATGTTACCAATACGTCATTAGTGCGAACAAGGTCAGCCGACAACTCGAAGTCGAAACCGCGGTTCTTCATATCCATCTCGTTTCTGTAGATACCTGAAGGCGAACCCTGCGAAGCGGGCAGCGGACTGTAGTACAACATGTCGGTTGTCTCCTTCACGAAGTAGTTGATGTCGAAGTTTACGCGGTTCCACAAGCGTCCCTCGATACCGGCGTTGAAGTTCTTTGACTTCTCCCATGTGAGATCCTTGTTTCCACGCTGTGTCTTGGTCAATGCAGCTTCACCGTCAACACGCTCAATAGTATAGAGGTCTGAGTAAGCATTGTAGAGACCGATAGCATCGTTACCCTGTGTTCCGTAAGAGGCCTTAATCTTAGCATCGTTCAACCATGAAGAAGCACCGCTCATGAAAGCCTCCTTAGAGAGACGCCAGCTACCACCAACAGCCCAGAATGTACCCCAACGTACGTCAGGATGGAAGATTGAAGAAGCATCGCGACGATAGCTTGCAGTTGCATAGTAACGGTCATCGTAGTTGTAGTCGCCCTTAGCGAAGTAACCCTCACGGATGCGAGCATACTTATAAGAGGTCATACCGTCATAAACTACAGCGTTAGAGAACTCGGGGTTAGTAGTGTCTACATAACCAGACATTGCGCCGTAGAAGTAAGAATAGTTCATCTCATTGGTCTCGTGACCCAACATGATGTTGATGTTGTTTTTGCCAAACGAAGGAGCATATGTCAACAACTGGTTGACGTTCAATACATCCTTGTGTACAGAGTATTTGTAACCACGACCACCTACTGAAGCAGCGTCACCGGCAACAGGAGTCATAAACTCGATTTGATTGTCAACAAACACGTCGTATGCCATGTTAGCCGAGAAGGTCAAGCCATCGATAATTTCCCAGTTGAAGTAACCACGAGTATTTACGTTGTCGAGGATGTCCTCGTTGATGCAGTCTTGTGCGTTGGCAAAGGGGTTCGACTGTGCAGAATAGATACGGTTGTGCTCGGTACCATAGTCATACAGCTTATTGCCATTAGCATCTGTCATCACATTGCCGTTCTCGTCGAAACGGTAGATAGGACAAAGCGGAGAAACCATCTGTGAAGACATGAAGATGTTTGAGTAGTTGGCGCCCTCGTCAGCAAATACCTGCTGGTCGGTGCGTGAATAAGCCAAGCTCAAGCCCACCTTGATGCGGTCGGTAATCTTCTGGTCAACCTTGGTGCGCAAAGATACACGGTCGAAACCTGAACCGGGAACGATACCCTCATCACCCAGATAGCCGGCAGAAAGGTATGCTGAAGTGCGGTCGTTACCACCCGATACGTTTACGTTGTACTCTTGGTGAACACCCTTGCCGATGCCATCAAGCCAGTTCTCTGTCCACAACGGTGTAGCTGCCGCAGCGGCTGCAGTCAACTTACCGGTCATAGGATCAATGATTTCATTGAAGCCGACACCTCTATACACATTGTAACGAGTGTAGTACTCGAGGTTGTTTGCTACATACTGTGAAGCCGCGAGGTAGCCCATTGAAGAGGCCAAGTTGTTGGTAGCAGCCTCGTGAATCATTTCGTAGTACTCACCATGGTTGGTAAGGAGGTCGTAAGCGCTTACACCACGCTCATTGATACCATAGCGAGCTTCGAAGTTTACACGAGGACGACGGTTACCACCGCTCTTGGTAGTAATCATTACCACACCATTGGCACCACGAGCACCATACATTGAGTTGGCAGCAGCATCCTTCAATACAGTCATTGACTCGATATCCTGTGTGGGGATAGAGTTCAAAGAACCTTCGTAAGCCACACCGTCAACAACGATAAGGGGCTCAGCAGGCTCACCATCAACTCTGATAGAACCGATACCACGCACCATAATGGAAGAACCTGCACCGGGACGGCCAGAAGCAGAAGTTGTCTGCACACCTGCTACAGCACCCTGTAGTGCGTTAGAGATGTTGGCAACCTGCATCTGCTGCAGTTTCTCACCAGTCACCTGTGCAGCCGAACCCGAGAAGTTTGCCTTCTTTACGGTACCGTAAGGTACGGCAATCACAACCTCTTCCAACACCTCGTCGTCAGACTGCATAGTCACCTTCACATAGGGGTGAATGGTCACCTCCTGAGTAGTCATACCTACGTATGAAACTATCAAAGTCTTCGCGCTACTTTGCCTGAAAGCCATTGTGTAGAGAAATTCCTCGTACATCACATGTTATCAGTAAATTATTGAATGTTCTGAGATTCTCGTTGCTCACAAAGAATAACTGGAGCTCATTATGATGTTTTATTTGAAAATATTTCCCTGCTTATGATTTTATTACAATCACAATTATTATATTTGCAATAAATTTGAAAACTCGTATGGAAGAATTACTTATACAGAACCCCTTTCTTGTGGGCAAATACGTATCTGACAGATATTTCTGTGATAGAGAAGAGGAGACGTCCTTTCTTGTCAAGCAGGTGATGAATGGTAGAAATGTCGCGTTGATATCTCCGCGTCGCTTAGGAAAGACTGGGCTTATTCGCCATTGCTTCAATCAAGAGGAACTGAATTCCCTGTATTACACCTTCTTTGTTGATATATACGCAACAAGCTCTTTCGAAGAGTTTGTATATCTGTTGGGCAAGTCTATTTACGAGGAGTTGAAGCCAAAGGAAACGCAGTGGGCCGAACGCTTCTTCCAGGCTATCAGTTCGCTACGTGTAGGGTTCAAATTGGATGCGATGACGGGCGAACCTTCATTTGATATCGGTTTGGGCAATATACAGTCTCCACAGACGACCCTTGACGAAATCTTCGCCTACTTAGAGTCGGCCGACCGGCCTTGTATTGTAGCCATTGATGAGTTTCAGCAGATAACGGAGTATGAAGACAAGAATCTGGAAGCACTGTTGCGCACTAAGATACAGCAGTGTAGACAGACGATATTTGTGTTCGCAGGAAGCAAGCGCCATACGATGAGCCGCATGTTCAATTCACCGAACAAGCCATTCTATCAGAGCGCCATCAGCATGAGTCTCGCCCCTATCCCTATGGATGCATACTGTGATTTTGCCGTTCGCCTATTCGAGGAGCGAGGAAAGCGTATTGAGCGCGAGGTGGTAGAACAAGTATACACGATGTTTGATGGCTGCACGTGGTATGTACAGTTGATGATGAACGAACTTTTTGCCTTGACCCCGTTCGACACGTCATGTACTGCCGGTCAGATAGGAGCAGCACGCAAGAATGTCATCATCGCCCAGGAAGGGAGCTACAAAGACATTCTCGCCCATCTCCCACCCAAGCAGAAGCTTGTGCTTCAAGCTATAGCCAAGGAGCGTAAGGCTCGCAGCATCACCTCCTCGGCCTTCATGAAGAAATATGCCCTGCCCTCGGCCAGCTCCGTGCAGTCGGCCATCAAAGGCTTGTTGAATAGCGATCTGATAACTCAAGAGGATGGTGCCTACCGTATCTACGACTACTTCTTCAGTGAGTGGCTGGCTACGGAGTATTGACTCTACTGCCAAACTTTACTTGAAGATAAAAAGGCTTTTCCCTAATAGGTTGTCCGGCTGTCCTTGTCGCTCATAACAGCTTTATTCACAATGTATAAACAAGGACAGCCCAGGTTGTCCATGGTGTCCCCATGCGAAGTCGGGGAGTATTGGTTATGCTCCACCCCATATTTGGGGTGATGAACCTCTATTATGCGGTTCCGCCCTATGAAGATTATGTAAAGTATAATACAAATCCCTTGTTGCCAAATGTTTTTATATTATTGGCGGCGACCATTCGCGCATATGGTCGCCATCATACGCGTGGATTGTGGCGAGCATTCGCGCGAATGCTCGCCAGCAATCAATGAATAGGCACTGCAAAAACAGGAAAAACATCAATCATCTGGGAGAAATAAGCTAAATGGCTAATGGACCTATAACGCATATTCCCCGGGACACCCCAGGACTGCCTAGGTTGTCCTTGTTAACATGCAGCTATAGCGCAACTTACAAGCAACAAGGACAACCGGACAACCTGTTTGGGGAGAATTGTTTTTTTAGCCCACTCCCCCTCCCATGCCCTATTATATCCCATGCCCTATTATATATGTATACGCACGCGCACGCGAAATACCCTCGACGCACCATCACCAGTTTTAATTTTCAATTTTTAATTTTTAATTTTTAATTCTCCCTGTGCTACCCCTGTGCTACCGCTTGCGGCTTTTTTTGAGTTCCTTGATGATGGTCTGGTTTATCACCTCGCAGTAGTTCATCGTTGTCTTCACGTTCTTGTGGCCGAGCAGCTTCTGCACCGTCGTCACGTTCACCCCCTGCATGAGCAGCAGTGTGGCATTGGTGTGGCGGGCGCTATGGAAGGAGAAGTGCTTGCGCAGGCCTGCCAGGCGGGATATGGCTTCGAGGCGCTTGTCGACGGTTGAGTTTGAGGGCAGGCGGAAAAAGCTGTCCACATCATCGACATACCGCTTCAAGAGTGCCAGTGCCTTACCGTCGAACAGCAGGTCGATGGGGAGGCTGATGCTTGCCCCCGTCTTCTGGCTCTCCGTATTGATCCACGTATGTGCCGTGCCGCGCTGGATATTGGCACCCGTGAGGTGTACGAAGTCGGAGTATCGCAGCCCCGTGTAGCAGCAGAAGAGGTAGGCATCGAGCGTGCGCTGCAGATATTCCTGCCTGGGTGGCAGGGTGAGGCGTTCCAGCTTCTCCAGCTCGAAAGGCATCAGGTGCGTATGGTGGAAGGGCTTGTGGCTGATGCGCCGCTTGTGGAAGGGGTTGTCCTCCTCGCTCATCATGCCACGTAAGATGGCAGCATTCACATAGATGCGCAGGTGGGTGAGGTGCTTGGCAATCGTGTTGGTGTGATACCCGCGTGCTGCCATCCATGACTCAAATTTGCTGACGAAGTAGGGTGTGAGCTCCTTGGTTGTCAGTTCCTCGCTATACTCCTTGAGTAGGTAATAGGTTGTGTATCTGTTGTCTCGCGTGCTTTCGCGGATGCGCCCTTTCTCTATCTCGCTGGCCATGAAGGGGAGGAATTGTGGCGAACTGCCATTCGCTATATCCTCCTTTAATAGGCGTAGCGATACGCCACGGCCGCTTTTCCATAGGGCAATCTCCTTACTCTCCAACTCGGTTATGCGCTCAGCTATCATCCAGTTCAGCTCCTCGGCATGCGGATGCCGGCAAACCTCACGCTTCGCCTCGTCCCACTGCGAGGGATGTATATAAATATGTGTAGATACATACATGCGGCGTCGTTCCAGGTATGCTTCTATCTGGATGAGGCCCTTACCATCTGTTCTCAATTGCTTTTTGCGGTTGAATACCGCCCGATACATAATTTTCTTCATTTCTTGTGTTCCTCGTTTAGATAACGTTCTTTCAAAAAGCCACTATTTTGCGGTCATTTTATAACATTTTCACCATTTCAGACGTTAAAAGCCGCATTTTTGAAGTTAAAAATGCGGTTTTTAAGATTTTTTTGCGGTTATCTCGATTTTTTGCACTACATTTGCAACTTTCATTGAGAGAATAGACCAAATAAATTATTGTTAAACTTTAAGAGAAAAATTTATGAAAGGTAAATTGATGATGTTATTAGCCTGCCTCTTCATGAGTGCAAGCTTGGTAACTGCTCAGACCTCTAAGGTGACCGGTCTCGTTATCGGTGCTGAAGACGGTGAGCCTGTGATTGGTGCCACAGTCGCAGTAAAGGGCGTGCCCACTCTGGGTGCCATTACTGACGTTGATGGCAAGTTCGTTATTGAAAACCTTCCAAGTAGCGCGAAGACTTTTTGAGCATCACGCCTCCTCTTCTCTCTCTAAGGCGTTGGGAATCTTAAAGTTTAGATAAAACTCAATTAATTAATTAATTTTATTTACTTAAATTCATCATTTATGAAAAAAGTGCTATTTTTGTTGACCTTTATCCTCAGTGGTATTGGTATGGCAACAGCGCAAACCTCTCAGATTTCGGGTATCGTTTACTCGGAGGCTGACGGTGAGCCTGTTATTGGCGCCTCAGTATTGGTTGTTGGTACCGATCAGGGTACAGCTACTGATATTGAAGGTAAGTTCGTGATTGCTGATGTGCCTGCTTCAGCTACTACACTTCGCGTGTCGTACATGGGTATGGCTACTCAGGAGGTAAAGATTTTGCGTGGCAAGACCATCAAGGTTACATTGACAGAGGACGGTATGGCCCTCGACGATGTGATGGTGGTTGCTTACGGTACTGTTAAGAAGTCTGCCTTCACCGGTTCTGCTTCAGTAGTTGACGCTGCAAAGTTGGAGGATCGTCAGGTTTCTAACATCACCAACGCGCTCTCAGGTACTATCGCCGGTGTGCAGACATTGAGCTCTAACGGTCAGCCGGGTACAAGCTCTACCGTACGCATCCGTGGTATCGGTTCGCTCTATGCAAGCAACACTCCGTTGTATGTAGTTGACGGTATCCCCTTCGACGGTGACATCTCTTCTATCAACCCTGCCGACATCGAGAGCATGTCAGTACTGAAGGACGCTGCTGCTGCAGCTCTTTATGGTGCTCGTGGTGCCAACGGTGTTATCATGGTGACAACAAAGAAGGGTAAGACTCACGATGCACGCATCACTTTCGATGCCAAGTGGGGTAAGAACGAGCGTCAGATTGGCAAGTACGATGTACTTGAGACTGCTGACTCTTACATGGAGACTCTGTATCAGGCTTATCGCAACGCCGGTTACTATAACCTCGGCTACTCTCCCGCCGCTGCTCACGCTTACGCTAACGCAAACATCTTCGGTGCACTCGGTGGTTATCAGATGTATACCTTGAACGGTGCTGACGGCCTCATCGGCCTCGATGGCAAGGTTAATCCTCAGGCTACTCTCGGCTACAGCGACGGTACCAACTACTTCACTCCCGATGATTGGACCGCTGGTACTATCAACAGCCAGATGCGTCAGGAGTACAACCTCGGCGTATCAGGTGGTACCGACCGCATCAGCTACTACTTCTCAGCTGGTTACCTCGAGGATGGCGGTATCATCGAGAACTCTGGTTTCGACCGTCTCTCTACTCGTTTGAACGTTGACTATCAGGCAAAGAAGTGGCTGAAGTTCGGTGCTAACCTCGCTTACACCAACAGTACAAGCCGCTACCCCGGTGAGCAGACTACAACAAACTCTTCTGGTAACGCCTTCTTGATGGCCAACATGATTGCTCCCGTATATCCTATGTATGTACGTGACGCTTCAGGTGCTATCATGCGCGATGCTAACACTGGTCTTCCTATCTATGACTACGGTAATGGTGTGCAGACAGCTTACTCACGTAACTGGATGTCAATCTCTAACCCTGTCAGTGACCTCTACTACAACACAGAGGAGTACCTCATGGATATCATGAACAGCAAGTGGTTTGCTGAGATCACTCCCCTCAAGGGCTTGAAATTGACAGCATCATTGGGTACACACATCGACAACACTCGCTACCACAGCATTGGTAACGCCAAGTATGGCCAGAGCGCAAGCTACGGTGGTACTGCTACTCAGGACTACACACGTACATTCGCTATGAACCAACAGTACTTGGCTACTTATACCAAGACCTATGGTAAGAGCACATACGATGTATTGGCAGGTTACGAGGCATACGACCTCCGTGGTGAGAACTTCTACGCTACAGGTCAGAACCTCTATAAGGAGGGTGACTACACCGTAAACAACACTATCGACCAGAAGCGTGGTGGTGGTTCTGCTTACGAGTACTCTACCCGTGGTATCCTCGGCCGTTTCAACTACAACTACGATGAGAAGTACTTCGCCAGCGTATCATACCGTCGCGATGCTTCTTCACGCTTCCATCCCGATAACCGTTGGGGTAACTTCTACTCTGCATCTGCAGCATGGGTACTCAGCAAGGAGTATTTCATGAGCGATGTTGATTGGGTTGACATCTTGAAGGTAAAGGCTTCTTACGGTCAGCAGGGTAACGATAACATCGGTAACTACTATGCTTACATCGACCAGTATCAGATGACAGGTGCTGACGGTTCATTCGCCGATGGTAACCTCCTCTACAAGGGTAACAAGGATATCACATGGGAAAAGTCTAACGCTTTCAATGCCGGTGTTGACTTCTCACTCTGGAAGAGCAAGCTGAGCGGTACCGTTGAGTACTTCGACCGTACTACCAGCGACATGCTTTACAACAAGCCCGTAGCTAACTCTAACGGTTACAGCACCATTCCTATGAACATCGGTTCAATGAAGAACTACGGTTGGGAAATCGAGTTGAACGGTAACCTCTACGAGTCTCGCAACCTCAGTTGGGACGTTTATGGCAACGCAACCTTCGTTAAGAACAAGATTGTTGAGCTCCACCCCGAGTTGAACGGTAAGTTCATCAGCGGTTCTACCATCTATGAAGAGGGTGAATCAATGTATCAGTTCTACTTGATCAAGTATGCTGGCGTAGATCCTAACTCAGGTAAGGCTCTTTACTATGCTGCTGTTCCTGCTGACGAATACTTCCAGAAGACAATGACTGAGGAAGAGTACTTGGGACTTACTAAGGAAGGTAACGAGGAGGCTTACGAAGCTGCCGTGAAGGCTTACGAGAAGAATCCCGAGACCTACACAACCGACGATGCTGCTGTAGCACAGAACACTTATAGGGTAGCTACCGGCGACCTCCTGCCCAAGGTATATGGTGGTTTCGGTACCAGCGTAGAGTTCCACGGATTTGACCTCTCTGTACAGTTGGCATACCAGCTCGGTGGTAAGATCTGGGACTACACCTATCAGGATTTGATGCACAACGGTGATGCTGGTAGCGCAGGCCAGAACTGGCACAAGGACATCGCCAATGCATGGACTCCCGAGAACCGCGTAACAGACGTTCCTCGTCTTGACTATATGGACACCTACACCAATGAATCTTCAGACCGTTGGTTGGTGTCTTCAAACTACCTTTCTATCAACAACATCACCTTCGGTTATACCTTCCCCAAGGCTTGGACACGCAACATGGGCATCAGCTCATTGCGTCTCTACGGTGCAGCTGACAACTTGGCTCTCTTCACCGCTCGCAAGGGTATGGACCCCCGTAAGGGATTCTCTTCTACATCTACCGCTACATACGGTGCACTCCGTACATTCTCGGCTGGTGTTAAATTGACATTCTAATCATTTAAAAGGTAAGAAAGAAAATGAAAAAGATTAAATATATTGCATCGGCTTTGGCATGTGTAGCGCTTGCAGGTTGCTACGACATGAACACCGAGCCTCTGGGCTCTACCATCACAGCCGACCAGAAGGAGGCTACAGTGAACGCCAACCCTGAGCGTATCGAGGCCAGCGTTACTGCCATGACCTCAGTGTTCTACATCTTCGGTAACGCATTGAGCGAATCTTATCATAGCGACTTCGGTTATCCTTCAATCATGCTGATGACCGACAGCCGTGGTACAGACCTCGTGTCTGAGGATATAGGTTACAACTGGTTTACCCAGTCACTTACCTATGAGGACCTTAACAATACTTATTGGGCAACAGCTCTCTACTGGAGAGTATGCTACAAGCAGCTCTATACTGTTAACTCATTGGCTAAGATGATTGACCCCGAAACAGAGGATCCTGGCTTGCAGTTCTATCTGGCTCAGGCTTACGCTATCCGTGCTTTCGACTACTTCACTTTGGCTCAGATGTATCAGCAGACCTATGTTGGCAATGAGGACAAGCCTTGTGTACCTCTGATCACAGAGGACAACATGGACGCTGCCGGTTCAGAAGGTTGCCCCCGTGCTACTGTAGCTGAGGTTTATACTCAGATTATGACCGACCTTGACAATGCCATCGCATTGTTGGAGAAGACCTCAATGACACGTGCTGACCGTCGTTATATCAGCACTGAGGTTGCCTACGGTCTCCGTGCTCGTGTAAACTTGGTTATGAACAACTGGGAAGGTGCTCGCGATGATGCACAGATGGCACTCAGCTTGACTGATGCTACTCCTTATACTATCGCCGACATGAGCAAGCCCGCCATGAGCGACATCAACGAGTCTGCTTGGATGTGGGGTATCCTCGTGGCTGAGACCGACCGTGCCGTTACCTCAGGTATCTGTAACTGGCCCTCTCACATGGGTTCACTCAACTACGGTTATGCTTCTGTAGGTGCATGGCGTTTGGTTAGCAAGAGCCTCTATGCTGCTATCCCCGCAACAGACGTTCGTAAGGGCTGGTTCTTGGATGAGAATGGCGTGTCTGTTAACTTGAACGCTGATCAGGCTGCATACATCGCTTCTGCAGGCTGTCCTCCCTACACTCAGGTGAAGTTTGCTCCCTATTTGGACAAAATCTACACCAGCACCAATGCTAACGATATCCCCTTGATGCGTGTTGAGGAAATGTATCTTATCTTGGCCGAGGCTCAGGCTATGGCCGGTGATCCTGCTGCCGGTGCTGCTACACTGCAGAGCTTCGTTTCTACCTACCGTGACCCCTCATACGTATGTAACGCTATTGAGGCTTTACAGGTACAGAATCAGGTTTGGCTGCAGCGTCGTATCGAGCTCTGGGGTGAGGGCTTCTCTTACTTCGACTTGATGCGTCTGAACAAGGGTGTTGACCGTCGTGGTGCTGGCTTCCAAGCTGCTTATGTTTACAACATCCCCGCTGGCGATCCCGCTCTTATCCTTCGCTTGCCGCAGGCTGAAATCGAGGGTAACCCCGCTCTTACAGAGGACGACAACAATGACCCTGTTGCATTGCCTACTCCTGTAGCAGAGTAATCAGTTAATCATAATATTTAACGATTAAAATAGTAAAAACATGAAATTATATAAATCTTTATTCATGACTGTGCTTGCAGCAGTAGCTTTCACTTCATGTAGCGATGAAGGTTATTGGGAGAAGGCCGACTTGCAGAGCGTGCCCACATACTCTTTCGCACAGGCTTCAAACACCTATTCGCTTAGTGGTACAGATGCACTGCCCCAAGTAGCTGTTGAGGTTTACCGTAACAATGAAAACGGCAATGTAACAGTTCCTGTTAGCGTAACATTGAGCGATGAGACCGTAATGTCTGTTGACGCACCTGCCGTTACTTTCGAGGATGGCAAGAGCGTAGCAGAGTTTATCATCAAGATTGACGAGAGCAAGATTCAGATTGGTAAGAACTATATCGCTAACCTTGCATTCGTTCCCGATTCTGTAGACCTCTTCGAAGAGAACCTCTCTATCTCTGGCAACAGCACATTCAAGTTGACCTTCTCTAAGGCTTATTCTTGGACTGCTGCAGGTACAGCCCTCTACACAGAGGATATGGTAGGTACATTCTTCGGCGTTGAGAACCTTACCTATGAGGTTGCAGTTGAGAAGGCTATTGGCAACTCAGCCGTTATCCGCTTGGTAGATCCCTATGGTGCTGCGTATCCCTACAATGCTCCTGGTGACTATGACACCAGCAAGAAGCACTACATGGAGATCAACTTCGAGGATCCCGAAGGCGTTTACATTCCCAGCCGTCACTACTCTGGTATGAATTGGGGCTACGGAGAGTTCATCTTCTTCAGCATGGCAGGTTACTACATCGAGAAGGGCAACTCAGTTGAGGCTGTAAAGGGTGCAGGCTATTGCGGAACACTCGTTGACAACGTAATCACCTTCCCTGCAGGCACATTGCTGGTTGGTATGGCTGACTACAATGGCGGTGGCTTGTATGCTGGTGGTACAGGTGCATTCAAGATTGACTTAAGCAACGCTGATCTTTCAGAATAATAACGACACCTGAAGTTAATTATTCATATTTGCGAGAGGTGCATCCTACAGATGTGCCTCTCTTTCTTGTTGTTAGCTACTATATCTCGGATATGATGATGGTTAAAGAAATGTTCCAGTGGACGGAAGGTTGCCCCAGGGCAACTGAGTAATTGAGGCTTTGGTGTAATATACACCTATTATATATTATATGTATTCAGGGCACCGAAGTCTCGGTGCCCTAAATTGTTTATTGCCATCTGTCTGCTTTCTATACTTTTCTAAGCTGGTACAACGGGAATCATCACAAAAAGGAAAACGCACCTTTTGATAGGGTAGTTTTGTAGGAAAAAGCTGTTTTTTATAGCGTTTTTTCGTAGGAAAACGCACCTCGCATTGAAAAATGTATTATCTTCGCACTAAGAAAAAAGGCGTTAGCATGTTGTACAGAAAAATTACAAAACGGATTGAAGAATATCTCTCATCAGATTCTGATAGGATGCTGTTGATTGACGGTGCTCGACAGATAGGTAAATCATACATTATCCGTCATGTGGGCGAAAAGATGTTCTCTAACTATATTGAAATAAATATGGAAGAGGACAAATTGGGTGACCGGGTTTTCGCTGAAGCTAAAACTACAAAGGATTTTTATATGGCGTTGAGTGTTGTTGCAGGCGACAAGATGAAAGAGCGGGAAACCACCCTTGTATTCATTGATGAAATACAAGCATATGACCACCTTCTTACTCTTGTGAAATTCTTGATGAAGGAGAAGAAGTTTACTTATATAGCCAGTGGCTATTTACTTGGAGTAACATTGAAGAATACGCAGTCTGTTCCTATCGGAAGTTTGGATGTACAGCATATGTATCCAATGGATTTCGAAGAATTCCTATATGCTAACGGAGTAGGATCAGTTGCCATTGGTGCTATGAGAGAAAGCTTCAATAACAACCAGGCATTGTCTGATACGATGCATGATAAGATGATGGACCTCTTCAAGAAATATCTATTGGTAGGCGGTCTGCCAAAGGCTGTTGAGGTATTCGTAGAGAGTCGTAACGTGGTTGAATTCCGTTCTATACAGAAAGAAGCTCACGATTTATATGGTGTTGACGCTTCTAAATATGAGGAAGAGCATGACAGGAGGTTGAAGATACGCCGTATCTTTGATATGATTCCGTCAAACCTTGAGAACAAGAAGAAGCGGGTTGTCATTAAGGATATCGAGGATAAAAAGTGGAAAAGAGCCAATGACTATTTAGATGAGTTTGACTATCTCATCTCTGCCGGTATAACGCTGGAGGTAAAGGCTATCAGTAAGCCAACATATCCTTTGGTCGAGAATAGCGGTAAGAATTTGCTGAAACTATACATAAATGATGTCGGAATCTTATCTGGAATATTCTATCGCAACAATATCAAGGCTGTAATGTCTGATGTCAAGAGTATCAACCTTGGCTCTGTCTATGAGACGGTTGTGGCCCAAGAGTTGAGGGCTCACGGATATGACCTATACTACTATGACAACAAGAAAAACGGTGAGGTTGACTATTTGATTGATGATGCCGACAATCTGTCAAATATTCCTATCGAGGTGAAGTCAGGAAAAGATTATACAGTGCACAGTGCTTTGGATAAGTTCTTGTCTAACGATGAGTATAATATAAAGAAGGCCTACGTACTATCGAATGAGCAGAAAGTTTATATAGAGAAGGGGATTATATATATGCCTATCTATTATGTAATGTTCTTCCAGAATATTTCCAATGTTGTTGAGGAATTCTTGGATTAGCCCTAAGCACCCCTTACACCTATATATATCCAGGGTACCGACGCATCGGTGCCCTGAATTGTTTATTGCCGTCTGCTAACTTCCTCTGGTTTTAAAAATTCGTCACAAAAAAGGAAAACGATTTGGTCGTTAAACTAATTAGCCTTACTTGGCCCTGCAAAATTGGTGGATAATGACAATTTAAGCCGATTAAATTTGGTGGATAATGACAAATCGGGTCTAAAACATTTGATGGAGGACATAAAATGCTTTATTTTTGCATCAAAATCAAAGACTATGGCAGAGGAAATAATCCGCTTCAAAAGAAAGATGTATGACACAATGCTCAAATGGGAACAAGAGCTTTGACTTTTGACCAAATTCCCTCTGTATTATGAAGCTTGAGACCTTGCCTTTTCTGAATTATGGCGTTGGGAAGCGGGAGAATTCCCGTATTATGGCCTCTGTGTTGTTATTCCTCAATCAACTAATAAGCAAACAGGTCGTCAAGTAGCACCTCACTCTGAACGATACCGCTATGGGCATTTTGTTTCACGCCATGTGTGGTAACCATTGTCAGTATGAGTGATTTTCTGGTACCAGTTTCTTCTGCGAAAAGAGTCAACTTATTCTGTAGCTTGGCTTCATAGTCCTTGGTGATTTCAAACTCGTCCTTGGCATATTTCATTTCGCAGATATTGACTGTATCGTCCTTGCGATCGATAAGCAAATCTATCTGCGCAGTAGCATTGCGCCATGAGCAGGCCAAAGTCTGTACTCCTGCTATACCTAACGAATGCTTGATTTGGCGGATATGGCTCAGGCAAAGTCGCTCGAATGAAAGTCCACACCACGTGTTGTGCATCGGGCTATGAAGTGAAGTAGTCCAGAAATGTTCGTCTTGATAGCGGTTATTCTTCACAAAATTGAAGTAGAAAAGCGTATAGAAGTCTGTCAGCTGGTAGATGGTAGCACTCTTCTGCCTTTTTTCGCCTGCCATACGCGTATTTCCAAAGGGCTCATACAGTCGGATGAATCCACATTGTTCCAACTCGTCCAGAACGACACTAAAGGCTCCGTTATCAGTAATGCCCGTAGCATCGAGAATCTCTTGGCGGGTGAGACCGCGACTCTTGGTAGATAGTGCTGTGACAACGTCGATATGTGGCGTGGCATTCTTGAAGAGGGCTCGGTAAAGATCATTAAACTCGTCCTTAAGCGGAGCATTGGGGGCAAAGAATAGTTGGTCGATATTTTGGGCAAGGCTCATCGAGCGGTCCATCATTGACATATAGTAGGGAATACCGCCCATTGCCATATAGCATTCAGCTATCTGTCGGCGAGAGTATGAGAAACCGTATGCCTTGAAATATGCCTCGCATTCCTTCAATGTGAATGGTTCAAGCACAAGATGATGGGTCAGGCGATTGTGTAATCCTCCCCGGTTGCGTATAAGATTATTAATCATCCAAGAGGTCGCAGAACCGCAGACAATGAGCTTGATGTCATTTCGCAACACTGCCCAACTGTTCCAGAAGTTCTCTAACGCAGCGATAAATCCTGATTTGGCAGTGTCAAGCCAAGGCAATTCATCGATAAATATTATCTTAGGCCCTTCAGGCAGAGTCTCCAAATAGCAGGATAGCTCATAAAAAGCCAGAATCCAGTTCTTGGGGATGGACAAGCGCTCTCCCTTTGAAGCTTTCTGATAGGCGATAGCAAAGTTGGTCAGTTGTTCTGATTTGGAGGCATTGTGCACACCTGTCAAGAAGAAAGCGAACTTCTCGTCTGCGGCTTTGCGTATAAGAAACGTCTTGCCCACTCTTCGGCGACCATAAACAGCTACAAATTCCGATTGGTTGGACGTAAGATAGCTTTTTAATGCGTCCAATTCTGATTCTCTACCTATTATTCCGCGCATAGTTCTGTAATTTTCTGCGCAAATATAGATAAATTACTGCGTTTGCGCAAATTATTCTCGGATAATCTGCGCAAATGCAAAAAGACATCCCATTTGCGCAGATTATCCGAGAATTACAATAGCCAGTTATATCGCAAAATTGAGAAGAAGACGCAAAGTCTTATAAATGAGGATTATAAAAGTGTTTTTACAAGGTATGATTCTCTTAGGCAAAGTAGCGCGAAGACTTTGATTGTCTCTTACGTGGGTATGACCACTCAGGAAGTGACTATTCGTCCCTACGTAAAGGTGGTTATGCAGTCAGACGAGGAAGTGCTGGAAGAGGTTATGGTTGTGGCTTATGGTACAGCCAAGAAGTCGGCCTTTACGGGTTCAGCAGCTGTTGTTGATGCTGGTGAAATCGGCAAGATTCAGACTTCAAACGTTGTTAATGCTCTTAACAACAAGGTTGCAGGTATACAGATGAATACTGCTTCTGGACAGCCTGGCGCTACAACTCCCAGCATTCGTATCCGCGGTATCAGCTCTATCAATGCTGGTAATGATCCGTTGATTATCTTGGACGGTGCTCCTTATGATGGTGACTTGAACAATATCAGCAATCAGGATATCGAGTCAATGTCTGTATTGAAGGACGCTGCTTCAAATGCGCTGTATGGTGCTCGTGGTGCTAATGGTGTGATCATCATTACCACAAAGAAGGGTAAGTCTGGTCGCGCTAGAATCACCGTAGATGCTAAGTATGGTGTGAATGACCGTGCCACACGTGACTATGATTTCGTGACTTCGCCCGCACAGTACTATGAGATGTACTATGGTTCATTGAAGAACTACTATTTGAATGGCGGTCAGTCGTTCGCTTCTGCCCATGCCAAAGCCAATGCTGCCATGTTGGGTACTGGTGACATGGGCCTGAAGTACAATGTTTATAATGTTCCCGAAGGTGAGTATTTGATTGGTACCAATGGCAAATTGAACCCCAATGCTACACTTGGCCGTATTATTGAAAGCAATGGTGAACAATATTTGTTGACTCCCGACAATTGGTTGGACGCTGCTTATCGTCAGAGCGCACGTCAGGAGTACAATGTAAGTGCTTCAGCTGGTACTGACAAGTCTTCATTCTATGCATCTATCAGCTACCTTAACAATGAAGGTATTACAGCCAACTCTGACTATGAGCGTTTGACAGGACGTTTGAAAGCTGACTATAAGTTGAAGGATTGGCTCAAGGCTGGTGGTAACATGTCATATACTCACTATGATGCTAATTCTTTGGGCTATGACGGTGATCCAGGCTCATCTGGCAACATCTTTGCTTATGCTACTCAGGTAGCTCCGATTTATCCTTTGTACATCCGCGATGCTGCTGGCAATATCATGAAGGATGGTAATGGTTTTACCATGTATGACTATGGTGATGCTGATGTAATCGGTATTGAGCGTCCGTTCCTTTCCGGCGGAAACCCCTACTCTTCAAACATCCTTGATACAGACCATTATGCAGGCAACTCAATCAATGCTACAGGTTTCTTTGACCTGACCTTGACTAAGGGTCTCGTATTCTCATGGAACAGCGGTGTTACTGTTGACGAGACTCGTTCAAACAGCTATACCAACCCCTACTATGGTTCGTACGCTTCATCTAACGGTATTGCAGGAATCGCTCATTCACGTTCTATGGCCTACAACCATCAGCAGTTGTTGAACTACACAACTGAGTTCGGATTGAGCAGCTTGAATATTATGGCTGGTCATGAGTACTATCGTCGTCACTACTACTATCTCTATGCTAGCAAGTCAAATTCTTTTGACCCGAATAACACTGAATTGGCTGGTGCTATTACTGAGAATGGTAGTGACTCTTACACCACAGACTACAACACTGAAGGTTTCTTCGGTCGCGTACAGTATGATTTCGACGATAAGTATTTCTTCTCTGGATCATATCGTCGCGATGCTTCTTCACGCTTCCATCCCGACAACCGCTGGGGTAACTTCTGGTCAGCTGGTGGTGCATGGGTTATCAACCGCGAAAACTTCTTCAATGTTAGCCAGTTTGACCTCTTGAAACTGAAGGCTTCTTATGGTTCACAAGGTAACGACAACATCGGTAACTTCCGCTATGTTAGCACCTACAATGTAGTGAACTCACAGGGTCATCCTGCTGCTGTACCTAGCACTTTGGGTAACAAGGATATCACATGGGAGACCAATGGTAACTTCAATGCTGGTGTAGACTTCGAAATGTATAAGGGACGTTTCACTGGTACAATTGAATATTTCTATCGTAAGACTACTGACATGTTGTTCTCATTCCCCTTGCCTCCTTCATATGGTTACACATCATACTATGCTAACGTAGGTGACATGGCCAACAATGGTGTTGAGGCTGAGTTCAAGGTTACTCCTATCCGTACCAAGGACTTCGAGTGGAACATCAACTTGAACCTCACTCACTACAAGAATAAGGTTACTTACCTCCCCGAGGAGCGTAAGACCATGGAATGTAGCGGTGTGAAGGGTTACTCAAGCGGCAACTATTATTATGGTGAAGGCATTTCGCTGTATACCTTCCGTTTGCCTCAGTATGCTGGTGTAGACCAGGAGACAGGTGAGGCTCTCTATTATCAAGATGTAAAAGATGCCGATGGCAATGTAACAGGTCGTACTACTACTGCTCAATATGGTGATGCAACATACTACCTCTGTGGCACAGCTCTGCCCGATGTATATGGTGGTTTCGGTACCTCATTGAACTATAAGGGCTTTGACCTCTCTGTTGACTTCGGTTATCAGATTGGTGGCCAGGTATATGACAGCGACTACGCAGGCTTGATGGAGTCGCCCTATGCTTCGTCTAAGGGTACTAACTTCCACAAGGATCTGCTCAACGCTTGGACTCCCGAGAACAAGAGCACAGATATTCCTCGCTTCCAATTTGGTGATGAGTACGTTGCTGCTAGTTCAGACCGTTTCTTGACAGATGCTTCATACCTCAGCTTGCAGAATGTAAACCTCGGTTACACCTTGCCCGTGAACTTGACACGCAAGGCTCAGATTGAGAGCGCACGCTTCTACCTGTCGGCTGATAACATTTTCGTATGGTCACAGCGCAAGGGTCTTGATCCTCGTCAGAGCATCACTGGCTCTATCACCAACTCTTACTACGCACCTATCCGTACAATCTCTGGTGGTGTAACATTAACATTCTAACCAACCTAAAAGAATTATCAATATGAGAACAAAAATATCAAAATTGCTGCTTGCCGTTGGTTGCACTGCAACGCTGATGTTGCCTACCAGCTGTATCGAGGAGACTTTCCCTACTAATGCAGCGACAGAAGATCAGATTAGTACCTCGGCTCAGGCTACAGAAGCCTTGCTTTGGGCTATGCCCGCTTTCTTCAACAACTACGATGTGCTTGGCAGAGGACAGCACTACGACTGGGGTTATGGTTCGATGATGCACATCCGCGACGTGATGACCCAAGACTTGGTTGTTGTTTCTACTGGTTACGACTGGTATTCTTATTGGGCAGAAAACTCTTACCAAGGTGAAAACTATATCTTTGGTCAGGTTATCTGGAACTACTATTGGAAGTTCGTACAGACAGCCAATAATATGATTACAGTTGTAGACCCTGAGAATGCGACAGAAGAGCAGCTGGGCTACCTCGGTGCAGGTCACGCTTTCCGTGCTTTGGCATATTTGGATATGGCTCAGATGTTTGAGTTCCTTCCCAACGATGCTGTTTCAGGCCTTAACGCAGCAGGTAATCAGGTAGACAGCCTTACTGTCCCCATCGTAAGAGAGGGTATGAGTGAGGAGGAAGCACGTAGCAATCCTCGTGTATCACGTGCAGATATGGCTGCATTCATCCTTGAGGATTTGAAAAAAGCTGAGGAGAATATCGTATATTTGCAAGAGGCATCAAAGGTTATTCCTCATCTGGATGTAGTATATGGTCTTTATGCACGCTGCTACATGTGGCTTGGCGACTATGCTAATGCTAAGGTATATGCCCGTAAAGCTATTGACAACTCATCAGTTCAGCCTATGAACGAAACTGCCTGTTTGAGCCTTACCAATGGTTTCAATACATTGGATGCTTGGATGTGGGGTTCACAGACACAGGCCGAAGACGATGTAGTAAAGACTGGTATCATCAACTGGGCTTCATGGATGTGCCCTGAGGCTATGTTTGGTTATTCTGCCGCTGGTGCCACTTCAATGATTGATGCTAGCCTGTATAGCAAGATTAGCGACACAGACTTCCGCAAGAAGATGTTTAAGGCTCCTGCAGGTACAGCCTTGGATGGTGCTACAGCGTACATCTATCCTGCATTTGCCGATGCTTACTTCCCCACTTACACATCTGTTAAGTTCCGTCCTGGTAGCGGCGATATAGAGGATTATACTGTAGGTGCTTCTACATCTTTCCCCATTATGCGTATCGAAGAGATGTACTTCATCGAAGCAGAAGCTGCTGCACATCTCAATGATGCAGAGGGTCAGACTTTGATTAATAATTTCATGTCAACACATAGAGACCCCCAATATAACACAACTGCAACGGGAGATGCTCTTGTTAATGAGATTGTACTCCAGAAGCGCATCGAGTTTTGGGGCGAAGGCTTGACTTTCTTTGATGTAAAGCGTTTGAACATGTCTGTTAAGCGCGGTTATCCAGGTACAAACTTCGGAGAGGCCAAGTGCTTCAACACCATCGGCCGTCCGGCTTGGATGAACCTTTGCATTGTACAGAGCGAGAAAAACAACAATACAGCTCTGGTGGGTTATGAAAATCCTGACCCCACAGGTTGCTATGAGCCTTGGAGTGAGTAATACAAATCCATCGTGATTGATTTAAACAATTAGCAAAAACAGTCCCTCCTTTCGGGGAGGGGCATTAAAAAGAAAATAGAGATATGAAGATTTTTAATAAATTGGCTATCGTAGCAACAATGGCTGCTGGCATCGGTTTTACATCGTGCCAAGAAGAATTGGCCTACGAAGTAGGCGCTCCCGCAGCTCAAGACAGTGCTATAGTATATTTTGCAGATGACCTCAATGAGGTTGTATTGGCTATTGACGACTCTACATTCCAGGTTTCTATCGCTCGTACTGTAACCGAGGCTGCTACCTATAATTTGAATGTAGCTCTCGAGGATGGTGTTAATGGCAATATTGTGGTACCCACAACCGTTACCTTCGAAGAGGGTGAGACTGAAACAGCAATCACAGTGAATGTTACTGACATCGTTCTGATGCAGGACTATACTGTAAATATCGCTATCGATGAGGCGTGGGTTAATCCTTATGCCGTAGGCGACAACACCGTGCTCTCATTTGTTGTAAAACGTGAGGACTTTGCTCCCTATGTTGTAGGTACTTATACTGATGGCTTCCTCTATGCAGAGTCTTGGGAGACCGAGCTTCAGTATTCTCCTTCTACCCAGATGTATCGTTTCAAGAACTGCTGGGGATTTGGTACTGATGTTTTGTTCACATGGGATGGTGCCGAAAAAGTTGTAGTAAAGCCTGCTATTGTTTCTACTGGCTACGTTCATCCTAGCTATGGCGTAATTACAGCAAACTATTACAACGACTATACTTATGCGGTTGTTGATCCCGAGACCAATGCTGTGCAGATGGCATTTGCAATTGAATTTAGAGTTGCTACAGGCTCATTCGGTTCTTATTACAATACATTTGAGTTTGTAAAACCCAACTAAATTGCAGGGGTAAGGCATAGTAAGTTATTCTTACACCTATGATATATATTCAGGGCACCGAAGTCTCGGTGCCCTGAATTGTTTATTGCCGTTTGTCTACTTCCTATACTTTTCTAAGCTGGTACAAGAGAACAAGAAAATCATCACAAAAAAAGGAAACGTACCCCTTGGTGGGATTGTTTTGTAAGAAAACGCAGTTCTTATAATGGTTTCTTATGGAAAAACGCTCCTCGTATCGAAAAAAGAACTATCTTTGCTGCAATTGAACATTTTTGTTTAATGGATTGAACATTTTTGTTTAATGGATTGAACATTTTTCTTTGATATATTAAACTTTTCGCCAAGATGGTTTATAGAAGATTGCAATACAGTGAGATAAAAACTCGGATTGAAGAGCCGAGGGGTAAGATTCAAGTAATAGTAGGACCGCGACAGGTGGGCAAATCTACACTCATTGGGCAGGTATTAGAAGAGTGTCAAGCTCCCTACGGTAGCTATTCTGCCGATGATATAGTAGGCGCAGATGCTAATTGGTTGGCGCAACTATGTAAAGGATTCGCTCATAGAACCTTCTATATCAAAGGATGTATTGATGAATACGAATATTCTCAAACCGCAGCTATTGCGCCAACTCTTCGAGGTAGGAAGCAGCTACAGTGGTGAACTGCTCTCGTTGACCAAGGTGGCAGCACAGATGCAAGATGCAGGTAATGTAACTACCCTTGCCGGTTATCTGCATCTGCTCGATGAATGCAACTTGTTGTGTGGATTACAAAAATATGCCGAGGATAATGCCCGAAAATATAACTCGATACCTAAATTTCAGGTCTACAACAGTGCGTTGCGCAACGTCTATGCAGATGAGGACTTTATCGATGCTATACAAAATTTCAAATCATGGGGACGTTATGTAGAATCTGCAATCGGGGCTTACCTCGTTAGTCAAGCACAAATCATAGGCTATAAGGTATATTATTGGCGCGACAAAAGTGACGAGGTGGACTATATTCTTACCTACCGCAACCGTAAGGTAGCTATAGAAGTGAAAAGCGGACGACGCACGAAGAATGTCGGGATTGTGAAGTTTGCACAGCTGTATCACCCTTACCGCACCATCATTGTTGGTTCGGGAGGATTGTCCGCAGAGGAGTTCCTGACTATGGATCTTACCGTGCTATTTAGATGAATAAAAGTAACGCAAACGACCAAATTTGTAACGAATTTAGCTGTTTCAACGGAAGAATTTAGCCAAATTTGGCCGTTGTGACGGAAAAATTAGGTGAGAATTTGGTCGTTTGAGAAAACTTTCATTACCTTTGTGGCGTAATATCAAGCAAATGAGTTATGATAAAGAGATTGATTAGCGGACTTATACGTAAGGACTTCAACAAAGGTAAGGTTATCGTCCTGCTTGGTGCACGCCAAGTGGGAAAGACAACATTGCTGAACGAGCTGGTACACAAAAAGCAAAAAGTGCTTTCACTCAACTGCGACTATATGGACGACCGTTTTGACATTGAAGGGAAGTCGCCCACCGAACTTCGTCAACTGCTGCAGCCATATGATGTGGCGCTCATCGATGAGGTGCAGCGAGTGAATAATATAGGCCTAACCCTGAAGGTTATAGCAGACATGAAACTCGATACGCAGGTCGTAGTCACGGGGTCTTCGTCATTGGACATCGCCAACCAAATCAACGAATCGGCCACAGGAAGACTCTACGAATACAAGCTCTATCCCTTTTCCTTGCAGGAACTGGCCGCTCATACCACACCACGCGAAGAGCAAAGATTGCTGGAGCAACGTCTCATCTATGGACTTTACCCCGAGGTGGTGACACACCCGGAAGATACCAGGCGCACACTTACGGAACTGACAAATAGTTATCTGTACAAGGACCTGCTATCCTTCAACGGAATAAAGAAGCCCGACCTGCTACTCAAACTGGTAAAGGCGCTAGCCTTGCAATTAGGCAGTGAGGTGTCTTACAACGAACTGGCCGGACTGATAGGCGCTAACAAGCAAACGGTGGAGGCATACATACGTCTGCTCGAGCAGTGCTTCGTAGTCTTCCAACTTGACTCGTACAGCCGTAATCTACGTAATGAGATTAAGAAAGGAAAGAAAATCTACTTCTATGACAACGGAGTGCGTAATGCCATCCTCTCGGCCTTCGCACCGCTTGATTCACGCAACGACGTGGGTATGCTATGGGAGAACCTGATGATAAGCGAGCGTGTGAAACACAATGCCTATAATCGCAATTATGCTAACCTCTACTTTTGGCGCACTCACGAACAAAAGGAGATTGACCTTATAGAAGAGCAGGATGGGATGTTACACGCGTACGAGTTCAAATGGAATCCCGAGGCGAAAGCTCCGCTTCCCAAAGCATTCGCCGAGAGCTATCCCAACTCCACCTTCAAAGTGATACATCCCAAAAACTTCTGGGAGTTTGTTTAGGCACCCCAATTGTTTCGGGGGCTAACGATTGATACATACTATAGGCAACGGGGTAAAAGGCAACTTAGGTAATGGTATAAGCAATCCTACACCTATTATGTATGCAGGACTACTTTATATCAAGATTTTCATGTGAGAACGATATTCTTAGAGTTTTTTTCGTTGAATTGTGAAAAAAAGTGTAAATTTGCACCCTATTATTGGTTTTTGGTAAGAAGATTGTATTTAATCTATTGATAATTTTATTTAATAACTAATTCATTTACAAAAATGAGAAGAAACTATCGTAACCTATTCATGGTAGGCGTAATGGCTTTTGCTGCTTGCTTTACAAGCTGTAAGAAGGATGAAGGTCCTACCTTGAATATCACTGCTACCGGCAGTGAGGAATTGGCCGAAGAGATTCGCTCTACTTCAGCTACATTTACACTCAGCACATCAGGTGTTGACTCTGTAGCCTACTATGTAACAGAGGGTGCAGCATCAGAGAGTGATTATGACGCAACCGTGCTCTATGCTACTGCAAGAGAAGAGGGACGTGTGGTTCCCGTTGTTGACGGTGACAACAAAATCACCGTGTACAGCCTTGAGGGTAACACAGAGTACACTGCATTCTTTGTATATGCAAAGGAGGGCAAGTTTGTGATGGAGTCAAAGGTGTTCACCACATCCGCTTACGACCGCATCATCACTGTAGTAGAGTCTGCAAAGGATGGTTGGAAGTTCCACTTCAATGTACCTGACACCATGTACTACATGTATGCCTTCACCATGACCGAGTGGTACAACTCTTCGAAGACCTATGGCCACACTGACATCAGCTTCTTGATGGACGGTAAGATGCTTAAGGGTCCCCAGACTGTAGAGATTCACAATGGTGACTACTGGGCAGAAAATCCTGACCCCATGTGGGATTCACCCTGGTATATCCATCCAGGGTCGGCTTACACTTTGTTGATGGCCGAGTGTGATGCAGAGGGTAACATCCTTTACGAAATTAATGAAGACTTTGTAAACGACAATCCTTGGATGCCTTGGGCTCCTGCAACTCGTGCAGGTACTGCTACTGCTCCTCGTATGGGTGAATACACCGAAGAGCCCAACTACGATGAGGCTGAGTATGCTACCGGTAAGTTTGCACGTCAGTTCCTCTTGGCCGCTCTCGAGATGGTTGACAGCAAGATCAACATAGAGCTAACAGGCAAGACCGAGCGCCGCATGAAGGTACGCTGCACAACAGAGGATGATGTACAGTATGTCGTTGCTCCTATGATGGAGTCTGTATTCAATGAGTTCGTAGGCCTCGTAGGTGAGGAGGCTGTAGCCTCTACTATTCTTGAGTACTATGGTTCTGAGGTACAGATGGGAACACAGGACTTTGAGTTCGACGAGAACTACCTGTGGATTGAGCTTGACTCAACCTATGTAATCAGCGTAGTGGGTGTATATGAGGAAGATGGTTCAGTGCTCAGCTATGACTCTATCCACGTGACTTTGACCAAGTCTACTCTCCCCGCAGCAGAAGTAACCATCACTGGCATTGAGAATGCCGAGACTCCTAACCTCGTATGGTTCAACGTAAAGTCTGAGAAACAGAATGTGGTTAGCGCCAAGCACATTGCCAACTACACCAAGGAGGTGCAGAAGATGATCAATTATGGTTATACCTATGAAGAACTGATCAACTCATACGGTGAGTACCTCTCACAGGAGGATGTAGACGCCATCAACAGCGCCGAAGGTCTTACCCTTAGCGTATACTCATTTGAAGACATGGAGAGCACATTGCTCATCGGTGCCTTCAATGAAGAAGAGGGTATGGCTGCTTACGCAGGTGTTAGCCGTTCGGCTGCAATGCCTGCCCTGGAGCCTGTAAACAGCACCTTGTTTGACGATTTGAAGGGCGACTGGAATGCTACTGTCGTTCAGCAGAAGAGCGAGCAGATGTGGTACGAAGGTGAGGATGGCAACTGGTATGCTGTAGACTCAATCTACTATGACACTCTTCACACCAGCATCTCACTCGGCACAAGCTTCGACAATGCTCCTGTTACATTCGACGCTTCTCACGAGCACTATGCAAATGTATACGATAGCCACTACAACAAGGCCATTGAGAATGGTGCTTCTGAGGCCGAGGCTGCTGAGTATGCCACCAAGAGGGTAGCTGAGCAGTTTGATGAGTACAAGGCTATGGTGGCCAAGTATGAGAACAAGTACAAAGGTCAGAACTACATCCTTGGCACAGGCTTTGAGGCTGCACACATGTATGCAAGTCCTTGGGATCTCTTCTGCGCTACCAACTACACCGCTTACGATGTAGAGGAGCTCTTCTACGCTTATGGTCCTAAGTTGTTCTTCCAGGTACAGCAGGATGGTTCGCTCCAGCTCCTTGGCGATGCCAACATCATGAGCTTGCCTCCTGTTTCTGCATGGGGCGGAGCTGAGTTTGTTGTCATTGGCAACAACCCTGCCGACATCAACAATCCTTACAACGGTGCTTTCCCCGTAGAAATCTCTGACGACAAAAACACACTCGTTATCAAGGGCGTTGACAATGGTGGTCAGATGTGCTACCCTGCCATCGGCTATTGGAACTGGGGATGGTTGTTCTATAGCGTATCATCATGCGAGGACATCGTCTTGACCCGTGCCGAGGGTAATGAGAACGAAGGTGGCGAGGTTACACGCGCTGCTAAGCTCGACCTCAACAAGGTGGCTGATGTACGCAACTGCAACAACCGCATCAAGCGTATCGCTCTGCCTGAGGTAGGTATGCCTAAGGCTAAGACCGTAGAGATGAACTACGTTCCCGTACTTGAGAAGCTTCAGGAGAAGTTCAACAAGTACAACGAGTGCATGAGCAAGTAATCAAGCAAGTTAATGGACAATAGAGGGGATACTACCCTCTCTATTGTCATTCTGAGCGTAGCGAAGAATCTCAAGATTGTATGTTTGCGAGATTCTTCGCTTTGCTAAGAATGACAAGTTGAGTTGGAAGTATACCTATATATATTAAGTGTAAATCAAATGAAAAAGTTTATCTATTCACTTTTCACCTTCGCTCTGTTGCTTGGTGTGACATCATGTAATGAGGAAGGAAAGTTGCTGGAAGGTACTCCCGTACTGTCAACATCCGCAGACATCTTTGTAGCCGATGGTGAGTCCGAGCTGGTGATTACCGTTAAGGTGGGCGATGCAGATGTGACCGAGGATGCCACAATCTATGTGGATAATAAGCCTATGCAGAGCAATGTGTTCACCACAATCATAGCCAAGGATTATAAGTTCTATGCCAGCTACAATGGCAAACTCTCCAATCAGGTTACCGTGACTGCTGCTAACCCTGCTCTTTACCTTGAACTCCCCGAAGATGCTCAGGCTGATAAATTTGAAGGTTTCCATCATAAGGTGCTGATGACTCAGGCCACCGGTACATGGTGTGGCTACTGCCCCTTTATGATTCGTGCTATTGAGTTGTTCCAGGAGAGCGGCTCCAACGCTGCCAATACAGTCATTGTCGCTACTCATAGTGGCGATGAGCTTAGCAACAAGGCTTCGGATGCTGCAGTGAAAGCACTGAACGTGCAAGGTTTCCCCTCATCATTCTTCAATCTGAATCCTGATGCTATCATTGAGAACAATGACCCCACGGTGAATGCAGAAAATATTAATGCTGCTGCTGGCATGGAGCTAATGGATAAGGCTCTTGTGGGCATTACAGCTACATCGGCCGCTTCTGCCGATAACTCCGTAATAGCAGTACGTACTGCCGTTAAGGTGGGTATGGCTGGCTCATACCGCATCAATGTATGGTTGGTTGAGGATAGTGTATCTGCATATCAATCCAGCTATTGGGCTGAATTCACTGAAGGTGTTATAGACCATAACCACGTGTTGCGTGCTGCCAGCTGCGTATCACCCATCCAGGGCGAATTACTGGGTGGCAAGAAATCATGCGAGAAGGGCGAGACATTAGAGCTTTATCATGAGTTCAAGACCTCTGACGTTGGTGTTTCCAATGTGGCCAACTGCAAGGTGGTAGTACTGGTAACAACAGGTACCGACTCGAAGTTCTACGTGAATAACGTCATAGAGTGCCCCGTGGGCGAGTCTGTGGCGTTTGCATACAACAACTAATAGTAGCCCCAGGCTATGCGCAAGAATTATCTATCAATGATTGTCACGCTACTCCTCTTCGCAGGGGTAGCGTGCGATCGTACTGAGGAGTCTCTGCCTCATCTTAGCCTTTTGTGTGAAGAAGGCTCATCTATCGTGCTCCCGCCACGCGATACCGTGATTACGTTGACGGTAGAGAGCAACGTAGAGTGGACATTCGGCTCTGACGCTTCGTGGTGCGTGCCACAAACGACCGCGGGCACTGGTAACGCCGAGGTGCAAGTGGCTCTGTCGGCCAATGAGGGTCAGGACGAGCGCTCTGCTACATTGATTCTCAGTAACACCGTTGGGACGCTTGTGCAGACTATGCAGATAGTCCAGCAACGTCTCACACCCGACTCCACCACCCACTACCGCCTCCCCGTGGTGTTTCACGTATTATATAATAAGGAGGGAAACAAGAAGCAGAATGTCATCGAAGGACATCTGGCTACACTCATCGAAGATGTAAACAAGCTCTATGCCAACTGCGGAGTTGACCTCGGTGTGGAGTTTGTAATGGCAGCCGAAGACCCTGGAGGTAACCTGCTTGCCGAGCCGGGTGTTGACCGCCATAGAATCAGCCTCACCTCCATCAACAGCAGCACCTTCATGGGCTACGGACGCGAGCCAAAGAAGTACTGCGAGTATATGTGGGATCCCAACCGCTATGTCAATATCTTTGTATATACGTTTGAGGACAAGGGTATACTCGGCATATCGCACTTCCCTTACGTGGTAAAGCCTCATTCCTTGGAGGGACTCACCGAACTGGAGTACGATGCCCCCTGGAGCGAACTGCCTTGGCCGCAATGCGTAAGCATCAACAACGAGTATATCTACTCGCACGAGGCCTACTACACGATGACCGATGTGGTGAACACCTTGGCACACGAGCTGGGCCATTTCCTTGGCCTGCGCCATGCCTTCTCCGAAGATCCCGAGACCTACGACCGCGACATCTGTCTCGACAGCGACTTCTGCACCGATACACCCACCTACAACAAGGTGGCTTACGACAAGTTTATGCAGGGCTGCATGACATCGGGGGGCAGTGTCGACGACAATGAGAAGCAACTGCTTATGATGCGCGAGAACTGCGAGACGGGCGAGGAGTTCCGCTCGACGAATATCATGGACTATGCCTATACCGAAGCCAACCGCTTCACTCCCCAGCAGGCAGCCCGTATACGCTATGTGCTGGAGCACAGTCCCTATATCCCTGGCCCCAAGGTGCGCCTGGCCGAGCAGATGCCTACGACAAAGGCGGTGCGCACGAATACGAATACCTATAAGCTGGTGACGTTCGAGTAACAAAAAAGGATTGCTATGGCAATCCTTTTTTGTTAGTTACACGTATAGAAATGTTATTCCACCTTTACGTCATATCTCAAGATGTCATACCTCGCAGAATGTTCTCCGCTGATGGGATAGAGAATATATGCAAGTATTACCATACGACAAGGCTCGCCGTTGATTTCTGCCGGTATGAATGATGTGAAATCACGCAATACACGCGTTGTCTCTTTCAGGAGTGCGTCTTTCTCTTTTTCCGTCAGTTCCCGTCGTGAGGAGTAGTCTCTGGGCCTCACATTGCTTATGCTACCGTCACATTCCACAATAAAGGATATTCCTTGACTGACGTTGTCGTATCTTGGATTGTGCTTCTTTATGTCGAATCGGTACTCTGGTTGTACATGCTTCAGCAAATGTTTCCCGAGTGCTTCTGGTCCACCATTAAATGTTGCCGACTTATGAGCCGAACGATAGACAGGTTGTAATCCCTCTTTCTTTTCCTTTGGCAGTTTATCCCACTCTTCCCACACTATAGGGGTTGTGTATCTAGGGTCGTCTATGCGAATCACATCAATATGCGTCAACACGGTAGACTCTTCCTCTGCATCGCGAATGCTGTCGTGTTGCTTTTGTTGTTGTGTTGTTGCGCTTTCTGATTCTTTGGGCTCTCGCGCATTACCACAACACGAGCTTATTAATATAGTTGTTATATAGTAATAAATGGCTTTCATATATCAAATGGGCTAATATCGTGTAACTCCGAGTGAGGCGTTGGCATTATTAGCAATCACACTCGTAGATACTGTCTTGCCATTAAGTGTTCCCCTACCTATATATATGCCTGCAGCACAATATTTCATGTTTGCATCTTCTCCAAAAACTAATCCTCCACTATCACCTTTAGTGCCGTAAAAATCAGCAATAATGACATCTCTTAATACAATCTGCCCGCTATTCTCATCCGTTGTGTTGTGTGGAAGTAATATTGATCTAGGATATATTACTTTACCAGTTCTTACTCCTGAAACGTGGCCTATCATGCTAAGATACATCCCTGTTACTGGACGTATCAAATCCGTGCTTAGTGTATCGCCCGGACTGGTTGTAAATCCTGGAATATAATTTGTTAAAGTTATGTCATCGTAGCATTCAACAAAAGCGGCATCCATATTTTGGTTATGGTAGGCATAATTATAGCATGTGCCAATCGCCTGAACAGCTGCTTTAGCGTCATATATCTTAGGGAGTAACACCCCTGCAGAATCAAGAACTACGTGGGCAGCAGTGACAAATCCTTTATTCCCGTTTCTGTCAATTGCTCGATATCCAATACTACCAGCATTTTCAATTTTTCCCCATATGTATCCTGCGGCGATTCTACCACCATAAAATAGTGTATCGGATGTGTTATAGGATCGCATTGTAGATTCATCGTTTATTACTGTCGAATCTGCATCTTCGCTTTTTATATATGTTAAAATCGAATTGTCGTTAATAAGACTCTCTAACAATCTTGACTGCAAACACAAAGTATCTTTCATGCATACTGCAACTTTATTCTGTTCAACATCAATGGCCAGCATTGTTATGTTTCTTCGCATAATCTCGTTAGTTGTTATATTCGATAAAAGTATTTCTATAGTTGTGTTTAGCTCGTTAAAAGAAAACTTACAAGGCTCAAATATAACACTTTCTTCCATTCTTGTATATAGTTCATTTATCGCTCGTGTAGATGTTGCTTTATCTTTGATCCTGATTACTAATAGATTCTCTTCGTTGATATATGCTCCCCCATAGTATTCAGGATACTCCTCTGACGAAGTCGAACGTGTAGTAGGTTGCATCTCATCTAAAAGTTGTAAATAACAACCATATGCTTTTGTCTGTTTGTGCCTTCTTAGTGATTCTTGTTCGATCACATTTAATTCGTTATGAGTTTCTTCTTCTATCAAGGTGATTGTGTTCTCTTTGCAAGCATGCAAGCAGATAAGAAAAAGAAGTAAGAAAAGACGTACGTGTTTCATATTAAAAATATTTTATTGTTGTCATGCAAATATAGGCTGTTTCACTTGGATAAGAAAGTAACCTCTTATGTTTTACAACATATTCTTAACTTTTTGTATGACTTATATTTGCGGCGCACTCGATGAAAAGGCCTGTTTTTGCATTCTGCACCTCCGGCCCCTATTGGCGAAAGTTCATAAATCGGTTGGCAATGGCATGCATGGATCAACGATAACGATGACGAAAACGAAAACCACCGATGAATAAGCGTAACATTTCACCTCACACCTCAGTGATTAGCGGTGTGAGAATGTCCAGTACTTCCCCACCAGTACTCCGGTACTGAGCCGCAAGTACTCGAGTACTTAGCCTGAAGTACTGCAGTACTTGCGAGGAAGTACTGATGGTTACGTTACTTCGCTCCCCTGTTCGCTTTCCTGTTTTCATTACCTGTTATCGTTGCAGCGCACACGCTGCCAAAGCCAACCGATTTATGAACTTTCGCCATAAGAGGGGTGTGGGAATAGAACACAAAAACGCCCTTTTCATCGAGAAAGGGGAGGTCGTAAGAGTTTTGTAAGTATCTTGTAAGTCAAGATGCTTGGGAATAAGTGTAATATTCCATACCTTTACGGCGGATTTAATCGTTACGCCTATGAAATATCTATTGCTATGCTTATTGCTTGCCATTGGAGCTGCGGTGCATGCCGAACCCGAGGACTCCATTACCGTAGTCGTTTCAGCTGAAGAGAGCGTCCAGTATTTCAAGCTCGTAGACGTGCCCGACAGTAGCTATGCCGTGCCCTACAAGGTGGTATACGAGGAGGTGAAGGGTATCAATACGGTCGTGTACTCGTGGGTCGCGGAGATGCCACGGTTTGTTCCCGAGGGGGTGGACACGGTGGACCGCGTGAATGCCTTCGACGAGTATGTCCGCGAATATGGATTGTATGACCACATCGCGGACACCACCTTCCATGCTACCTACGATGCGGTGATAGAGCGTGACGGAAGCGTAAGCAACTTGCAGCGCGTAGATGGCAACGGCCCCACGGCATTCCAAAACAAAGTGGAGCATATGCTACTTGACATGCCCCGATGGAAGCCCGGATACCACAAGGATGCCGCCCAACGTGTGTGGATGCGCCTGAATATCTGTCATCCCAACAGCAGCGGGGAGTCGGGGACTGAATTTGTAGGAAAACCACGAATGACCAAGCAGGAGGTGGAGCAACCGAGGCAAACCATTGTCACCCGTATACCTGCAAGGACAACTGTACAAAAACAACCCCCTTTGCACAGGGAAACGTTCAACAGAAGCATCGCGGGGAGGCGAGTTGTCACCCGTGAGAAACCTATAACGATGAGTGCATCGTGGCATTTTGGCAATCACAATCGCATAGGTTATGAGTGGTACAAGTTGACTGTTGACAACCCTACGGACAAAGATATAACCATATTGCCTGAGTTTGCAGTAGATACAGTGATGAATGGGAAGCGTGCCATGCTGTTTTGCTCACAGACAGATAGCGCGGTGACAATTCCACATGGCACAAGCCGCACGTATGATATGAACTTCAAGCGAAACAATAAGTTTCGCGGCGAGCCTATGGAAAGGGAATATATACTATGCCTTGACTATACTGTCGCTGGTGACACTGCCCGAAAGGCTTTGGAAGCGAAAATCAAGCGACCTATTGAATGGAGAGAGGGAAGGTACTACTATCACAGGGCGTATACGGTACGTAATGGAAGGGTAGTTATTCTCTATTCACAGGATTTATATATTTTCCCACGTGAGGGTGAAGATGAGTACGAAGATATAGCGCCGACAACGCAAGCTTCTTTCCCTGGTGGTTATAGGGCTTTCAATAGATTCTTTGAGGAAAACGTCAACCCCTCTTTTAGGAAAGGAGGGAAACGCGTAGGACAATCACTACAATTCAAGTTCAATGTTGACCAAGAAGGCAATATCAGTGATGTAGAGCTCGATAAAGACTATACGTTTATGGCTAATGCTAATAGGACGACAATCCCTCGGGACTTTATTGATGAGGCTATGCGGATAATCAAGCTGATGCCAAAGTGGACCCCGGCCACCGTATGGGGAGAGCCTGTCGAAAGCAGTGCTTCGCTGAGGCTCTCCTTCTGAGGAAATAATATCGGTGTTTACCTATCTAATCATGCATACTATGAACAGACGACTATGTTACTTTGGCTTTTGCCTGCTTTTGTTCCACTTATCCACGCCACCTACCCATCGGGGCAAGCCCTGCCGTGTGGTATATCAATTGGAATTATAGAAAGAGCCGATTTCATCCGTTCGATGAAATCGGCTTCTTTGTATTATGTCTTAAAGGTGTCCTCGCAGACCGAACTTATTCCTCTTTGGCGTTGGTCATCACAAGCTTGAAACTCACGGCATCCTCTTCATAGCCTTCGTAGTAGGCGGTGATGAGGGCTTCGGCACGATAGATGTCATCCTCGGGTTTGCTGGTGGGTGTGTAGTGGATCTCGAGTGGCAGACGGGTACCAGCAGTGATGGTGCCCGATACGCTGGTAGCATAGCCTGCGTGGGGAAGCGTTATCTGGCAACCTCCGAAGGCGCAAATCTCTACCATAGTCTCGTTGAGCGACTTTACGATGATGTTTACCTTACCATCATTGTCGCCCACGAGGTCAATGCCGGGGACAAAGCGGGTCGTACCAAACAAAGTCAGGAGGGTTGTATCAAGTGTTGTTGAGGTGTAGATGCTGCCCTCCTTGATACTCTCTGAACCGCAGAGGAAAGCCAAATTCTTTTCGTCTTTGTCGATGTTCTCGGGTTCGGGTTCACAAGCAGTGAACATTACTGACATAGCTATGCAGAGGAGCATAGCGAAGGGGAGGTTGAATAGCTTTTTCATTGTTGTATAGTATTAATTGTTAGTGTTCAAATGTTGCTCGGCTACCTGCAACACACCATCGGTGTCGTTGTAGACGAAGGCTACCACGGAGAGATTGTCGATGTCCCAGTTGTCGCGCACGTCAACGTAGTGTACGTTGCTGTAGGGGATGCTTACCTCTTTGCCCCATGTGCCATTTACCGAAGCACGGTATACGTGGTGGTGGACATAGTGGGTATCGAGCGTGCCGCCATTCTGCTGCACGGTAGTGATGTTGCTCTCGGTAATCCACAGTTGCAGTTTGTTGCCCTCCATAGGGACGTTGGAGGTAATGTCGGTATGGATAACGAGCTGTGTGCTGTCATCCGTCACCCGGCAATCTACTGCAATATCTACCATAGCCTCCTGACTCAGGGCTTCACGGGCGTATGTGGCCCATTCGGTGTGCTTGAGCAGTCCCGAGGTACGGTTGATGAGTCCTGCGGGGTAGGCTTCTACGCCCCAGTGCGTGGCATAGATGTCTCCCTCGGGTTGCATGAGTCCGATGATGTTGGGGTTGCTGCCCTCGGCGATACCAAAATGGCCGGCATGGATGGCTACGGCAATCACTGCATCGTCATACTGAGCCTGTAGGTCGCTGATGACTTTATGGGCTTCGGGGCAGTTGGAGCAGAACTGGCCGGTGAAGTCCTCGATAAGGATGCTACGCTTGGCCTCTACTGTGGGCAGCTCTACGTAGCGTTCGTCCTCGGGAATGACATCGCTGCAGCTGAAGAGTAGGGGGAGAATGAGAAGTATGTTAAATATATTATTGTTCATAAGAGTAAATGTATTATTGTTCTCGCTGATATATCTTTTTCTCACGCAGATCTCACGAATCTCACGAAGGCACGCATCGTTTCACTCGCGTGTACCATCCGGATGGCAAGCGAGGGCGAAGCGACTCGCCATCTGTGTGATCTGTGAGATCTGTGTGAGAAACAAAATCATTAGCGTGATAAATCTAAACTTAGAAATTATAGTTGTACGACAATTGTACACCACGGCTTGCAGGCACATAGCGGCATACGCCTCCAGCACAGTTGAAGCCGGCACGAGTGCGGCCATAGCTGAGCATGAGGCGGTGGGCCTCGTAGTTGAAGGTGACGGAGCCCATGTAGTAGTGCAGGCCAGTGTCGCCGCAGTTCCACATGTCGCTCACGGTGAACATGAGGTAGGGGAGCGCCGACAGCTCTACGAGTGCATAGCACCAGTCGCCCTCGTCCTGACGGGTAGCGAGATATTGCAGCTCGCTGCGTAGGGTGTAGCGGCTGTTTATCTTGTATTGGCCTTCGAGCACACCGATGTTGGCATGTATCATGCCAACATCGCCCTCCACTACGGTCTGGTTGTAGTGCTGGTTCATGTACATGGCGTTGAGCTTGAAGTCCTTGGTGATGCGCTTCTCCAACTGCAGGTTGATGTCCTGGTAGTAAAGCTCCTTGCCCATCTTGAAGAATGAACCGGTGTAGCCGTCGGTGCCCATCAGTGTGCCGTGGGGCATCGCTACGGGGTGCTTGTCGAGAGCGCGGATGTGGCTCATGTTGAGCTTTATCTTGGTGCCATACTTGCCGCCGAGCGCTGTCTTGCGTTTGAAGGTGTAGGATGCTTCGCCTTGGAAGGCCCATTCGCCATCGGCATTCTGCGTAGCATAGGGGTAGAGGGCGGGCAGCGCATAGGTGTGCTGGTAGGCAAAAGCGGGCATGTGGTTGATATAGGCTGCCATGCCTTCGCGAGAGCGTTGGCTGCGGTAGGCCATGTTCTCACTGCGCTTAGCCTGCACGAGGGCGGTGAATCCGCGCTGCGAGTAGGAGCCCGAGAGCATCAGTGCCTGTCCCTTATGATAAATGTATCCGTTGTCGAACGAGGGGTCCTGTCCCTTCCAGGCATACTCGGCCAGCAGGCTGTAGTTGCCCATCTGGAAACGTGAGCGTACGTCGAAGGCACCGATGTTTGTAGGCAGATTCAAGCGGTAATTGGTGCCGGGCACGATGACATCTTCGTCGGCCTCGTGCTTCAATACATACGAGCCGCCCACCATCCAGGTGATGCCACGCTCCTGCATGGCTGCGCTGTAGTGGTCGATGTTCATCTCGGCATCGGTGCCTGCCACCCAAGCCTTGTGGTTCCAGTTCCAGTAGGTGCGCTGCACACCGCCGAGCACCTTCCACTGCACACCGGGGATAGCTGTGAGGTTAAGTCGGGCACCGCGTAGCGCGTTGTCGATACCGAGGCTGCGCTCTTCGTAGGTGCGGAAGATGAATCCGCTGCCAAACTGGTCGTACATGTCGCCCACCGTGAGTTCGGCTCCTTGCACCTTACCTTTTATATATATATGCGGTACGCCCCATCCCTGAAACTCGGGCTCGAAGCCGGGGAGCGGGAATTGGGTGAACTCGAGCCGTGCCCCTGCATCAACATACTTGCTCATCATGTAGAGGTCGGCATACGTGTTGGTCAGCGCCCACGTGTCGTAGCTGCCCGTGCCTATACTCTCATCCTCCTGCGGCACGAGGATATCGCTCTGTATGCTACCATGCAGAGCCACCTTCTGCACCTCATCATCAAGGTCTTGTGCCGTCATCGTAAACGGCAACAGTCCTGCTATGGCGAGGACTGTCAGTAGTATCGGGTGTTTCATTCTTTACTTTTTCTTCTTCACCAGCTCGCGCACCTTCTCAATCAGGTGCTCCTCCGAACCGTCGGTATATCCGCTGCGCGATTCGGCAATCTTACCTTTGCCGTCCACGATGAATACATGGGGGATGGTCTGCACACCCATGGCGCGGCGGAAGTCACCGTTGGGGTCGAGCAATACCTCGTATTCCCAACCATTGCCGTCGACCAAGGGCTTCACCTTATTGATGTTCTGCGCCTGGTCAATAGATACGCAGATTACCTTCACGCCTGTCTCATCCTGCCAGTCGGGATATACCTCGTGGATGGCACTGAGCTCACGGTTGCAAGGCTTGCACCAAGTGGCAAAGAAACTGATGATAAACGGCTTGCCGTCGTTGTGCAACTTGGCTGTATTGATGGTCTTTCCCTCCAAGGTCTTGAGCTGTACGGAGGGGAGTTGCGCCTTGGCCGCCATGCTTGCCATAAACAGCATGGCAAGGAATAAAATTCTATTAGTTTTCATTATTCAATATGATTTGATTGCAAAAGTACACATTTTTTCTAATTATTCACGCGTTTTTATTACCTTTGCAATTCATAAATCTATAAAAAGGTATAATTATATTACGAAAATAGGATGAAAAGATTGTTTTTTGCAATGATGCTGTGTGTGTGTACGCTCACGATGTGGGCCGTACCTGCCAAGCGCATCACAATGAGAGTGGAACAGCCCGATGGCACAGTGCTGACACTGACCCAAAGAGGTGACGAGCACTTCCACTACCTGATGACCGAAGATGGGGTGGTGGTGAAGGCCGACGGCAACGGCTATTACTATGCCGATATTGCCGACGGTAAGATAGTGGCGACAAAGCGTCTGGCACACGGTAGTGAGGCACGTAGCCACGAGGAGAAGAACTTCGTAGAGGTATTGCCCAGCGTAGACCAGCTGCATGCATTAGCTATACAACAAGGGAATGTTGCACAGCGGGCAAGAGCTGCTCGTGCACCGCAACGAGCTGGCGAGGTTGCTACTACGGGCGAGGTACACATTCCGGTGTTGCTAGTACAGTATAGCGACATGAAGTTCTTTTCAGCCGATCCGAAGGCGCTGTTTGAGGGCCATATCAATGGCGATGACTACAAGGATGAGGGTGGCTATGGTAGTGTGAAAGAGTACTTCGAGGACCAGTCGGAGGGTAAGTTTACTCCCAAGTTTGAGATTATCGGCCCCATAGACCTCCCCAACAAAATGGTTTACTATGGCGGCAACGATGAGAACGGCAACGACCAGAGATCGCAAGAAATGATAGAGGAGGCTTGCAAAAGAGCCAATACGGAAACTGACTTCTCTAAGTTCGACAACAATGGTGACGGTTACGTCGATATCGTCTATGTCATTTACGCAGGTTATGGCGAAGCCTCGAATACAGCCCAACTGGCCGATGCCATTTGGCCGCACCAGTGGTATGTGAGCAAAGACCTCCAATTGGATGGTGTAAAGATAGCCAAGTATGCCTGTAATAATGAGCGCGATGGTTGGGAGGGAGAAGTGCTGGACGGTATCGGTACTTTCTGCCACGAGTTCTCGCACTGTCTGGGTTTGCCCGACTTTTACCCCACCGATGACTCGAACGGGTTTGGCATGGAGAGTTGGAGCCTGATGCACTATGGTTGCTACAACAATAATGGACATACCCCCTGCGGATATACTGGCTATGAGAAGGAATTTCTCGGATGGAAGGATATGATAGTACTGGAAGACCCTGCCGACGTGACACTCACAGCCCTGAGCGAAGGTGGAGATGCCTACAAAATCGTGAACGATGCAAATGCCAATGAGTATTATATAGTGGAGAATCACCAACGCACCAAGTGGGATGCCTACATCCCTGCTGAGGGTATGCTGGTGATACATGTAGACTACCTCGAGTCGGCTTGGCAGAACAATACGGTGAACAATATGCCGACGCATCAACGCATGACTATCATTCCTGCCGATAACAAGCTCACCAAGAGTACGCAGAGCGGAGACACTTACCCCGGTACATCGAACAACACCGAGCTGACGGCTACCAGTACACCTGCAGCTACCGTATATGCCGACGAATATATGGGCAAGGATATCACTGGTATCACGGCCGAGGGTGATGTGGTAAAGTTCTCCTTTATGAAGGGAGCACTCCCTGTACCTACCCTGAATGCACCTACCGAGGTGACAGAAAGTGCCTTCTCCGTAACTTGGACATACCTGCCCGGTATCAAGGAATATGAGGTGCAGCTCGATATACTGGAAGAGAATCCCTACATGCTCGACGAGGATTTCGAAAAGGTGAAGAAGGGTAACTCTGACATCGGCACCATCCTCGACAGCTACACCAATCAGGCTGGTTGGTATGGACAGGGAGTGTTCGGACTCGATGGTGCTGTGCGCATAGGCTCGGCATCTTCACGAGGCGCTATCCTTACACCGCGCATCGCGAGCGACTCAACCCACTTCACTATCCTATTCAGTGTGCGCAAGAGCGAGGCTACCGACAAGGATGCCTTCATGATTATGGCTGTGACCGATGAGGCTTGGGGCGACGGCATGTTTGGCTATGGTATCCCTGTAGATGATCATGAGTGGCTGCATTACTTCGTGGTGATGGATACGATAGGTAACAACTCATGCATTTACATGGACACCCGTGACAATGAACAAACAGACCTCAAGGAGTCGACTCGTGTAGACCTCGACTACATATACATCCTCCCTGGTGACCGCACCGAGGAGTTGTTGGGCGACAGCGATGACGATAGTGGCGATGAGGGCAGCGCAGCACCCAAGCGAACGAAATATAGACAGCTGCAGCCTGCGCGTATACCCCAAGCGAGTGCCACACGTATGGCAATGCAAACATCTCGGGCCGCCTCGGAGGAGCGTAGCACCCAAGAGAAACGCTACTATGTGACCACCATCCATACATTGCGCACTGATGGTGACTCATGCCGATTCGAAAACCTTGACGGCGGACTGTATCGCGCTACTGTGCGTAGCGTGCGAGACAGCGTATACTCACGCTACTCAAATGCCGTGGAGGTAGAGCTCGTAGACAGCATGCTGCCGCAGGTGGATGTGGAGGTAGAGTATGAAATCAACAACGATAGTCTCTACTTCGTTGCCAGTGACTCAACCATATCCATATATTACACCCTCGACGGCACCACGCCTACAGCCTACAGCTATCATTACGAAGGTCCCCTTACGCTCACCGAGAAGAGCACGCTCTATTATGTAGTGCGCAAGGAGGGACACCGTCGCTCGCCCTACTACCGCATCAGAAACTGGTTTGAGGCCGACGGAGCTACCTATCGCATAGAGTCAACCGTGACGCCTCGCGTGAAAGTGTCAGAGACCGAAGGTGGCAATGCTGCCAACTCTTACAGCGGACATATCACCATAGCCGACGAAGTGATTTACGACACCATCGCATTTGCCATCAGCGGCATTGACGACAGAGCCTTCAGCAACGCCACCCAACTGCGTAGCATAACGGTGAGCGGAGCAGCACTGGAGAGCATTGGGCACGAACTGTTCTATGGATGTAGCGCACTGAATGCTGTGGTATGGGACACCGACCTGCCTATCACCGCCGACCTGTTTGACAATACATCCTACCAGAATCTGCTGATATATGTAGATGAGAAGGGTGAGTTTGCCCATCCGCTCATCGGCGAAAAGCGCATCACATTGGTTGAGAACGGTCAAGCCGACACGTTGAAGCTAGCCGCCAATTTCCCCTTCTATGCGCCCCGTTCTTTCACAGCCAAGCATGTAAGCTATGAGCGCACCTTCACACAGACCACTGGTATGGGTTCTGCAGCTGGATGGGAGGCAATCACACTGCCCTACGACGTGCAGCGCTTTGTTCACTCTGTCAAGGCCGACGTTGCTCCCTTCGGATGCGATGCTACAAACCACTTCTGGCTGGCCAAGTATGAAAATAGCGGATTCGTGGCAGCCACACAAATGACTGCCAACATTCCCTACATCATCGCCATGCCCAATAACACCGAGTATGGCAACAGCTCGTTGAATGGTACTGTAGCCTTTATGGCCGACAATGCCACTATCGAGTCCACCGAAAATGTGGCTGGTAGCCAAGGTGCCAACTTTACCTTTGTGCCCTCGTACGATATTATCAGCCCGAGTCCCGATGTATACGCACTGAACGTGAACAACAAGTTCGGTTCCTATAGCGCTGGTAGCGTCTTTGTCCCCGAGAAATACAACGTAAACCCCTTCTCGGCCTATATTACCGCAACCGCAAGCACACAAGGTGCTCCCATGTTCCGCATACAGATGCAGGACGAAGCAGAGGAAGATATCGCATACGACTTCACGGTTACGGTCAATGGCGGTACCGTATACGTCACTCTCCCCGAGGCACGCTCCATCACTGTATACGACATGGTGGGTCGCAAGGTATGCACCATAGATGGTCAGGAGGGTATCAACGAGATTGGCCACCTGAGCGAGGGCGTCTACATGATTGAGAAAACAAAGATTTATGTGAAACGTTAATTTTGACACTACCACAAATATGAAAAAGATACTATTCCCGCTATTTTCAGTGATACTACTGACGATGAGTTCGTGCAGCACGGAGGTGCCCCCCGTGCTTACCGCCACCATAGCCGACAGCATTACCGTAGACGCAGTATACTGCCACACCACAGTGACCGAAGGCAGTGTCGAAGACTGTGGTTTCTACTACGGCACATCGAAGAACAGCGTCAACAACGGCAAGTCAGAGAAGGTGCAAGCTACCCATTCAGCATCGGTCATCAGCGGTGTCATCACAGGTCTGAAGCCTAACACGACTTATTATATCAAGGGCTATGCCATGAACGAGAAAGGGCTGGGAAGCACCGAAATGATTACCGTAAAGACTCTGACCCGTTCTCCCGAGGCTGGCGACAACTTACATCCCGGTATCACCGAGTAAATGCAAACAGACAATAGATGAAAGAATTTGTAATATCTGAGGCGCAGACCGAACGCGCCGTCCTCGTGGGTCTCATCACGCAGACGCAGAACGAGCAGAAGACGCAGGAGTACCTTGACGAACTGGCCTTCCTTGCCGAGACGGCGGGTGCCGAGGTGGTGAAGTGCTTCACCCAGAAACTCGACTCGCCCAACTCGGTGACTTATGTGGGCAAGGGCAAGCTGCAGGAGATACGCGAATACATCGAGCTCTGTGCCGAGGAGCCTGAGGAGGATGAGTTTGGCAACCTCCCCCCGAGCCGCGAGGTGGGTATGGTCATCTTCGACGATGAGCTATCGGCCAAGCAGCTCCGCAATATCGAGGCCGAACTGAAGGTGAAGATTCTCGACCGCACCTCACTCATCCTCGACATCTTTGCCATGCGTGCCCAGACGGCCAATGCCAAGACGCAGGTGGAGCTGGCACAATACAAGTACATGCTGCCCCGACTCACCCGTCTGTGGACTCACCTTGAACGTCAGGGTGGTGGCTCCGGTGCCGGTGGTGGTAAGGGCTCGGTAGGCTTGCGTGGACCTGGTGAGACACAGCTCGAGATGGACCGCCGTATCATCCTCAACCGTATGTCGTTGCTCAAGAAGCAACTGGTCGAGATTGACAAACAGAAGGCCACCCAGCGCAAGAACCGCGGTCGCCTCATCCGTGTGGCCCTCGTGGGATACACCAATGTGGGCAAGTCTACGCTGATGAACCTTCTTGCCAAGAGCGAGGTGTTTGCCGAGAACAAGCTCTTCGCCACGCTCGACACCACCGTGCGCAAGGTCATCATCGAGAACCTTCCGTTCCTTCTCTCCGATACCGTAGGCTTCATCCGCAAGCTCCCCACCGACCTCGTAGACTCCTTCAAGTCGACCCTCGATGAGGTGCGTGAGGCCGACCTCCTGCTCCACGTTGTGGACATCTCGCATCCCGACTTCGAGGACCAGATCAAGGTGGTGGAGAAGACCCTTGCCGACCTCGGATGCAGCGAGAAGCCCCTCATCATCGTCTTCAACAAGACCGATGCCTACACCTTCACCCCGAAGGAGGAGGACGACCTCACACCTAAGACCAAGGAGAACGTGTCGCTCGAAGAGCTCATGCAGACCTGGATGGCCAAGATGCACGATAGTTGCATCTTCATCTCGGCCCGCGAACGCGATAATATAGAGGCCCTCAAGACCTTGATGTACAATCGCGTGCGCGAGCTCCACGTGCAGAAATACCCCTACAACGATTTCCTGTATCAGACCTACGAAGAGTAAGTTTTAGGGTTTGCAAGTTTTTGAGTTTGTTAGCTGCAAACTTACATGAAGGTCGCTCATTACAACAGCTCCACAAAGTCCTCAAGATACGCCTACGTGTAATTCTTAAAAACTTTGTGGAGTTGATTTGTGAATTGTAACAACTCTCCTAAACTTATTTCGGGGCACAGTCCCTGATACGCGGAGAAATCCTGTACAAAGTTTGTGCAAGCCGAACGGAAATGCAAATTCATTTGTAATTTCCTGAGGCGCAGCCAATGCTTGCGCTCAGCTCGTCTGAGAAACTTCTACTTGTGCAAGCACATGTTAAAAATTTTATAGCATATTGTAAGGAGAAATCAATGCTTTGCTTACACAGTGCAAAGATTGGAAGTAGTGCACGAAATGACAATTCGCTACTCCTCAGCAAGTGTACCAGAAGCTTTGCCATTGGTATTTGCCAATTCGATTCTTCGTCGGTAAGTCGAAAAATAATTGAGTTACCGACACAGAATCGCAAGATTTTGTTTACCTTTGCATAAACTTAAGTGATTGCAATATGAGTGAAGTTATTATAGGTAGAAAGGCTGAGCAGGAAATTCTGCGTCAGCGTATTGAATCAGAGTCTCCAGAACTTATTGCTATTTATGGCAGACGTCGTATTGGCAAGACCTATCTGGTAAGACAATATTTCAAGGACACTTTCAGTTTCTACTCCACCGGTATCTATCAAGGAACGAAGAAAGAGCAACTTGGAGAATTCACTCGTCAGTTAGACCACTATTCCGGCCGTAAATGGAAAGTTGCCAAAGATTGGTTTGATGCGTTTGCCCAGTTGCGCGAATATCTTGAATCAATTGGTGGAGATAGTCCCATTATCGTATTTCTTGATGAATTACCTTGGATGGACACTCAAAAGAGCCGATTCATTAAAGCATTTGAATATTTTTGGAACTCTTGGGGTGCAACCAACAATCGCTTGAAACTTATCGTCTGCGGTAGTGCTACCACTTGGATGCGTGAGAATGTACTTTCAGATAAAGGTGGACTGTATAACAGAACCACTCGCAGCATCTACCTCGCCCCATTCTCGCTTTATGAAACAGAGCAGTACCTCATATCACGAGGAATAAATTGGAACCGCTACCAGATAGCAGAATGTTATATGATATTTGGCGGCACACCTCTTTACCTTCAAATGCTTGAACGAGACAAGAGCCTGACACAAAATGTAGATAATCTATTCTTTGTGCAGAACGCATCACTTTCACGAGAGTATAACTTCCTGTTCCGTTCGTTATTCAACGAGGCCTCATTACACAAACAGATTATTGAGGTGTTGGCAAACAAGGCATCAGGACTGACACGTACTGAGATTATGGCTTCCACTAAAATAGAAGATGGTGGAGCCTTGACAAAAGCACTGCGTAATCTCTGCGATTGCGACTTTATCCGTCAATATACAGCATTTGGCAAGACAGAGCGAGGCACTATATATCAATTAACCGACTTGTTCACTTTGTTTCACCTCCGCTATGTAAAAGGATATCGCGGTCAGGATGAGAACCATTGGCAAAACATGATTGACTCTCCATCTCGCAGAGCATGGAGTGGTTATTCGTTTGAGCAATTAAGCCTGCATCATATTCGACAGATTAAGCAGAAATTAGGAATTAATGGTGTACAAAGTGATATATGCGGATGGAAAGGTGATGGAGCACAAATTGACCTGCTCATTGACCGCAGAGACCAGACTATCAACCTATGTGAAATGAAGTTCTCACAAGGTGAGTTTGAAATCACCAAGCAGTATGATGAACGTTTGCGAGAGCGTGCTGAGATTTTCCGTTCTGCGACCAAAACACGCAAAGCAATACATCAGACATTCGTAACCACCTACGGACTTAAAAAGAATATGTATAGCGGAACCGTACAAAGTGAAGTTATTCTTGATGACTTGTTTGTAGAGTAACTAAACAAAACTACCGTCTCATAAAGGCTGACATAAATCACGAAAAGTTCACTTTCCTTTTATCAAAGGTCTTATCAAAACCGAATTTTCCTAATCGTCCGTGGCTGCGTTCTTTTCACTTGTCTTGGGGATTGGGCGGAGATATGGCAAGGATGAAGCGGTATATAACCTTTGGGATAAGTCCTCAACTCTGTATAAGCAAACTCCACAAAGCCTTCAAGATACGCCTACGTCTATTTCTTGAAGACTTTGTGGAGTTGATTTGTGAATTGGTGCTGATTCTCTTATGCATCATAGCGGTGTGCACATCAAGAAAGAGGGTCAATTCTACGTCTATGAGGTCTGGACTCAATATCCCTACAATTATCTCGGGGCACAGACCCTGATACTCTACACAGTGGATTCTCGGAGTAGCCGAGGGCTACGCTATTGGGTATATTCGCCGTGACGGCGGAAGGGTAAGGAGACTTTACGAACCGAAACGCAAGGAAATCCCGTACAAAAATTTTATAGCATATTGTAAGGAAAAATCAACGCTTTGCTTACACGGTGCAAAGATCGGAAGTATAGACTTTACAACTCGCGGGACAAAGTGTGCCACTACCCCGCTCTGTCCTTACTTTCTGAATTTCTCTAATGCTCCGTGGCTGCGTTCTTTTCGATTGCCTTGGGGATTGGGCGGAAAGAAGAGAAACAGAAGAGAGAGAAATTTGCTATTCTCACAAAACTTCAGTACCTTTATGGCGATTTTTTGAAGATTGACAAATCGCCACAGAAATGAGACTGTCCATAGAATTACAAAACAAATTGTCGCAATGCGATAAATGTCAGCAACAGCTATGGGCATATCGGCCTTTGTCCGATGATACGTTAAAGTCTTTGCGTGAATATTATCGTGTAGGATTGACCTATACGAGTAACGCATTGGAAGGCAATAGCCTTACCGAGTCAGAGACCAAAGTGATAATCGAGGATGGACTAACCATTGAAGGCAAGCCCCTGCGCGATGTATATGAAGCTGTAGGACATGCCCAAGCATATGATTATCTTTACGACTTGAGCTATCAGGCGCCACTCACAGAAGATATTATCTGTCATCTGCATCAATTGTTCTATCAACAAATAGACCCTCAGCGAGCAGGCAAATATCGCCAAGTACCAGTGTTTATCAGTGGAAGCCGATATGCCGTAGCTCCTGTAGCCGAAATTGGTAAACGGATGCAGCAGCTACTACAGTGGTACAACAACAACGAAGGCAAGCTACACCCAGTCATCCTTGCAGCCGAGCTGCACAAGCGATTTGTATTCATCCACCCCTTTGTCGATGGGAACGGTCGTATGGCACGACTGCTGATGAACCTGTCCTTGATGCGAAACGAGTACAATATTGCCATTATTCCCGCCATCACACGCTCTGAGTACATCGCTGCATTAGAGAGAGCACACACCGACGAACAGGTATTTATAGACTTTATTATTGACCGCATCATTATGACACAGATGGACATATTGCGCCTGTTCCGTGAAACCCAACCTGTGCCCGAAGCCATACCTTTCGAAGCTTTGCTATTGCAAACCATCACCCGACACCCGGGCTTGAATGCTCCCACACTGGCCGAACGCTTGGGGCGTAGCCTTAGAACTACGCAGCGCTACCTGAAGATATTGACCGAGAAACAACAGATAGTATTCCAAGGTGTAGCCAAAAAAGGAGGTTACGTGGCGGTGTAAAAACCTTTGTGGCGGTGTAAAAGCTGTCAAATGGCGGTGTAAACTGGAATTTCCAATCGCTCATGGCTGCGTTTTTTTCACTCGCCTTGGGGATTGGGTGGAAATACGGCAAAGATTTGAGTGTCTACTATGCTTTGATTTCAGGATGCTCCCTCACTATTTCAAGAATCCTTTCCTTGGTAAATCCCGAATCATCGGTTTGCAGCGTCAGGCTTCGGCCTTAAAAAGGCCCTGTAGCTTTAGAATTAAAAGGATTCAAATCTTGACGCTTTATCGGATCCTCTTGTACATAGTGTATCTCCATTCATATACAAAGAGATCCTACGTCCCTCACTATAGTCATCGTTCACATTCTTCAGTACCTCAATTTCCAATATTCCACGCAAGTCCTCGCCCCTCTCATTTTGATAGATATGGTATTTCTCTGGTACCCAAAATCCGAGCACCATATCACTATAAACATCCAAGTCGCCTGAAAGCCCTTGATAACCAAGGTCGCCTAAGTTAGGATACTTGCTTTCAAATCCTTCACGCTCCTCTATATAATATGAGAACAGCATAGCATCCACAATGATGATGACATCCAGTTCGTGAGCTAGCCTACTCAGTTCCCTCGCTATTATATGCCTCTCATGCCGCAGGTCACGGATTTCACCTTTATCAATAAAGTTGAAGTTATCTATCACAAACACTCTCTTCTGCTCTTTCCACGCGTATTCACGTATCTTGTCGCACAGGAGCGATAGGTCTATCCCACGCATGTGGTACTCTGCCGTCCATCTCAAAGGAGCTTGCTTATCTTCCGTCAACTGTATACCCATACGACGAATGACAAATTCTTCTTTGTTTTTCAAAGAGAAAAACACAAAGTCCTCTCCATTCTCTTCTGTACTTAGCCAGTACCGCATCAGCGTATAAACGAAATAATCAGTACGCATACATGGCCTTCCTGCCAGTGTTATCAGGTTGCCATAATGAAATCCGCCGATAATACTATCCAAAGGCTCAAAACCAGTAAGCAGTTTTCTTGTAGATTTTGTATTCATGTTTATTATTTTAAATGGATGATTTTCATATTTTTTAGACAATCACACTATCATCATATATTATCATTCAAAAACTTTGTTACAAACTCTCTGTCGTTCTGACGTATCAATTCAAATATCTCCAAGCATCTTTCTCTACTTCCTGAAATGAAATTCAAGGGTAATTCTTCCATTTGTTCCTCGGTGATATAGAAAGAGAATCCAGTTATCCTTGTGCTCAATTGCGGGATTGTCTTCTTCTCTTTTTCTTTCAAAGCTTCAAAGAGATTGCTATCAACATCACCCACAATACCCATATACATCGCATCATCTCTCATAGGTCCATACATGCAAAACTTTGTACCAGCAGGAATTTCATATTCCCCAGCCCCTGTATATGGAGCAAAGTATTGCACCAGGTAACTAATGGTACTATTCTTCTTCAGCTCAAAGACATTGTCTTCAATGTTTAATGACTCTATAAACTTTCTGTCAGCCATATATACTGTTGATATCTAGTTAAACCTACATAATCCTGTCTACACAACGGGGTGTACATACAAAAAAACTTTGCGCCGTTGTTATGACGCAAAGTTATAAGACTTGGAAGAATTCTATTTTCGTAGATTTGAGATTATAACTTACAAATAGTTGCATATTCCGCTCCATACCCGTTCACTTTCCGAGGCATCTTCAAGCCTCTTT
>CAZMZC010000009.1:0-65545 GCA_964570685.1 uncultured Bacteroidaceae bacterium | reverse complement strand
CTGTGTTTGCATAGACAGGAACAGATATACATATTTTGTCATCTTTTCGAGAAGAAACTTAATTATAGTCTCCTTAAATATTGGGAATAACTCCACATATTTTAGCAAATCGTCTTTATGAAACATCATTATCTCGGTCGACTTAATGGTCTCAATGGCAAACAAACTCGGTGTATCGTGTCGCACTGTATATAAAGATTATTTTGTTAGTGCTTTGAATATTGTTAATGAACCTGGCGAGGTGTTGCATACCTTAGCTGCAGGGGAGAATAAATTTTTTATGGTTGGTACTGCACAATATCATCAGATTAATCGAATTGAAGATAAAACTTATCTTGTTATAAGTGGTGGTTATGCTGATAATGAAGGCATTCATCGTCCTACATACCGTTGGTATGAAATCTGCAAAGAAACCAATAGCGTCAACTTCGTGCGCGAGACACGTGCTGCAATGAACATCACTCCCACCATTGCTGACCGCGATGCACAGATTACCATTACATTGAACGAGGAGAGCAGCAACGTGGCACGCGAACTGGTAGTAACAGGCGTAAACGGCCAATTGGTAGAGCGTCGCGACATCCCTGCAGGCGAGAATTCCGTACAGATCTCTGCCTCAATGCTCCGTAGCGGAATGTACAACTTTACCCTTCAGCAAAAGGGGCAGGTAGTAGATAACGGCAAAGTGATAGTGAAGTAAACTACGGTTCACAGTCTATAAATGTGAGAGGTGTCAAAAACGAAACTATATTTTGGCATCTCTCTTTTCTTATTGTCTCTCTACCCTCAAGAAGCAGCCTATATGGTCTGCGAAGAATAGACGAAGGCGTACTTCGCAAGTCTTGTAGATTGTTTCGTTGCAGCACCTTCTCCGAGAACAGATGTCCTATAGCTTCGTTCTATCCCCACATAGTTTCTGTCTGTTGGCTGTAAAGGAAACTTGCGCTACCTTTGCAACGTCAAAAAGAAACTAAAACACGGAAAAATATGGAAAAGAAATATTATTGCACAGTATGTGATTGGGTATACGACCCTACGGTAGGAGACCCCGACAGTGGCATTGCGCCCGGTACGCGTTTTGAAGACATCCCCGACGATTGGGCTTGCCCCGTATGCGGAGTGACGAAAGAGGACTTCGAGATTGTAGAGGAGTAGCGCAGCTACTCCTTCTCTTTTAATTTTTATTATGGCTGAGGATGTTATAGTAGTTGCAAAAAAGTAGTATCTTTGCCATCAGAATAATAACCTAAAGAAACAATGAGAATTACTGACAATATCAGATATGTCGGTGTAGACGATACCGACTTGGACCTCTTCGAGAGCCAATACGTCGTGCCCGAGGGCGTCACCTACAACTCGTACCTCATCGAGGACAAGAAGATTGCGATTATGGATGCCGTGGATGGCCGCAAGTGTGACGAGTGGCTTGCACACTTGAGCGAAGCGCTTGACGGACGCACGCCCCACTACCTCGTGGTGCAGCACATGGAACCCGATCACGGGGGCAGCATCGCAGCAGCGGTAGAGCGCTGGCCACAGTTGCAGTTGGTGGCTTCGGCCAGGGCGGTGCAGATGCTGCCGCAGTTCTTCCCGCATATCGATTTCACCGGTCGCACTGTGACTGTGAAGGAGGGCGACACACTCCCGCTGGGCCGCCATACGCTGCAGTTTGTGATGGCTCCTATGGTGCACTGGCCCGAGGTGATGGTGACGTACGAGCAGACCGAGCGCGTGCTCTTCTCGGCCGATGCCTTCGGCACTTTCGGCGCACTTAATGGCGACCTTGCCGACCTCCGCGCATGGCCCGATGAGGCTCGACGCTACTATTATAATATATGTGGCAAGTATGGGCAGCCCGTGCAGACACTACTCAAGAAGGCTGCTACGCTTGATATTGCCACGATATGTCCGCTCCACGGCCCTGTGCTGACAGAGGACCTTGGCCGCTACATCGGTCTGTACGACCAGTGGAGCCGCTACGAGGCCGAGAGCGATGGCGTACTCATCGCCTATGCCTCTATCCATGGTGGCACCGCCGCAACGGCACATCGCATGGCCGACCTTCTGCGTGAGAAGGGAGCCACCGAGGTGCTGACGATAGACCTCTGCCGCACCGATGTAGCGGCTGCTTTGGCCGAGGCGTTCCGTATGAAGCGTCTGCTGCTTGCTGCCTCCTCGTATGACGGCGGGCTGTTTACACCTATGTACAACTTCCTGCATCTCCTGCAGGCCAAGACCTACAGGAACCGCCGTGTAGGCCTCATCGAGAACGGTTCGTGGGCACCCTGCGCAGGGCGTGTGATGAAGGAGATGCTTGCAACGATGAAGGATATCGATCTCGTGGAGCCAATGGTCACCATACGCTCGGCTATGAAGCCAACTGACATCCCTGCTATGGAGGCTTTGGCGAAGAATATGCTCGGTTAATTATTCCAGAAGACAAGTAGAGGGTGCGTCAGGTGACGCACCCTCTTATAGACATTGCACCATGAAGAATTTATTGATAATGTCGCCTTATTGCGTAGGATAGCTCTCCCAATGGGAATACATATTATTTCTTGCTTTTGGTTTTTACGATAACCACTCCATTCTTGCCTTTCTCGCCATATGATTTAGCCTCTTTAGAACCAGGTTTGAAAATTTCCATACTTGCGAACTTCTCGGCATATTCAGCAGATGATTTAGGTTTAAGTTTAGCAAAATCTTCGGGCGATGTTTCCTTTCCGTCTACGATGATGAGAGGCTTGTAAACTAAAAAATCGACTTCTCCATCTGTTGCAACATTAGGATTTGAGGATTTTGTTGTTACTATAATCACTCCATCCTTTCCTTTCTCACCATACACCTCTTCAGCGGCTTTAGAACCCGCTTTGAGCACATCGATATGATCAATGGTCTGTGAATTAAGCTTCGCAAAATCTTCGGGCGATGTTTCCTTTCCGTCTACGATGAGAAGAGGGTTTGTAGCCATAGATACTACAGGGCCATTGCTGTTTCTTAGTGTTTTCTCTGCCTCATCGCCCGTATATATCACGTGATGCCTCTCCACCACGCCTTTGCCCTGCTTGTAGGCAATCATATACTTTGATATGCATTTACCTTCGAGTTGCGAGCCGTCGAAGCGCTCTACCGGTTGTTTGTCGATGATGTACTTGTCGATAGTGTCGTTTGCCACTTTCGCTTGGGTGCCGATGGCTACAGCACAGAGTGCTGTCAATAAGATTGATTTCATAATTTTGATTGTTTAGTGGGTTTTAATTTATTGCTAACATTGAAGTACTTCCTTCTTCCGCATCTTTGCTCATGACATACATCTTGGTGGTGCCGTCGGCCAGTGTGGCAGTCACGAGCACGCACTCTTTGACGGGCGATGCCGTCACCGCCTCTACATCCTCCACATTCATCAGTTGCTGCACGTATCCGGCAATCTCTACGGCAGTGAATGCTTCGGCCGGTGCCGCCTTGCGTGGTAGCGCCACGTTGAGCACAAGCAGCAGGGCTATGGCAGCTGCGACACCGCCTATCCATGCCATACGGCGGATGTGAGGCTTGGGCTGCTTGGGGTTCGTTTGGCTCACTATGCGGTCAAACTCCTCGACTCCTTCCTTGGAGAGCAGCGCCTCGTTGGCGTGCTCCATCCGTATCATCTGGGCTATGGCACGCTCATCCTCCTCGGCCTCGTTCGCAGCGTAGTATGCAGCAAGCAGAGCCTCCTCGGCCACCGTCGTTTCCGCTTCGAGGTACCTGGCTACAAGCGCCATGCGCGTATCTTTATCCTTTATATCCATCATAACTGACCTTGTATTAGTTCCAACATCTGTTTTCTTGCTTTCGACAGGGTAGACTTGATGCTTGTCTTGGGCTTGCCTGTGAGTGTGGCTATCTCGTCGAGCGAGAGCCCCTCATCGTTTCTCAAGTGGAGATACTCCCGCTGTGTAGTGGTGAGCGAGCCATAGATGCTCTCCTGTATGCGCTTCAGGTCCTCATGGTCGGTCAGCACGGTAGCTTCGGTGCCGCCAAGGTAGTTGTCGTGTGTCAGTGCCTGCAGCTCCAGACGGGCCTTGCGATAGTGCCCCACGCAGATATTTTTCGTCAGCCTTACGGCCATAGCCTCGGCATCTTTCATCGGATAGCCTTGCTCCGTCAGTTCCCAAAGCGCAATCATTGCCTCCTGCGCCACATCGTCGGGCTCCACTCCTGAAGGTAGCGGAAAGTTCCGCGCCAGCGCTACCAACTTACCCCTGATGTTCCTCGACAATATATCAAATCTGTCCTTCTCCATAATCATTGTCTCTACTATGAGGACGCAAAACAGAGGCAAAAGTAAATCAAAAAAGGGGAAAAAGTTTTACTATTATGAGGTTTCATTCCTCCAATCATAGTATTTCGATTATTTTTGCAGCGGATAAAGTAAATATATTTGAAAAAACTTTCGAATTTCTGAAAGGAATCCGCCGATTGTGTGTCTAAGAGAGTAGAACGACAAAAAGACAACTGATGGACAACATTGAAAGACAATTTACTGAAATGGTTAGAGAGTACCGCAAGACGATATATACCGTCTGCTATTTCTTCTCTGACGACAAGGAGGAGGTGAACGACCTGTTTCAAGAGATACTGATAAACCTCTGGAAGGGATTCAAGGACTTCCGTGGCGAGAGCAGTATGAAGACGTGGATATGGCGCGTGAGCCTCAACACCTGCAGCAACCTGGAACGAAAGAAGAAGAGTAGTGTACAGACTGTTCCCCTTTCGGTCGACATCGACTTGTACAACGATGACGACACACACAGTAAACAGATTCAGATGTTGTACGACAGAATCAACCGCCTCAATGTCTTCGATAGAGCCATCATCCTCCTTTGGCTGGAGAATATGAGCTATCAGGACATAGCCAACGTGGTGGGCATCAGTCTGTCGAGCGTTACTACCCGACTGTTCCGCATAAAGGAGCAGCTTAAACAAATGTCTAACAAGTAAAGATTAGAAGATTATGACACAACAAACAATGGACCTTACCGAATTGCAAGGACTCAGAGAGCAATTCAACCTGATAAACGAGAAACTGGACAAGCAGCGCATCATCAATGAAGATATCCTGCGCGAGTCGATGTCACGCAAGCTCTCACGCATAGAGCTGTGGTATCAGAATCGTTTCCGCACCTCGGCGATTGCCGCTCCAATCAGCAGCGTGGTGTTCCTCACACAGTTCTTTGACAAGGGTTTCCAGTACTGGGGCTTCTGCCTGCTGATAATCGCTACAGGCATCCTGGAAGTTATCCTCAATCGCCGTTCCTACAAGGCCCTCGATATTGCCAATCTGCCCTCGATGAGTATGACCGAGGCCACAGAGCACGTAGCCCGACACAAGCAATCCCGCTCCGTGGCCAACCGCATCCTCTTCATCCCGCTCCTCGCACTGATAGTATGGACCATCCTCATCGCCAGCGACTTCACATGGAACCTCACCGTCATTGCCGTCACCGTCTTCTCATTGGGTGCAGCCTTCGCCCTTGGCATCACACAGCAACGGGTCAACAAGAAACGCCTGGATGAAGTGCTCAGCCAGATTGAGACTTTGCGAAGATAGGAATATAAGACTGGAAAAAAGACAAGCGGTAAGTGACTAAATTCGCTTACCGCTTGTTGTTGAAAAACCAAGCTTCTTTTATTGCACCACAATCCCCTCTTCACTCCTAACAAACTCGGCTATGCCCATATCATTCAGCACCTGCAGGATAACATCGACAGTGCACTGGCGACCGAAGCGGAAGTGGATGCGCTCGTCGAGCAATTGGGGCGAACGGAAGGTAACGGTGAGGTTGTACCACGCGCCTATCTCCTGCATCACGGTGCGCAGGTCTTGATTGTCGTAGGTGAAGAACCCTTCGGCCCAGCTGCTGCGATGGGCCGACGTGGCGGTGAGCTGCAGCGCTCCGTCGGCATCTACAAATGCCTGCTCACCAGGCTTCATCAGATGCTCTTCGCCACGATAGGTGACACCTATACTGCCCTCATAGAGCGCTACATCGGGCGTTCCCTGCGGATAGGCCCGCACATCAAATACCGTGCCGAAGACTTGGGTCTGCAACTCTTGGGTACGGACAATGAAGGGGACTCCTTCGTGCTTGGTGACATTGAAGCGGGCTTCGCCTGAGAGGGCGACTTCGCGACTTCCCTCGGCAAAACGAGTGGGATATTCCAAACGGCTATTGGCACCAAGCAACACCTCGGTGCTGTCGCTGAGCAGGATGGTAGCCGTGGTACCTGCCGGAGTGATGGCCGTGGTGCGCCCATCCTTTTCGGTGAAGGATATCGAGCTTGGGGCATCGAGCGAGGCAAACACCTGTATGCCACCGACTGCAGGGCTGGGCAGTGTGGCACGCAGTAGGAATACAATAGCTAGGACGGCCGCCACGGATGCCGTGGCTATATATAGGGTGCGGCGGGTGCGCGGCTTATGGTGTCGGGCGGCAAGGGCTTGCCACGCCTGCTCGGTCTCTGCAGCTGTAGGCTCTTGGGCAAGAGCTTCGCGCAGGAGTGCTTCGAGACGGTGGTCATTGGTGCCTGATTCTGGAGATTTCATACGGTCTACTTTTTAGGGAATAATATATTAAGGGAATAATATGGCAAATCTCTGTTGCTTGATTTTCTTCACACAGATCACACGAATCTCACGAAATGGCGCGTCGCTTCGCCCGCGCTTGTCGGCTTCGCCGAGTGTTTGCAGTCCGAAGGTAGGCACGAGTGAAACAAGTGCCCTTCTGTGAGATTCGTGAGATCTGTGTGAGACTAAAATATAATCGTGGGATAACATCTGTACTATTGCTGAAAACTAAATCATTTCTCTCATCATTTCGCGTAAGATACGCAGTGCTTTACTGATGTGCTTCTTCACCGTGTCGGGACTGATACCGAAGTGATTGGCCACCTGGCGGTAGGTCTGCTTGTCCCAATAACATAGGCGCAGTATGCTGCGTGTAGGTTCGGGCAGATTGTTGGCAATCTCCTCAGCACGGCGCAATAGGGCTTCGTGGTGGCGGTAGCCATCGGCCATATCGGCACGTGTGGCTTCTATTACGGCTTCTATGTGCTCGTGCTCCACCTGCAGATGCTTCAGACGGTTGAGGCAGGCATTGCGCACTGCAGTGTAGAACCACGCCGAGTCGGTCTGTCCATTCAGCGTATCATACCGTTTCCAGGCCTGCTCAAACACGTCGCTCACAATGTCCCTCGCTTCATCTTCATCGGTCATCAACGCAGCGGCATAGCGTACCAGTTTGGGGTACATCTCCACAAACAACGTGTGGAAACGCTGCTCCTCGTCCGGGACTTTATGTTTGCGAAATATCGTCAGCTTAGCCATTCTTTATATATAATACAACCGACACGGTCAATCGGGTATGGTCGGGAATGCAAAAATACGGATTTTTCACGAAATAGATTATTTTGTATGGTATATCTCTTGTAATTATGCTCCAAAAACATTATGTTTGCAGTGCATAATAATTTTAGGATATGAAATTTGTCGATAGAATAGATGAAACCGCACGTTTGAGAGAGGCCCTTTCGATGTAGGCAATACGCTACTGCCGAGTGATGTGATAAATCTCTGCTGAAGTGAACGTAATGGCGACCACCTTTAGAGTGGCCGTCATTACGGTTAATGTGTAGTGCTACTGGAAAATCTCCTCTCGGGCATATCCCTTTATCGTGCTCTTACGTGCTATAAGGAAGAATATGAAATGAACCAACAGACCAATTCCCCACGAAACAGCAGTAATGGCCATCGCCTTAAGAGGCTCGGTATACCAACCGATGTAATGCGCTCCGAGGGTGACACACATACAGACGATATAGGTCACCAAATGAAATCTGAGTCCGATATCGTGGAACTCATTTTCCACGGCATCCTTCTCGCCAAAGTGGTAGCCTATATAGTACATCAGAAAGAAGTATACGACCGAACACGACACAGCAGCCAACATACTTTCCTTCCCGATACATAGGTTCAGCGCATAGCGGAACATAATGGTTACAAACAATGCACAAACGGCAAATTGTCCTAATCTCAATGATAATGCTTTCATAGATTAATGATTTAAAAGATTAATAATAGATTCCTTTGTAAATATCAAGATATTCCGTTCTACAAAACGCTTGAAAAGCCTCTCACCCGTTTCAGTCAGATAATAGTATTTCCTGTCTGGCCCTTTACTCACCTTCCTGCTTTCGTAGGCCACAATCTCCAGGTGCTGGAACTTACGCAGATTTCTATACAGGCTCTGCTCTTCGCACGACATCGCACCTTCGGACATCCGTTCTACAAACTCTTTGATGTCCTCCACACACTTGTTACTTTCCTTCAATGCGAGGAATACCCAAAGGGTCAGTTGTCCCTTTTTGTAGGTCTCCTCCCACGCATTCAACAGTTCCTCTATCACTAAATTTTCGTCCTTCATAATACTATCCTTTATGTATTAAACAACTTGTACACTACAAAAGTATTAATACTTTGTTTTGCCTCCAAATAGACTCAGTGTTTTTTGTGCTTTTAATCGAATTTTTAAGGAAAATATACAATTGGTCGTATATGGAAAGGGCATTTTATACAGACTATAATAATTTATAGAGCACACCATCTATAATTATAGTGTGCAGAGAAGTGGATGGGAATATCCCAGATTGAGATTCGTAGAGGAGTAAAAGTATGCTTTACTTACCTTAGCTGTAATATATACCCCTTCTTTTTCAATGATATAATAGAAATACTCTTGTCATTTTCAAGTATTCTCCTCAGGTATGTAATCTGTACATTCAAGGCAAGGGAGTTGGCATTGCTGTCATCGCCCCATACTGTTTTGAGTATGTGCTCACGTTCTACCATAGTCCCGATGCTCTGTGTTAGCAATAGAAGTATATCTGTTTGCCTTGCACCCAAATTGAAGATTGTTGGTCAGAACGTCACAGACCCCACAAAGCAGGAAATAGCAAATGCTTTGAGAAAGTTTGAACCTGCTATTGACGTACCTGTGCAATACATCGAAATCCCCGAAAAAGAAGGATTTTATGTCATTGCGATGTATTTCAATCCGCCAGCACCAACGCAAGCTCCTTATACATTCGATGCACGCCCCTACTACAAGGTAGAGAATACGACGGCAATAATGCCGAGAGAAATGTTTGAGGCAAGAATCCGTCGCAGCAATCCTGGTATGTTCAGTTGGGAGAAACTCAAATGTCCGATACCGTTGGACGAAATCGATAGAGACCGTCTATATACGGTAGTTCAGATGGGTGTCAACAAAGGACGTATTCCCGGCTCAGCTCTTGCTCTTCAAGAGACATCAGCATTGCTTACCCATTTCAACCTGATGGATAGCGACAAGGATGTGCTTAATGCGGCTTGTGTTCTGTTTGCAAAGACGCCAGATAAATACCATAATCAATGCAAGGTGAGGTTGGGACGTTTCGAGGGTACAACGATGTCGGAGTTCCGCGACCATACAGTTTGCTATGGCAACCTGTTCGAACAATATGATGCCATCATTAACTTCTGCCAGAAACATATGTTCCTTGCAGCAAGAATGGATGAAGTTGAAAGAGTGGAAACGCTGACCGTTCCCTTTAAGGTGGTCAGAGAAGCCACCCTAAACACCATTATCCATCGAGATTGGGATGCATATAACCTGACGCCAAGCATCGCTATCTTTGACGATAGAGTTGAGTTTCAGAATCCCGGTGATTTCCCTCTCGGAAGCACATACAAGGATTTTATAGACAATCCCCATTCATCACCGGTCAATCCTAAGATTGCGGATGTGTTCTTCAAAAGTAGTTTGATGGAAGCTTGGGGGCGAGGCATTGCCAATATATTCGATGAGTGCGAAAAATATGGTTTGCCAACCCCGGAATTCAAGGTGGGGCACAAAATAGTGACACTTGTAATCCGATTCAAGAACTCGATTACTCCACATAGAAAAGGTGATGAGCCTGTAAATGAGCCTGTAAATGAGCCTGTAAATGATGTGTTAAAAGACATTCTTGAATTTATTAAGAACAATCCAGGAATAAAGAAACCAGCTATAATAACTCATATAGGAAAAAGTAAGGCAACCCTTACAAGATATCTCAAACAGTTGGTGGAGCAAAACCTTATTGAATACAGAGGCTCTGATAAAACTGGAGGCTATTATCTCAAGAAATAGGAGTTTGCACCAAACCAGTGGTAACAGAACCCGTCAGCATCTCGTAGAACTGCTGGCGGGTTTATTTTATTGGCTCGTTGAGGAGTAAAACTGTTTCCGCAATAGCGGTTAGCTTACATCACAATTCTTGAAGAATCCTGCCAAGGCCCCTTGGCAGGAAAAGTTTGGTTTGCGGTTTGCGATATGTAGGATGGAAACTTTATCTATTGATATAGAGTGTATTGCATTTCGCCCCAGCGGAAATGTCACTATAAATACCACTAAAAAGTGCTGTATATAGAATTTTCATTTTTGGCCTGGCAATGGCAAACCGATATGCAGTATTGTACGCCCCGTGCGTGTTTTCCCGTACGATAATCCATACGCATCTGCCACTGCCAGGCCAAAAATGAAAATTCCTATATAGGGGGATTTGGGGCCTCAGCCTCATCGGATTTCGCCCCTAAGAATAATGGATTATGCTGAATATCAGTTGAGAAGAGCTGTATTTTCATTTTTTTTGATCTTCAATTTTCAGCTTTTTCTGCCAGGGGGTTGCCAAGGGGGGTGGCACGCATCGCTCGCAGTACATGCATGTAACGGATTTGGTACAGACTTGTAACAGAATTGGTGCAGGCCTGTAAATCCCGGGAAGAGCCTGTAAGACAAAATTAGAGCACCTGCAAGAAAAAACGGACGTGCCTTCGTGAGAAAACGCAGGTGCGTTTCTGAAAAAAGGCATATGCCTTTTTCAGAAAAGGGACAGCCCTTTTTCAGGAAAGGCATGTGCGATTTTCCGCTATACAGCTTCTTGCCTGCGAAATCAGAGCCTTGCAATAAATCTGCCGGAGCCGTCCGTTACAAAAATCAGAGCCGTCCGATAAAATTAACGGACGGCTCTGATAAGCGATGTTTTTCGATGCGAAAATAAATCAAAAAAACACATTTGCCAATCAATACAGCAGCCCAAAAGCAAATAATGGCACGATGTCGGGGGAGTAATATTCGATATCGTCGCGTACGACAATGCCGCGAGCGGCCTCGGCCAATTGTTTCTTCCCTTTTTTCTTTCCACCTACTTCGAAGGTGTATTCACCAATCTGAAAGTCGCTGATGGTAGAGGCAAGAACGTGCTCGGTCGCTTGAGTAGCCGAAAGGAAGAATGTCTCGCGTACATTACCAATCTCTATCTTGTCGGATGCGAGGAGATACATCAGATTGGTATTGTTGAGGTATATCTTGTTTACCTTGCCGAGTAAGGCTATACCCACCGTAGATTGCCGCAGTTGGGCTATCATGCCAGCCTTTTCCAGGTAGTAGAAGAGGTCGGAAATGTCGTTTCGGCTCATGCCCAAATCGCGGGCTATACCTTGCATGTTGGGCTTGAATGGCACACTGGCTGCAATGATGCCAAGTAGGGTCTTCAACTTGCGTATGGTGCCTACATTCATTTGTGCAAAGGTGGGGATGTCTACCTCTAATGTCTGTAATACGGAGCCATAGAGGTGGTTTTCTAAATGGCCGTCAGTGAAGTAGGGGTAATACCCGTAGCGTAGGTACTCTGCAAAGGCGGGGAGTGGTTGTAATGATTGATAAGGCCAGTCAATATGCCCCGTAATCAGATCCTGCAAGGAGTGTACTCTGATTTGCTGACCATATTTCAATTCTACAAACTCACGGAAACTGAGGCCGTACATGTGGTATTGTAGCTTGCGACGAGAAAGGTCGGCACCGCCCTTCTCCAAGTCAAGGATGGAAGAGCCTGTATATACTACCTTCAGTGTAGGATAGCTGTCGTAGATATTCTTTATCTCTGTAGACCAATTGGGATACTTATGAATCTCATCAATGTATAGGTATTTGCCTCCATTGCGGTAGAATGCTCCCGCAAGGTCGAGGAGGGTATGTGTGGTGAAGTAGATGTTGTCGGCAAATACGAATAGCGAATGTTCTACATCGTCGGTCTCTTGGATATGCTGTAAGAGCAATGTGGTCTTTCCCACACCTCGCGCCCCCAAAATACTTATTAGGCGTGCGTCCCAATCTATTATATCGTGCAGATAGCGTCGAATCATCTTGGGATTCAGGTTGCTCAGCTGGCGTTTCATTTCTTCTTGTAGGGCATTCATGACGATAGGATGTAAGATGATATATACTATTGTTTCTGGCTACAAAGATACTGTTTTCTCTATAAAAACAAAAGAAATGCACTTTTTTTCGTGCATTTTTCTGTGTGATGTGCACTTTTTTTCGTGCAAACATTGTCGTAATGTGCAATGGAGGACACCCGTCACAGGCATCCTCCATTGCAGGGAAAAAAATTTATAAAAGTGCTATTGTATGGTTACAAGCGTTGCTTCTCGCTCTGGCCGGCACCTGTACCCTTGTACTTGCTTCGGGTTGTGTTGAAGTCGTAGCTGACGGTCAATTCCACGTAGCGCGAGTCACTGTATCGGTCATAGTCAAAGGTAAGACAATCGTCCTGGATGAGCCACCGGCTCTTTTCTGTATTGAAAATATTGTTTAGAGTCAATGAGAGCGACAGTTTGCGGTCGAGCAACCGCTTGGTGACACCCGCATTCATTTTCCACGAAGAACCAATCAGGCGGACACCTACGTTTCCTGCTGACTGCCAACGTGCATCCAGTCTAATCATCCAATCCTTGGGAAGTGAGAAGTAGTTGTTCCAGCGTGTGTTGAATATGGGTTTGTCATAGTTCTTCCCATCGCCTAAAGTAAATGACTGGAATTGTCCGCCTGCCTCAAGGTTTGGTCTCCATATACCGATGGTAGGTGTATATCCAACGGTGAAGAAGCTGCTTTTCACATTCTCCACATTTGCCGTATGGAGGAGTACGACAGGTTCGTCATCATACAGATGGGCCAGCTGGGTTATATAACCCTGGTATATGTTATGTCCCAGCACGACTTTGATGTCCTTATAAGCCAGCATCCCTGTAAGGCTGTTCTGTATCTGAGGTTGCAGCAGCGGGTTCCCGCTCTCGTAGATGAATGGCGAGCTATACTGGATGTTGCTCCGGAGTTGCCAATATGAGGGATACTTGATTTTGCGCTCATAGCCCAAAACAGCATTGAAATCATTGTTTGAATAACTTGCCTGTACGTTAGGAAACAGCTCGCTATATACTTTGGACTGCTGCTTGTTGTATATCTGATTCTGATAGTAGGCAAAATCAATGTTTTCGTAGCGTAGCCCTGCACCAAATCCCCATTTCCCGGCTCGTGCTTTGGCAGAAACGAACATTGCCCAACGGTTCTGCTTGGTCATATCGTTTGAGTTGTCTATCCCGAGTTCTTTATCATCAATGTTGTAGGTCTGTGCAACATCTGTGTATGAATATTCTGTGCCAGCATCCAATGTCAGCCATTGGTTGTTGGTGTACGTAAATACTCCTTTGACGGCATAAAGGTCATAGCGACGTGTTCCGAGTGTGTTTATATCTTCGGCATAATTGTCCGCAAAGAACGAGTTCATCCCATCCGTTTCGTTTCCTGCAGCCCAGTCGGCATTGAAATTGAATGCAAATCTCTCGTGCCACATACCACTGTAATAGGCATTCATATTATGGCTCTTGCTCGGCTTATCAAAATGTGAGGATTGTCCCATTGTCTCGGTATGCCCATCTACCGTATAGAGAATATGGTTGAACATATCATCTCTCCATTGGGAGTTGTTGTATACATATTGCATACCTGCCGAATGGTTGGGATTGGGGTTGTAGTTAATTCCTGCAACTGTAGCCAGACGGTCGGACTTGATTTTCTCTTCACCGTCATAAGTGACGTTATGTGAAGTGCCCGCCATCATCAATTGTTGGTGAGACTCTAAACCAATGTGCTCGCGATCCTGTATATAATATGCTGAGCCGAAGATATCCCAAACGTCGTTGCGGTAGTTCAGCGATGCATATTCCTCGGCAGACCACACTCTCGAACGCCGCGAACCAGCATATACCGAGCCACTCAAGCCTTCGCCTTGTGGCCGCTCGGTTATGATTTTAATCACGGCACTTACCGATGCGTCGTACTTGGCACCAGGCATCATATCTACCTTGATGGACTTGATGTCGGAAGACATCAGGCGCTTCAGCTCCTCCTTGTCTCTCACCAAACGATTGTTGATATATATCAATGGTGTGCCTTTACCGAAAACCGTAAAATCTCCATTTTCTCCGCTGATGAAAGGCAACTGAGCAATCACATCGTCTGCCGTAGCGAAACTCTCCAAAATGGTACCTTTCACCGTGGCAACCATCTCGCCATTGTTTAGCGTATATAATTTCTTACGGCCTACCACAACCACCTCATCCATTATTAAAGGCTTCATCGTTATAGTAATGGGACTCTCCTTCACATCAACAAGCTGGGGCTCATATCCGACATAAGAGACCTGCAGACTATATTCCCTATCTCCTTTCAGTGGCATATAGAAGCTCCCCTCTGTATCTGTAGCCACACCGCTTATATATGTAGAGTCGGCAGTCAGTAGCAATACATTGCAATAGGGCATAGGCTCGCCCTTCTCGTCCACCACCACGCCACTGATGCCTACGGCAGTGTTTTTGTTTTCCTGCTTCTGCACCACGAAATATTCGGGTCGCTCCTTGGCCACGAAGGGCTTTCCCCACAATACGTGGTTGATGGCCCCGGCCTGTGTGGTGTCGCGGATGTCGGCGTTTACCTTGTATTTCTCCGTCTCGCTCACCGAGAAGATGATGCTCTTTCCGCCCTGCCGTTCGATGAGGCGCAAGGCCTTGGGCAACGGCTCGTCCGTCAGACGGAGAGTGACGTTACCCTGTGCACTGATTGTTGATACCGCGGCGAGCATCAGCACGATGCCCAGCCATACCCGATTGGTTGTCTTCTTCTGCTTCATTCTGTCTGTTGTGTTTAAGTTGTACTTTTCTTTTGTTCTTTATACATAATACAACCGACATGGTCAATCGGGTATGATTGAGAGGAAAAAAATAATGAATTTTATACGCTTATTAAACTTTCAAAGAAACGAAAGATTAAATAGAGAGGAATTTATATAAAATTACTTTCCCCGCACTATCTTCTTTATCTCATTGAGTTTGTTGAGCGCTTCGAGCGGTGTGAGGTTGTTGACATCGATGCCGAGTATTTCGTCGCGCACTTGGCAGAGGACGGGGTCGTCGAGCTGGAAGATGCTCATCTGCATGCCTTCACGGCTATCGGCAATAAGTTCGGTAGGCTTGGCGATGCCCTCGGCTACGGCATTGCCCTCCATCTGCCCCAGTATCTTCTCGGCACGGCGCACAATGCTCTTAGGCATACCGGCCATGTTGGCCACGTGGATACCGAAAGAGTGGTTGGAGCCTCCGGGCTGGAGCTTGCGCACAAAGATGACCTTTTTGTCGACTTCACGCACAGCGACGTTGAAGTTCTTGATGCGTGAGAAGGACTTCTCCATCTCGTTGAGCTCGTGGTAGTGGGTGGCAAAGAGGGTGCGTGCACGGCCTTTGGCGTTCTCATGGATGTACTCTACGATGGCCCACGCGATAGAGATGCCGTCATAGGTGGAGGTGCCGCGGCCCAGCTCATCGAAGAGCACTAGGCTGCGCGGACTTATATTATTAAGGATATCCGATGCTTCGGTCATCTCGACCATGAAGGTAGACTCACCTACCGAGATATTGTCGCTGGCACCTACACGAGTGAATATCTTGTCCACCAAGCCTACATGGGCGGCCTCGGCAGGCACGAAGCTACCTATCTGTGCCATCAGGGTGATGAGGGCGGTCTGGCGCAGCAGGGCAGACTTACCGGCCATGTTAGGACCTGTGATGATGAGTATCTGCTGGTGGTCGGTATCGAGCAACACATCGTTGGCAATGTAGCTCTCGCCCACGGGGAGCTGCTGCTCGATGACGGGGTGGCGCCCCTGACGGATGTCGAGCGTGGTGCTGTCGTCTACCACAGGGCACACATAGCGGTTGAGCGCTGCAGCATTGGCAAAGGAGAGCAGACAGTCAAGCCGTGCTATCTGGTTGGCATCAATCTGTATGGCGGGGATGTATTCGTTGAGCGCAAACACGAGGTCATTGTAGAGGCGGTTCTCGAGAGCCGATATCTTATCTTCGGCACCGAGAATCTTCTCTTCATACTCCTTGAGCTCCTGCGTGATGTAGCGCTCGGCATTGACAAGTGTCTGCTTGCGTATCCATGTCTCGGGCACCTTATCTTTATGTGTGTTGCGCACCTCGATGTAGTAGCCAAAGACGTTGTTGAAGGCAATCTTAAGGCTGGGAATCTCGGTAGCCTCGCTCTCGCGCTGCTGCATCTGCAACAGGTAGTCCTTGCCCGAGTAGGCTATGCGGCGCAGCTCGTCGAGCTCCTCACTCACGCCATCGGCAATGACACCTCCCTTGGCCACGAGCAGGGGTGGGTCGGGCTTCACCTCTCGGGCTATACGGTCGCGTATGGTGCGGCACACACTCAGTTGCTCGCCTATGCGGCGGATGCTCTCGTTGTCCGATGCCTCGCAAGCCGCTTTCACGGGTTCGATAGCATTGAGCGCCACCTTCAGCTGCACCACCTCGCGAGGCGATACGCGGCCAGCCGCCACACGGGAGATGATGCGCTCGAGGTCGCCTATCTGATGCAGGGCATCGTCGAGCAGTTCGCGGAAGTCGGGGTGGCGGAAGAAGTACTCCACGATATCGAGGCGCTCATTGATGGCGCGTACCTCCTTGAGGGGGAATACCACCCAGCGCTTGAGCAGACGAGCCCCCATGGGGCTGATGGTCTTGTCGATGACGTCGAGCAGCGACTTGCCACCCTCGTTCATGGGATGGATAAGTTCGAGGCTGCGCACGGTGTAGCGGTCGAGGCGCACGTAACGCTCCTCCTCGATGCGCGAGAGTGTGGTGATATGCTTGATCTGTGTGTGCAGGGTTACCTCCAAGTAGTGGAGCACGGCTCCCGAGGCAACAATGCCATTCTTGAGGTGCTCGATACCGAAACCCTTGAGATTCTTTACCTGAAAGTGCTTGATGAGTTTCTCGCGGGCAAACGAGTCGGTGAAAGCCCAATCGTCGAGCTCGAAGGTACAGTATTTGGTGCCGAAATTGCTTTCAAACTGGCTACGAAGTCCGTGCTGAAAGAGTATCTCCTTCGGCCCAAAGTTGACCAACAGTTTGTCGATATAGTCAAAAGGTCCCTCGGCGGTGAGGAACTCGCCCGTAGAGATATCCAGGAAAGACACGCCGCAGGCTCCTTTACCGAAGTGTACGGCAGCGAGGAAGTTGTTCTCCTTATAGTTGAGCACGTTTTCGTTGATCGATACGCCCGGTGTCACCAACTCCGTGATGCCACGCTTGACGAGCTTCTTCGTCATCTTGGGGTCTTCCAACTGGTCGCAGATAGCTACGCGGCGACCAGCACGCACTAACTTGGGCAGATATGTGTCGAGTGCATGGTATGGGAAGCCAGCCATCTCGAGCTGTTTGTCCTTGCCGTTGGCACGCTTGGTGAGTGTGATGCCCAGTATCTCGCTGGCTACGATAGCATCGGTCGAGTAGGTCTCGTAGAAGTCGCCACAACGAAACAGCATGATAGCATCAGGATGTTTAGCCTTAAGCTCCAGGAACTGCTTCATCATCGGGGTCATCACTATATCTTCTGCCATATCTTTCTAAGTATTAAATGAAAGACAAAGGTACGAAAAAGCGAGCGAATAAACAAAGTTTATTCAAAGCGAGCGCCAAGTACCTTCTTGATTTCTATCATAAAGGTACGAAAAAGCGAGCGAATAAGCAAAGTTTATTCAATTCACAACATATGGCCGTTGTAAAAAGAATTGTCGTCAGTAAAAATAAAGAAAACCGCTTTTTCATATTTTACTGTTTATATTCTCCCCATAAGTTTTTACGCCGCAAAATTACGCAATCATAAGGTAACAAATAAGAATAATGCCCCATTTTTAGTTAAACTAAAGAAAATCGCCGTTAAAAAGAGTTCCTTTAATAACACAAAGCAGTAATATGACACTTGCATATGGCTTTTTCAATAGAAAGAACGTATAGCTTGCTTCTTCGCCGATATTGTCAAATAATTTCAAGCCTTTGACAAAAATTTATCATAGGTGCGAAAAAAAATTATCACAGGCATGAAAAAACTTTTTCACACCTGTGACAATATATTATATATGTATCAATAATCTGTTACTTCACCAGCTTCTCTGAAAGTTCCAACATGCGTTCGATGGGCTTGATGGCTTTGGCGGCAACGTCGGCATCAACCTCGATTTGCGGATACTCGTAGCGAAGACAGTTATACACCTTTTCAAGGGTATTGAGGCGCATATAGTTACACTCGTTGCAGCTACAGGTAGCACCGCCTTCGACAGTTTCGGGAGGTGCAGGGATAAACTCCTTGTCGGGGCAACTCTTCTGCATCTCGTGCAGGATGCCCGACTCGGTGACTACGATAAACTGCTGCTTGTAGCTCTTCTGGGCATAGGAGAGCAGGGCAGCCGTAGAGCCTATGACATCGGCCAACTTGAGGATGACGCCCTTACACTCGGGATGAGCCAATACAGCAGCATCAGGATATTGATTTTTCAGTTCGATGAGTGCCTCTACAGAGAATTGGCTATGCACATGGCAAGCACCATCCCAAAGCAGCATATTGCGGCCTGTAATACTATTGATATATCCACCAAGATTGCGGTCGGGACCAAAGATGAGCTTGGCATCCTGCGGGAAGCTCTCTACAATTTGTCGGGCATTGCTCGAAGTGACTACCACATCAGTATGCGCCTTCACTGCAGCCGAAGTATTTACATAGGATATTACCTGATGATCGGGGTGTGCAGCCACGAACTCGGCAAACTTGTCGGCCGGACAGCTATCGGCCAATGAGCAGCCTGCATTAAGGTCGGGCACGAGCACCATCTTGTCGGGGCAGAGTATCTTGGCTGTCTCGCCCATGAAATGCACACCACACACCACAAGCACATCAGCCTCTACCTTGGCGGCCCATTGCGCCATGGCAAGGCTATCGCCTACGAAGTCGGCAATGTCCTGAATCTCGCTACGCTGGTAGTAGTGGCCGAGGATCACGGCATTCTTCTCACGCTTAAGCTGGAGTATCATCTCTACCAGCTGCTCCTTGTTCTCTACGGGTTCGTCAGCAAACCCTTTTGCTATCCATTCCGATTTTACCATATCAGTATATCTTTTATATTTTTTTTCCTATCTTTGCATCAAGCAGCGAAGCTTATCCACCCTCTTCACAAAAACAATAAATATTATCTTTCTTTTTTATTCTCTAAAAAAAATAAATGTGGGTATGATGATAGCTTGTGGAAACGGTGTATAAAAAAATCGCTTCAGATTTGCATATCTCGTACTTCACATTAGGTTTTGTGGTGTTAACAGGTTATCCACAGGAATAAAAAACGCTGATGATTGATAGTCAATGCTCATTGGTAAGTTATCCACTGCCTGTTGACAACGGACAAAGTTAATAAATTCACTCCGAATATCTACGCTAAAAATGGTGAAAAGTGACGTTGAAAAGTCATTATTAAAAAAGAGCTAACTTTTTTGGTAGTTCCAGAATCCTGTTTAAATGCGTCAAGCGCCTGAGACTACCAAATTTTAAGCTCAGTTTTTTTCAAATATTTTTCCACCGTTATCCACAGATATAACAGAATTGTTGTTAACTTTGTTCATCCGAAATGAAATAATAATGAAAAAGCTCAGTATCCTGGAACTAAACCGTATGCAGCTGACTGATTATAGAGAAGCTGATAAAATACCTTTTGTGGTGGTGCTCGATAATGTACGTAGTCTGCATAATGTAGGTTCTGTATTCCGCACTTCCGATGCTTATCGGGTAGAACGTATTTTTCTTTGTGGAGTGACCGCTACCCCACCCTCGGCAGAGATACACAAGACAGCACTTGGGGCCGAAGACTCCGTGGCGTGGCAGTACTTTAAGGATACGCGTGATGCCGTAAATAAACTTCACGAAGAGGGTTATACCGTATTTTCCATTGAGCAAGTAGAGGGAAGCACCGCTCTGCAAGAGTTGCATTTAGAGAAAGGGAAAAAATATGCCGTTATTTTGGGTAATGAAGTGAAGGGAGTGCAGCAGGAAGTGGTGGATATGAGCGATGCCTGCATCGAACTTCCACAATATGGCACTAAGCATTCATTGAATGTATCGGTGACGGCAGGTATTGTCATTTGGGAGTTTGCACGTCAGTTGTTGATAGAATAATTACATTTATATATAAAGCAATGAAAAAAGTATACGATTTTTTGAAAGAAGCTAAGGTGTATTACCTGGCTACAATGGATGGTGACCAAGCACGTGTTCGTCCTTTCGGTACGATTGACCTGTTTGATGGTAAGTTATATATTATGACAAAGAATCGCAAGAAAGTTTCTGATCAGATAAAGGCGAACCCGAAAGTGGAGATTACTGCTATGCGTGGTGACGATTGGATACGCATTACTTGTGAGGCTTACCTTGAGACTCGCCACGAAGCAGTAGTCAGTATGGTAGATGCACATCCACACTTGGCTCAGTTCTATCGTGCCGATGATTCCGACACTGAAGTATTCTATCTTGCCAATGCCACAGCTATTATCTATAGCACTACCCCCGAACCGCTTACGATACAGTGGTGATTCTTGAGGATATTAAAAAAGGTGTTAAGTAAACTTGCTTAGCACCTTTTTTTTGTCTTCTAAAGTAAAAATAATCTTTTTTTTCGTGAAACGGAGAAAAATTCATGCATAAAAAATTGGGGTTAAACGAATGAAATAAAGTGTGTTAAACCGAAAAAAGGCTTCTGAGAATCGTTTCTTTTCGTTCGCCTCGTCCATCGGACGGGAAAATCGCAAGGATGAGGCGGTAGAATTTGTGATTTTTTCAGTGAAATAAGATAAAAGTTGTGTATTTGTCATCATCTATATTATTATTTATAATTCTTTCCATTATCTTCGTTCGCTCATTTTTTTACACTAACTTTGTAAATCAATAAATATAAATAGGTATAATGGAATTTTTCTACGATGTCGTTGTGATTGGTGCAGGTCACGCGGGATGCGAGGCAGCAGCAGCTTCAGCTAATATGGGTTCGAAGACGTGCCTTATCACGATGGATATGAACAAGATTGGGCAGATGAGTTGCAATCCTGCTATTGGTGGTATTGCTAAGGGACAGATAGTACGCGAGATTGATGCGCTCGGTGGATACACAGGTATTGTGACCGACCGTACGGCGATTCAGTTTCGCATGCTCAACCGCTCGAAAGGCCCTGCCATGTGGAGTCCGCGTGCACAGTGCGACCGCGAGAAGTTTATCTGGGCTTGGCGCGAAGTGCTCGACAATATTCCCAACTTGAATATTTGGCAAGATACGGTAGACGAACTGCTCGTAGAAAATGGCGAAGTCATCGGGGTTCGCACCGTGTGGGGTGTCACCTTTCACGCGAAGTGCGTCATCGTCACTGCGGGCACCTTCCTCAATGGTCTGCTTCACGTAGGTCGTGTACAGTTGCCTGGTGGACGCATGGCTGAGCCCGCATCATACCATTTGACCGAATCCATCGCTCGGCACGGCATCACCGTGGGGCGTATGAAGACAGGAACTCCTGTACGCATCGACAAACGCAGCGTACACCTCGATGAAATGGAGATTCAAGATGGCGAGAACGATTTCCATAGTTTCTCCTATATGAGCGAGCCGCGTAAGCTGAAGCAACTCTGCTGCTGGACCTGCTACACCAATCCCGAAGTACACCGCATACTACGCGAGGGTTTGCCCGAGTCGCCCCTTTACAACGGACAAATCCAGAGTATCGGTCCGCGCTACTGCCCCAGCATAGAGACCAAAATCGTCACCTTTCCCGACAAGGAGCAACATCAGCTTTTCCTCGAACCTGAGGGTGAAACCACCAATGAACTTTACTTGAACGGCTTCTCTTCATCGCTTCCAATGGAGATTCAGTTGGAGGCTCTGCGCCAGGTTCCGGCCTTCCGCGATATTGCCGTGTATCGCCCTGGCTATGCTATCGAATATGACTATTTCGACCCCACGCAATTATGCCATACTCTCGAATCGAAACTCGTGAAGGGACTCTTCCTTGCCGGACAGGTCAACGGTACCACGGGCTATGAAGAAGCAGCAGGCCAAGGTCTCGTAGCAGGCATCAATGCGCATGTCTCTTGCCATGGCGGCGAACCCTTCACGCTTGGTCGCGATGAAGCTTATATCGGTGTACTCATCGATGATTTGGTGACAAAAGGCGTGGATGAGCCTTATCGTATGTTTACCTCGCGTGCAGAATACCGCATCCTGCTCCGCCAAGACGATGCCGACATGCGTCTAACCGAGCGGTCCTATCACCTCGGTCTCGCTTCGCAGGAGCGCTACGAATGCTTGTGCCGTAAGCGTGAAAAGATAGATGAAATCATCGCACTTACCAAAGGTTTTTCCATCAAGCCTGCGCTTATCAATGGCACCTTGGAAAGTCTCGGCACTACCCCACTCGCTCACGGCTGCAAACTCATTGATCTCATCGGACGCCCACAAATTACACTTGCCAGCATGAGCGAAGTGATACGTCCGCTCGGTGCGCTGATTGGTGATATTGCCGAGCGCAAGGAGGAGATTGTAGAGGCCGCCGAAATCAAAATAAAGTATCAAGGCTACATCGAGCGTGAGAAGATGATTGCCGACAAGATGCAGCGTCTCGAAAGCATCAAAATTCGCGGTAGATTCGACTATAACGAACTGCAATCGCTCTCCACCGAAGCACGCCAAAAACTAACCAAGATAGACCCCGAAACACTTGCCCAAGCCAGCCGCATCCCCGGCGTTTCACCCAGCGACATCAATGTGCTTTTAGTACTTTTAGGTCGATAATGTTTCACGTGGAACAATTTTAGTAGAACATCAATAAAAACAAAATAATTATGAACAAAGAACTCTTATTAGCGAATCTTCGCAGTATTCCCGACTTCCCTATTCCTGGGATTCTTTTCCGTGACGTGACAACTCTGTTCAAGAATGCCGAGTGCTTGAAGGAACTTGAAGATACACTTTATGAAATGTACAAGGACAAAGGTATCACGAAAGTGGTAGGAATCGAGTCTCGCGGCTTCATTGTTGGTGCAAGTTTGGCAATTCGTTTGGGCGCAGGCTTCGTCCCAGTGCGCAAACCTGGAAAACTTCCAGCCGAAACAATTCAAGAAAGTTATCAAAAAGAGTACGGCGTAGACACGATAGAGATTCACAAAGATGCCATTTCGGAGAACGATGTGGTGCTCATTCACGATGATCTTTTGGCAACAGGAGGCACTATGCTTGCCGCATACAACCTCGTGCAGAAGTTTGCGCCCAAGGCTACTTACGTAAACTTTATCATCGAGCTCATCGACCTCAAGGGTCGCGATATATTCCCAAAAGATGTGGATGTGACTTCGCTGCTCTGCCTCGAAGGTGAATAGTTGGTGTGTTGGATTAAATAAAATATAGTATATGACGAGGAAGGTTGTTCTATTTATTGCCATGTTGGCATTTGCTGTTTGTGTAATTGCGCAAACAGCAAACGAACGTCAAAAGTATATTCTAATTGATGGGTATTTCTTTGATGAAATGCCCGTCTCACGGCAGGGCATAAAGACTATATATATGTTGAAAACACCTAATGGAAGTGCTACTTTAGGTATAGAGTTGTCTGCACCACTTCCAAAGGAGGTCTTGAAGTATGCCATTCCTAAAGAGCAGGTTCCTGAAGGTAAGTTGCTTCTTGAGATGTATGATGAGTCAAAAGCGAGAAATCAGGGTGTCTCAGCGCAGGTCGTAAATGAAGTCATAGTGAAGGCAGGCGACAAATTCCCGGCTTTTTCAGCAACAGATATTGATGGAAGGAAGTGGACTAATGCGGATGTGAATGGGAAAGTAATGGTGCTTAATCTTTGGTATACGGGGTGTGGGTCTTGCTGTGCTGAGATGCCAGAGCTATCTCTCTGGAAACGTGAAATGCCTGATGTGATGTTCTTTTCTTCGACATTCGAGGATGCGGAAAGAGCACGTCCAGTCCTTCAGAAGCGAGGCTTTAATTGGATTCATCTTGTAAATGATGTCCAATTTACCAAGTTTATCGGTGGTAATGGATATCCTATGTTTATTGTCGTTGATGAGAAGGGAGTAATTGCAAAGGTGGAATATGGAACCTCTCATATACAAAGAGAGGAGTTGAAAAAATTTATTCAGGCATTATCAAATAAGTCGAGGCTATGAGGCTTGTTTGTTTACCCAAAGATTTGGATGTGACATCGCTGCTTTGTATAGAGGAAGAGTGATATAGTAGTTAATTCTAAAAATTATTCTTTATTCATATTACTATGAAAAGATTAATTCCAATCTTACTTATGTGCTTGGCTTTTGGCTGTACCAATAAAAAAAGCATGCATTCATCGGCTGCGCAAACCGATTTGTTGCTCAGCGAATTGCATGAGCGTGACCAACAGATACGGCACGAACTGATGAGGGTGCAGCGAGCTTTCATTGCTGAGCAACGAGCGGAATTGGTCGATTCCATCGTGATGCTTGTTGAAGAGCAGGAGCGTACGAACAGCCTAAATAGAGTTGTCGTAGATTCGCTCTTGCAGAATGGTTGGCCCGATGGATTGAGCGAACAGTCGAACCAAACTATCTGGCTTATCATCGACCATGGTGATGTGGAGTATCAGGAGCGGTACCTCCCATTGATAGAGCAGCAGGCGATGCGTGGCATTATCAGTTTGGCCGATTACGCTACCCTATCGGACCGCGTGAACGTACGTCGCCAACGTCCTCAGCGCTATGGCACGCAGACTGGTTATACGCAGCGTGATGGAGAGGTATTCACTTACGTTTATCCGATAGAAGATATGGATAAGTTGGATTCGCTCCGCCTCTCCGTAGGCCTCGACTCTATGCATATCTATCTTCGTCAGGTGAGCGAAACTCTGGGCACGTCGGTAGCGATTGATACTGCGCTGACTTGTGAGTGCATAGACTAACAATGAGGAGTTTGTATTTACTCCAATTTTAGGACTTTTTTAGTATAAGTATTTGAAATACTGATAAGTAATTATTAGCTATCTTTAAGGAATAGCGTAATTTGCTGTAGTGACTCCTCAAACTCTTTCGGTTTGAATCCGTGACCCGCTCCGGGGATGACGTGCAGGCGGGCATCCTTGTATATCTTCACAGCACGTTCAGAGTCCTGCATCGATACTACGGGGTCTTTGTCGCCTTGGATGATGAGCACAGCACTATGCCGAGGGCTACCATAAGGCTTCGCGTTCTCATAATAGATGTTGTTAATTGTTTAGGCTGTAAATGTACAAAAATATTTCTACACTGCCACATCTCTACCCCACCCCATTTGCAATTACCTATATTTTATTGTGTAATTTGCATCAACCGTTTGGTTTTCCATTGATTTTCTTTATATTTGCACCATAAATCCTTTACACAATGAGAAACTTCCTTATCATACTGCTTTTCATCGTCATTACCGCTCTTCTAAATACACTTATCGGCGGTGTAGCGGGTCAAGCATTGGCAAGTCTATTCGTAGCAATCATTCTCTTCACAGGCAAAGGTGACATCTTGATAGCGGGCTACAACACCGCCAGCCAAGAAGAGAAGGAGAAATGCAACATCAAGCGCTTGCGTTTCCTTGTAGGTTCTATCTTTATCTTATCGGCGTGCCTAATGGCATTACGGGACATGGACATTATGGGCCGTGGTCTGTTTGTCGTTTCCACCCTATTATTAGTTATTGTAACTTTGATTTTGGCCAACACCTGGGCTATGAAGAAATAGGCCACCGCGCGGTCTTTCGGTGAAACCATACGGCAGTGCGGCGCCCTATGCAGCTGAGCAGCGGTATCCATAGGCGGTTGTACCAGCCGGGGATGATGTATTCGCGTCCCTTGAAGAGTGCCTTCACTACTCTGCGGGCACAGGTTTCGGGACGCATCAGGAAGCCTGTCTTCTTTGCCAAGCGAAACACCTTGGGCGGCAAGCCCATCAGCTCTGTGGCCACGCCGGCCGGTGCCGCCGTAGTCACCACTACACCCCGCGAACGCATCTCGCGACCAAAGGTGATGGAAAAGTTGCGCACGAAAGCCTTGCTGCCACTGTAGAGCGACCAGCCGGGCAGACGCATATATACGGAGTAGGATGACAGGTTGAGTATGTAGCCATGCCCACGCCCTGCCATCTGCTCGCCAAAGAGGCGGCACATCATCGCCACAGAGCGCACATTGAGACTGACGATACGCTCCACATCCTCTACCGGGAGCGCCACGGCATCGTGGAAGAAATACATCCCCGCATTGTTTACCAGCACCTCCACGGTATAGCCCATCTCGGAGGTCCAGCGCAGCAGCTCGGCTGGTGCGTCCGCTTGTGTGAGGTCGGCAGCACGGAGTGCGATGCACTCCTCTCCCCTACCCGTCTCGCTGAGCAGCCTGCGGCGTGCCTCCTGCAAGCGCTCCTCAGAGCGGCTCACCAGTATCACCCGATACTCCTTGCGCAGCAGTTCGCGAGCTATGGCAAGTCCGATACCCGCACTGCCTCCAGTGACCAATGCCCAGTGTGACGTGTTCATATCTTCTCTATTACGATTCAGTTTGTACGGCTACAAACTACAATTTGTTCAGTTCCAAACTCCAGTTTTTAGCCTTCCAAACTGTAGTTTTTGCTTGATAAAACTACAGTTTTTACACAGAAAAACTGATTCAGATGACTAATCTTATTAAAAAAGGCTTTAACTAAGGATTGAGATTACCACTGATAACCCACCTCGTAGCTATCGAACACCACCTCTTGCCCAACTCCACATTCGGCTACCACAGTGCGGATAATCTCCTGTTCGGCAGGTGCAATAGGGCGTTTTCCCTTGCGCATATCGTAGTAGGCATTGCGTCCGAAGTGTGCAATCAGCCTTTTCGCTACCATTTCCGATACGTTCACAGGCAGCGTTCTTATCATCCGCACGAAGCCGCGAGCATACTGCACCTTCTCGGCAGAGCGGTACACGGGGCACTCGCCCTCTGTCTGTGCCAGGTATGCAGGGCTTATGATGCTCCACTTCTGCATCTCAGAGGGCATCATCTTCACTGCCACATGGCGCAAGCAAGTAGCTGCCTTCGGGCAATCGTCCTTGATGCAGAGGGTATAATTGTTGGGGACTTCTCCGTTTGTCTTTGTCGCTGTCTGTTGTGTCATAAGCTTGTTTGATTTAAGTGGTTGTTTGATAGTACAAATGTACCACTTTAATGGCAGAATAGCAAATAATCTGATGATAGTTGCGATGTATTCGAGAGTTTTTATAACTTTATCTTGCTTCGCAAGAAGAAGTTGGGCTGCACCTCGAAAATTCTCAAAACATATTTTGGTATTTCGCTCGGTTTGCACTAACTTTGTCACCGATGAGCCGAAAGACTCGTCAAGACATTTTGGTAAAATAGAAGCGTTATGCTCTCTTGTTGATTGGAAACCTAGGAAATTTTCAATAGCGAACAAGGATTGCATGATGGTTCTGCGCGTTTCGCGTGGACTGTTATCGTTACATCTGTTCGCAAAGGTTTTCCTAGGACCTCCAATCAAAGGCGTGGCATAGCAGACCACGCTTCTTTTTTGCTTTGGTTAGATTTAATTTATTAACTTTATGTATAACTAAAAAACAAAAGGACTATGGAGCAACAAAAGATTGACATGTTTCTAACACAGAACGCAAGCAAATTTCCCAGCGAAAAGATTATGCTCATTAAAGAAACATTGGTAAAAGTAGATGATTCAAAAGCGATGAGCATTCAAACACTTGATTTTAAAGATCCTACAACAGGATTAATCCTTTCTATCCTTCTTGGGACATGGGGTGTTGACCGATTTATGTTAGGTGAGGTCGGCCTAGGTTTATTAAAACTATTTACTTGCGGTGGATGCTATATTTGGTGGATTGTAGATATGGTCAATGCTAAGAAAATGGTGCAGGAACATAATTACAAGAAACTGGTTGACACATTGATGATGCAAGGAATTTCAATCTACTAATAAGTCCCTTCCCAAATAAGCAACAAAATGGAACAACTGAAGGTAGACTTGTTCTTAGCACAGAATGCTGACAAACTTCCATATGAGAAATTAGCAATGGTTAGAAATGCATTGATGCAATTAGATGACTCGAAGGCTGTGTCTATTCAAACCATAGAGTTTAAGGAGCCCACTACGATATTGCTTCTTGCAGCTGCTGCAGGCTTTTTCGCTGCTGATAGATTTGCTTTGGGACAAGTTGGACTGGGAGTCTTGAAGTTGTTTACTTGTGGAGGGTTGTACATTTGGTGGATTGTTGACATCATCAGTGCTACAAGAAGAACAAAATATAGGAATTATAAGGAACTTTCTGATACATTGTTATGCATGGAGTTCTGATTTTTTAATCCAGTAAATAATAGAATTATGACTAATGAGCAGCTTATTTTGACATCACATCGGTTTAGTAAGTATTTAACATCACGCGATGCAGCAGTAGCCAATGGTTATTTGGAGAAGGTTAAGGAAGAAAACTTTCAAACATTATATAGTATAAAATTTAAGAGTCCAATGACAGGTTTGATACTCGGCTGGTTTCTTGGAGCATTTGGAGGAGGTGCTTTCTATGCCAAGAAAACAGGATATGGGATTATTCAAATTATAGCTATTTTACTATATATTATCTCTTTTATCCCTGCTGCTCTATTGCTAGAAGAAGGGGATTTTGGTTTTCTTGCAATATTAATGGTCGCTGCAGCATTAACCATGTGGATTCTCTATATCATAGGATTGGCCTGTGTCTGGAAATGGGTTAAAAAATACAATTTCCAAAAGCTTATGGAAATTCTACCATTGCTATAAGGAGTTTCTAATTCTTGTAGGAGCAATGATATTGGCAATTCTCTGGGTCGTTTTCTCAGAGAATTTGCCTATACCTTCTTGTTTATTCAAGACTTTAACAGGATACCCATGTCCTGGATGTGGTGGAACAAGAGCGGCTTATGCTCTACTGCATGGAGATTTGTTGAGTGCTCTGCTTATCAATCCGCTGTCATTTTTGCTGATAATATTCTATATGGCAATGTTAGTGTGGGCACTTAGAGATGGATATAAGAAGGATAATAGTTTATACAGATTTCTTACAAGACAATGGGACATTCGATTTCTAGTCACAATCTTTGCAACTATACTTATAGTTTGGATTTGGAATATCAGAAAAGGTCTATAACTATTTTAATTAAAAAGTATTGCCGTTTCTGAGTATCAGGGTCTATGTCCCGAGTAAAGCATCCTGCTTGCAGGAAAAGTCCATAAGGTCTGCGAAGAATAGACGAAGGCGTACTTCGCGGCCTTATGGACTTTTCCGTTACTTCTCACTCCTCCTTACCATACGCTGCAAACCCTATCGGTTTACGGTCAGTGGGAGCTTGCTTTTGTTTGTCGGCCAACTGCGAAAGTGCCAAGTAGATGTCATCAAGTTCGCGGCGGGTGTCTTCGCTGAGGTCGTTGATAGCTGAGAGAGTGTCTTCGTTGCCTTGCTCCAATGCCTTCATCCGTTGCTTGAGCTCCTCAATCTCCTTGATGGTGCCATTGGCTGAGGTGAGGTATTGGCGTACGGTGACGAAGGCACGCATAATGCTGATGTTGATTTTTATGGCTGTATCTGAGCGTAATACACTCGAGAGCATAGCAACACCCTGTTCGGTAAACGCAAAAGGAGTATATGCGCTATAGTTGTATTGGGGTGTGCCAATTTGGCATACCCTATTGGACATCAATAAATTAGCCTATTCTTTGGTGAGTTTGAACATAAAATCTTCAGGAAACCGTTCGATATATCTTCGTACCGCACGTTTAAGTTGGCTTGTCTCCGTACCATAGAGCTCTGCCAAATCAAAGTCGAGCATCACGCGCTGGCCTCTGATTTCGTATATTTTGTTTTGTATGACTTGTAGTTGTTCCATTAGATTTTATTATATTTTCTGCAAAAGTAGATATATGGAAATGTAAATGCAAGCTTCCGAGTGCTTTTCTATGATTTTTGTTATTACATATAATGCCTAAAACAAATATTATTTGTTACATTTGCGTGGTAATATAAAAAGTGAAGTTATGGAAGAATCGAAAAAAGAGCGTAAGATAAGTGTGGACAACGAAGGATTGGGCTGTTGCCTGATGATAGGTCTCATCGTAGGTGCTTTGTTGCTGGGCAATGCTGTTCGTGCTGCTCGTGCCGATGACCGCGTGGTGTCTGTCAAGGGACTCTGCGAGCGGGAGGTGAAGGCCGACAAGGTGATATGCCCCTTTGCATACAAGGAGGGAGGCGATAACCTGCAGCAACTGTACCGCACGATAGAGGAGAAAAACGGCGTAATCATCGAGTTTTTGAAGGATGCCGGCATCAGCGAAGAGGAGATTACGATAGCGGCACCCAAGGTCGTTGACACACGCACCGAGTGGAGCGGAAGTCAGAACCGCTACGCCTATATCGTTACCTCTGTAGTGACCGTATGCACCGATAAAGTCGACGAAATCATCGCCCTGCAGTCGCGCCAGGGAGAGTTGCTGCAGCGCGGTATTGCCACTGCTGCCAGCTGGGAATATCAGACGGTATATTCGTTTACTGGGCTCAACGACATCAAACCGGCAATGATAGAGACGGCCACCAAGAACGCCCGTGAGACTGCGGAGAAGTTTGCCGCCGATAGCGACAGCAAGTTGGGCAAGATCAAGCGTGCTACGCAGGGCCAGTTCTCCATCACCGACCGCGACAGCAATACTCCTTATATGAAGAATGTGCGTGTGGTGACCAGCGTGGATTATTACTTGAAAGATTGACCCCGACGTGACGTGGGAGGAATTATTGGATTTTCCCCGATGGATTCGCACAAAATACAATGAAAACGACGACTATGAACGAGAAAGAGAAAGCGCAGGCCGGACTGCTCTACGATGCCAACTATGACCTGGAGCTGATTGCCGAGCGCGACCGATGCAAGGAGATGTGTTACCGATACAATCAGTTGCCGCCATCGAGCAAGAGTGAGCGCAATGCGTTGCTGCGCGAGCTGTTGGGCCGCACGGGCAGCGAACTGCTCATCGAGCAACCATTCTATTGCGACTATGGCTACAACATCGAGGTGGGCGAGAACTTCTATATGAATGTCAATGGTGTGATTCTCGATGGGGCGCGTGTGACCTTTGGCAACAACGTGTTTATAGCGCCCAACTGCGGATTCTACACTGCAGGGCATCCGCTCGACATCGCTCAGCGCAACCAAGGGCTCGAATATGCCCGCCCCATACGTATCGGCAACGATGTGTGGATAGGTGCGGGAGTTTCGGTGCTTCCCGGAGTGACCATCGGCGATGGTGCAGTCATCGGTGCCGGCAGTGTGGTGAACAGGGACATTCCACCCCATACCTTGGCAGTCGGCAATCCTTGTCGGGTGATACGGGAGTTATGACCAGCACATACTGATGACACCAATCACATATACCTTCAACAGTCCTATCGGCATCATCCGGCTCACCGAGGAGCGGGAAGCCATCACGCATATCGAGCTGACCGATCGTTGCGATGCCCTCTCCTCCCCTACCCCTCTCTTGTGCGAAGCGGAGCGGCAGATAACAGAGTATCTGAACGGCACACGCCGGCAGATGGACTTTGCCATACGTATGGAGGGCACTCCCTTCCAGCTTCGTGTGTGGCAGGCACTGCAACAGATTCCTTACGGCTCTACACGTTCCTACGGAGAGCTTGCCACCCTGCTGGGCAACCCTGGCGCAAGCCGTGCTGTAGGGATGGCCTGCAACAAGAATTCCCTGCTGCTTATCGTCCCCTGCCACCGCGTGATAGGTGCAAACGGCAAGCTCACCGGCTTTGCCTGCGGCCTGGACATCAAGCGGCACTTGCTGTTGCTTGAGAAGGGGGATAAAGGCAATTGAATGTATTGGTCCGATTATTCCTTATTCAAGCAATAATTAAAAAGTAAGATGATAATTATTCCACACGATGTTTTGTGTAAAAAACACAAATAGATTAAATTTGCACTACATAAACAAGTTACGCTATGGAACAGCTACAGATTATTCAAAATAAGATATACGAGATTCGCGGGCAGCGCGTAATGTTGGATTTTGACTTAGCGGAGTTGTATGGAACGGAGACAAGAGTGTTAAAGCAGGCTGTAAAACGAAATATTCAGCGTTTCGAAGGTGAGGACTTTATGTTCCAATTGACAAAAGAGGAGGTAAGAATGTTTTCAAGATCACAATTTGTGACCTTGAAAACGGGTCGTGGACACAATTTTAAGTATATGCCTTTTGCTTTCACTGAATTAGGAGTGGCAATGTTGAGTAGTGTATTGAATTCAGAGACTGCCATTGAAATCAACCGCGGCATTATGCGTGCCTTCGTCTCCGTGCGCCAATACCTCACCTCAGCCAATGGCACTATCAAGGAGATTGAGGAGCTCAAGCAACGGATGAAGGCACTGGAGCAAGGTAACGAGGACACTCTCTCAGCCATTAATAATCTCAGCGAAGATACCCGCCGCGAACTTGACGACATCTATTTGGCCCTTTCACAATTGGCCGACAAGCAGAAGCAAGCCCCTATCGACCGCCGTCCGATAGGTTTTATGGCGTATGGTAAAGAATAAATGAAACGTTTGATGAAATACTTAGATTGTCCTATTTATAATTAATTGTTAAAACAGATAAATCATGACCAATAGTAAAAAGAAAACAATCAAGCAGGCCGATAAGCAAGCACCGAAGGTTTCGTATAACTACAAACCAGAGGGAATGACGTTGGAGCAATGGCAGGTCGCTTTGCGGCAGCAAGCTGCAATGAAGGAAGCGTTTGTCATTTCGGAGGATATGGCTACGGATGGTCCTGGATACTATAAGGTAATAAATCACACGACAAGGAAGGAATATCGTGTAGTCTATCGAGGAGAGGAGAGTCCTTGGAACTTTTGTTCGTGTATGGACTTCAAGACGAGCCGATTGGGCACGTGTAAGCATATAGAGGGAGTGAAATTGTGGATAAATGGACATAGCAAACGTGTACACACTGAGCGTCCTGCCTATACGTCAATGTATCTTTCGTATCGGGATGAGCGTAAGGTATGTCTTCGTATTGGAACCAATCACGAAGCGGAATTCCGCGAACTGGCCAAGCAATATTTTACTCCTGATGGAGTGATGCGGCCTGAAGTTGCGGATTATATATTCGATTTTGTAAAGGATGCTTTGCGTATAGACAACACTTTCCGTTGGTATCCTGATGCTTTCAGTTTTCTTGCTGACCAAAGAGATCGCAAGTATCGCCAGAATCTTTTACAGCCCATAACTGATGAGAAATTGGATACGCTGCTCCGAGTGCCTCTCTATCCTTATCAGAAGGAGGGAATACGCTTTGCCTTTCAAGCAGGGAAGTCAATTATTGCCGATGAAATGGGGCTTGGAAAGACAATTCAAGCCATTGGAACGGCTGAATTGATGAAGGCGCATCGGTTGATTGGTTCGGTGCTTATCGTGTGCCCTACCTCTTTGAAATACCAATGGAAGAAGGAAATAGAGAAATTTACTCACTCTACGGCAATTGTCATCGAAGGTAATCATCTTGTGCGTAAGCGTCTTTATGAGGATGAGGCATTCTATAAGATTGTCTCGTACAACAGCGTGAACAACGATATCAAGATATTGCGTTCGCTGCATACGGATTTCCTCATCATGGACGAGGTGCAACGATTGAAGAATTGGAAGACACAGATATCGCAGTCGGCACGCCGTATTGATGCCGACTATGCCGTAGTATTGTCGGGTACACCATTAGAAAACAAATTGGAGGAGTTGTACTCGGTAATGCAGTTTGTAGACCAATATTGTCTAGGTCCGTACTACCAGTTTATAGACGAAACGGTGGTTACAAACGATTCGGGCAAGATTGTTGCTTACAAGAATCTGAACAAGGTAGGTGAACGACTGAAATCGGTCCTCATACGCCGAAGGAAGCGCGATGTAGCTCTACAATTGCCTGAGCGTCAAGATAAGATACTCTTTGTCCCGATGACCAAGGAGCAACGCGAGATGCACGATGAGTTCCAAACGCAAGTGGCACAATTGGTGATGAAGTGGAAGCACCATCGCTTCCTTAGCGAAAAAGACCGCAAGCGTTTATTGCTCTACCTCAGCCAGATGCGTATGGTATGTGACAGCACCTATATCCTCGATCAGAAAAGCCGTTTCGATACGAAGGTAGAGGAGACTGTAAACATTCTCCGCAATATCTTTGAGAGTGGTGATGAAAAGGTGGTCATATTCAGCCAATGGGAGCGTATGGCTCGCCTGATTGCAGCCGAACTGGACAAATTGGGTGTACAGTACGAATATCTTCACGGTGGTGTTCCTTCAGAGAAACGCAGACTCTTGACCGAGAACTTCACCGACAATCTCGAAAGTCGGGTATTTATCTCCACAGATGCCGGTAGCACAGGCCTTAACCTGCAATGTGCATCTGTGCTCATTAATATTGACTTGCCCTGGAATCCTGCTGTTCTTGAGCAGCGCATTGCTCGTATCTATCGCATCGGCCAGCAACGGAATATTCAGGTCATCAATATGGTGGCTAGTCAGACCATTGAGGAGAGGATGCTCAGCACGCTCAACTTCAAGTCATCGCTGTTTGAGGGCATACTTGACAATGGCTCCGACTCAGTGTTCCTCGAAGACAACAAGCTGGACAAGATTATGGATTCCTTGCAAGCCGTAGTGGAACCAGTAGAGGAAGATAAAGAAAACACCGATTCCACCGTGCTTTCTGAGGATTTTGAAGAGCTCGTATCATCACCTTCTTCTTCAAATGAAGTGCAGAAATTAGTATCCCAAGACCCCGAACTCCCATTTGAAGACGAGAAAGAATCTTCCGAGGAACAACCCGAAAGAAACGTATCAAAGGATAGCAATCCTGAGCAGCTCTTACAGCAAGGAATATCCTTCTTCAATGGCTTGGCCAAAACCTTACAATCGCCCGAAGCCACCAAGCAGTTGGTGGACTCTATTGTAAAGGTCGACGAAGAGACAGGAGAGACTTCACTGCACATTCCCGTACCCGACAAGGACAGTGTGGCTAACGTCTTGAGTATGTTTGGCAAACTGTTTGGCGGAAAATAAAAAGAAAATATCCTCAAATTACCGTTTTTTGACAGCCAACCGACAGTTTCTGAGAAAGTTGTCGGTTGGAATCGGTATTTTTATTGAAAGGCACTGATAATCTTGCCAGACGGATTTGATTGAAGATAAGGCTTTGTCGAGCCTATGAAAATAGATTGGGCAGGTAGCGGAGAAATCTACAAGGCCTGCGAAGTACGCTTTCGTCTATTCTTCGTTATGCTGGATTTACCAACTTGGCTTGATGGACATAATGTTTGCAAATAGGTTGCAATGGTATTGTTGTACTTTTGCACGCAGAAAACAATAACAAAAAACATTATGTCACATCATCACCATCATCATCACATTCAGGATGTACAATCAAAAAACATTCTCGTGCTATGGATATGCATTGTAATTAATCTCCTATTTGTTGCAATAGAAGCAATAATCGGTTGGAGGAGTAATTCAACGGGATTACTATCCGATGCAGGGCATAACCTAAGCGATGTCTTGGGGCTTATTTTGTCCTTGGTGGCCATTTATATGGCTCGTTCAGCATCCCAAAGCAGTCACAGAGTGTCGTTATGGATAACATTGGCAAACTCTCTCTTGCTTATGTTTGCAGTAGTTATTATTAGTGTCGAAAGTGTGCGCAAGATTTTTTCACCCGCAGAAGTCGATGCTTCAGCCGTCGTGTTCGTTGCTGCAATGGGAATAGTTGTAAATGGGGTTACTGTATGGTTGCTGATGCGTGATAAAGGTGAAGATATTAATATTCGTGCAGCATATCTTCATGCCGCATCAGATGCGTTAGTATCAATTGGTGTTGTTGCATCTGGAGGGCTGATTTATCTGACTGGTATTAATGTTATTGATCCCATAGTCAGCATAATCATAACTCTTGTTGTGGCCGTCCCTACAATCAGACTGATAGCAAGTGTATTAAAGAAGATGAATAAGCATTAACCATTTAATGTATCCGATTATTATCATGGAAAATGTAGAAGAAATCCTCAAAGGTGCAGGAATACAGCTTACAGCAATCCGAATCATGATTTACAAAGAAATTGTGATGTATGATGGAGCATTTTCTTTGTCAGATATTGAGCAGCACTTGATAACCCTCGATACATCTACTATATTCAGAACGTTGAGCCTATTCTTAAAGAAACGGTTACTACACGAGATAGATGATGGTAGTGGTTCCAAGAAGTATTGTTTGTGCCAATGTAAAGATGGCAGTCATAAGTCGCACGTGCATTTCACTTGTTTGAACTGTCACAAAGTATATTGCATCAAAGATATAGTCATTCGGCAGGTTGAACTTCCAGTCTCCTTTAAGGTAGCAGATATTAATTATGTGATGAAAGGCTTTTGTCCGAATTGCCAGAAGAGGATATGAAGCTTGACAATACTCGCGAGGTGCATCTTCGTCTATTCTCCGAACCGTAACATATCTTCATCTTGCAGCGTAAGATAAAGTTGATAGAACCTTTATGTATACCTTGTATTCACCCAATTATTGCCATTCTATCAAAATATTATCAATAGTTTAGCTATTATCTCAAACTTCCTTATTGATTATCTTTGCTTGTAACCGATAAAGCAGTATATTTGTGGCAACATAAATAGAATAAAGTATAGTATGGCAAAGAAAACAAAAAAGGACAGCGGCAAGGAGTTTGATTCAAGTAAGGAGTTTATGGAGCTTTGGAAAAGGTTGTCGCCAGAAGACCAAATGATGCTTGATGGACTTGGAATCAATAGTTTCCCCAAACTGATACAGTTTTCTGCGTTGATGGGATTCGACTTTAATAAAATGGCGGAGTTTTCCAAAGAACATGGCGATGTGGCTCCCGAGGATATTCCTTTTGAGAATTTCATGCTGAGCGATGAGGAAAATCCTTTTGCAAATGCTCGTGATATGATATTTGGTGAAGAGGGAGACGATGATGAAGAGGATCCATTTGAACTTCCCAAAGAGTGTTTTATTGGTGATGAGAGCGTAGAGTATCATCTGCGAATCAAGCTCAATAATGCTCCGCTCCCGATATGGCGTGAGTTCAAGGTACCTTCGAATGTCACTTTAGAGTTCCTCTCGTTTGTCATCAATGGAGTGATGGGATGGAACGGTTCGCATTTGCACGAATTCAAGCAGAAAGACACGCTTTATAAGAGCACCGCTTGCCTAAGACAAGAAGCGGATATGGGCTTCTTTTTTGGCCGTATAGAAAAGCGCGACACCAATAAATATACCATTGCTCACTTGCTCAAAGAGAAGGGTGACCGCATCAAGTATGAATATGATTTCGGTGACGGTTGGGAGCACGACCTTTGGCTTAAGGGCATACGTGAGTATTCACCCGAGGAGTCCCACGAGATAGCAGTTTTGAAGGGTGTCGGCGCTTGCCCACCTGAGGACTGTGGAGGTGTTTGGGGTTATACAGAACTACTTGAAGTCTTTAATAAAAAGCGTAAGACAGCCGATGAGAAAGAGCGTCTCGAATGGTATTATATGGATAAACACTTTGCCCCTGAGTACTATGATATTGATTTTGCCCAAGGTGAAATCGATGAACTTTGGGATATGGCAATGGAATAAACATGTTTGGCAAACTGTTTGGAAGTAAATGATATGATGACTGCATACGATAGATTTATAGAAGCGGTATCCTGTGCCATGGACAGCCATTCACTTGAGATGGAGTGGTTCTACGACTTTGATGAGCAGGATACAGTTCCATACATGCCATATATGGACCATCGTCCCGATAGCAATCACTAAAAAGTTCTATACCACACACTGGATAAGATATATATACATGAAAAAACTTTATCTGCCGTTCCTCTCGCTACTGCTCCTCTGTACTGATGCTTATGCTGCATCCGACGAGCAGCGTGGTGTCTATTTCGATAAGAAAGAGTATACGCCCAGTGCGCTTCCGCACTTTGAGGAGGTGAGAGCTGCCCTCCCCTCCCCTATTTGGGATGAGAATCCCGAGTGGATAGAGTTGTATTGGAAGGCGTGGAAGATAGCTTTCTCAAATCTGCAGTCTCCACCCGAAGGGTCGCCACTCGTGGCCAACTGGATCGACGAGGGCCTGTCGCCACAGATATTCCAGTGGGACACGCACTTCATGGCTATGTTTGGCCGCTACGCCCACCATGTGTTCCCTTTCATCGAGTCGCACGACAATTTCTATGCCCGCCAGCACGAGGATGGCATGATATGCCGTGTTATCAACGAGGCCGATGGTGCCGACCACCACTGGGGATTGGGCGACAACTACGCCCGCACCATCAATCCGCCCCTGTTCAGCTGGGCAGAGATGGAGTACTTCCGATTCTCGGGCGATACGGCACGCTTGGTACAGATACTGCTCCCCATAGAGAAATACATTGCGTGGGTGGAGCAGCACCGTAAGGCTGTAGGCACGAAGCACGGGCTGTATTGGTCGAACGGGCAGGCCAGCGGCATGGACAATACGCCACGCGACGTGGGACGCCCTTCGCCCAATGGCGACATACACTCCTCGACAAGTCCGATGGGATGGGTCGATATGTCATCGCAGATAAAGATGTGCTACGATAACCTGGTCGAGATATGCAGCATTCTCGGGCATAAGAAGGAGGCTAAGATGTATGCCAAGAAGGCAAAGGAACTGGCCGAGCGCATCAACCGCTATATGTGGAATGACAGCACGGGGCTGTACCATGATGTTACTCCCAGCTCCGTGCAAACGCCGTGGATTACTACCGCCACCTTTTGGACTATCCTTGCCGATATCGCTTCGCCCGAGCAAGTGAAGCGCATGACCGAAGCCATACAGGACCCTACCCTCTTCTGGCGTCGCCTTCCCCTACCCTCTCTGGCAGCCAACCAGCCCTACTACGACCGCTGCGGATGCTATTGGCGAGGCGGTGTATGGGCACCCACCACTTATATGACGGTGAAGGGACTTGAGCGTCACGGCTATGCCGAATTGGCCGAATCCATCGCCCGAAAGAATATGCAGACGATGTACCGCGTGTATCAGTCTACGGGCACCATCTGGGAACTCTATTCGCCCGATATATGCATGCCCGCCACCAATGAGACAGGCGTTGATATGGTGAAGCCCGACTTTGTGGGATGGAGCGGCCTGATACCTATTTCCATGTTTATCGAGAACATCATTGGCATCCGTGCCGATGGTAGCACCAACCGTGTTATTTGGCGCACAAGCAACACCTCCCGCCACGGCATCCGAGACCTCCGTTTCGGTGGCGTCACCACTACACTCATTCGTGAAGGAAATGAAATAATTGCCGAATCCACCGCACCATACACCCTCGTAGTGAACGGTGTGGAGTATCGGATAAACGAGGGGACGAATCAGATAGAATTATCATATTCGGAGAACAATACAATCATATAATCATGAATGAAAATAAAATAACCCGTATTCTTTTTGTATGCCTCGGCAATATCTGCCGCTCATGTACGGCCGAGGAGGTTATGCGCACTATGCTGCAGCGCGAGGACTTGGACAAGGCGGTAGAGGTAGATTCGGCCGGACTCATCAGTTACCACCAAGGCGAGCAGGCCGACCCGCGAATGCGCTCTCACGCATCGCGCCGTGGATACCATATAACGCACCTGTCGCGTCCTGTGTGCACGACTGACTTCTACGACTTCGATCTCATCATCGGTATGGACGACAGTAACATCAGTCGTCTGCGCGACTTGGCGCCGAGCCTTGAGGTCGAGGACAAGATACACCGTATGACAGAGTATTGCATTCATAAGGTGGCCGACCACGTGCCCGACCCTTACTATGGCGGTGCACAGGGATTCGAAAATGTCATCGATATTCTGGAAGATGCGTGTGAGGGGTTGCTGCAAATGATAAAAGGTTAGCGATTGCCAACCTTTTACCGTATCATAATATCCTTGTTTTCTGTTCTAGAAGAACATGGCAGAGTCTTTGTTGTTCCACATCTGCTTGTAGTCCTCGGCGAGTCCGCCCTCGGCCGTTTCCTTGTAGAGTGAAGGGAGGTCGTGGCCGGTCTTCTTCATCACCTCCACTACCTTGTCGAACGATACGCGGTGTACACCGTCGGTAAACATGGCGTAGGAGTTGGCATCCATGGCGCGTGCTGCTGCGTAGGCATTGCGCTCGATGCAGGGTATCTGCACCAGTCCGCATACGGGGTCGCAGGTGAGTCCGAGGTGGTGCTCGAGTCCCATCTCAGCGGCATACTCAATCTGTGAGGGAAGTCCGCCGAAGAGCTGTGCCGCTGCTGCTGCCGCCATGGCGCAGGCTACGCCTACCTCGCCCTGGCATCCTACCTCGGCACCCGAGATAGAGGCATTGGTCTTGACGATATTGCCAAAGAGTCCGGCTGTAGCCAGAGCGCGTATGATGCGCTGCTCCGAGAAGTTGCGCGACTTGTAGAGGTGGTATAGCACGGCAGGCAGTACTCCGCACGAGCCGCAGGTGGGGGCTGTCACTATCTTGCCTCCAGCGGCATTCTCCTCGCTCACAGCCAGGGCGTAGGCAAAGAGTAGGCCGCGTGTACGCATCGACTGTTGGTAGCCCTCGGCGCGTACGTGGTAGAGGGAGGCCTTGCGGCTCAGGCAGAGCGGACCGGGCAGTACTCCCTCCTGTTCCAGACCATGCTGCACAGCGCTTTTCATCGTCTCCCACACCTCGCGCAGGTAGTCCCATATCTCGGGACCCTCGCACTCCTCTACATACTCCCAGTAGCTCTTGCCGGTGCTGATACACCACGAGAGTATCTCCGTGGCGGTGTTCATAGGGTAGATATGCTTGTGCTCCACGGCTTTTTGTCCCTCCTCGGCCAGGGCGCCACCGCCTACGCTGTATACCGTCCACTCGGCCTGCGGATGATTGTCGGTATCGAGTGCCACGAACTTCATGCCGTTTGGGTGGAAGGGAAGAAACACCTTCGGATCCCATACGATGGTGGTGCGCTCCTCGCCCAATACGTCGAGGATAGCCCGGTCGGTCATGTGTCCCTTGCCTGTGGCAGCCAGGCTGCCATAGAGCGTGACTTCAAAGTGTGCGGCCCCGGCATTGCGTCCGAGAAACTGGGTGGCTGCATTGCGCGGACCCATCGTATGACTGCTCGATGGTCCGTGTCCTATACGGTAGAGTTCTTTCAGTGTAAACATGCGTCTGTTTTTGCTAATTTTATAGCAAAGATAAGGCAATTCCGTAAAATACACTATCTTTGCAGGCGAATAATTATTTTTTTGTTTCCGATGCACAGACTGCTGTCTCTTTTGTTGGCCTCGTCGCTTGTTTTGCCCCTCTCGGCTGGGGTGAGTGACAGCCTTGCCGTAGAGCCTGACTTTAAGGCTGGCGAGCTCATCATGCCCCTCACATTGATTGGAGCGGGTACGCTGGGCTTCGTGGAACCATTGAAAAATGCACGCTTTGAGGTGCGCGACTATCTGGACGAGTGGCGTGGCGACCATCGTGTCACCGTAGACGACTATCTCCAGTACGTACCTCTCGGTGCGGTGTACGGACTCAGTCTGCTCGGTGCCGATGCCAAGCATGGCTATGTGGACCGCACTCTCGAACTGGCTACCTCGTACCTTGCTCTCGGCCTTATAGTCAAGGCCATAAAGTATACTGTGCGTGAGCCTCGTCCCGATGGGTCGGCACGTAACTCCTTCCCTTCGGGGCATACCGCAACTACGTTTATGGGAGCCGAGCTGGTGCGTATCGAGTATGGCGATGACTCGCCGTGGTACTCTGTAGGAGCCTATACCATAGCTGCTGCGGTAGGCGTGTTGCGTGTGTACAACGAACGGCATTGGTTTACCGATGTGTTTGCTGGTGCCGGTATCGGCATTCTCAGCGCCCGCATCGGCTACTGGATGCTCCCCTATACTCGGAAGGCTATGCACCGCCTTACAGGGTGCGATGCCTTCGTATACCCTGCGGTGAGTTATGAGGGTGCCTCTTTGGGTGTCGCTATGCGCTTCTAAAGAAGAGGAGCAAGTGAGTCTAAGTTAAGTTCATTCTTCCCTTCTGTAATTATATCGGGAGCAATCTCTTGCAGCGGCTCGTATACGAAAGGACGCTTCAAGATGTGTGGATGGGGAATCTTGAGGTCAGAGGTGTCAATGGTGAGGTTGCCGTAAAGGAGGATATCAATGTCAATGATGCGGTCGGTGTAGTGGCCGTTAGTGGTTTTATGCTGGCGACCCATTGATTTTTCGATTGCTTGGGTAACTGCCAATAGCTGGTGTGGTGTGTGAGGAGTGTCGATGGCCACTACGGCATTGAGAAAGGTATTCTCGGAATCGAACCCCCATGGCTTGCTTTTCACAAAAGAAGAACAGGCAAGCACGCGGCCTGCCTGCTCGGCTATGAGGGCGACCGCACGGCTCAGATTGGCTGTGCGGTCGCCTAAGTTTGTTCCTATGCCAAGGTATGCTATCATCAGTCGATAATCAGCATTGCATCACCATAGGCTCCGAAACGATAGTCGCCCTCCAAGGCTACATCGTATGCATGCATGATGAGGTCGTAGCCTCCATAGGCTGCTGTGAGCATAAGCATGGTGGAGTAAGGCATATGGAGGTTGGTGATGAGCGCATCGGCAAAGCGGAAATCGTAGGGTGGGAAGATGAACTTGTTGGTCCAGCCTTCATATTCCTTCAGGCGGTCGTCGGCTCCGACGGCTGTTTCAAGCACGCGCATTACGGATGTACCTATGGCACACACCTTATGTCCCTCGCTCTTTGCCTTGTTTACAATCTCGGTGGCTTCGCGCTCTACCAACATCTGCTCTGAGTCGGTCTTATGCTTGGTAAGGTCTTCCACGTCAATCTCTCGGAAGTTGCCCTGTCCGATGTGCATAGTCACATAAGCAGCTTCTACTCCCTTGATTTCCATACGCTTCATTAGCTCGCGGCTGAAATGGAGTCCGGCAGCAGGAGCTGTCACGGCACCTTCGTTCTTGGCAAAGATGGTTTGGAAGCGGTCGATATCTTCGGCTGTAGCTTCACGGTTTATATAGTCGGGTAATGGTGCTACTCCGAGTGCATAGAGGGCTTCCTTGAACTCTTCATGAGGGCCGTCGTAGAGGAAACGCAGGGTACGGCCACGTGAGGTGGTGTTGTCAATAACCTCGGCCACCATGGCATTGTCTTCACCGAAGTAGAGTTTGTTGCCGATACGTATCTTGCGGGCAGGGTCGACGAGTACGTCCCATAAGCGGAACTCCTCGTTGAGCTCGCGTAGCAGGAATACCTCGATGCGGGCTCCAGTCTTCTCTTTGTTACCGAAGAGGCGAGCGGGGAATACACGAGTGTCGTTGAAAAGGAAAGCGTCACCTTCGTCAAAGTAGTCGAGTACCTCTTTGAACAGGCGGTGCTCTATCTCACCAGTACTTTTGTGTACGACCATCAGTTTGGAATCGTCGCGATGGAATGTGGGCTCCATTGCGATACGCTCTTCGGGAAGCTTGAACTTGAATTGTGATAGTTTCATATGATTGAGTTTTATTTAGTTGTCTTGTTGGGTATTTTCAGAGAGTTCCACACCCTCCAGCCATTCGGTGAATTCCTCGATATTCATGCAGTCCTCCAGTGTGGTGTCGCCCACACGAGTGCGCTCCAAGCCTATGAGGTGGGCACCGCTCTGCAGGGCTTCACCAATGTCGCGAGCCAAAGCGCGGATGTAGGTTCCCTTGCTGCATACGACCCGTATCACGATATCGGGCAGGTTGCACTCGAGCAGTTCAATCTCATCGATGACGAGGGTCTTGGCCTTGAGCTGCACCTCTTCGCCTTTGCGTGCCAATTCGTAGGCACGCTTGCCATCGACCATGCAAGCAGAGAACGAAGGGGGTACCTGCTCGATAGTGCCGATGAAGCCACGTAGGGTTTCCTCCACCATCTCACGGGTGATGTGCTCGGTTGGGTAGGTGGCATCGATGGGCTTTTCCAGATCATACGATGGCGTGGTAGCACCCAAGCGTATGTGGGCTACATATTCTTTCGTCTGGTACTGAAATTCCTCGATGCGTTTGGTGGCCTTGCCCGTGCAGAGTATCATTACCCCTGTGGCCAAAGGGTCGAGCGTACCCGTGTGACCCACTTTGAGTTTTTTCACTCCTATCTTTTTGCATAGCAGGTAACGCACCTTATTGACTACAGCAAATGAGGTCCACGTATAGGGCTTGTTGATACAGATTATCTCTCCAGCTTTGAAGTCCATCAGGCAATAGTAAGGTTATGCCCTGTGAAGAGCAGGATGAGTATGAGCGCTCCCACCACGATACGGTACCAACCGAAGGCCTTGAACCCGTACTTGGTGACGAAGTTGATGAAGAACTTGATGGCAAGCAGGGCAACGATGAAGGCCACCACATTGCCTATGAGCAGCGTAGAGATGTTGTCGGTGATAATCTCTGTGCCGCCCTCCTTGATGAGGTCGTATACCTTATACACAGTAGCACCAAGCATAGTGGGTACGGCAAGGAAGAAGGAGAACTCGGCTGCTGCCTTGCGGGTCATGCGTTGTGCCATACCGCCCACGATGGTAGCCATTGAGCGCGACACACCAGGTATCATAGAGATGCATTGGAAGAGGCCCACCATAAAAGCACGCTTCTCAGTGAGTACAGTGTCTTCGCTTCCTTTGTTGAAGATGCGGTCACAGAATATCATGAAGATACCTCCGAGGATGAGTGTTACGGCCACCACCTCTACACGTTCGAGCATGGCATCGATAGCGTCGCTGAACAAAAGGCCGAACACGGCTGCGGGGATGAAGGCGATAAACAGCTTCCAATAGAAATCGTACTTATGGAGAAGGCGTTTTACCAGTGGTGTACCTTCGGGAACCGGTGTATGGTTGAGTTGGAAGAAACGCTTCCAATAAAGCACCAGCACCGAGAGAATGGCACCAAACTGGATGATGAAGGTGAACGCCTTGACAAAGTCTGTGCTCTCTACACCCAATAGATTTTGGGCTATAATCATATGGCCAGTCGATGATACGGGCAGAAACTCTGTCAGTCCCTCAACGATGGCAATGATGATAGTTTCAAATACACTCATAGTCTTTCAGTTGCTGTTAAAGGTTCTTTCTCTCCTTTGTTTTCGGTTTGTACATAATGGCAAATATCATAAACACGAATCCCACGAAGCATACGATGGGGGCCACTACGATACGGCGCGTACTGAAGATGTCAGGCTCGAAGTGAGTTTCGGTAGAACTCGGCCCGCTCATCAGCAGCAGACCAGCGATGATGATGACAATACCTATCGCTATGAGGATAAAGTTTGTCTTGTCAAGTGCAAATTTCTTTTTCATATCGGTTGAATTATGAGTTTTTCGTTATCGTTATATGTAATATAAATCTCCTGCTTTCATCTTGAGGAAGCGATTGATGGAGAAGTATGCACACACCAGTGTGATGAGTATGCCGAAGAGCATTACACAGCCTCCCACGATACTGAGTGTAGGCCACGTCACCAGGTAGCTCATTTGAGGCTCGTAGCGTAGCAGCAGATATATGCCGCCAGCGATGAGCGCATTGGCCAATATGCCCGAAGTGATGCCTATACCAAGGTTTCGTGTCAGAAACGGGCGGCGTATAAAAGCCCAACTGGCCCCGACGAGCTTCATCGTATGTAGCAGGAAGCGTTGCGAATAGATGGTGAGCTTGATGGTGTTGTTGATCAGTGCAAACGAAATCATCGACAAAGCCAAGGCCAAAGTCAAGAGCAGAATGCTTATCTTACGTATATTACTATTCACATTGTCCATCAGTTCGCTCGGATAGGAGATTTCTCTGATTTGCGTGTATCGGATCAGGCGGTTTTTGATGGGCATGATGCTGTCGGTATTGGCATACTCGGCCTTGAGTTTCACCTCGATGGATGCCGTGTAAGGGTTGTAGCCAAGAAATTCCGTGGGGTCGAGTCCCATTGAAGCCGTTTGCTCGGCAAGGATATCCTCTTTGGAGATATACTGTACCTCTTTTGTATACTTTTGTACCTTAACGTAATCTACTATGTGGTTGACTTCTTTCTCGCTCACATTGTCATTGAGTAGCAGCGATAGCTCCAGGTTTTCGCGTACGTGGTCAGACAGGCTTTTGGCCGAGAGTACCACCAACACCACAGCACCTAGTAGTAGCAGTACCAGTGAAGTACTGATGGTGGCTGTGACAAACTGGATGTCTATCGTTCTTTTCTTCTTTTGCTTCATTGCTGTATGTGTAGTAATTGATGCAGAATCGGGAAAAGGCATACCTCTCCCAAATTCGCCACAAAAGTAATCAAAAAAGGGCGAAAAACCTCAAAATCTGCTTCTAAATTTATCAATTGCTTCGTATAGATTCCGTTTTTGAGGTTATCTGACACTTTATTCGTTAGTTTTCTTTACCTTTGTATCGCTTATTCGAACGCTATGGAACTGAAATCACTTGTCAAAGATACCGCTCTGTATGGGCTGAGCAGCATCGTGGGGCGTTTCCTCAACTATCTGTTGGTACCGCTCTACACCATCAAGATTACCGCCGAGAGCGGTGGCTACGGCGTCGTCACCAACGTGTATGCCTACACGGCACTGCTCATGGTACTGCTCACCTTCGGCATGGAGACCACGCTCTTCCGCTTCAGCACCAAGGAGGGTGAAGACCCGCGCAAGGTGTATGGCACGGTGCTTCGGCTCGTCATGGGTGTGGCGGTAACGTTTGCCGTGTTGTGCCTCGTGTTCAATGCCCCCATCAGTGCATGGATGGGCTATGCCGACCATCCCGAGTACATCGCCTGCATGACCACCATCGTCTCCATCGATGCCGTGCAAGCCATCATGTATGCCCATCTGAGGCAGCAGCAGCGTCCGGTGAAGTTTGTGGCACTCAAGTTGACGTTCATCGTACTGAATATTCTCTTGAATCTTTTCATCTTCCTCGTGGCTCCCGTCCTCCACGCCTCGTATCCCGAGTGGATGGGGTGGTACGACCCACAGTACAGCGTAGGCTACATCTTCATCATCAACCTCATCTGTACGGCCAGCGTCACGCTCGGCTTCATTCCCGAGCTGAAGGGGCTTGCCTACGGATTCGACAGCCAGCTGGCCCGCCGTATGCTGCGCTATGCCATGCCCATCCTCATACTCGGCATTGCGGGCATTCTCAATCAGGTGGCTGACAAGATTACCTACCTCTTCATCATGCCTGGTGCCGAAGGCGAGGTACAGCTCGGCATCTATGGTGCCTGCTCCAAGATAGCCATGATCATGGCCATTCTGCTGCAAGCCTTCCGCTACGCCTACGAGCCCTTCGTATTCAACCAAAGCCGCGACAAGAAGAACAGCGATGCCATATATGCCGCCACGATGAAGTACTTTGTCATCTTCACCCTGCTGGCCTTCCTCGTGGTCGTGTTCTACATGGACCTCTTCAAGCTCCTCGTGGGCCACACCTATTGGGAGGGACTGCGCGTGGTACCCATCGTGATGATGGCCGAGATATTCATGGGCATCTATTTCAACCTCTCGTTCTGGTACAAGCTCACCGACAAGACCTACTGGGGCGCCATCATGTCTATTATCGCCTGCGTGGTGCTGCTGGCAGTCAACATTATCTTCGTGCCTCGCTACGGCTACATAGCTTGTGCGTGGGGTGGCGTGGCAGGATACGGCACGGCAATGCTGCTCTCCTATTTCATCGGGCAACATTATCACCCCATCGGCTACGACGTGAAAGGCATCCTCCTCTACTTTGCCATCGCCCTAGCCCTCTTTGCCATGTCGCAATTGTGGCCTATGAACAATCAGTGGCTGCGCATGATTGCCAACACGGCATTGCTTGTGCTCTTCATCGTCTACATCATCAAGCACGACTTACCGCTCAACCAGATTCCCTTCGTCAAGCGGTTTGTGAAATCTGTATGAGGTGATTTTTTGTGAGATACTGAGAGGGGTATCAAGTGCTAAAACCGTACCAGTATGCGGAACACCTTGGCGGGGTCGGCTGCCCACTGCTGCATGGCTTCGGCAGCCTCTTCGGGGGTCACCACGGCGCTGATGAGCTCGTCTGTGGGGCAGGCGGTGCGGTGCAGATAATGGATGACAGCGCGGAAGTCGGACGGCAGGGCGTTGTGCGAGCCGCGTATGTCGAGCTCCTTTTGCACAAACAGCTTGGTGGTGTAGTTCACATCGCTCTTGGCATAGCCGATGTATACCACGCGCCCCGTGAAGGCTACCTCCTCTACGGCTGCTCTATAGGTGGCTGGCGAGCCTACCGCCTCGATGACCACTGTGGGCCCCAAACCTCGGGTGATGCGCTGCAGGCTCTCGTGAAGATTCTCGACAGCGCTGTTGACAGTGTGGGTGGCACCCATACGCTGCGCCAAAGCCAGTTTGCTGGGGTCAAGGTCTACGGCGATGACGGTGGCTCCGCGCAGCGAGGCACGTATGATAGCGCCGAGGCCTATCATGCCGCATCCGATGACCATGACCGTATCGGTATCGGTCACCTGTGCGCGGTCTACTGCATGGAAGCCCACGCTCATAGGCTCTATGAGGGCGCAGTCGCGCAGTGAGATGCCCTGCACGGGTATTACCTTCTGCCAAGGCACCACGATATAGTCGCACATGGCACCGTGGCGCTGCACGCCCAGTGTCTCATTGTGCTCGCAGGCATTGGGCCTACTGCTGAGGCACGAGGCGCAGTGTCCGCAGCTGGTATAGGGGTTTATGGTCACAGTCATGCCTACGGCAAGCGTGTGGGGCACATCGGTACCCACCTGCTCGATGGTAGCTCCTATCTCGTGCCCGGGAATGACGGGCAGCTTCACCATGGGGTTACGTCCGAAGAAGGTATTGAGGTCCGAGCCGCAGAAGCCCACATAGCCAATCTTTACTAGCACCTCACCGGCATGCAGCTCGGGCTGAGGTATATCGGCAACACTAAGGTTGCCCAGAGATGTAATCTGTATCGCTTTCATAGTATTCATTCCGACATGTTTTTAATATAGGGCAGCTCCACGAGGTGGGTGAAACCGTAGAAGCGGCGGGCATTGTCGCCGAGGAAGAGGGCCTTGTCCTCCTCGGTGAGCTCGGTGCTCTTGGTGACGAAGTCGTAGCTCATGCGGTAGGTGATGGCGGTGATGGTGCGCGGGTAATCGGAGCCCCACATGAGCTTGTCCATACCCACGAGGTCGGCGGCCTCGCGTATGGCACGCACGGCACCGCGGAAGGGGTAGAACTCATCGTTGAAGAGCCAGGTGATACCGCCCGACTCTATCATCACGTTCGCGTGCCGCGCAAGCTTGATTTGCTCTTGCCAACCCTCGCGCGTCACCATGCCGAAGTGCCCGATAGCTATCTTCAGTCTGGGGCACTCACGGATAATCTCCTCCATCTCGCCCACCTGCAGGGCACCGTCGGCAAGGTCGATGGAGAGTATGGCACCGCGCTGCTCCATGAGGCGATACACCTGCATCATCTCGTCAGAGGTGAGCCATACGCGACCCTCCTTGAGCAGCAGGCGCTGGGCGGGTATCTTGAGGGCACGGAAGCCCGCGTCGAGCAGCTCCTCGGCATGGGCGGCAAAGCCCGGACGGCGCCACTCGCACATGCCGCATACGAGGAAACGATTGGGGTAGCGGCGGGCCACCTCCATAAGGTAGTCGTTTTGCAGGCCATCGATAAACTCCTGGGTGATGACGGCGGCCGACACCTGCGCGTAGTCCATATTGGAGAGGAACACTTCGGCGCTGTTGACGCCATCAATCATAAAGGGCGGCACCATCTGCCGCACCTCGCCCATGAAGAGTGAGCGCCCACCCTCCAGCGTGCGGATGGGGAGGCCGTCGACCACGGTATCTTGTCGTAGCCACAAGTGGGCATGAGCATCGACTATTGTCATAGTAGTGAAGAGTTAAGAGGGAAAAGGTAAGAGTTCATCATTGACTTTAGCCCCTGCGGGTGTCGGCTTTCAGTTCATCGTTAAACGTTAATTCTCAATTTCTTGCCACTGTACACGACTTCGGTGCGGCTGTCGCCCTGCACAGCAGCGCCGCCACCAAGCCAGCCAGCAGACCACTCCATTTCGTGCGTTTCTCCATGTGTACTTTCATAATATGGTGCAAATATACTACAATATTCCCAATGCTGCAACGCTGGTGTCAACGTTGACGTTAACTTTTCCCTCTTCCCTCTTCATTCTTCCCTCTTCACTTCCCCCTCACCACGCGGTTCAGCTCCACGGCGATGACGGTGAGGTCATCCTTCACGGGGCGTACGTCGTGCAGCGTGACGGTCCGCCGGTGCTGGCTGAGGTCGATGGGGCGGCGGGTATAGACATCGTAGGCGCGGCGGGCACGCATGCCCTTGTCGAGCGGGGGCATCACGAAGTTGTCGGCCGTGTAGCCACCCAGCAGGTAGATGTATATCACGTTGTCCTTGTAGCAGAAGCCGTACTCCCCGTCCATCGGCTGCCAAGGGCCTCCGCGTGTGCCGTAGATGGCTTCGGCCGTAGCGTTCACCCATTCGCCGAACTCCAGCATGCGCTCCTCCACGAGGGGTGCGATGTTGCCGTGGCGGTCGGGACCCACGTTGAGCAGGAAGCACATACCGCGCACCATACAGTCGGCAAAGAGGCGCTTGATCTGACGTAGCGGCATGATGTATGCGGGGGCCTCCATCAGCTTGTTGTATCCCCAGCCCGGAGCTATCGAGAGGCACTTCTCCACCACCCCGTTGCGTATCTCGCCCTTCACGGTGCCGCCACCCTCCTCGCAGGTGAAGTCGCCCACCCATCCGCTGCGGGGGTTGACCACGATGTCGGGCTGGTACTTGCGCACCATGCCCATCAGTCCGAGCGGGCGACCTGTAGCCTCATCATAGTCGCTGTAGGCAGCGTCGATGGGCCATGCATTGGTGGTGTCGCGATACATGCCCGACTCCCAGAAGGGAGCGCCATCGGCATCGGAGCCCTGCTGGGCTATCCACCCTCCGTCCCAAAAGAGATGGTCTATCTTGCCGTAGCGTGTCATCAGTTCGCGCACCTGGCAGTACAACTCCTCCTTCATCACACGCGCATTCTCCTTGTGCCACGCGGCAGTGGTGTAGCCAAACCGATTGTCGGGACGGCAGTGGGTGCCCGTGATGTCATAGTAGCCGGGATAACGCCAGTTGATGAGCGTCTTGTAGAGTCCCACCTTCAATCCCACCTCGCGGCACGCCTCCACATACTCACGCACGAAGTCGCGCCCGTGGGTCTGCATCGAGGTGAAGGCATTGGGATACTCGCTCTCGAAGAGGGCGTAGCCGTCGTGGTGCTGCGTGGTGAGGCACACGTAGCGCATGCCCACCTTGCGTGCCAGCTCCACCCACTTGCGCGGGTCGTAGTCGCGGGCGGTGAAGTGCTCGTCGCCTGCCTTGGGAGTCGCCAGCTTGCGGTACTCGTCGATGGCGATGCCTTGATTCTCCATGTACCACTCGCCGCGTCCCGGGCCTGCATACAAGCCCCAGTGGACGAACATGCCCAGCTTGTCATCCATCATCCACTGTATCTTCTCATCGGGCTGCATGGCGAGGTCGAGGTCGGTCCTCACCTCGCGCTCGGGTGCAGGGGGCAGCCCCTTGTGGCGAGCCTCATCGTAGCGCCCCACGGAGTAGCCGTGCATGTTGTTGTCAAAGTCGTGGGCGATGCGAGTCTGCCCCACCAGCGTGCCCGCCAGCAGGCACGAGAAGAGAGTAATCAAAGGTCGTTTCATAGGTTTATGATTTTATTCATGGCAAAGATACAAGGATAAGTGTATACTCGCACGGCGTTTATCGGTACAAAAAGGTACGTATATTTGTATTTCGCTTATTCCCCACTGATGTACTTCTTGGGAGTTGTGCCCAAGCGGTTCTTGAAGGCAGAGCGGAAGGCACGCACGTCGCCGAATCCGCAGCGCTCGGCCACAAGGGTGATGTTGGTCTCCCCCTGGCGCAGCATTTCCACGGCGCGGAATATGCGGTAGTCGATGATGAGGTTGGCGGCCGACTGCCCCGTGATGGCCTTCACGCGCTTGTAGAGTGCCGAGTGGCTCATGTGCATCTGTTCGGCAAGGAACTCCACGCAGAGGCGTTCGTCGGTGAGGTGCGCGTCAATCACTTCCTTGCACCGGGCGATGAACCGCTCGTCCTCCTTGGCTTCCACGCCCTGCTCCTTCAGCTCACGGCCATACTCCTCGGCGGTGCTCTGCATGCTCTTGTGGATGGTGGCTGCGGGGCGACTGACAAATTGCTCAATCCTTGCCCTGAGCATCTTCATGGAGACAGGCTTGGTGAGGTAGGCCGCTGCGCCAGCCTGGAAGGCAGCAATCTGCTCTTCCTCCCGATGCTTGGCCGAGAACATGATGACGGGGATGTGCTGCAACGTTTTGTCCTGCTTGAGCAGTGCGAGGAGTGCGAGCCCATCCATCTGCGGCATCATCATGTCACAGATGATGAGGTCGGGCATCATGTCGCGTGCTACCACCAGCGCTGCCTCGCCATCGGCTGCGGTTGCAATGCGGTAGTGCATGCCCAGCTGCTGCTGCATCAGGCGGCGTATCTCGGGCTCATCGTCGACGACGAGTATCGTATACACCGCCGTAGGATTGGCCACTGCGGGCGGTTCCTGCCGAGTGTCCTCATCGGTGTCCACCGCCCCCTCGGCAACGGGCGGCATGAGGGGCAACGTCACCTCAACCTGAGTACCCTTCATGGGGACGCTGCTGATGCGTATATCTCCGCCACACAGCTCCACCAGCTGCTTCACGAAGGCCAGCCCCAAGCCATTGCCCATAGCCTCGGTGCTGTTTTTGCCCCGGTAGTGGCGCTCGAATACCCGGGGCAGCTCCTCCTCGGCGATGCCGATGCCGTTGTCACTGATGATGAAGCGGTAGTGCGTGGCGTCGGGAGCCGTCAGGTGCAGCGTGACGGTGCCCTGCTCGGGGGTATACTTGAAGGCGTTCGACAGCAGGTTCGACAGCACCAGCTCCACCTTCTCCTCATCCACCATGGCCGTGAGCGTCGCCAGCTCCGCGTAGAAGGCATAGGCGATGCTCTTCTGCTGGCACAGGGCTTGGTAGTCGGGTGTGAGCCTTCGGCACAACGCCACCACATCGGTCGTCACCGCCCTCAACGCCAGTGTGTGCAGACGGTCGTACTGTGCAGCGAGGATATTGTCGACCAACTGTCCCATGCGGTATACGTGGCGGTGCATCGTGGTGAGCGTGGCAGGCAGCAGCTTGCCCCTGCCCGCAGTGCCCTGCAGTTCTTCGAGCGTAGCCGAGAGCACGAAGAGCGGTGTGCGCAGCTCGTGTGTAATGTTTGTCAGCAGGTTCAGCTTGTCCCTATGCGCCTCGCGCTCCAGCTCCTGCCTATGGTGCAGATGCTCTATCTCGCGCCGCCGCTCCTGCTCCTGCTGCTGCGCTGCCATGCGCCTCCGCTGCTGCCGCAGGTAGAGCCATACGCCCCACCCCACGCTGCAGCACGCCAAGGCACCCCACAGCACCGTTGCCCACCACGTGGCATACCACGGTGGCAGCAGGCACACGTGCAGCACGGCAGGCGTCGTACTCCACCGCCCCGCGCCATCGGCAGCCATCACCGTGAAGGTATAGTTGCCCGGGCGGATGGCCGTGTACACCGCCTCGGTGAGGTCGTCGCCCTCGCGCCACTGGTCGTCGACCCCCTGCAGACGGTAGCGCACGCGCTGCGCCGCCATGGGTGCCAGCTGGGGCGACGTGAAGTGTATCGTAATGAAGTTGTGCTCTGGGGGCAACGTCACCGACGCTTCGGCCGTTCCGCCCAGCGCGATGTAGCTGCCATCGTCCCACACGGTGACGCCGTCGAGGTACACTGGTGCCGTCCCTATCGCTGCCAACGCCTCACGGGCGTCGAGCTGCAGCAGCCCCGAGGTGGTACCGAAGTACAGCGTGTCGCCCCGCTGGAATGCTGCGCCCTGGCAGTACGACGTACGGGGCAAAGCCTCGGTCTCGACAAAGGCTGCCCGATGTCCTGTGGCACTGAGCCACACACACAGCTGCCCCTCGCTGGCATACCATCGGTTGCCGTAGCTGTCCACGAGCGTATCGGCCGCGTGCCACGCCACGGGGCCGTCGTAGGGCACCACGCGCCCGTCGGCCAAGGAGCAGGCATACACATCGCTCCCCGACAGCGGCTGCCCATACACCTCGCGTTCATATACCCTCACATACAGCGTATCGCCGCAGCCCCGCATCTGATATATGTGGTTGCTCGGCAGGGGGCTGCTCTCAGCATCCACCACCTGGAGGCTCCCGTCCGAGGTGTCGATGATGTGGAGCCCGCCACCGTCGGTACCCACACACACCTTCGCGCCCCACGCGTATACCGCTGCCACGGCATCGCGGCTGAGCCTGCCGTTGTGGATGCCGTAGCGCGTGAAAGCCTCGTCGCCCCGCACCGCCACACACAGTCCGCTGCGGTAGGTACCCATCCACAGGTTGTCCTTGCTATCCACGTATAGGGCATGTATCGCATGCGAGGGTATATCACTGTTTTCAGGCGTGAGCCGCTGCAGCCCCTCCTCCGTAGCCACCGCGAGTCCCTCGCCATCGGTGGCGAAGTACCACCTCCCCCGATGGTAGAGCGCATCCTTGAGGTTGGGCGGCACGGCCAATGCCGAGGGCACGAGGCTACCATCCTCGCCCACCTCGTAGGCACGGCTTGCATAGCCCAGCCCCGAGCCCACCACCACCTGCCTGCGTTCGCAGCTGTAGTGCATGCTGTTCCAGCTGGGTGCCAGCCCCTCCACGGGCACCATGTGCAGGGTGCGGTGCGTAGCCTCGTCCACCACCATGAGCGCCACATCGGTGAGCACTAATAGGCACCCCCCGCCCAAGGCCTCCACCGCCAACACGTGGTGCGGCGCATAGTCCCCCACACGCGTAAGCGCCTCCTCCCCATGCCTTCTCATGAGCATCGCTCCGCTGGCCGTGAGGGCATAGACCGCCGCGTCCGTACGCAGCAACTGGCTGATGTAGTTGGTCACAGGCGAGCCACCCTCGCGCCAGCGCACACGGCAGCCGCGGCCGTCGGGCCCGATACGGTAGAGACCGCGGTCGGTACCCACGAGCAGCGCCTCGCCATCGGGCAGCAGCGCCTCAATGTGTGCCCCGGGCAGACTACAGCTGTCGCCCTCCACGGGGCGGAGCACCTGCATGTGCCGCCCGTCGTACCGCGCCAGCCCGTCGAAGGTCCCTATCCACAGATACCCTTTGCCATCCTCGGCAAAGCACTTCACCACATTGTGGGGCAACCCATCGCCAATATCCACCCTGCGCAGCGGCACCCCACGCCCCGCGAGGGCGAGCACCGCCAGCATACACGCCAGCAAGCATCGTATACGTAGCATCATCATCCTGTCAATCTATTTTTGAAAAACGCCATAAAGATACGAATAAACGAGCGAAAAGCATCAAGTTTCTTGAATATTTCTCCTCAGCACCGGCGTGGCGTGAAAGCGTCGGTTGCGTCGGCAGTTCCGACTACTCCACCGCCCCGCCTGCGCCCGAGTCTTCTCGGTGTCGCGAGGCGGTGGCGGCGGGTGGGATAGGCGAGGTTATCCTAAAAAAGACAATCGGGTGTGTGTTCCGTTTGTTCAGAATATTTACTATACTTTATTAACCTTACTCTTGCTCGCCTATGGGTTATTGTTCTTTGATCCCGCTGCGCCGCAGGTTGTAGCGTCGCTCCCTGGGGGTGTACTCGATGCGCTGGGGCGTGTAGGTGGGTGTGGGGGTGGTGACCTTGCCGTCGCGCAGCTCTATGGGATCGATGAGGGTGATGGCCTCGCTCATGCCGCGCAGGTTGCCGTGGTAGGAGGTCCAGTAGTTGCCGTCGGGGCCTACGAAGACTTGGTTGTGCCCGATGGCGTCGATGTGGAAGTCGGGGGCGGGGGTGGCTACGCCGCGGCGTACGATGTAGGTGGTGTCGCTGCGGGTGAAGGAGCCGAAGAGGGGATTGTCTGCCGACTTGGTCCAGGGACCGTAGATGTGGCGGGCGGTGGCGTAGCCTACGGCATAGCCGTTGGTCCATGAGGAGTAGAAGAGGTAGTAGATGCCGTCCTTCTTCACCACGTGGGCGCCCTCGATGCCTGCGCCGTCCCACTTGCCGGGCTCCTGGGCGATGAGCTCCACGGGGTACTCCTTGAGGCGGTAGTGGAGGGTGTCGAGCTCGGCCACGTAGATGCGGTGCAGGGAGGTCCAGCCGTTGTTGAAGAAGCAGTAGACGCGGCCGTCGGTGTCCTGGAAGAGCGACATGTCGTTGGAGGCGAAGGGGGTGAGGGGTTCATCGGGGGTCACCACGGTGTAGGGACCCTCGATGTGGTCGGCCACGGCGAGTCCGCAGGCGTGGTAGTGACGCTGGCGCTCCACATCGGCATAGCCCGCGCCGCCGTTGTTCTGACAGTTGAAGGTGAGCAGGTACTTGGTGCCTACCTTGCGTATCTCGGGGGCCCAGAAGCGGTCTTTGTACCATACGGTAGAGTCGAGCGCGTAGGCGTCGATGAGCATGTGGGAGTAGGTCCAGTGGCGCAGGTCATCGGAGACGTAGAGCTTCACACCGGGGTTCTGTCCGCCCCACACGGGGGTGCAGGTGCCCACGGCGTAGTAGCGCCCGCCGTCGGGGATGATGTGGGTGTCGCGGAAGGTGAGCGTGGTCAAGGGGTTGCAGTACTCGAATACGGCCTTCTCCTCGCAGCAGGAGGCCAGCAGGGCGATGCAGACGGTCGCCAGTAGGGTTCTTGTTTTCATTGTTCTATTTTTTACAGTTATCGTCTTCGTCAATAGCGAAGCCCTTGGCCTTGTCCAAGAACGTCAACGTTTATTTGTAACCCAGCATTCCCCCTCCTCTACGAGCAGGTACAGGTAGTCGTCGTCGGAGGCGTAGAGGGCAGGGATGTGGGGCAAGGCGTGAAGCGTGCCGTTTATCTTCAATGCATCACCCATAATCTTCGCTTTAGGGAAGGCTACGATATAGGGTTTTGATGATGCGTTTACCACCTTGATCTCGTACCGTCCGTCGCGACCTTGCTTCACATCGACCTTGATCGTGGCATCACCGATAGGTACTATACAGTCAACCCATTCCAACTGTCCTAATTGAGGGCGCACCATGATGGTGTCCCACCCTGCCGCATGGGGCGACACGCCTGCTACGTACTGGGGCAGCAGCGAGAGGGCACTGCCAGCCCATCCGTGGTTGATGCTGCCGCCACCGGCACCGCCTACGGTCCAGTCCTCCCACAGGGTGGTGAGCTCGCTGGCGACCATATCGGCATACTGCTGCTTCATGCGTGCCAAGGCTTCGCGCGTGTAGCCCTTGGAGAAGAGCGCTTCGAGGACGTACTTCTCCATGTAGGGGCTGGCTCCCCGACGGCTGCCGAGGAGGTCGACCACCTTGCGCTCCTTCGCCTCATCGGCAAAGCCTGCGAGCAGGGCCAAGCCGTTGGCACGGTCGTCGGTGATGCCGTCGTAGCCGTCGGAGCGGAAGTAGCTGCCCTGCCAGAAAGCCTCTGTCGAGGCTTGGCGCACGAGCTGCAGCTGGGCCGTGTAGTAGGGTATGAACGCCGTGTCGCCCAGCAGACGGGCCATGTCGATGGCAGCCTCCAGCGCGAGGCAGTACCAGGCGTTGTCCAGCACGGGCACGTCGATATCGCTACCCCAGTCGGCCCAGTCCCATCCGCCTGCGCGGTGCTTCACCAAGCCATGCTCGCCGATGTTCCAGAGCGAGAGATACCGCTTCACCCGGGGATATACGTAGCGGATGGTGGCGGTATCGGCCGTGTAAGTGTAGTAGTTCCCGAAGCCGTAGCGCCCCACCGAGGCCAGCATCTGCAGGGGCAGCTCCTGATGCCATGAGCCTGCGGGGACGGGCGAGTAGAGTGTGCCGTCGGGCTTCTGCCAGTCCACCAGGTTGAGTATGGCCTTCTTCACGGCTGCGAGTCCATGTTCGTCGCACGAGTAGTATATCTCGTTGGATATGATGGCAGCGTCGCCCCACCACTGCGAGCGCTCGCGGTCGGGGTCCTGTATGGCATCGCGCATGTTGAGGTTCATCGTGTTCAGTGACTTCTGCCACAGCGTGTTGTAGAAGTCGTCGCTGCAGCGGAAGCTACCCAGTATCTCGGTGTCGAAGCGTGTCTCGCGGTAGCCCACCTTGAGCACTTTCACTCCCTTGGGCAGAGTGTAGAGGATGCTGTGGCCGTTGACGTAGTTGGGCATCTCGAACTCCTGCACACCATTGCGGGTGACATACTCGGCACGCACGTTGTACTCGCTGCCACCCTTGTAATTGTCGCTGCGTATGTCGATGGTCTGCCCTGCCGCAGCACGCACCTTGAGGTAGGGTGTCACGGTGATGTTGCGGGGCAAGGTACCGGTGACCACCACCGTCTCCTCTTCCTTCCGTGTAGTCACCTTCTCGTACCGCTGTATGCCCGAGTCGCGCCAATTGGGGAAGGGGCGTGCATGGAGCCTGTTCCACGGAGCGCAGGGGTACACGCCCAGCACGGCAGCCTCGGCCCACGCCGCATCGTCGTAGTCGCAGGCCATCCAGCGCCCCAATGCCTTGCGGGCATCGTAATGCACATTGCTCTCGGGCAGGCGATAGTTGGGGTGCGGCTCGCCGGTAACGCCGAAGGCAGGGTGCAGGCACACCTTCCACGAAGAGTCGGTACATATCGTATCATCCCCGCAGGTGATGCGTGCCAGCAGACCGCTCTTGCCGCTGCTCTTGTGGCAGTAGCCATCCTTTCCCCAGTACCAGACGAGCAGCGCAAGGGTGTTGTCGCCCTTGACAAGGTAGTCGGCGATGTCCACCGAGTCGTAGTACGTGTCGTCGGGGTTGGGACCACGCTTGAGTCCGCCCTCGAAGACAGCCAACTCACCATTCACCCACAGCCAATACTTGGAGTCCACGGCTATATCCATATACACCTGCTCGGGGATGTCCCCACTGAGCGTTATCTGCTTCCTGAAGCAGAGCCACTGATTGGGGTGTTGCAGCTCCTCATCGACCGATATCCAAGCTACTCCGTCAAAGTCGGCCTCATCGGCAAGCGTAGTACTGCAAGCCATCACTACGGCAAACAGCCCAAGCATTATAGTACGTCGCATCATTTGTATCATTGGTCTATTTTTTTACAGTTGTCGTTATCGTTAACGTTGTCGTCAACATTAATTTATCGGCGTATGCCTCCGATCGAGTATACACAATTGTCGGCAGTGGTTTGTCCGTAGCACTCGACTTGTAGCAGTCCATCGGCACCCAGTGCCACCTTGCTGTGAGGAGTGTAGGGAGTGTCGGCCGTGACGGTGGGTACGTCAGCCGACTCTTTTTTTTTACACATAATCACATGCTCCCCTGCGGGCAGGGTGTAGCTGGCTGCGGTGGCGGTGGGCTGCCCGTCAATGAGTATGGCGGTGTACTTGCCCTTGGGGACGATGAAGGTGGCTGCGGTGGCGTGGGGGACGCTGAGGGTGCACTCAAAGCGCTCCTCATCGTCGATATAGGCGCTGCGTACCGCTCCCTTTACGGTGGGGACCTCTATGCTGCATTCCTTGATGAGGGGGTTGGGGGCGATGTCAAAGGTCTCCCATGCGGCTGTGGTGGGGTTGATGCCGCAGATGTAGCGGGCAATGACGGTGAGCATGCCGCCGCTCCAGGCGTGGTTGGTGGAGCCGCCGCCATAGCCTCCCTCTTCCCATCCCTCGAACAGGGTGGTGTGGTTGGTGGAGTTGACCATGGGGGCAAAGCGGCTCTTGAAGCGCTTGAGGGCGTAGTTGCCGTAGCCCATCTGCATGAGCGCCTCCATCACGTAGGTCTCCATGTAGGGGCTGGCGTGCCATTGGGTGGTGAGGAGCTTGTAGATGGCCTTGTACTTGGCGGGCTCGGCAATGCCCGCGATGACGGCGAGGGCCTGCACGCGGTCGTCGGTGTCGCCCGTGTAGGTGGAGTGGCGGTAGGCCTTGCCGTTCCAGCAGAGGTTGTAGGCGGCCTTGATCTGCTGCATGGCCTGCTCGTAGGGGGCGATGTCGTCGTGGTGGTCTGTCAGCTCGGCTATGTTGATGGCCGACTGCAGGGCGAGGTAGTGCCATCCGGCAAGGATGAGGCGGAGGTCGATGTTGCTGCCCCAGTCGCCCCACGACCATCCTCCAGCACGCTCTACGGTGAGTCCCGTGGGGTCGAGTTGCCATATCCCGAGGTAGCGCTTCATGGCGGGGTAGACGTGGTGCATGGTAGCGGTGTCGCCCGTGTGCATGTAGTAGGCCCAGAAGCCGTAGGTGCTGATGGAGGCAAGCATCTGTGCAGGGAGCTCATCGGCGTAGTTCTGCGCGGGGATGGGCGAGAAGAGGGTGCTGTCGGCCCTTTGCCAGTCGACCAGCTCGCGGATGGCCTTGCGGGTGAGCCGGTTGGCCTCGGGGTCGAGCTGGTAGAAACTCTCGTTCATGAGGATGGTGACGTCGCCCCACCACTGTGCCCGCTCGCGGTCGGGGCAGTCGAAGTAGGTGTCGCGCATGTTGACGTAGAGGGTGCGGAGCGCTTTCTCGCGGAAGCGGTTGAGGAAGTCGTCGGAGCTGTGGAACTGCCCCTTGAACTCGGCATTGTAGCCTGTCTCGCGGTAGCTCACGCCGTGTATGGTAAGCCCAGCATCCTGCGGATAACGCAAGTAGAGGGTCTCGCCGTTCATCCAGCCCAACGACTCGTATTGCTGGCGGCCTGGGCGGGTGATGTATTCGGCACGGATGCAGTTGTCGCCACCCCCTCTGACGTGGTCGGTCTCGATGGTTATCAGGGTGCCTCCTCGGGGGTCGGTGATGTCGATGACGGGGGTGAACTGCGCATTATAGGGGAGGCGGGCTTGGGTGATGCCAGGTGTGGTCACGGCATCGAGCGGCTTGATGCCATAGTCTTTCCACTGCGGTATGGGGCGTTCCACGAGGGCATTCCAGGGGGCACTGCCCCAAACGCCGATTTCCTGCGAAGGGACCCAATCCTGCTGCCCCTCTAAGCGGGCATCGTAGCGGATGCTCGACTCGGCAAGCCGCCAGTTGGGCTGCGGGTCGCCAGCAGTCTGATAGCAGTCGAGGCGCTGGCTCATCCATGTGCTGTCGGTATGGAGCCCGATGGCTGGAGCGTCGAGGATGAAGCCTGCCTTGCCGCTGTTGACATGCGAGAAGCCGGGCTTGCCGAAGTGCCATAGCAGGACACGTACCTCGTTGTCGCCTGCGGTCAGGAAGGGGGCGAGATCCACGGCATCGAAATAGGTGTCGCGGGGGTTGGGACCGCGCTTGAGTCCGCCCTCGAAGACGATGAGCGAATCGTTCACCCAAAGCCAGTACTTGGTATCTGCCGCGATATGGGCGCAGGCCTCCTGAGGGCTCTCGGCAAGGGTGAGGGTCTTGCGGAACTCAATCCAGGTGTTGGGGGCATTGCATGAGGCATGATCGGCCGTAATCCAATGCGACGTCTGTGCCGAAAGGCTGTTGATGGCAGCGAGGAGCGCCAGTAAGATGAGTGTGCGTAGTTTCATACGATGATGCGCTATTTTTTGTTTGGTATACGTAATTTATTATTGGGAGTATGAGGATGCGCACTGTAGCACACCCTCATACCATACCAACGTGAAAAGGCTCCGATTATTTCACGACGAGCTTGCATGTCATCTGTCCGTACTGTATCAGATAGATGCCCTTGGCAGAGAGTCCGTCGGCTGCAACGGGGGCGCCAGCTATGGTGTAGACGTGAAAGTCAGTCACCTCACAGCCATTGACAGATACGTGTACCTTACCGTTTTCAACGTTGATAACGAACTGTTCGGAAGACGTTTCCACTATCTCGGTAATCCATTCCTCGGGTGCTCCGTTGCTCTCGTCATAGGATATCAGGATGAGTTTGAAGTCGGCCACCGAGAACCATGTACCGTCGAACGGTATCTTTGAAATCAAGGAGTCGGTAGTGATACCAATGGTAAGCTCGTGGTCGGTTACGGTGATGTTCTCAATCTTATAAGAGTTCCAGCCATGTCCCTCGCCACCGTTGGCCAACTTCTCGGCAGTGTCAAAGTCTGCATTCTCCCAAATACTTCCCCAAAGGTGCCCTACATATTCATATACAGGTTCACCGTTTTCGTCTAAAACTACATTTCCGTTTTCATCAAATTTGGGTTCGGGAGATCTGTTCAATCCTTTTCCAGACACCATCAACGTATCAGCAGCAGTTTCTCCTGTAGTGGTGTATACGACAATACCCTGCGTACAATCTGTTCGGATGGCAAACTCCAAGCGGTAGGTACCGTTGGGTACGTTGCGTACATTCTGGTGAGCTCTGAAGTTAAGTTTGCCAGGAGTCGGGTTCCATGAGTCGAAGTACTTCCAGTTGGGGTCACCCGAATAGTGACATCCCTGGCTACGGTGTGTATTGCCAGTACCTTTGTCGAAGATCCATCCGAGCTCACTCTCTGCATCGGGGTTCATAATAAGTGCGGTCATGTCCCACTCCTCACCATTGGCCTCAGCAGCCTCTTTGCACACGGGATATGCCTCGATGGCCTGTACATGATAGGCCAAACTGAGGATATATTCCTCCAGTGTGGCGGCAGAGGCAAACTGAGCGGTGACATACTCCTTTTGCATCAGCAGGGTGGCGTTGTACTCATCAACCCACTTCTGCACATCGAATTCGGCCAACATCTCTACCTCCATATCGTATTCAGAGACTGCAATGGCATAGGCATTGTAGTTGCTGAGCACCTGCTCGAGGTAGGGCAATGCACGACTGGTTACAGTATCTGAGGCACACACCGTAGCCACTCGCTCGATAACATTGTACAGTATCTCCGAGGAGTTACCGATGAGGGTGCTGGCACTCAGCTCTGTGTCACTCAAGATACCGTCCACAAAGCTTTGGTAAGCATGGTTAGATGCTTCTATGTGCTGCACGGCCTTGTTTATCGTGTCGGCCGCAGCTATAATCTCTTCGGTAGTAATAGCTGCACGTGCAATATCTATGGCACCTTGCAACGGGGCATAGTCACCACGGAGGTCACACTCAGTAGCCTCAGCCAGCTTCACCTTCTCAGCAAGCAGCGCCTGATGTTCACTTTCGCTGATAGGACCATGATAGTTGAGTTTGAAGTCGGCCACACAATACCAACCACTGTCGCCACCGTTGAGATTATCGCTGGTGAATCCGATAGTGAGTTTACCATCGATAACAGCAACGATAGCGGTGTTCATGGTTTCCCACAGTTGGAAGTTCCAGTCGCCAGCCATCGTCATGACAGGAGAATAGGATACATCAAAGCTCTTGGCAAACAGGCGTTGGTTGGTGATAGCCCCCTCAATGGTAGCGGCCATACATGTTACTGAGTAGTAGCCGTTAGGGATATCGGTGAGCTCCTGACTCATGGTCATAGTGCCATACCATGCAGCCCAGCTGCTCCAGCATATCTTATTACCCAGATAGTCGGCATGGCCGTAGGTAGAGGTACGTATCCACCCCTCTTCGTCGCCCCAAATATCACGATTGCCGCCGTTCATCTCCTCTACTGCCAGGCCACAATGCTCATCATAGAACGAAGGGGCACTGAGCAGGAAGGTATAGTCGGCAGGGTTGTCGACCGACGCCTGCTGGGTCAGGTAGTATGAACAGCAAGCTTGCTCAAGGTCATAGATAGCCTGCTCATAGCCTTCATAGGTCGTGACATCTGCGGCATCGTATACGGCAATGGCAGCATCGAGCGCTTGCTGAAAAGCAGCCAAGCCATCGAAAGCGAGCTCGGTGAGCTTACTATAGTTGACAATCATGCTCCCAAGTCGACGAGCCAGCTTGACACCCTCCTCGGTACGAGCAATAGCCTCGCTGATGCACACCTGCGCATCAAGAATAGCCTCTAGGTCATAGTCAACATCCAGCGTAGCATCGTAAGCATCGTAGAGAATGGCAAGAAGCCCCGGATATTCTTCCATATCCTGACTATTGATATACGCGTCGAGCTGTTCGCGCAACACATCAAGAACAGCCAACTCTTTATTTATATACACCCAATCGTCGCCAAGCTCACCCACGTATTCGAGGCTGAATCCGTCAAGATGAAAGATGCCGAGCGAGGAGGCACCGTCACCTACGGAGCGCACACCTATACGTACCTCATCGTCGGGCGAGTTTACGGCAAAGATGGGGGTAGTGAGCAGTTCCCAGTTCTTACCCGATCCCTTTTCGGTGACGTAGGGCGACTGGTAAACGGTATCGCTCACCTCTACATACACATGCTGCCTGTACACATCCTGTGCACCACTGGCCACGCGCAGGTAGGCACTCAGCGTATAGCACCCTGCGGGGAGCCCCGTGATGGTCTGATACAAATCTACGGAGTTGATAGCCCCATTCCAAAAACCGAGCAGGAAGTCACCCTCAGCGGTAGGCTCATCAGTAGGATTTGAAGTCTGAAACTCAAGCCAGCCGCCATTGGTGTCGTACTCGAAGATCCAACCCGTGGAGGTGTCGATAGTGTCGGCACCTGCGCCGATGCTGTTACTGAAATAAAACTCCTCCTCAAAGCCTGGGTTGAGGATGCAGTGCGTGTAGTCATCGCCTGCGCGTTGCGCCTGCAAGGTACAGATACCTGTTGCAAGGAGCAAGGTAGTAAGTGCATGTTTGTAGCTCATAATTATTAGTTATTAATGAAGATTTTTCTTTCATTTTCTCACAACGGCACAAAAGTAGCTTACATCCCTCACGCGCAAGTGACGGGAATCGGTATAAAAAGGGGCAGAAATCGGTAATACACCCCGCTTATGGGGCGATAAGCTCCTATGAAGTGTCAAAAGCAGGCGTTTCTTTTAACGTTAACGTTAACACTGACGATGACGTTGACTTGGACTTTTCTAACAATAACGCTGACGATAACTGCCTTCTGGATGGTTGGTTATCGTTAACGTTAACGTTGATGTTAACGTCAATAATCTGATTCCGCAGCATCCCCGGCACATAGGAGATATGTAGCCATCGGTAATCCTTCTCGG
>CAZMZC010000008.1:0-80804 GCA_964570685.1 uncultured Bacteroidaceae bacterium | reverse complement strand
AAATAGGCATTCTCGCTCATTAGCTAGTAGGATTAACTCAACAAAGATACAAATTTCGGCTGAAATAAGAAAAATCTACAAGAAGACAAACACTGGGTTTTGCGGGTGCGCCGTGCGTTCTGAATGCACACCCTCATCTTTTATCATTTGATACCACTTCAACTGAAACTTTTGCGGCGGCTGATGATGACGTAGATGATGACGGGAGCGCCAATGATGGGGGTGATGGCATTGAGCGGGAGTAGGCCTTGGTCGCCAGGAAGAGTGCTGATGAGGTTGCACAGCAGGGCTATGGCGGCACCACAGAGCATGGTGGTGGGGAGCAGTGAACGGTGGTTGCCCGTACCTAAAAGCAGGCGTGCCATGTGGGGTACGGCAAGGCCGATGAAGTTGATGGGCCCGCAATAGGCGGTGGTGACGGCTACGAGGAGTCCCGTGGAGAGGAGCAGCAGCGAGCGTGTACGACGGATGTTGACTCCTAGGTTCTCGGCATAGCGCTCACCAAGGAGCAGGGCGTTGAGTGGCTTGACGAGGCTGGCGGCGATGCCCAACCCTATGAGGATGAGCGTGGTGAAGAGGGGAAGGCTGGCGCGTGACACTCCGCCGAAGTTGCCCATCCCCCACATCATGTAAGATTGCACGCCTTCGGCTGTGGAGAAGAAGTTGAGCAGCGATACGGCTGACGACACGATGTAGCTTATCATCATTCCCACGATGAGTAGCATCGTATGGCTACGAAGGCGGGAAGCGAATATCAGGATGAGGAGGGTGACGAGCAAAGCGCCCACGAAAGCAGCGCCCACTAAAGCAAGTGAGCCGCCAAGGAAGAGGTTGCCGGCAGGGATAAGGCCGCCGAAGAGAAGCAGCACGATGGCAGCGCCGAGCCCTGCACCGGAGTTGATGCCGAGGATGTCGGGACCTGCAAGTGGATTGCTGAATGCGGTCTGCAGCATCAGACCCGATACGGAGAGGGCGGCTCCCGAGAGGAGGGCCGTGAGGGCTTGGGGAAGGCGCGACTCAAGGATGATGTATTCCCACGCGGCCTTTTGGGCCTCGCCGCCGCAGAGGATAGTGAGCACCTCGCTGACGGGAATGCGTACCGAGCCGTAGAGGAGGTTGGCAAGGAAAAGGCAGAGTATTACACCAAGGCATAATACGAATTGATAATTGAAAATTGAAAATTGGGAGTTATGAATTCTGCTGCGTTTGGCCATATCTAAAGTTCTCAATCATTTAATCTATGGAAATAGCGTAGTGTGTCGTCTGGAAGTAATATGGGGTGCAATATCTTGATGTAGTCGCGCAAGAGACGCTCGGGATGGAAGGGGCTCTCTTCGTAGAAGATGAGTTCGGCGGAGTTACACCCGTAGACTTTACCGTTGCGATAGGCGCTGAAGAGTGTGTAGGGATGGTAGGCTTGAGCGAGGTCGGGCAGTGTCATCCGCTGGCGGCTGTTGTTGTAGCGTACGAGCCATACATCGGCTTGCTCGCCCCGCTCGAGTACACTCTCGAAGGCGAGAGGTACAGAGCCGCTCTTGGTGTTGTCGCTGAAGATGTAGCGCCCGCCAGCATCAGTAATCAGCTGAGCCATCGTGCTGCGTCCTCCAGGGACGTACCAGGCCGAGCCGTTTTTGGTGTCGAAGAGCACGGTGGGACGCTGCTGCTCGGGAAGACTGTCGGTGAGCGCTTGCAGTGCGTAGTATTGGGCTTCGATAGCGGCGAAAAGCGAATCGGCTTCACGGCCTTTGCCGAAGAGACGGCCATAGAAACGCATCCACTCGGCACGCCCAAGGGCGGAGGTCTCCATATAGTCGGCACATTGGATGATGGGTATGCCCAGCGACTCGAGGTTACCGTAGGTGCTGGCATTCTCGTAGGGAGAGAGGAGGATGATGTCGGGGTCGAGACCGATGATACGTTCGCGGTCGGGGGTCATGGCACTGCCGATGTCGGAGATGTTACCTGCTGCCAAAGCTTCGCGGATGCGGGGATTGGCGATGTACTCGGCTTCGCATACGCCGATGATGGCATTGAGCATCCCCAGTTCCTCGATGAGGTTGCTGTGGGTGGCGGTAAAGAGAAGGGCGCGGTGGGGAATGTGGATTATCGGTTGGGATGTTTTCAGAGAGTTTGATCTTTCGGAGTTCTCATAGTGCTCTGAATCCTTCGAACTCTCGGAGTGTAAGAAGAGTTGTTGCAGCATCTTGCTCTCGTCCCAAGGGTTGCGTATCTGCACTTCAGTGTAGCTTGGGTGCTCGATGAGGGTGAGGTACTGTGCGTGTCGCAGCTCGAGTGTGTCGGCATCGGTGGGTGCCTGCTTATGGCCGCTGTGGCAGGCGGTGAGCAGGACGATGATGAATGTGAGTACTATATAATGGGATGTTTTCATTTGCGTATGACTTTTACTTCTTGAGTTTTACGCCGAGTGTTAGCCTGAATTGCTGTCCTGGCATTGGATAGTATTGTATTATCTGGTACTGTGTGTTGGTGAAGTTGATGGCTTCGATACGAGTTGTGAGCAGGGTATGGCGTGTGGTGAAGGTGCGTGAGAGCGTAATCGTGTGCTCGGCATAAGGAGCGAGGCGGTAGCGTGGCGATGGGTCGGACATGCTGGTGCGTTGGCCCGACCATAAGGCCGAGTAGCCCATATCTACCCACGGCGTGGTAAGCAGTGAACGGGCACTGCCGCTGTGTATGGGAGTGTAGGGAAGTTGCAGCCCGTAGGTTTGTGCCGTAGGGTCGGTAACATCAATGGCGTGTTGCAGGGTATAGCCGGTACTGAAATTGAACCCTATATGGCGATGGAGACGCACTTGGGCATTAAGCGTGGCGTCAAGGCCGATGATGTGTACACGGCCATAGTTGGCCATCTTCCATACGTAGGTGGTAGGGAAGGCTACAATCTTGTCGGTGACGTCATTGAAGTAGCCATCAGCGGTGAACGAAAGTGATTGGAGTGCCCCCCATTGTGGTGACTGCCACGTGAGCCCGAAGTTGTATTCGCGGGCACGTTCGGGGCGCAGGTCCTTGTTGCCGCTACGAAAATAGTAAAGGTCGTTGAAAGTGGGCATACGGAAGGTGTGCTTGTACATCAGACGCATATAGAGGGGTATCTCTGTAAAGGGACGCAACGAGGCACTGAGGGTGGGGGAGAACTCTTGAGTTGTTGAGCTTTTGAGTTCTTGAGTTTTATTGGTGATCTCGTTGATGAGGGTGCCGAGAAGGATGCCGCGTACGTTGAGCCAATGGTTGCGGTACATGGCTTGTAGGCTGGTGAGCGAGGTGTAGCGTGTGGGAAAAGGGCACGAGGGTAGGTTGCTCTCTAAGGTGTTGATGAAGCCATCTTGCGCAAAAGAGAAACTCCACGCAAGGGTGGGGCGGTAGAGTAGGGTGGCTTGGGCGTAGTACTCGCGCTGTAGATTTTCGTCTACCTGTTTCCCCTCGGCATATTTGACATTGGTGTCGGTGTAACGGTTCCATCCGTAGGTGTACTTGGCGATGGCGCGCAGTTGCCAGCGGTGGCTCCATAATTTGGTGTAACGGGCTTGGAAGAAGAGGCTGCGATCGGCTAGACGCTCGGTGCTGCTGTTGTTGTAAAGGATGATGGCACCCGGTAGGCCACGTTCGGAAGCGTAGGCATAGAGCTTGGTGTCGAGTTTGCCCCCACGGACAAACTGGTGGTGGAAGTTCCATTCGCCCAAGAATTGGGTGATGTCTGTGTTGATACGCTCCTCGGTGGTGACTTTCGTGCCGTTGACCAAAGTGTAGGGGTAGCGGCCATGGGCTTTGGAGAAGCTGGCATTTATGGCGCTTGATGTGTGCGTGCCGAGCCTCTGAAAATAATTTATCGAGGGCTCGATAAATCCGAATGAGCCGCTTTGCAGATTGGCTTCTAAGGCGTAGCGTTTGCTCTCTTCCCATGTGGGCTTACGGCTGCTCATGCTGACGAGGCTGCCCGAGGCGAGGGCACGTGCTGTGGCGAGCATATTGTCACTTTGTCCCACGTGAAGAGCGATACTGCCCAAATTGCTTGAGGCAAAACGACCTAAATCAATCTGCCCGGCCAGACAGTTGCTCACCACCACATCGTCGTAGCTGACAGCCGTGTGGGTGGCACCAAGTCCGCGCACGGACACCGTCTTGAGGCCGCCAATGCCACCATAGTCTTTTACATTGGTGCCGGCAAAGTGGCGCACGGCATCGGCAGCCGTATGGGCTGCAATGGCACTGAGCTCGTCGGTATCCATCTGTTGGACAGGTGTGCTGGCCGATATCTGCTTCTGAAGCGGGCGTGCGGTGACTTCCACCTCATGGATAGTGCGCACCGAGTCCTGCATGGCCTCAGTGACTGCACTGCAAGGCGATGTGGATAGTGCCAATAAGCCCATAAGGGCTGTTAGTAGGGTTTTATTCACGTTTCGTAACGGTATGAATAAGCAACATTGCCAAGCTCTCTTTCCTCGAAAGAGCGGGGCGGGTATCTCGTCTCTCAACGTTTTGCAGGTCTTCTGACTTGTTCTGCTGTCCGGCCTTCCCACCTTCATCATAAGGCAGTGGCAAAGTGTGAATGGACAGCGCTTCTCATGAACTCACAGCAGCGGGACTGTTCAGGACTTTCACCCGATTCCCTTTTCATCCTACACCCCGTAAAGAGCTTCGGAACAAAACGCGTGACAAAATTAGTACAAGGCGAGCGAATAAGCAAATCTCAACGAGCGAAAGTAAAGAAAAGACTTGCATTTTCTCTTCTGAGCGAGGCCGAGATTCAACGAAGTAAAATTTATTTGAGCATTTGCTTTTCCCCTATCGGCCTGCGACCTTTGGTTCCGAGGCGCAACCAGGTTTATCCAAGAATCTTCTGCTTGTATAGTGCCCTCCTATTATCCGAAGCACCTGTCCGATTTTTCATTTCTCTCAATCCATTAAATCGCGAGGAGCCTTAGAAAAAGTAAATCATAAGCACTGAATAGTAAATCAAAGCTTATGATTTATTATTCACAAGCTTTGAATATTAAATCAGTGCTTATGATTTAAGAATTGACTCGTGGAAACGGAAAAAGAGGAAATGTATTTCCCGAAAAGAGTAAGTGCATTCCCGACTTATCTCAACGGTTTTTGTACACTAACACTTGATTTTTTTCGTACGTTTTTCGTACCTTTGGGTAAAAACACGAAGATACTTACACTCGTTGTGAGAAATATTCAAGTAGGTTTAACCATGTTGAATTTCTGACACTAAAGTGTGCTCCTTTGGAGAACTAAAGTTCTCGTTGTCGCAACCGACGCTTTCATACCGCGTCGGCGCTCAGTATAAAAAAGTAGACTTTCTCTACATTCTCTCGTTGAAATTTGATATTTTTCGCTCGTTTTTAGTACCTTTGCAAGCAAAGTCAGAACACTTATGTTAAGCAGAGAAGAGCGTCTACAGATGATTTCGCTGTTGCAGCACGAGGTGGTGCCAGCGATGGGATGTACCGAACCCGTAGCAGTGGCGTTATGTGCTGCACGTGCAGCCGAGAAACTGGGAGGCTTGCCCGAACGGGTCGAGGTGGAATTGAGCATGAACGTCTTGAAGAATGCCATGGGCGTAGGTATCCCTGGTACAGGCATGATCGGACTGCCCATTGCTATTGCTTTAGGCATGATGGTGGGAAAGAGCTCATACCTGTTGGAAGTGCTGAAGGAGGTGACTCCCGAAGCTGTGGAACGCGGCAAGAAATATATAGAAGAGGGCCGCATACAAATCCGCTTGAAGGAAGATGCCCCCGACGGCTTATATATAAAGGTGAAAGCATTTGCCAGTGATGCTACTGCCCATGCTGTGATATGTGGCGAGCATACGCGCTTTGTCGATGACGAGGAATCTGTTGTCGGGGAAACTGTAGTCGTGGACACTACTGCCGATTCTATCGTACCGCTTACCCTGCATCGCATCTACGACTTCATCGTAGAAGCCCCGATAGAGGAGATTGCCTTCATCGAAGAGGCGGCTCGGATGAACCTGGCTGCAGCCGAACAGGCACTTGCCGCCGATTATGGTCATCGTATCGGCACCATGCTTACCGATGGAAGCAATCGTGCGATGGTAGGTGAAGGTACATTGGCCCACGTCATGGCCTATACCTGTGCTGCTTGTGACGCACGCATGTCGGGCGCTCCCATCCTTGTAATGTCAAACTCCGGCAGCGGCAACCAGGGTATTGCAGCTACGGTTCCCGTGGCAGTATATGCACGTGACCACAAAGTGGAGCACGAGACCTTCGTACGTGCTTTGGCACTAAGTAATCTTACGGCCATCTATATAAAGCAGAGCCTAGGACGCCTTTCGGCACTGTGCGGATGCATCGTTGCCTCTACGGGTTCGTGCTGTGCACTCACCTATATGATGGGTGGAACGTACGAACAGATTGCTTCGGCGGTGAAGAATATGATTGCCAATCTTACAGGTATGATATGCGATGGAGCCAAGCCCGGTTGCTCGCTCAAGCTCTCCAGTGGTGTAGGCACCGCCATGCTCTCGGCTATGCTTGCCATGCAGAACTGCTCGGTCAGCAGCCTCGAAGGAATCATCGACGAGGATGTAGACCGCAGCATACACAACCTCACAAGCATCGGACGCGAAGCAATGCAGGAGACCAATCGTATGGTGGTGGACATTATGACCCACAAGTAATGAGGTGAGTTGAAAACATTTATCAAATTAAATAAAATTATCCGGCAAAGAACATAAGATATGAAAACCTTGTTGTATCTTTGTAATTGAATTTAATATAAACCGCTCAAAAACGAATATAGCCAACTATGATGCGTGAGAAGACCGTCGAGAAGATTATCAAGGAATTTATTGCCAAGGAGATGACGATAGATGCTGGAAGTGTTACGCGTGAAACCAATCTGGTAAACGACTTGAATGCGGATTCTATGGATATCGTCAATGTGGTGACAGCGATAGAGTCGAAATTTAAGATTGCTTTTCCCGATGATTCAAAGATAAAGTATGACGGATATACTTTGCAGTTCCTCATCGATGGTGTAATGAATGCTTTGAAGGAAAAAACGCCCAAAATGGTGGGGCGTACTCGTAGAAAGGCTAAGGCCGAGGCTCCAAAAGAAGGGGTATAGCCTTTTCAATAGGGTTTGTAGCTTTCTGTTAGGACTTTTTTGATGTGAATATATAAATGGGGCATACTTGGAAGTATGCCCCATTTGATATGTGTTGCTAATGTGGAATTATTCCAGCTCTTTTTCCTCCAAGGCACGAATCTTTCTGAGTACAATCTCAGCATCGGCTTTCAGCTTCTCCATTTTGCGTTGCATTTCAGCAACAAGGCTGTTGCCGCTCTTGCTTGATGCGGTGAGGAAGCCGAGATTGTTCTCATATGTCTTGATTTCGTTGCACATGTTCTCATAAGCCCTGAGCAGCCTCTCGCGCTCGCGACCTACGTTCATACCCTCCTTGATTGAATCTTTGAATCGGGCAACCTTCTTGCTTGCTTCACTCTCGTGCAAAGCATCGAACAGACGGTCGATAAGTGCCTTGTATTGTTTGTAGATCTTGTCTTTCTCGCGGAAAGGTACATGTCCAATGCTATTCCATGTACGTATAAGTTCATGTAACTTGTTGGCATCCTCTTCCGTCGCATTTTCTGGGTCGATGGCAGTGAGGGCAGCAATCACCTCTTTCTTCTTGGCTAAATTCTGCTGTTCCTCTGTGCGTTGTGAAGAACCTACCTCTTTGCGCTTCTCGAAGAATGTGTCACAAGCCGTAATGAAGCGTTTCCATACAGCGTCAGAGTGCTTCCTGGGTACGCCACCGATGGTTTTCCATTCACGTTGCAGTGCTGCAAGTTTGTCTGCTGTTGCTTTCCAGTCAGTGCTTTCTTGCAATGCTTCGGCTTGTTCGCAAAGTGCAATCTTTTTTTCCAGATTGATGCTCAGGCTATCCTTCATACTTTTGAAGAACTCGGTCTTAAGCATGAAGAATTTGTCGCAGGCTGCACGGAATCGCTCGAAAATCTTGGTATTCATCTTTTGTGGAGCAAAACCGATGGTTTTCCACTCCTCCTGCATTGCGATAACCTCTTGTGTCTTTTCATTCCAATGCGTGTATGTGGTAAGTGCGTCATACTCGATTGATTCTATGCGTTCGCAGATGGCAGTTTTCTTTTCAAGATTATCATTCTCTCTCTTCTTCAGCTCCTCGAAATGCTGCTGGTGACGTTTGTTGACAGCTGAGGATGCCGCTTTGAATCTCTCCCATATTTCTTCACGCAGTTCCTTGGCAACAGGACCTGTCTCGCGGTATTCCTGATGTAGTTTCTGCAATTGATGGAATGCAGAAATGACATCTTCTTCATCGGCTAGACGTTCGGCAGCTTCGCAAAGGTGAGTTTTTGCTTCAAGGTTCTTCTTAAAGTCATATTCGCGGAACTCGATGTTGAGTTTCAAAATGTCATAAAATCGCTCTGTCAGTTGTTGGTAGCGTTTCCAAAGGTCTGTCTGCTTAGTCGCAGGCACTTCACCTATATTCTTCCACTCCTGTTGTAAAGCCTTGAAGTCGTTATATGAAGCCTGCTCCTTGTCGGCATTGTCCACCATTGCTTGTATACGATCCAAGATAGCCTCTTTGCGCAATCCATTCTCTTCGCGAATACGCTCTTCTTCGCGTTGATGCTCGGCACGTTTCTCCTTGATGATGTTCATGGCGGCTTTGTATTCATCCTCCTCGGTTGTGTCTACCTTGAAGTCTTCATGTGTGCCACCATTGGCTATATGTGCCTCCTTGGCTGCCTCAACCGCTACGCGGTGAAGCTTGTAGAATGTCTGTTTCAAAGAGTCAAGTTCTTCCTTGGATGCACTTAGAGGATCTTCGGCGAGTTCTTTTACTCGTGCGATGATATCAGCACTTGTTGGAAGTGTCACCGACTCCGTATCAACAGGTGTGTCCTCCTTTGATGGTGCAACTGCTGTTTCTTGGTTTGTTACTTGCTCTTCCGTAGCTTCGCTTTGTGTCAAAGCGTTCTCTTGTTCTACCGGCTCCTGCTGTGTCGCATCAGCCTTGGGGGCATGCATGTCCGTCATATTTGTCTCTTTTAAGTTCGTTACACGGTATTATTCGTCAAAACAGATGACAAATAAAGCAAATTATAATGATATAAACTAATTTTTTTGTTGAATTTTTCACTTTTCTATGATGAAAAGTTCCTCATAGCAAGGATACCGTAAGCTGTACTTGCTCTTCTACTTGATTGCTCTTCTACTTGTCTTGATAGAAACGTATATAATCTATTTCGTACCGGAGGGGATATTTTTCGGGAACGGGTTCGCCGCCGTGCTGACCACCAATGGCCAAGTTGAGCAGGAAGTATTGTGGGGTATGGAAGGGATTTTTGTTGCCACCGTAAGTGCCGTTGATGGTGTTCGTGAGGTCTATGTCATTGAGTAGCTCATCGTCAAGGTAGATACGTAGATATTCGGGCTCCCATTCCATGCGCCATACGTGAAACTTTTGTGCCCAGTCGGGATCTTTATCTGTGAAATGGGAGAATGGGATGGCTTTGGAGTTCCAGACAGCTTGGTTGTGGTCATTGCCCCAAGCTGCATTAGCCAGTATATGGGGGACATCATTGATTCGGTAGTATTCCATAACGTCAATCTCACCGCAAGAGGGCCAGTGCCATTGCGAACCCAGTGCCCAGATAGCTGGCCAAGCTCCTTCAAGCACGGGGATACGTGCACGGACTTCAAGTGTGCCGTATAGGAATTCGTGTTTGCCGCGTGTATTGACGGATGCGGAGGTGTATTCGGCATACTCGCGTTGTTGGCGCCAGTCGGGACGACGACGATGGGAACGGCCATCTTTATTTGTACCATCGAAACTTACATAATTAGGGTTCTTAACCTGCTCGTGGCGAGCGGTAATAATAAGGCATCCGTCACGGCAAATAGCGTTGTCGGGTTGGTACCATTGCAGCTCATGATTACGCACGAAACCTTGTTCGTAGTTCCAATCGGCTTCGTTAAGTGCCCCATCGGTGTTAAATTCGTCACTCCATATAAGTGTCTGCTCTTGTGCATTGGTGCAGAAAATGGTGGCGCAGAGGCTTGATAATAGAAGAAATCTTTTCATAAGAGTGTTCCTTTGCAGTTATAAAAAAGCACGGGATTGGCTGAAAAGCGTACCCCGTGCAGTGATGTTGATGGTTTGAAATTTGTGTTACCTACAGGAATGGTATCAATGGTTGTCGATGTAGCGTACCATCTCGCAAGCGGCAAGGAGGAAGGCTCCTACGCCGAAATTGGCGGTAGAATTGGCATCGACAATTTGTCCGGGGATGGCGCGTTCGCCAATGGGCTGTACGTAACCTACGCGACCGTCGGGTTGCAGTGCTACTGTGGTTAGATAGGTCCATGCGCTCTCTACTGTAGACCAATACTCCTCTTCGCTGAGCAAGTCATTGTTGATTCCCCAGAGAAGTCCGTAGGTGAAGAAGGCTGTACCACTAGTTTCGGGGCCAGGTGCATGGTCTTTGTCATACATACTGCGTGTCCAGTAACCCTCGGGCTGTTGGCAGTTCTTCACGGCTTCGGCCATCTTAGTATATATTTGTATGTATTCGTCGCGGTGTGCATCGTTTTTGGGAAGGTCTTTCAGTACCTTGGCTAAGCCTGCAAGCACCCATCCGTCGCCACGCGCCCAGAAATCCTTGCCGCCATTGTTGCTCTTGTGCTTGGGGTATACGTATTTGGCGTCGCGATAGAAGAGCCCTGTCTCCTCATCGTACATGATACTTTGTGCATACTTGAAGTACTCGTATAGTTTGTCTAAATAGAGTTGGTTGCCTGTGATGTTGTACATTTTGGTCATTACGGGCATTACCATATAGAGGCCGTCAGACCACCACCAGTAATCGTTTTGCGGTGTGCTCATCTGATATTCCATCACTTCGCGTGCGCGAGCAATTTTCATTGTGTCTGGTTCGAGGTTGTAGAGGTCTGCGTATGTTTGGAAGCAGATCTGCCAGTCACCGAAAAGTACGAATTCAGGACGTTCGCCGTATGTGTAGCGCCATTCTTCCTTGTTGGTATTGGTAGCTCCCCAGTAGTTGTTGTGCTCAGCCCAACGCTTGGTATAAGCCAGTTGTTCTTCATTGCCAGTCAGGAAATATACTTCCATATTTCCAGTGTGATAGGCGGCATTGTCCCAGAAGGGGCGCGTTTCGGGTTTGTTGTTAGTTTGCCAATAAGTGTTTACCTTGTCGATGATGCTTAGCACCTCGTCCTTTTTTTGAGTTGTTGACGAACAGCTCATCATTAGCACTGCTAATGCAAAGAGAATAGATGTTTTCTTCATGTTATATTAAATGTGTTTGTGTACGTTTAGGACAAAGATAAGACAAAAATGTAGGAAAACCAAATTTGTAGCATCGAAAGTGTCTCTTGTAACTTGTATGGCCTTATTTTATAGGCGTCGGGATTCTTTATTATAAGCGAGTTTGCACTTTTTTGTTTCCTTCGATGTGAATACCTCTAATGGGGGAACTTACAATCTTGCCACTCAAATCGTGGCATATGTTGTTGCTTCTATATGTACTCGGATGGATATGTGTTCCTGTAGAGGATAAATTGATGTAGAAAAGATTGTTGACATCTGCTTTGGTGATGACGTGTTTGCCTGTCTCAAGGTTGCTGTAAATAATGTTTCCTCCTGTAGATGCCGTTTTGTTCCCGTTGATTTTTACATTGGGTGTACTTCCTTCGGCAAAGACGAGCATGAGCTGCATGGGAATACTGATGGTGAATGTGACGGTTGTGCTGCTCTCCATTTTCAAACAGGTGTTATAGGTGTTTCCGTTGACGGTAGCAGTGCCTTTTGAGGTGGAATAGTTGCCTACGATGCTGTAAAAATCATTTGAGGGTTTCTTGCTGGTAAAGTGGCAACTGTAGTCTCCGTCCGATGGGGTAGTGGGGGTGTCTTCATCAGGGTTAGGCTCTTCTTCGTCCTCTCCAGGAATATCTTCTTCGCCTTCTTCTGTAGAACCAAAATATCCGATCAGTGTTGATTGGTAGTCTTCAATGGCACTTTTCATGGCATTGCTGATGTCGTAATTGCTGTCATCGATACTATTGTCGTATGTCCACTTGAAGTCTCCGTGCTGCATGCGCCCTGCACCATATTGTCCTGTGACGATGGCAGGTATTTCGGATGCGTCGTGTGCGGTGTATGCATACATCTTGGCTTCGTCGGTGTCAAAGTTGTTGTAGGCATATCCGCCTGATACAGTGGTATATGTGACGGATACTTGTTCGTCGCGTGAGTCGGCGGCATAGCAATCGAATTGTGTGGCCGATTCTTTGTGCGTCACGAGTTTGAATTTGCTTGACTTTTCGGTGAAAATATTGCCAAAAGCCTTTATCATGCCACCGCTTTCGCCTGAGAAGGTGCCTTTTCCTGAAGCTATATCGGTTCCTTGTAGGGAGATGAGCATTGGTCTATCGGTATTGCGGAAATAATTGTTTTCGACGAAGACGTTACTTCCTGTTGTGGTGCCTACGCCGTATTTGGAAACTCCGTCAAAGTAGTTGTTGTATACATGTACGGTCATAGTGCGCACTCTCGGGTGGCGTGAATCGGAGTGGTCGAACCAATTGTGGTGATAGGTGATGAAATTCTCGCCCGTTTCGCTCGTCATGCCGCAGAGAGCCATTTTGCCAGAGTCCCAAAAGTGGTTGTAGGAGAAGGTCATGTACTTCGAGTCGGCTTTGCAATCGAGCGAGCCGTCGCCCTTTTCTTGGTCGCTATCGCCTCCTGTCTGTCCGTAGAAGAAGTCTACGTTGTGTACCCAGCAGTGACTATTATCGGTGTCAAAGGAGAGACAATCGTCCAGACATAGCATGATGCCAATGTTTCGTATTTCCACGCTGGTGCAGTTGCGCACCAAGATGCCGAAACCGTATATCGTGGCGTCGTTGCCTACGCCCTCCAGTGTGATGTTCATTTCGCTGTATGCCTTCTTCCCTTTTATCTGAAGGCCTTCGGCACTGCTCGAGAATTTATCCATATCGTCAGCAGTGATGGTGCCAATGATGCGTATGGCGAGTGGGGTAGTGTCGTAGCCCTTCTGACGGGCGTCGATGATGGCTTGTAGGCCTGTGAATTTCTGTACTGTACCTTTGCTATTTGTAACCACGTCACAGGACACGGTTTTAGCGGTTTCGCTGGTTACATATAGAACTTTGGCTCCCTCTTTGAGTGTACCGTCATCGTTGTAGGCTCCTATACCTTGGAAGTTCAGATGGGCAAATCCGCCTCTGTCATGCGCTTTGGTTGTGAAATACAGGCTCTCTGTGGCGGTTTCTGGCATCTCTTTTCCGAGGCTATCTACGCCTACTACCTTGAATCGGTAGTCCCCCTCTTTGAGGCCCAGTACGTCGGCTCTTCCGTAGTTTTCATAGTTGCGTATGAGTTCTTTGTCGAGTGGTAGGTATGGCCCTTCCTTTGTACTGTAATATACGTGGTATGTATGGGCTTGCTCGATGGGTTGCCAAGTTATGTTGCCTGATTCAAACCAACCGCTTGCTTCGTTTATGGTGATGGAAGCCGATAATGATGACGTGCAGAGCAGTGTGGCGATGAGGCATAGAATTGTTCGTGTCATAGTCGTCATGTTTGTATATGTATGTATGGGTAATTCTTGGCAAAGATAAGCAAAGCTGACGAAAAAGGATGTTTTTTTTGAGGATATTTCGTTAAGTGGATGAAAATGATGCTCTTTTTCTGAAAACACAGGCGGGAAAGTGTATATATTTCGCATGTTTGTATTAAATTTGCGCTCCCAAACGAATATTTATGTCAGAAAATCAACATTCCTATAGGTTGCCTTCTTTGTTCTTGTCGTTTCTTCCGATAGTGATATTGGTGGCATTATTGGCCATCACGATATACCTCTTTGGCAGCGATGCCCTTGGTGGCGGTAGTCAGGTGTGCCTGCTCGTTGCCACAGGTGTGTGCGTACTCATTGGTATGGGGGTGTTGCGCAAGCCGTGGCTTGAGTTTGAGGAGGCTATGGTGCGCAATATCTCGGGCGTGGGCACGGCGATCATCATATTGCTCATCATTGGCGCCCTTTCCGGGGCTTGGGTGGTGAGCGGTGTAGTGCCTACCCTCATATATTATGGGGTGCAGGTGATACATCCTGACTTCTTTTTGTTGTGTACCTGTATTATTTGTGCTATCGTTTCGGTGATGACAGGTAGTTCATGGACGACTATTGCTACGATTGGTATTGCACTGATGGGTATAGGCAAGGCACAGGGCTTTTCTGAGGGGTGGATAGCTGGCGCTATTATTTCAGGAGCCTATTTTGGTGATAAGGTGTCGCCCCTATCTGACACGACGGTGCTTGCATCATCTACAACAGGCACTCCACTTTTTACGCATATCCGCTATCTGATGTATACGACGGTGCCTTCTATGTTTATTGCACTTGTTATATTTGCCGTGGCAGGTCTCTCTCACGAAGCTTCTGATACATCGCAAATGGCCCTTTTTACAGAAGCTCTGGATGCCAAGTTTGCCATTACTCCGTGGCTATTGGTGGTGCCTGTCGTGACAGGTGTACTTATTGCACGGAAGGTGTCTTCTATCATCACCCTTTTTGTCTCCACTATGCTTGCCGTGCTTTTTGCCGTACTTTTTCAACCTCATTTGCTGATGGAGATTGGTGCCGATGCCGGTAGTGGTTTGCTTGCTATGGTAAAGGGCGCTTTTATGATGCTCTATGGGGCTACTTCGCTCGATGCGGGTAGTGCCGAGGTGAATGAACTGATAGCCACCCGTGGTATGGGGGGTATGATGGATACGATATGGCTTGTAATCTGTGCCATGTGCTTTGGTGGCGCAATGACGGCAGGTGGCATGCTTGAGAGCATCACTCGCTTGTTTGTACGCTTTGCCCGTAAGCGTACGAGTATGGTGACATCTACCGTGGCTTCAGGGCTCTTCTTCAATATTGCAACGGCCGATCAGTACATTTCCATCATTCTGACGAGCAATATGTTTAAGGATATATACAAGCGCGGTGGGTATGAGAGCCGTCTGCTGAGCCGCACAACCGAGGATGCTGTTACCGTGACCTCTGTGCTGGTGCCGTGGAATACGTGCGGTATGACTCAAGCGGCCATTCTTGGTGTGGCTACACTCACTTATCTGCCCTATTGTTTCTTTAATCTTATTAGCCCGCTGATGAGTATCATAGTAGCGTGGACGGGGTATAAAATCATTCAAAGGAAGGCGTAAGTAATGAGCGAAAAATATAGGGGATAGCAACGTTGCTATCCCCTACGTTGTATTGTGGCGAACTCTTGTATTAGAGGTTTGCCTCTTCTACGCTGAGTTCTTTTTGGTCGATGAAGTATTTCTCGCAACCGCGGAGCACGTTACGTACCTCGGAGAGGAGCTCGTGCGATTCCTGGATGAGGTTGAGGTATACGAATGCTACCTTGATATTCTCGGCATCCTCCTGCAAGCGGTGTGTCTGCAAGCGGCGGAGGTTCGAGATTTCCTTCTTCAGCCACTTACCTTCGGCAGAGAACTTCTCCGCATCGGTGTAGTCGCCTGTGCTGATGACGCGGCTGATACCACGGAATACCTCGACCAAGCGCTTCTGATAGGGTGCAAACTCCTCGTAGTACTGCGGTGAGAGCGGACGGAAGTTGTTGTCGGTATGCTCCTTCATGGGGTTGGTGATACGGGTCAGCGTATTGAGAATCTGCTGGGCATTGTTACTGCTGAGGTAATACCAGGTGTTCTTCTCGAATGCAAGTCCCTTGTCGATGCGGCGGAAGCCGAGTGTTTCCTTACGGCGCATCTGCTTGAGCCACGCCTTTTCCTCAACAATCTTGCCAAGTGACGAGCGCAACTTGCGCACATCCTCGTTGGCAAAGGCGCCAATGACGCCCTCATAGGTGTCGGCAGCATAGTTGAGTGTATGGCAGAGGGTCTCTGCGGTATGAGCCTTGAGGCTTGTCCATACCTCGTCGGGGTTCTCTGAGGTAAGGATAATATCCATGTTGACATCGCGCACCTCCTTGGTAGCCTTGTTCTTGTAAGAGATGTGGCTACGGATGAGCAGGAAGATGGCGAGAGCCACCATTACCAGCATGCCGATAGGGCCAGTGACGTAGTTGATGGTAGCTACCAGGCCCGCCAAGATGAAGGCGGCACCAGCGGTGAGGAACCATCCACCAATCACGGAGATAACGCCGGTGATGCGGAATACGGCGGTCTCACGTCCCCAAGCACGGTCGGCCAATGAAGAACCCATACCTACCATAAAGGTCACGTAGGTGGTCGAAAGAGGGAGTTTCAACGAGGTACCCAGTGCGATGAGCAGACCTGCGAGCACGAGGTTGACAGAGGCACGCACGAGGTCGAAGGCCGCACCGCTTTCCAAAGCCACATCCTCTTGGCTGAAGCGGTTGTTGACCCACTTCTTGATGTTGCTGGGGGTGATGCTATTGAGTCCGTTGATGAATCCCATTCCCATGCGCACGAGCTTGCGTGCCATGCTCGATGAGCCGAACATCTCGTCACCCTCGTCCTGACGTGAGAGGTTGATGGAGGTCTTCAGCACCTCGTGAGCCTTCTTTGAGGTACACAGGGCAAATACCATGATGGCGCCGGCACCGATGAGGAACCAGATGGATGTGGTGGCGGGGTCGTTGAGGAAGCCCACCTTATAGGTGTCGGGGGTGAAGCCTGCGGCCAATCCTTCCTTGAAGAAGTGGAGCACACTATCGAGGGCAGCCATGGTGACACCGATGAAGTTCACCAAGTCGTTACCCGCAAAGGCCATAGCCAAAGCGAAGGTACCGATCATGATGATTACCTTGAACACGTTGACCTTGATGGCGTGGAGGAACTGCATGAGCACGGTGCTCACCACGAAGATGATGCCGAGGAGCAATAGTGTGTTCTCATTGAGGAAGGCCTTGATGTCGGGGGTCATGAACGAGGCTCCCTTCATGCCCTTGAAGAGCATAAAGTAGATGATGGAGGTCACGGCCACACCGCCGAAGATGCCGATTTTCTTGGTCAGCCCCTTCTTATAATTATAGGTAAATATAAGGCGTGATATCCACTGCACGATGATACCGAAGAAGAAGGCTATCGCCACGGAGAGGAAGATGCCGGCTATCACCTCCAGCGCCTTGCCCGTATTGAGCAGGTCGGCCAACGATTCTACGCCCTCCATATTCTCGCCCGAATTGAGCTTGATGAGCGAGATGGCAAACGAGGCTCCCAACAACTCAAACACCATCGACACGGTGGTCGATGTGGGCATACCGAGCGAGTTGAAAATGTCGAGCAATACCACATCGGTGACCGTCACGGCCAGGAAGATGCACATCACCTGCCGGAAATAAAAATGCTCGGGTTGGAACATGCCATGCCGAGCAATATCCATCATACCGTTACTGGTTGATGCTCCGATGAAAATTCCGATTGCTGCTACAATCAAGATTGTCTTTAGCGATGCCGCTTTGGCACCTACCGCCGAGTTGAGGAAGTTCACGGCGTCGTTACTTACACCGACATTGAGGTCGATGACCGCGAGAATAAACAGGAAACAGATTATTCCTAAATAAATGTATTCCATAAAAACGTTTGTTGGTAATTTCGTGCAAAGATAATAAATAATCTTTACTATCCTAATAAATGTTTGTTACATTTTGGTTACAAATTTTAGCTTGCGGCGAAGAACGTTTTTACACAATTGGTTACAGGGCGGCTATGCCTGCCTCTACCCATCTCTGCGTCAGTGCGGTGGCATCGGCCAGTGCGGTAGCATCGTCAATGTCGTACTTCTCGGTCAGTAGGTCGGCCAATGTTTCGGGCGTAAACTCCTTGTCCTCGACCTCGCGCCATAGGTAGGCTGCGCTCTCGTTGAGACTGATGACCTTGCTAAAGTCGATGTTGGCCACTCCGGTGGCGATGATGATGTGCTCGCCACACATTTCGCGTAGCTCGAATCCTTCGTTGATTTTCATTTTTCTTGGTGTTATGGGTTGTTATGTGTTTTTTTATAGGATTATCTAGGATTTCCTAGGGATTCTTAGGACTGCCTAGGATAGGAATGGCCGTGTCACCTCCAGGTGGCTGGCAATCGGCGGTAGATGGCCAGCAGTACGCGTCTGGCAAACGGCCACTTCGGCCACAAGGCCGAGTAGCAGCGCCACGCCTTGCCGTCGGGTGAGTAGGTCTTGTCCTTGCGTATGAGGTGCTTGGTGGCGCCCACGATGTGGCTGATGTGGCATTGCTCTGTGCCTCTGACGTTGCCGTCGCCCTTGAGGGCCACCTTGTCGCCTTCGATGCGTATGATGCGGTGGTATACATATTTCCCAGGGGCAATCTCGGCAAGTACGGCATCGCCTACCTGTGGGGCGTGGGTGAGTCGGGTGAGTACAATCTTGTCGCGGCGGTCTTCGAGGAAGGGGCGCATGCTGAAACCTCTCACGCGGAGTGTGGCATCGTGGCCGTCGGCGATGAGTCTTTTCACCTCTCCGAGGAAAATCTCGTTGGGGAGCTCTATGGTGTTACGGGCGGCTGTTGTCATAGATTATCGTTGGAGGTTACTGCCGCGTGACATACCTCGGCGGCCTCTTGGTCGGGGCGGCAACCTAAGGTGTAGAGTGGTGTCAGCTCTATCAAGCGTGATACGCTATCGCAGATGCCGCCATAGACGCGCTTGTCCCACTTCATGGTCGACATCGAGGGCAGCAGCACGGCGAAGGCCTGCAGGGCTCCCTCGCGCTCGATGTGGTTGGTAGGCTCTTGCTTGATGCGCACGAAGGCACCTATCGGGGCGCTGTCGTTCTTGTAGCAGGGGGTTTTGCCGCTCCAGGGCGAGCCGTATACGGTAGCTTTCTCGCCTTCGATGCGGATAACGGGATTGTCGTCATTAAGCAGCTCGCTGCCTTCAATGTGTTTCAGCCATAGGCTGCTGTGTGTGCTCTTGCCCGTGCCGCTCTTGCCGAGGAAAAGGTAGCCGCGATGGTTGTTCTTGATGACCGAGGCGTGGATGAGCAGGGTGCCCATCTCAGCGGCCGCGAAGGCGTATACGAGCATCAGGGCATTGTTGACGGCGAAGGTGCGCATCGGGTCCTCACCTCGGGTGGCTATTGTGGCCCGGCTGAAGTCGGGCGAGGCCTGCAGGAGTCCACAATATCGGCCTCCGGGCGGGCTCACGAGTATCTGATAGGTGCCGTCGGGCAGGCGGTATACGCCGAAGTCGGCAGCTCCGCAATCGAACTCGCCGATGGTCTCGCCCTTTTCGGCGGGATAGAAATCATCGTCTACGGTGAGTGAGAACAGTAGCTTGTCGGGGGCGCACGGTGCCGCAAAGGGTTCGTACGAGGGTAGGGCGATGCCCGTCTCTCCTTCGGGGAGGGTCACCGCGAAGGTGTGGCGGGCTACGGTGTAGTATTTTGTTGGCATCTTTGCTATTTATTAATTATCTATATTGTCTGTTACAGCCACTCTGCCAGCGAGGCCAGCTTCATGCTGTTCGACCCCTTGATAAGGATGGTGCATCCCTCGGGACGATGTGTCTGCAAGGCGGCTTTCACCTCATCGGCATCGGCAAAGGTGCGCTGGGTGTGCCGGGTGGCGGCAAAGGCGGAGCCTACGAGCCACACCTCGCCGAAGTGGCATTCGCCGAGCCTGTCTACCACCTCCTGGTGTGCCCTGGCGGTGGCTTCGCCCAGCTCCTTCATGTCGCCCAGGATGAGCATCTTGTGGGGTGCCTCCATCAAGGCAAAGTTGTCTATGGCGGCACGCATGCTGGTGGGGTTGGCGTTGTAGGCATCTACGATGAGCGTGTTGTGCTCGGTCTTGGTGAGCTGCGAGCGGTTGTTCGTGGGGGTGTATTCGGCGAGTGCTGCCGACGCCTCCTCTTCCGCTACCCCGAAGTAGGTGCCCACGGCTAAGGCGCACAGGGCATTGCTGATGTTGTAGCTGCCTATGAGGCGGGTGCCTACCTCGTGCCACATGCCTTCGTGCTTTCTCCACCGGAAGTGCAGGTAGGGGGCACACGCCACGATTTCGCCACGGACCTCCACGTCGGCCGATTGTCCGTACCCCACCACCGTCAATCCATCGGCGATACTTGCCAATATGTCATCGTCAGCATTGAGGAATATCGTGCGCTTCTTCGTGGTGCGCAGGTAGTCATATAGCTCGCCTTTGGTGCGGATGACTCCTTCGAGCGACCCGAAGCCCTGCAGGTGGGCCATGCCCACGTTGGTGATGAGGCCGTAGTCGGGCTCGGCAATCTCTACCAGCTCCTTGATGTCGCCCAGGTGGCTGGCGCCCATCTCCACCACGGCCATCTCATGCTCCGGGCTGAGCTGTAGCAGGGTGAGGGGCACGCCGATGTGGTTGTTCAGGTTGCCCTGCGTGTAGTGTATGCGGTATTTGCGGGCGAGCACGGCGGCCACGAGCTCCTTCGTGGTAGTCTTGCCGTTGGTGCCTGTGATGCCTACGATGGGGAGGCCCAAGGCGCGGCGGTGGTGGCGGGCAAGGTGCTGTAGCGTGCGTAGCGAGTCGTCCACGAGGATGGCCCGGGAGGCGAGCTCGGGGCTGAGGTCGGCGGCCTCGGCATTGTCGATGACCACGTAGCTGCATCCCTGCTCCAGGGCGCTCTTGGCGTAGCGGTTGCCGTCGAAGTTTTCGCCTCGTAGTGCCACGAACATCATCCCCTCGCGGCACTGTCGGGTGTCGGTGGTGATGCCTGTGCTCTCGTTGAAGCAGCTGTATATGTGCTCGATAGTTACCATGTTGTTTTTCTTCCGTTTTTGTTTGGTTTACAAAATTAGTGTTTTTTTTCGATTCTCCGAAGATTATGTGCGTTTTTACTTTGTTGCCACCCTTGTCACCCTATGACAATGCAAAGGTAATACTTTGTGGCGAGACTTAGCGACTTACTGAAAACTAATGATAAGTTCTTTGAATAAGCATCTTTTATTCAGTCAAATAAAAATTTTCAGTACCTGCGTGGCGATTCGCTTACAGGTGCAAGAAATCATGGGAGAAGGTATTCAGGTATTCAGTATTCAGTTGTTTTATTTTTGAGTGCGCACTTGTAAAGAAAAATTTTATATATATAATTATAATTATATATATAATCCCTATTTTCACCTTTTTTAGGGTCGACTTAATTTAACTGAATACTGAATACCTGAATACCTTGATTAGGGTTTAGCGAGATTCCAAGCATCTCGTACTGTTTTTTCTGACGAGACAAACTTCTTCTTATTATTTGTTTTCGTTTTATCAAAAAAACAATTAACTTTGTCATTGATATGAATACACGCAACACCATACCCTATACGCTGAACGTCGGTGGCCACCTGCTCTCGCTGGAGCGTCCGCTGGTGATGGGCATCCTAAATGCTACGGAGGAGTCGTTCTACGAAGCCTCGCAGATGCATACGGCCGATGCCGTGGCCGAGCGTGCCCTGGCGATGCTCGGCGAGGGAGCCGCGATACTCGACATTGGTGGCTGCTCTACCAAGCCCGGGCTTGCCCCCGTGAGCGGGGAGGAGGAGATGCGCCGTCTCGGTATGGCCCTCGCGGCCGTGCGCAGGGTGGCTCCCGAGGCCGTCCTGTCGGTTGACACCTTCCGTGCCTCCATAGCCGAGCGCTGCGTGAGGGACTTTGGCGTGCAGATGATTAACGACGTGTCGGGCGGAGAGGCCGGCGAGCGGATGTTTGCCACCGTGGCCGACCTGCAGGTGCCCTACGTGCTTACCTGCAACAAGGGCAGTTGGACGGAGCTGATGTATGACCTTGCCGAGCGCATCGACCGCCTGCATCTCATAGGCGTGAATGACGTGATCGTGGATCCCGGCTTCGGCTTCGGCAAGACGCTCGATGACAACTACCGCCTCATGACACACCTCGAAGAACTACATATACTGGAGTGCCCGGTACTGATAGGCGTGTCGCGCAAGTCGATGATATACAAGTGTCTCGACATCACTCCCGAGGAGGCACTCAACGGTACCACCGTGCTACACACCATAGCTCTGATGAAGGGTGCCCACATACTCCGCGTGCACGACGTGAAAGCGGCGGTAGAGGCGGTGGCCATCACGGAAAAATTAAAGAATCCATCTGAATCCTCAGAATCCTCTGCGTCCTCAGAATCCTCCGAACCCTCCGAAAAGACAACTCACCACTCATAACTCACAACTCACAACTCATACCCCATGTTACTCGGTTTCAGCATAAAAGACTTGATAGACATTCTGCTTGTAGCACTGATGCTCTTCTACTTCTACAAGTTGATGAAGGAGTCGGGCTCGCTCAACCTCTTCATAGGTATCTTCGTCTTCATCATCATTTGGCTTTTGGTGTCTCAGATTCTGGAGATGAAGCTCTTGGGAGGTATCTTGGATACGCTCGTCAGTGTGGGTGCTTTGGCTCTTATCGTCCTTTTTCAGGACGAGATACGCCGTTTCTTGCGCGAGATTGGTTCGCAGCACCGTGTCAGACGAATAGTGGAGATGTTTTCCGGAAAGAAGGAGGTCAAGACCGACCATGCCGAGATGATGCCCATTGTGATGGCCTGCATGAACATGTCGAAGCGCAAGGAGGGGGCACTGATTGTCATCGAACAAGGCGATAAGCTGGGCGAAATCATCAATACGGGCGAATCCATTGATGCAGCCATCAATCAACTGCTCATCGAGAATATCTTCTTCAAGAATAGTCCCTTGCACGATGGTGCCATGGTCATCAGCCAAAAACGCATTGTGGCCGCAGGTTGTCTGCTCCCCGTATCACATAGCATGGAGATACCCAAGTCGCTCGGCCTACGCCACCGTGCCGCATTGGGTGTATCGCAAGAGAGCGATGCTTTTGCTATCGTTGTGTCTGAGGAGACGGGAGCCATCACCGTGGCGCATCGGGGCACCCTGCACCGCTGGCTCACGGCCGAGCAACTCGAGAAACTCCTCTTCGAGCTCGAATAACTGACAAACTGACACGTCGCTTGCCAAGCCGTCATCCATTGGCGCATTGCCGCGAACCCAAACAATCGTGGCACGCTTTTCGTTATTTATACTATGGCGACATTGCTAAACAATATAATGAACAATAACCATAAAACCAAACGTACAAAAAATGAACATCAAACCATTAGCTGACCGCGTGCTCGTAGTACCCGCACCGGCCGAAGAGAAGACTATCGGCGGCATCATCATCCCCGACACCGCCAAGGAGAAACCCCTCAAGGGTGAAGTAGTAGCCGTAGGCAACGGCACCAAAGACGAGGAAATGGTAGTGAAGGTAGGCGACACCGTACTCTACGGCAAGTATGCAGGCACCGAGCTGGAGCTCGAAGGCAGCAAGTACCTCATCATGCGCCAGAGCGATATCCTCGCAATCGTAGGTTAATAATCCCCTCTTAGGCAATCTTAGACTGTCCTAGGAAATCCTATGCAATCCTAAAAACTAAAAATAATAAAGAACTATGGCAAAAGAAATCGTATTCAATATGGAAGCTCGCGAGCAGCTCAAGAAGGGTGTCGACGAGCTTGCCAACGCAGTGAAAGTAACTCTCGGCCCCAAAGGCCGTAACGTGATCATCGAGAAGAAGTTCGGCGCTCCCCACATCACCAAGGACGGTGTCACCGTAGCCAAGGAGGTAGAGCTGGCCGACCCCTTCATGAACACCGGCGCACAGCTCGTGAAGTCGGTAGCATCGAAGACCGGTGACGATGCTGGCGACGGCACCACCACGGCTACCGTACTCGCCCAAAGCATCGTGAACGTAGGTATCAAGAACGTCACCGCAGGTGCCAACCCCATGGACCTCAAGCGCGGTATCGACAAGGCCGTAGCCAAGGTGGTAGAGAGCATCAAGGAGCAATCTGAGGCCGTAGGCAGCGACTACGACAAGATAGAGCAGGTGGCTACCATCTCGGCCAACAACGACCCCGAGATAGGCAAACTCATCGCCGATGCCATGCGTCGCGTATCCAAGGACGGCGTCATCACCATCGAGGAGGCCAAGGGCACCGAGACCTCTATCGGCGTGGTTGAGGGCATGCAGTTTGACCGCGGCTACCTGTCGCCCTACTTCGTGACCGATACCGAGAAGATGGAGTGCGTGATGGACAATCCCTATATCCTCATCTACGACAAGAAGATCTCCAACCTCAAGGACTTCCTCCCCATCCTCGAGCCTGCCATCCAGACAGGCCGTCCGCTCCTCGTCATCGCCGAGGACGTAGATAGCGAGGCACTCACCACACTCGTAGTGAACCGCCTGCGTGCCCAACTCAAGATCTGCGCCGTCAAGGCACCCGGCTTCGGCGACCGCCGCAAGGAGATGCTCGAAGACATCGCCATCCTCACCGGAGGCATCGTCATCAGCGAGGAGAAGGGTCTCTCACTCGAGCAGGCTACCATCGAGATGCTGGGCCGTTGCGACAAGGTGACCGTATCGAAGGACAACACCACCATCGTCAACGGTGCAGGCAGCAAGGATGCCATTGCCGAGCGCGTGGCACAGATTAAAGCACAGATTGCCGCTACCAAGAGCGACTACGACAAGGAGAAGCTCCAGGAGCGCCTGGCCAAACTTGCCGGCGGCGTAGCCGTGCTCTACGTAGGTGCCGCCTCTGAGGTAGAGATGAAGGAGAAGAAAGACCGCGTAGACGATGCCCTGTGCGCTACCCGCGCCGCCATCGAAGAGGGTATCGTGTCCGGTGGCGGTGTAGCCTACATCCGCGCCATCGACGCCCTCGAAGGCCTCAAGGGCGACAATGCCGACGAGACCACCGGTATCGAGATCATCAAGCGTGCCGTTGAGGAACCCCTCCGCCAGATTGTCTCCAACGCAGGCAAGGAGGGTGCCGTAGTGGTACAGAAGGTACGCGAGGGCGAAGGCGACTTCGGCTACAACGCCCGCACCGACGTGTACGAGCACATGAAGGCCGCTGGCGTCGTTGACCCCGCCAAGGTGACCCGCGTGGCACTGGAGAATGCCGCCTCTATCGCAGGCATGTTCCTCACCACCGAGTGCGTCATCGTGGAGAAGAAGGAAGACAAGCCCGCACCTATGGCTCCCGGCATGGGCGGCATGGACGGCATGATGTAAACTGCCCTCAACCCACTGATAAGTAAAAGAGCACGCTTCGCAGCGTGCTCTTTTTCTTGTTCATATCCCTGTGAGCGCCTTTTTCTAATAGAAAATAGAGAACCCGAGGGTGAGCGGGTATACCTCGCAATTGATGAGCGACATGCCTTCGCCACCAACAAGCGGCTCGGGACGCACGGGATTTTGGAATATGTCGATAAGAGAGAGTTTTGCCATGAAGCCGATATTGTTGTAACCTACCTGTGCCATAAGATTCACGTTGAGTGGGTTAAGGTCATAGTTCTTGCTGATGTTGCGCTGCTTGCCTCCGTCGATACGTCCCAGTGACTTGGGCGCAAAGCGGAACTCAATCTCGGGGCCGAAGGTGAGGAAGAAGGGTTTGCCACCTACATAGTGCTGCAACTCTAAGTTGATAGGCAGGCGGAAACCCCAGTAGCGGAACCAGGTCTCATCGTATTGGCTCGTGTTTGCAGGGTTAATGCCATAGTTGATGAGGCCGTTATCGTTGTAGAAATACTCTCCGTTGTTGAACTTGTAGCTGCTACGCCCGAATCCGAAGGCATAGCTAAGTCCGAAGGTGCCACGCTTGTTGAAGGCAATGCTGTGCTCGCAGAGGTACACGCCCCAATCCCAGCATTTGCTTTGATTCTGGCTGATGCCATTGGCATAATCCATGCTGAAAGGGTCGTTGCTCAAGCGGCTGAATCCCATATAGTAGGTGGGGTAGTGGGCACGCATACGGCGACGAGGGGTGGAGAACTTTTTATCGCCCACCTGCACCTTGGTTTGTCGCGACACGGTGGCATCGTTGTCCTTGATTTCATATTCTTCGATGATGAGCCATTCGCCGATACGTGTCTCATCTGTTTGCTTTACTTGCGCCGTGGCGCCTATGCCAGCCGTCAGGGCCAGTGCGCAGAGTGCGGTTTTCAGTAGTTTCATAGTGCTTTATTATTAAGTTTTGTTCGTTGTTCTATCCATTAGACGTAACAAAGGTGCGAAAAGTTGCAAGAATATGAAAATTTTTGTGATTTTTTTTCTTCAACGCTCAGTTTGCGCTAATTTTGCAGTATGAATGAACATGCACGACATATCGCTATTGACGAGTTTGACTACCCGCTACCCGATGAACGCATTGCCAAATTTCCGCTTGCCGAGCGCGATAGCTCCAAATTGCTGCTCTATCGGGGCGGTGAGGTGGGCGAAGACATCTTCGCTTCGCTTCCCGAACATCTGCCCTCGGGGGCACTCATGGTGTTCAACAATACCCGAGTGATACAGGCCCGTCTGCACTTCCGCAAGGATACGGGTGCGCTCATCGAGGTCTTCTGCCTCGAACCCCTGACACCGAACGAGTATGTACAGATGTTTGCACAGACGGAGCGTTGCAGCTGGCTTTGCCTTGTAGGAAACCTCAAGAAATGGAAGGAGGGTGCGCTGAGTCGCGAGATTACCGTGCGCAACCATACGCTGACGCTTACTGCCGCACGCGGCGAGGCCGTAGGCACGGGCCATCGCGTCACCTTTGCGTGGGACGATGCCACGGTGACCTTTGCCGAGGTGCTGGAGGCGGTGGGCGAACTGCCCATCCCTCCCTATTTAAATAGGAAGACCGAGGAGAGCGACAAGCAGACCTACCAAACCGTATACTCGAAGATAAAGGGCTCGGTGGCTGCACCCACGGCAGGGCTGCACTTTACCGAGCGTGTGCTGCAAGCCATTGACGCCAAGGGCATAGAGCGCGATGAGGTGACGCTGCACGTAGGCGCGGGTACCTTCAAGCCGGTGAAGAGTGCCGAGATTGGCGACCACGAGATGCACTCGGAGTATATCGTGGTGGAGCGCAGCACGATAGAGAAACTCATTGCCCACGGTGGCGAAGCCATTGCCGTAGGCACCACCTCGGTGCGCACGCTGGAGAGCCTATATTATATAGGTGTACTCATCAGCCGCCACCCCGATGCTACGGAGGAGCAGTTGCGTGTGACGCAATGGATGCCCTACGAGGAGGAGAACAACCGCCTCACTACCCTGGAGGCCTTGCAGCATATCCTCGACTACCTCGACCGCCACGAGCTGCCTGCCCTGCACACCAACACGCAGATAATGATTGCCCCGGGCTACACGTTCCACATCGTGCGGCGCATCGTCACCAACTTCCACCAGCCCAAGAGCACGTTGCTACTGCTCGTCTCGGCCTTCGTGAAGGGCAACTGGCGCACCATCTACGACTATGCCCTCGGCCACGACTTCCGCTTCCTGAGCTATGGCGACAGTTCATTGCTCGTCCCTTAACAGCCCTTAATTACCCCTAATAGCCCTTTACACCATCAGCTATGCAAGACAACAACCAAGAACTTTTCCCCCTCGTCGACGAAGAAGGCCACGTAATCGGCAGTGCCACCCGAGGCGAGTGCCACGACGGTAGCAAGCGCCTGCACCCCGTGGTGCATCTGCACGTGTTCGACGCGGAGGGACGTCTCTACCTTCAGCAACGCCCCCTGTGGAAAGATATCCAGCCCAGCAAGTGGGACACGGCCGTAGGCGGGCACGTGGATTACGGCGAAGAGATTGCCGATGCACTTCGTCGTGAAGTGCGCGAGGAGCTGGGCATCGAGGATTTCGCGCCCGAGTTTCTGCTGCGCTACGTCTTCGAGTCGGAGCGTGAAAAGGAGTTGGTACACGTGTATAAAACGGTGTATGAAGGCGAGATACACCCCAGCGCCGAGCTCGACGGTGGCCGTTTCTGGACACTCGGAGAGGTGCGTGAAGCGATAGGCACGGGTGTGCTCACACCCAACTTTGAACAAGAATTTTTGAAATTAAAGATATGCAGATAGGAGACAAAGTACGCTTCCTCTTCGAGACGGGAGGCGGCATCGTAAAAGGATTTCAAGGTAAGGACATCGTACTCGTAGAGGACGAGAATGGTTTCAGCATCCCCATGCTCATCCGTGAGTGTGTGGTGATCGATACCAATGAGTATAACTTCGAGAAGAAGACGGTGAAGGGGGCCTCGGCCCCCTCCAGCTCCCCAAAGGGGGAGGAAAAGGTTGCTCCCAAGTCTGTCACTTCCCCACTTGGGGGGAATGAGGGAGGCTTGGAGAGACGTCCGGTCTTTGATGTCCCCGGTCGCGAGAAACTCAACGTCGCCCTTGCCTTTGTGCCCATCGACATCAAGCAGATAAGCACCACCATCTTCGAGGCCTACCTGGTCAACGATAGCAACTACTACCTCGCGTACCTCTATGCCTCGCCCACGGCAGGGGGCATGAAGTTGCGGGCGCAGGGCATCATCGAGCCCAACACGAAGCTCTTCATCGAGGAGTTTGGCCGAGAGCAGCTTAATGAACTGGAGCGCATAAACCTACAGCTCATCGCCTTCAAGGAGGAGAAGAACTACATGAAGAAGCCTGCCGTGGATGTGGAACTGCGCATCGACACGGTGAAGTTCTACAAGCTACACACCTTCAATACCGACAGCCCCTTCTTCGACGAGCCCGCCTTGATATACGATATTGTGCGCGACGACCGTCCCGTGCGCCAAGTATACGTGGAGGCCGATGACCTGAAGGAGGCGTTGCTACAGAAGAAGAAAGAAGACAGCCGTCCTCGCCATACTCCCCAGCCCGCCCGCAAGCAAAAGGCCGACAACACCATAGAGGTAGACCTCCATATCCACGAACTGCTCGACAATACCAACGGTATGACGAGTGGCGATATGCTTAACTACCAGCTCGACGTCTTCCGCAAGACGATGGACGAGTACCGTGGCAAGAAAAACCAGCGCCTCGTGTTCATCCACGGCAAGGGAGAAGGCGTGTTGCGCAACGCCTTGCTCAAGGAACTGAAGAGCAAGTATAGCTCCTGCATCAGCCAAGATGCCTCATTCCGCGAATACGGCTTCGGTGCCTTGCTGGTAATAATCAAGTAAGGTCGCCTGAGTCATTGTAGATTGATTTGGGCGTAAAATAACAGTAAAAAGCGCGTGATATTCGAAAATAATGCCTATATTTGCCTGATAAAACGAAATAGCATATGAATTTGGCTCCCACATCCGTAGCTGCGCTACACGAAGCTTTGCAGAAAATCGTTCGTCTCTATTCTGGCGAAGAAGACCAATTGGTGACTACCGATTTCTATTTTATGCCTGTCAGGGAAAAAGGCACTTTGTATGTGTTTAATGACAATGACGAAGAGATAGCACAAGTTGCCGTGCCTGAGTGGGTAGGCTATGCCGATGAGGCGTTTTATGATGCTGTAGGAGCCGACCTGACTACTGCCATTCAAGAGGTGAATGTCGAGGGCGACCTTGAGCGTCTAGCTGTATGGATGCCTTACTCTTTCGTGCTGGTGGATGGTGAACGCGAAACTATAGCCGACCTTCTTTTGGTGGATAATGATACGCTGCTTGTTACTGATAGTCTCTTACAAGGACTTGATGAAGATCTCAATAGCTTCTTGGAAAAGTTGATGGCTGAGTAAGTAGGTCGGGACAACCGAAGTACTGCGAAGTGCAAATATATTTTCTCAATCATTAAATAGTGTTATATTATAGAGGGAACTTTTTGCTGTGCGAAAAGTTTCCTCTATTTTTGTGCCCGATTTTGAATAATTGTAATGGGAAAGAGTACGGATAGAGCAGAATTGCGCGAACGCATTATTGATGCGGCCACTCAATTGTTTCAAGCACAGGGCGTGAAGCAGGTGCGTATGGACGATGTGGCACGCGAACTCTCCATATCCAAAAAGACGCTGTATGAGCTCTTTGCCGATAAGGAGGAGTTGCTGCTCGAAGTAGTAAAAATTGCGTCCTGCGCCTTTCATCAGAATGTGATTCAGATTATCGAGAACTCCGACAATGTGCTGGAGCAGATTTTCAAACTTTACAAGTGGGTGATTGAACATTGTAGAGAGAGCCATCCTTTATTCTTCTTGGATCAGGTACGCTATCCTCAGGTGCGGGCTTTCTTCGAGCAGATACATTCGCAACTTGCTGAGCACATAGAAGAATGGTTGCAGACAGGAGTGCAGGAGGGTTTGCTGAGAGATGACGTCAACTACGTGGTGTTCCTCAGACAGGACGGCTTTCAGATAGGCAAGCTACTCATCAACCCCGAGGTACGCACCTATCCTCCCAAGGTGATATACGACTCCGTGGTGCTGGTGATGCTGCGCGGACTGGCTACCGATAAGGGACTGGAGATTATAAAACAGTGGAAATAATAATAGTTTTTTAAGCAAAAAACAAAGAAATGAAAAAGATGCGTACTGTCGGCAAACGGCCGATAATGATGACCATCCTCTGCCTATGCGCTTTGGGTGCCATGGCACAGGAGAAGTTGGCACTGACGCTGGAGCAAGCGATAGAGATTGCCCTCAGCGACAACCCCACTATCCAGGTGGCGGAACAGACAGTGCAATTGAAAAAAATCACCAACAAGGAGACGGCGTTGGGACTGCTGCCCGAGGCTTCACTGTCCGGGGCATACACCCGTACCATTGAGAAGCAGACAATGGTTATGGATATGCCGGGAATGGGAACGCAAAGCTTCAAGGTGGGTATTCCGAACTCGTACCAAGGCGGCATCACCGTAAGCCTGCCCATTTTCGCGCCCACGCTCTACAAGAGCATGAAGCTGACCAAGACCGATGTGGCACTGGCCGTAGAGCAGGCACGATCATCGAAGCAGGACCTCGTCAACCAAGTGACCAAGGCCTTCTACCAGACACTCTTGGCGCAGGACAGTTACGAGGTATTACAGAAAAGCTTCGCGCAGAGCGAGGAGAACTTCCGCGTAGTGAATGCCAAATATGAGCAGGGACGGGCAAGTGAGTTCGACAAAATCAGTGCAGAAGTACAGATGCGCAACCTGCAGCCTTCGGTCATCTCGACACGCAATGCGGTAGATTTGTCGAAGCTCCAGTTGCTGGTGCTGATGAACATTGATCCTGAGACGGAATTTGAACTTATCGGAAGCCTCAAGGATTATGAGGAGAATGTGTATGCCGGTGTGCTCACTGCCGACACCAGCTCACTCAAGGAGAACAGCACCCTGAAGCAGTTGGACATGAATGTGAAGATGCTGCAGCAGACCCTCACGCTCAACAAGCAGAACTTCCTTCCGGTGGTGGCACTACAATTCAACTATATGTACACCTGCATGGCCAGCGACTTCAAGTTCAAGGAGTATAATTGGAATCCCTACAGCAACCTGTCACTCAGCGTGAGCATCCCCCTGTTCAAATACAGCAACTTCTCGAACGTGAAGAAGACCAACATACAAATCAGCCAGCTGATGCAGAACCGTGACTATACCGCACGCCAGCTTGCCATGCAGCAGCAGAGCTACCTTAATAGCATGGCGGCCAGCGCCGAGCAGGTATCGAGCAACAAGGAGGCCATCACACAGGCTGAGAAGGGACGGGCCATCGCAGAGAAACTCTACGAAGTGGGACGCGGCACCATCCTCGAACTCAACAGCGCCGAGGTGGCACTCACACAGGCTCAGCTCACCTATGCACAGTCGATTTTCGATTATCTGAGTGCCAAGGCCGACTTGGATAAGCTGCAGGGAAAGGAATACGTAAGAGAGTAATTGCGAAAAGGGTTTTATTGCGGACACAGCTATTAGGCTTTTGCAAGGATTTTCATCGAAGTGAAAAAATTTTTTCATAGTTATGAAAAATTATTTTCACAGGTGCGATAAAGTTTTTTCACAGGTGTGAAAATTTCCAATAGCAGGTTACAGCAATCAGAATTCCTTAACTCCCAAGAAATAAAAATCAAACAAAACATATATATAAGATGAAAAGAAAAGCATTCTCGTTGGCAGCCATGACCCTGACCGTGTTGTTGGCTGCTTGTGGCGGCAAGAGTCAGACAACACAGACTGCCGTCGAAACCGAAGAGGTGAAGCCCGCCGTGAAGGTGGCTAAGGTGGCAGTGCGCCCCGTAGATCAGGTGCGCGACTATGCAGGTACCGTACAGGCCGAGGTGAAGAACAATATCGCGCCTCAGGCTCCCGGTCGTATCAACAAGATATTTGTAGAGGTGGGCGACCACGTACGCAAAGGACAGAAGCTCGTGCAAATGGATGCTGCCAACCTGCAACAGTTGACCTTACAGATTGAGAACCAGAAGGTTGACTTCGCTCGCGTGAAGGAGCTCTACGCCGTAGGCGGTGTATCGAAGGCTGAGTTTGACAACATGAAGATGTCGCTCGAGGTGTTGGAAAGCCAATACAACAACATCATGGAGAATACCCAGCTCTTGAGCCCCGTCGACGGTATCGTCACTGCACGCAACTATGACAATGGCGACCTGTATGCCGGTGCTGCCATCCTCACCGTTGAGCAGATTCGCCCGGTGAAGTTGCTCGTCAACGTATCGGAGAACTACTACTCTAAGGTGAACAAGGGCGACAAGGCCATCATCACCCTCGATGCCCTGCCTGGCGAGAAGTTCACCGCTACCGTATCGCTCAAATACCCCACAATCAATGCCTCCACGCATACTTTCCCCGTGGAACTTACGCTCACGAACAGCGACGAGAAGGTACGCCCCGGAATGTTCGCCCGTGCACAGCTCAACTTCGGTACCGAAGAGCACGTAGTAGTACCCGATATCGCCATCATCAAACAGCCCGGCTCAGGCGAGCGCTTCGTATACGTATATAATCATGGTAAGGTAAGCTACGTGAAGGTAGAGCTGGGCCAGCGCCTCGGCGATGCCTATGAACTTCTGGGCGGTATCCCCGATGGTGCCACCATCGTCGTAGCCGGGCAGAGCCGCCTTACTGATGGCGTAGAGGTGAATGTAGAAAAATGAGGCTCCCCTAATCCCTCCCAAGGAGGGAAGATATAGAGGCATTGAAGAATAAAGAAAATTAACAAGAATAAAAAAGTCCTTCACTAACTCTCTCGAGGTATTTGGAATCCTCCCCCTTGGGGGAGTTAGAGGGGGCCCAGATTATTATGAGTTTATATGAAGGTTCGGTCAAACGACCGATTATGACTGCGCTCGTCTTCGCCGCTATCGTGGTGTTTGGCGTGTTCTCGGCCACCAAACTTCCCGTCGACTTGTACCCCAAGATGGAAGGTAATGTCATTATGGTAATGACCTCCTATTCGGGTGCCAGTGCGTCGGATATTGAAAACAATGTGACACGTCCCTTGGAGAGTACGCTCAACTCGGTGGCTAACCTCAAGCACATCACCTCCCGTTCGTCGGAGAACCTCTCGCTCATCACCCTCGAATTTGAGTTCGGACACGACATCGACGACCTCACCAACGACGTGCGCGACAAGCTCGACATGATTTCGTCGGCGCTGCCCGATGCGGTGAGTACGCCCGTCATCTTCAAGTTCGACTCCGACATGATGCCTATCATGATTCTCTCGGTGCAGGCCGACCAGTCGACCAACGGACTCTACAAAATTCTCGACGATAACGTAGCCAACCCCTTGGCACGTATCCCCGGTGTGGGCTCGGTGTCTATCGGTGGTGCTGCCGAGCGCGAGATATATGTTTATTGCGACCCCGTGAAGCTGGAGGCGTATAACCTCAGCATCGAGGCCATCAGCCAGATGATTTCGGCTGAGAACATGAACATCCCCGGTGGCTCGTTCGACATCGGTAACGAGACCTATCCGCTCCGCGTGGAGGGTGAGTTCAAGGACCCCAAGGAGATGGAGAACATCGTCGTAGCCTCTATCGGCGGTAGCGACATCTACCTGCGCGATGTAGCCGAAGTGGTCGATACCATTCAGGAGCGCGGACAGATGACCTATACCAACGGCGTGCGCGGTGCTACCATCGTGGTGCAGAAGCAGTCGGGAGCCAACTCGGTGGAAATCTCCAACAAGGTGCTTGAGATGCTTCCCAAGCTGCAGGAAAACCTGCCCTCTGACGTGAAGATTGGCCTCGTGGCCAACACTTCGGAAAACATCGAGAACTCTATCGGTGGTTTGGCCGAGACGGTATTCTACGCTGTGCTCTTCGTGGTTATCGTGGTGTTCCTCTTCCTCGGACGCTGGCGTGCTACGTTCGTTATTGCGATTACCATCCCTATATCGTTGGTGGCTTCGTTCATCTATCTGGCCATTACGGATGGTTCGTTCAATATGATGTCGCTCGCCTGTCTCTCTATCGCCATCGGTATGGTGGTGGACGATGCTATCGTGGTATTGGAGAATGTGACCACGCATATCGAGCGCGGCTCTGACCCCAAGCAGGCGGCTATCCACGCAACCAATGAGGTGGCTATCTCCGTGGTGGCCTCTACGTTGACGATGATTGCTGTGTTCTTCCCTATGACGCTCGTGGGCGGACAGATGGGTATGATGTTCAAGCAGGTGGGTTGGATGATGTGTGTTATCCTCACCGTGTCTACCGTAGCCGCCTTGACGCTTACCCCGATGCTCTGCTCGCAGATGTTGCGACTGAAGAAGAAACACAGCAAGTTCTACAATACCTTCTATGTACCTATTGAGCATGCCCTCGACGGACTTGATGCTTGGTACGCGCGCTTTATCGACAAGGCCGTGCGTCATCGCGGATGGGTGCTGGGTATTTGTATTGTGATTGGTGTCGCCTGCTTCTATACGTTCAAGTTCGTGGGCGTCGAGTTCTTCCCCTCATCGGACGACAGCCGTATGACCGTGAAGCTCTATATGCCCGTAGGTACCCGCACCGAGCGCACTCACGAGATTACCAAGGAACTGGCCGAAAAGTGGATGAAGGACTTTAAGGAAGAGGCTCGCGTAGTCAACTACACCGTTGGCCAGGCCAGCGAGGACAACACCTTCGCCTCTATGCAGGACAACGGTAGTCACATCGGCTCATTCAACATCACTCTTGTCGATCCCGATGAGCGTGAGCGCACCCTCTTTGAGATTGGTGAGCTCGTTCGTGCCGACCTCAACAGCTATCCCGAGATTGAGAAGTATACCGTAAGTGCCGGCGGTAACTCGGGTATGGGTGGACAGTCATCCATCGACTTCGAGATCTACGGCTACGACTTCGATGCTACCGACAAGGTGGCACGCGAACTGCGTCGCGAACTGATGAAGAACCCCGGTGTCAGTGAGGTGCGTATCAGCCGCTCCGATTACCAGCCCGAGATACAGGTCGACTTTGACCGTGAGAAACTGGCTCGCCACGGACTCAACGTGAGCACAGCAGCCACCTATCTGCGCAACCGTATCAATGGCTCCACCGCATCGTACTACCGTGAAGATGGCGACGAGCACTACATCAAGGTGCGCTATGCCCCCGAGTATCGTACCAGCATCGAGGATATCGAGAACATTCTCATCTATGGTACAGGCGGCACAGCCGTGCGCATCAAGGATGTAGGTACCGTAGTAGAGCGTTTCACACCGCCCAGTATCGAGCGTAAGGACCGCGAGCGTGTCAATACCGTCAAGGCCATCGTCAATGCAGGTGTGCCTATGGGTGAGATTGTTGCTGCCGGTAACCAAATCATCAAGGATATGGACATCCCCTTGGGTATCAACGTGCAGCTTGCCGGTGACTTCGAGGACCAGCAGGAATCATTCTCCGACCTCGGCGTGCTGGGTGTACTCATCATCCTGCTCGTGTTCATCGTGTTGGCCGCTCAGTTCGAGTCATTCTCCGACCCCTTCATCATCATCACTGCCGTGCCCCTCTCCATTGCCGGTGTAATCCTCGCTTTGGCTTTGACAGGCACCAACCTCAACGTGATGAGCCTCATGGGATGTATTATGCTCTTCGGTATTGTGGTGAAGAACGGTATTGTGCTCATCGACTACACCAAGCTGTGCCGCGAGCGTGGTATGGGTGCCATCCAAGCCTCTATCGCTGCTGCCAAGAGCCGTCTGCGTCCCGTATTGATGACCACGCTTACCACCATCCTCGGTATGGTGCCTATGGCTGTAGACTCGGGCGAAGGCTCTGAGATGTGGAAGCCGCTGGGTATCTCCGTTATCGGAGGTCTCACCATCTCTACCATCCTCACCCTCGTGCTCGTACCCTCACTCTACTGTACCTTCACCGGTATCATCATCAAGCGCAAGCGCCGTGCACACCGCAAGCAGATTGAGCTCGATGCTTATTGGGCAGAGAATAAAGAGACGATGATTAAGAGTAAGAAATGATAACTTAATTCTGAATTCTGAATTGTGGATTCATTGCCAAGGCGATATTCTCTGAAGAGTACGACTCGGGGCAAATTCATGATTCAGAATTCAAAATTCATAATTTAGAATCCAAGGATATGAAATCTGTATTTATAGCCTATGACCAGGCATACCAAGAGAAGATACTCTTCACACTCGACCACTTCAACTGTCGCGGTTTCTCCATGTTTCCCCAAATTCAGGGGCGCGGCAGCAAGACTGGTGAACCGCACTATGGAAGCCACGCCTGGCCTTCTATGTGCTCAGCAATCTTAACTGTAGTACGTGACGAACAGGTAGACCCGCTGCTCGAAGAACTGCACCGCATCGACCTTGAGACCGAGCGCCTCGGCCTCCGCGCTTTCGTGTGGAATGTAGAAAAGACCATTTGATTCCTTCTTGAATAAAGACAAGGAGAGAGGTCGACCCGAAGGTCGACCTCTCTCCTTGTATATGCATATGTTTTATTTCGGCTCGAATGTCAGCGTGGCATCCTTGAGGAGCGGAGCGCTGAAGGTGAGTGTCACGGGCTCCGTGCCATTGACCTGCACATAGGCTACGAGGTAGCCTTGGTAGGCGCGGCGCTGGCGTGCCTTGGGGTGGCTCATGTCGCTGTTATCGGAGTTCTCGAGGCCGAGCATGCGGGCGGGTCCCTCGACCAAGCAAGAGATCATGTTGTCGGCCAACTTCACGATGGTGCCGTTCTCGTCAATCACCTCTACGAGCACCTGTGCGGTACCTCCCTGTGCCGATACCTCGGGCTCGAGCAGTGTGGCGCGAAGCTTATAGGGGCGGTCGCTGGTGGTGATGGTGTAGGTGGCCTGCAGGTTGCCCTCAGCGTCGAAGCCCTCTGCGGTGAGGGTACCGGGGCGATACTCTACGTCCCAGTGAATCATACCGCTATTGTCATCGTAGGGGCGCATCTCGCCGATGACCTCACCGTTGAGCTTGAGCTGAGCCTTGGCGGTGTTGGTGTAGCATACGACACGCACACGCTGTCCGTCGCGGTAGTTCCAGGTGTCGCCGGCATCGATGGAGAGCTGGTTGCCCCAGCGGCCACGTCCTGTGCGGTAGGTGCCGATGTATACCATGGGCTTCTCGCTCCAGTGGGCCTCGCGGAACTTGCCGCGTCCCTTGGGATAGTTGGCAAAGTTGAGCAGACCGGTGTGGAGGCCGCGTGAGGGCCATGCACCCGACTCGCCGAGATAGTCGGTACCGGTCCAGATGAACTGGCCGAAGATGTGCTCCTTGTCGCGCACGGCTTTCCATGCGCCGAAGTCGCTGCGGGTCTCGCTGCCGTAGATGATGCGCTCGGGGTATTTCTTATGGTCGGTGTCGTAGCGGTCCTCGGTGTAGTTGTAGCCCACCACGTCGACAGCTTCGGGATACTCGGTCTCATTACTCATGACTACACCTGCCAAGGCACCTGTGACGGGGCGTGAGGAGTCTATGGCGCGGATGCAGGCAGCCAGGCGCTTGGCTATCTTACCTATGCGCTCGGCATGCGGACGCTCGGGGTCGTAGCCGCCAAACATGGGCTGGCTGATGCTGCTGCCGTCGAGCACGGGGTGAGAGTAGGGGTCGTTGGGGTAGTCGACCTCATTGCCCACGCTCCAGAGAAACACGCTGGGGTGGTTGCGGTCGCGGCGCACCATATCGGTTACATCACGCTCAATCCACTCTTCGAAGAAGTCATACGTGCCGTCAAAGCCCGGCTCGCCCTTGTTCCATCCCTTTATCCACTTGCGTTTGGGGAACTCCCATTCGTCACTGCCCTCATCCATAACGAGCAGTCCCAACTCATCACACAGGTCATATACGATAGGTGCTTGCGGATTGTGGCTCATGCGGATGGCATTGGCACCCATGGCCTTGAGGCCTTCGAGGCGGCGGCGCCATACTTCGGGCGGAACGACAGCACCCAGCACACCGGCATCGTGGTGGAGGCATACGCCCTTGACCTTCATGTTCTGTCCGTTGAGGGCAAAGCCCTTGTCGGCGCTGAAGTCCATTGTGCGCAGTCCGGCACGTACCTCGGTCTGGTCGATGACCTGTCCGTCGGCAAGCAGTTCCACCTTCAGTGTATAGAGATAGGGGTCGTCGAGGTTCCAGCGGTGAGGATTTTTCAATTGACAATTCACAATGGACAATTGACAATTGGTGGTGCTGGCTGCTACGCTGGCATTTTTTGTCGTTGAGGCTACCTTCTTTCCTTCAGCGTCAAACATCGATACACGTGCCTGCACCTTCTGTGCCTGTGCGGTGTGGTTGTCGACAGCTACGTCGACCTCGATGGTGGCGCTGCGGTCGGTGAGCTTGGTGGCTCGGTAGGCTACGCCCCACTGCGAGAGGTGCACGTCGGGTGCGCTGATGAGGTATACGTCGCGGTAGATGCCCGAGCCGGTGTACCAGCGCGAGTCGGCATAGCGGCTGTGGTCGACGCGTACGGCGATGACATTGTCGCCACCCTTATTTAAATAAGGTGTGAGGTCATACATGAACGATACGTATCCGTTGGGGCGGTGTCCCAGATGGTGTCCGTTGAGGTATACGTCGCTGCGGTTATACACGCCCTCGAAGTAGATGTAGTGGCGGGCGGCATCGTCGGCGACGGTGAATGTCTTGCGATACCAACCTATGCCTCCGGGCAGATAGCCTGTGCAGCTGGCCAGCTCTTGCGAGGGGGCACTCTCCACGCTCCAGTCGTGGGGCAGCTCCATGCGGCGCCAGCGGCTGTCGTCGTAGTCGGGGTTGCAGGCTCTGCTGTCATCGGATAGGACGAAGCGCCAATCGGTGTTAAACTTCTCGGCATTGCCGAACGATACTTGAGCCGAGGTGCTGAGGCCTATGAGGTTGACGAGGAGAGTAAGTAGTGTTCTCATAAAAATGTAGTTTTGTCATATATTAGACTTCCGTCCTATGGTATGGTTTAATGGAGCCTCTCCGATTATTCATCCACGCGGATGACGGTGCGGATATTGTTGAGCTTCTTCAGGTTGTCGCAGATGACCTTGATGCCGTCGACGTCGTGTACGCGGAGGCGTATGGTGCCGTCGAAAATGCCGTCGTGCGCCTCGATGAGGATGCGCTCCATGTTGACGTTGAGCTCCTGGGAGATGACGTTGGTAATCTGGTTCACCACGCCCACGCCGTCGATACCCTTGATGTTGATGGATACGGAGAAGTGGAGCAACTTGTGGGTGCTCCATTGTGCTGCCACGATGCGGTTGCCATAGCCTGCCTTGAGCTTGGCCGCCTTGGGGCACTTGCGTTGGTGTATGATAATCTGTCCGTCGTCGCCGATGAATCCGAGCACGTCGTCGCCCGGTATGGGGTGGCAACAGTCGGCCATATGGTAGCTGCTCTGTATGGCTTCGTCGGTGAGGATGAGTGGGCGCTTCTTGTCAATCTTCTGTGTATTGTCGAGGGGCGACGTAGCCAAGGGTTCCTTCTCCTTCTTGGTGCTGCCGGTGCGGAAGAGTCGGCCCAGAATGTTCGACGATGAGCTGGGACCCTTGAGGGCGCTACGGTCGGCATCGCCCAGGACGATGCTCTTGTTGCCCAGCGCTACAAGCAGTTGGTCGTACTCCGTGAAGTTGTGCATACGGCATAGGCGGGCTATGCTGTGTACGTCGAGTGTGAGGTCCTCCTTCTGGGCAAACTCGGTCATGAGGCGTTCTCCCTCCTTGTGTGCGATGCGTTCTTCGCGGCGCAGGATGCCCTGTATCTTGCTCTTGGCCTTGGCGGTGGTGACCATGGTGAGCCACTCGGGCTTCACGTTCTGAGTCTTCGAGGTGAGCACCTCCACCTGGTCGCCGCTCTGCAGCACGTGACTCATGGGCACGAGCTTGTGGTTGACCTTGGCACCGATGCAGTGTGTACCCACTACGGTGTGTATGGAGAAGGCAAAGTCGAGCGCGGTGCAGCCTTGGGGCATAGTCTTGATGTCGCCCTTGGGGGTGAAGACGAAGATTTCCGACGAGTAGAGGTTGAGCTTGATAGCGTCGAGGAAGTCCATCGCGTCGGGCTGTGGGTCGTCGAGTATCTCCTTGATGGTGTGGAGCCACTTGTTGAGGTCCACCTCGTCCTCCTCCACGTAGCCGCTCTCCTTGTATTTCCAGTGTGCTGCCACGCCCTGCTCGGCGATGTCGTCCATACGCCGGCTGCGTATCTGTACCTCCACCCATTCGCCGTGATTGCTCATCAGTGTCACGTGCAGTGCCTGATAGCCGTTGGTCTTGGGCTGGTTCACCCAGTCGCGGAAGCGGTCGGGATGGGTGCGGTAGAGGTGCGAGAGGGCGATGTATATGTTGAAGCACTCGTTGGCCTCCTCCTTCGGGTTCTTGGGGTCGAAGATGATGCGCACGGCCAGTATGTCGAATATCTCGTCGAAAGCAAGCTGCTTGGTCTGCATCTTCTTCCATATCGAGTAGGGCGACTTGATGCGTCCCATCAGCCGGTACTGTACGCCCATTTCGTCGAGCTTGGCCTTGATGGGTGCGGTGAAGTCGGCAAAGAGCTTCTCGCGCTGGGCCTGTGTCATCACCAGTTTCTCCTCTATGCTGGCATACTCCTCGGGGTGCTCGTATTTGAAGCTGAGGTTTTCGAGCTCCACCTTTATCTTGCTCAGTCCGAGGCGGTAGGCGATGGGGGCGTATATGTAGAGTGTCTCTCCTGCAATCTTGTACTGCTTGTTGGGCGCCATGTGCTGCAGGGTGCGCATGTTGTGCAGGCGGTCGGCAATCTTGATGAGGATGACGCGTATGTCTTCCGACATGGTGAGCAGCAGCTTCTTGAAGTTCTCTGTCTGTGCCGACGCCTTGTCGCCGAAGATCCCTCCGGCAATCTTGGTGAGTCCGTCAACGATCTGCGCTATCTTGGGACCGAAGAGGTTGGCGATGTCCTCCACCGTGTACTCGGTGTCTTCCACCACATCGTGCAGCAGCGCGGCGCAGATGGAGGTAGAGCCCAGCCCTATCTCCTCGCTCACGATGCGTGCCACGGCGATGGGGTGCAGGATGTAGGGCTCGCCCGAGTTGCGTCGCACCCCCTTGTGGGCGTGTTTGGCAAAGTTGAATGCGCGGGTGATGATGTCCACCTTCTTGCGGTGCTTCGAGGCAAGGTAGGTACTGAGCATTCCTTGGAACGCCTCGTTTATCATCTTCTCTTCGGCTTGTTCTCTGTCGGTGTTCATAATTAGAAGACCCACCCCAACCCCTCCCTTTATGGAGGGGCTTACCGTCATCGCGGCCGTGTGGATGTGTATTTATGGTTATACATAAGTTGCTTTCAGTGAGGCCTGTTTTCCCTCCCTATAGGGAGGGAAAGGGAGGGTCCTCTTTTTATCTCGGATATATCTTCAGTCTCTTGCCTGCCACGATGCGGCTTGTGCTGAGGTTGTTCCAGCACTTCAGCTCGTTCACCGTCACGCGGTAGCGGCGTGCGATGGTCGAGAGGGTCTCTCCGCTGCGTATCTTGTGGTATATGAAGCCGCTGTTGGTGGCCTTGTTCTTCACCTCCTTGACCTTCTCTTCGGAGAAGTATTTCTCGCGGTTGTAGTTGTAGATAGAGTCGCCCGAGAGGATGAAGGTGCGTATCTTGTCCTCGGGCAGGCGCAGCGAGTTGGGTTGGAACTTGCCGGGGATGATGTCCTCACGGTACTGTGGGTTGAGGCCGCGCAGCGTGTCGAGGCTGATGTCGCATACGGCAGCTATCTGGTCGAAGTGGAGCAGGCGGTTCACCATAATCGTGTCGGTCTGCAAGGGCAGCTTGGCCTCCATAGGGCATATGCCGTGCTCGGCGTGGTAGGTCATGATGTAGGTGGCGGCGATGAAGGCAGGCACGTAGCCGCGTGTCTCGCGGGGCAGGTAGTAGTAGATGTCCCAGAAGCTGGTCTTGCCGCCCGAGCGGTAGATGGCCTTGTTCACGTTGCCCGAACCGCAGTTGTAGGCAGCGATGGCGAGGCTCCAGTCGCCGAAGTGGTCGTAGAGGTCGCGCAGATGCTTGGCTGCCGCCCACGTGGCCTTCACGGGGTCGCGGCGGTCGTCGACAAGGCTGTTCTGCTTCAGTCCGTAGAGCTTGCCCGTGCTGTACATGAACTGCCACAGGCCGGTAGCTCCGGCACGCGATACGGCTACGGGGTTCAGTGCCGACTCGATGACGGGCAGATACTTCAGCTCGTTGGGTACACCGTGCACGTCGAGTGCCTGCTCTATGAGCGGCTCGTAATACTGCATCATACCCAGCATATACGACACCTGATGGCGCAGCTTCGTGGCGTAGCGGTCTATGCTGGCCCGCACGGGCTGGTTGTACACCATCGCTACCAGGCAGGGCAGGTTGGCCAGTCGCTCCGTGTATACCGTGTCGCTGAAGGTGGGGTTCACGGCGGTAGCCGTGCAGGTGGTGTCTACATATAGGATCGTCTGTGCATACCAGCTGCCCAGCAGGCTGTCCAGTTCGCCCGACATACTCTCCAGCACCACCAGCGAGTCGTCCTTGATGGTCGTCCACTCCTCGGGTATAGGTTCGCGCTTCACTACAGACACCTGCGCCACCTCTTCGGCTACGGTGTCCTGTGCAGCTGTAGCCACAGGGGTTCCCACTTGTGCCACTTCTGTGGCACCTACCTTCTTCACTCCTCTGATGGGGAGTATCTTTTCTGAGCATCCGCACAGCAATACCAGTGCAGAAAGGGCAATATATACGGTCTTCTTCATTGTCGTCCTTTGCTTTTGGGGAATAAATTACAAAGGTACAGCAAACCGAGGGGAGAACAAAATAAATCTATTTATTTTTTATCCCGAGGTGCAGCGTACCTTCTGCGACGAAGTCGCTAAAATTAGTGCAAACCGAATGAAATGCCAAATTTATTTGAGCGTTTTTTCCCCCCCCTCCCCGTTTGCTCTGTTGGAATATTTCCCTTTTCTTTGCATCGGTAAACGTCAACTTCGAGCAAATCATGACAAGACTGCTTTCGCTACTCCTGCTGACGGCCTCCACCCTGTTGGTGACGGCCAAGCCCGAGGCCCCTTGGAAGAATGGCGCCCTGCGCGTCAGTGACAACAACCGCTACCTGGTGCACGAGAACGGCAAACCCTTCTTCTGGCTGGGCGATACGGGGTGGCTCATGCCCGAGCGCCTCAATCGGGACGAGGTGGACTTCTACCTGAGCCGTTGCGCTCAAGCCGGATACAACGTGGTGCAGGTGCAGACGGTCAACGCCGTGCCTGCCTACAATGCCTACGGACAGTCGTCGCACCCTGCAGGCTACGACTTCTCGGATATCGACCGCCCTGGCGTGTATGGCTACTGGGACCACATGGACTATATCGTGCAGACGGCCGAGCGCCATGGCATCTACATCGGCATGGTGTGTATCTGGGGCGGACTGGTGAAGAGCGGCAAGATGACCCAAGAGGAGGCGGTAAAGTATGGCACCTTCCTGGCCAACCGCTATAAGGACTGTCCCAACATAGTGTGGATTATCGGAGGCGACATACAAGGCTCGGTGAAGACTGAGGTGTGGGAGACCTTGGCACGCACCATACGCGCCATCGACACGGCGCATCTGATGACATTCCATCCGCGCGGACGCACCTGCTCCTCGCAGTTCTTCCCTGCGGCCGAGTGGATAGACTTCCACATGTTTCAGAGCGGGCACCGCCGCTACGACCAGCGTATGGGCAACAAAGACTACCCCATCCCCGACAAGACCGAGGAGGACAACTGGCGCTATGTGGAGCAGTCATTTATTGACGACCCCATGAAACCCGTGCTCGATGGCGAGCCCTCTTACGAAAACATACCACAAGGCCTGCATCACGGCACGGAGCCTCGGTGGACGGCTGCCGACGTACGGCGCTACGCCTACTGGTCGGTCTTCGCCGGTGCCTGCGGACACACCTACGGCTGCAACGAAATCATGCAGTTCTATCGCCCCGGCATCAGCCCCGCCTACTTTGCCAACACACCTTGGTGGGAGGCCCTCGACTTCCCCGGGTTCGGTCAGATGCAGCACCTGAAGAGCCTCATGCTGACATTTCCCTACGAGGAACGGGTGCCCGACCAGTCGGTAGTGGCCGCCTCTGACAAGCGACAGGCCGAGAGCGAGGCGTTGCCTGTGGTGCGGGTGCCTCAGGAGCAGCTCCCCGCGGCTGGCACAATCGTTCCGGCCGACTCGGCATGGGTAGTCAAGAAATATGACCGCCTTGCCGCCACCCGTGGCGACGACTACCTGCTGGTGTACAACTACACCGGGCGCCCCATGCAGATAGACCTTACCAAGATTGCAGGAAAGAGGAAAAAGGCTTGGTGGTACTCTCCCGTAACGGGCGAATACGCCTACATCGGCGAATACAGGAACCGCACTACAGAGTTTGTGCCACCCGTCAGTGGAGTGGGGAGCGATATCGTGCTTGTGGTCACCGATGCTGCCGCCTCCTACCTGCGGCCGCTTACTCCTATCGAAGGTACGGAACAAAGAAGTTTCGAGGAGTAGTTGTCGGGGAGGGAAAACAGTACATGAAACTATCCTTAAACTATCCATAAACTGTACTTATTTTTGATGTAACTGGTGTGGCACACTGAGTGTTATGCCGCCAAATCTGTACAACCGCCTTTCCACTTGTTCCTATCAGCTTTCGTCACCTTGACAAACACGCCGTGGCGCACTTTGGCAATGTAGTACTCCTTGATCAGCTTGGTCAGTTTCTTGGCTACACCACCTTCACCGATGCCGCGCTCTTTGCCGATGCGTATGGCCTCGGCTGTACAGAACTGGCGGGGCAGCATGTGCAGGAAGGCCAGTGCGCTGAGGCGGGTGCGCTTGGGTGCCTCCTCCGTCTCCTCACGACGCAGGCGGTCGTAGATGGTAGAGGTCTGCATCATGGTATAGAAGATATAGGCCAATGCCCAGCGCAGGTCGGCCTCGGTGGTGGTGAAGAGCCTCTCGTCGAACATGCCCTCGGCGGTGCCCATCTCCTCGTGACGGCGCAGCACGGCGATGACCATCTGCATACGGTAGAGGTTCAGGCGGGTGCGCAGGATGGGTGCCCGCAAGTCTCGGTCGGGCTGGGTGAGCGCGATGAACGATACCATCTGACGGTAATAGTCGTTGATGAGCGTGCGCTGCGCATCGCTGAGCATGAGGCGCGGCAGTTCGTCGTCGGGCTTGCCGTCAAACCGGCGCAGCTCGCTCCATATCGCCGTCAGCTGGGTGCGGTGGTGGGTATACACATCGTTCATCGCCTCGGCCATGGCCTCATCCATCTCGTCGCGCACCGTGTCCTTGGCGGGCAGGTTGTGGTAGAGGAAACGCGTGGAGAGTCCGTCCTCGAGGTTAGGGATGAAGGCCCGCACCGATGACTCCGTGCCCGTGGCTACCAAGGCCAGTCGGGTGTGCTCTATGCGGTAGTCCTCATCATCGGTCTTGCGGGCGGTGTGCAGGGGTTCCTCGTTCTGCGCGGCGAGCATCATGTACATGAAGTCACCGAAGGCAGTGCGATTGGCAGCATTCAGCTCCGCCAGCTCGGGGATGTGCAGATACGATATGTACTCTCCATTGGCATAGAGCAGGCGGTGATAGTTGGCCGCCGTGGTCTTCGAGGGCAGCTTGTGCATACGGCGCAGGGGAGCCTGCGGCTCGTCCACCTCCTCAGCGATGTTGTCCACGTCGATAAGGTTGGCTGTGTCGCCCTTGGCAGCATAGCTGAGTTGTTTGTTGAGACGGGCATAGCGGTTGTGGCGCTTGCGGTAGTCGGCCTGTGCCTGGGCACTCTCGCTGCAGATGATGTCGTTGATGTCATCGACGAGACTCGCCACATCGCCCACGCATCCCTTGCCCGAGGCCGAGGGACCTACGCATACGTTCATCATGCCCAGTGAGTAGAGGCGGCGCTCGTGGCGCACACGTACATTGCTCATGGCCGAACCTATGGTTGCCATCATGGCCATGAGGAGCATGGTGCGGATGTCGGCATCGGCATAGAGCGAGAGCGACTCGCTCATCATCTGGGGCAGCGACCGCCACATCGCATCGGGCAGGGCGCAGGGAACCACCACACCGTCGTCATCGGTGCGAGCATTCATCAAGGTTAAAGGGTCGTCTACGACCCCACGGGTCACTTCACTGAGCAGGGGAAACTCCTCCTGCATGGTCTCACGCAGTGTGTCGACGTAAGACATTTGAGGTTGGGCAACATTGAGATTTTCCATAATTTGATTTTTCAGGTTGTTTTGAGTGTTTGAGTTTTGCATAATAAATATGATTAAAAGGTTAGTAAATACATTTCAAATGGAGACCTTATGCTAACTGTCCCTCTATAAACAGAGGGAGAGTTGGACAGTGCTTTTTGGTTAGCTTAGTCAGTGTCATCGTTATCGTCATCGTTGATTTCCACTGCAAATATACAACCTGAAAATCCCCATGTCAATACCCTGAGAACCAGTATACTTGCAAATAAAATGGACGGTTCGTTTGCAAGAATCGGAACTATTTATTATCTTTGTTCTACAAAGAGAAAAATATTTCTGACTGCGAATAGAATGGTTTCTGACCGCGAATAGAAAACATTCCGCTCGCGAGTAGAAAAGATTCTGACTGCGAATAGAAAAACTTTCGGACTATAGAAAAAACACTGACTCCCTATGAAAATCAAGAAATCGAAGCATGTGCACCATGAGAGCAGTTACGCCCCTGTGGTGAACTGCACACTGACCAGTCGCCGCCTCCTTTGCGGTACCGAGACCGACATACAAGGTGTAGCCGTCGGCATTGCCCATCCGCAGAAGGTAGACATCGAGCAGATGGCACACGACATCAGTCATGCCACCACCGCCACGCCCACCGATGTGAAGCTCGTGTGGGATGCCTTGCGCACGGCCATCACCGATGCCCTGTGCGAGGGACACCGCGTGCAACTCGACGGCTTAGGTTCGCTCACCATGGAGCTGAGCAGTCATAGCGGCTCCACACCTCCCACGGGCAAGGACGTACGCATCAGCGGCATACGCTTCCGCCCCGACAAGCACCTGCTCGACCGCCTTGCCGACGTGAAGTTCAAGGTGGAGGGTAAGGTGCGCCAGCCCCTCGCAGCTCCCGAGCTGGCCGACGCACTGTATGAGCACTTCGAGACACACGACGACATCAGCGTCCGCGAGTTTGCCCGCATCAGTCACTACGCTATCAGCACCTCGTATCAGAAGTTGGCCGACTATGTGGCCCATGGTGAGATGGAGCCTGTGCCCCGCATCAAAGGCTGCTACCGCCCCACACCAGGGAATTTCGGGAAATGAGCATATACGCTAACGGCGCATTGTACATTTTGTCGGCGTAACGCACTGAGCTATATCAGGGTTACGCCGAAATTTTGTATAGTTTATGGATAGGTTCTGTGTTTCCTTTCTTTTTCAACATGAAACGAAGTTCGCCGCCCACAGGCAATTACCGTAAATTGCTCATAAATATCGTATAAATATCTGTTTTAATTAATCATAATCCGCTAGTCCATAGTTACAGTAATCATAAATAGCAAATTATTTGGGGGGAGGCGTTGTGGAATTGGATTTTAGTGTATATTTTTGTCATGGTGAAATACATGTCATAAATTATAAATATATTACCTCTTATGAAAAGAAATCTAAAAAATGGGAATGTTGCTGCTGTATTAGTAGCATCAGTATTAATCGCTTGCACACAGGACGGCATAGATGATTTGGCAATACAAGCAGACACTTCATTGAGTCCCACGAAGGAACTCTCCCCATCTCGTACTTACAAAGAAGCTCTTTCTGTAGCACAAGATGCAATAAAGATGTTGGATGAAGTTAATACTACCCGCTCGAGCAAACCACGTACTGTTAATCCTTTCGATGTACAATACGTTGTTGATGGTTCCTCTACTCGTTCTGCGGAAATTTCCGACACCCTGATGTATGTATTCAATTTCGAGGATGACGCTGGCTTTGCGATAGTCTCGGCCAATCGCGCAACAGAGGAATTGATTGCTGTGACTGAGCAAGGTAATTATGTAGTAGGTGAAGACACGAAGAATGAAGGCTTCGATATGTATATGGACATGGCAAAAAGATACGTGGGGAGTACTATTGCTGAAATAAATTATGGTCCTGATGTTCTCCTAGATTATAAAAGAGAGACCGTGTATGACACCCTATCATATGGGCCTTATCTTGAAATTCGATGGGGACAAAAATGGCCGTACAATATGTATTGTTTAACTTCTGATGGGCAACAGTCTCGTTCTGGTTGTGTTGCTACTGCGTTAGCGCAGATAATGACATTTTATGAATACCCGTCTTCACTGACAATAGATTATACTGACTCCTTGTATTCGCTGGAGCTGCATTGGGATGATATAAAGTTGCATTTTTTATCACAGGACACAGTTGGACACGATTGTGTTTATTGTGCCTTATCGTCCATTACTCCTGTTGAGACCCATAAGGAAATCGGGAAAGTCCTGAGGCAACTTGGAAAATTGCTTAACACCAATTATAGAGTAGGAGCAGCGGGTGCGTATGGTGAGACTGTTGCCTCCGTATTGCAAAATTTAGGGTATAGCTTTGGTGGATATCAAGCATATAAAGACAGCATTGTACAGCGAAGTCTTAGCACAAGAGCATTGGTATATATGCAGGGGGTTAAAGCTGATGCTCAAGAAGGGCATGCATGGGTTGTTGATGGACACCGAAGAATCACGAAAACAACTACAGAATATGTTAGGCCTGAGGGTAATGAGCAATGGGAAGTAATGTATGAGTCATACGATATCCTTAATTATAATCATATTAACTGGGGATGGGATGGTACATGTAATGGCTATTTTTCTTCTGGAGTATATCAAGCAAACAAAGGGGCCGAATATGACGCAGGGGTAGGTACTAATTATGCAAATAATTATCCTACTCAATTAATGATACAGCCCAATATTAGAAAGCCGTTAGTGCTTAATTGAAGATGAAAAATATACTTGTAGTTATGATTTGTATTCTGTTTGTCGCGTGCAAAGCAACAAATGGGACTCAGCCGATGGAAGTTGTTAAGGATAAGCGGTCTGTCGCCTATTTCCCCGAAACCAATATACCAGAAGACTCTTTGGGTAGTAGGCCTTATTCGCTTGAAGAATTTCGCGCATTCGTAAAAGGCAAAAGTTATGTAAATAGTGCTCTTTATGAATGTTATGACCATGAAGGAGTGAGAAACTATGTTCATCCTTTTCCCAATCACCCTATGTCTAAAGATAAAATTAATCTATTGTCGTTAGCCATGGGTGAGAGTGGGTACAAATGCACTTTTAACGACAGCATTGTAAATATAGATTTTGATTACGACTACGACCCATCCATCGCTGGGAGATACTCCAAGCGGTATCGTTTTGATGCGGATACCCAACTTCTATATGGCACGGATTTGCATTGTAGGTTTGGAAGCAAAGTTATTGTTCCACGCCTATTGTATATTGATGACACTTATATTATACTGAGATTTGAAGCAAAATATAATGAAGAGGGATTTAGTAACAGTGCTCAAGTCGAGGCTGAATACTCAGTAATAGTACTTAAGCATTTGTAGAGAACCGCAGCCTTTGCCCCTCCGTATAAGTCGCTATGCCATGAGCACCTCGTACCGCAAGATTGCAGAGTACGTCGCGCTGGGTGAGCTGGAGCGCGTGCCCCGCACCGACGGCTACTACCGCCCACACCAGGGAATTTTGGCAGATGAACATATACGCTAACGGCACATTGTACATTTTGTCGGCGTAATGCACTGAGCTATATCAGGGTTACGCCGAAAATTTGTATAGTTTATGGATAGTTTGATGTCGTGGTTTGTTTTTGCCGTGTCGGAATAGTAGTATATATATGTAGGTATTGCGGCGCTTCTTCATAGGTGAGGTGTTTTGCAATCTATGTCGTTTGTTGTGAAAAAACAATTACAAAACTTGTGCGTTTCAATTATAGTTACTACCTTTGCCGCAGAAATGTAAGTCGTGAACGGACGATGCATATGGGTCGTGCCAAGTCCCCGCCAGCATAGCATCACACACAATAGTGTAACCCTCCGCCACGCATTTGGGGCAATTATAAGGATGGTCGTGTACCGTCCTTTTTTATTTGTTGTCGATGGCAGTGATACAATACTGCACCTTTTCTTGTGTTCTGCGGCGTACTCCTACGGTCATCTTCACCGTACCTATACCCACCAAGTCGTACTCCATTATCATGATGCGCTCGAATGGCTGTTGGTTCTTGTTCCCTGGTTTTGGCTTCTTTAATGACACTTTGCGTGCTCCTATCAGTATCGCATCCAGTTGCAATACAGCCAAGGTGGAGAGATAACTTTTTGCAGCATGCTCGCTGGTTTCTACGATTGATACCATACGGATGTTTATATACTCCTTCAGTGAGAGGTTGTATTTTCGTTGCGATGGATTTTTCTCTTTCCATTCCCGATAAAACTCCCGTATTATCCGTTCTCTTTCTCTTATATCTTCCAAGGTGTTGCCTTCAGGTATCATAGTATATGCTTATGAGTATTTTTTGCAAAAGTACTTCATGCTAAGCAGACTACAAATTATTTCCTTCCATTTTCCCCATTTCATCGTCTAAATCCATATTTTTAGATTTTTCTTTTGGCGAGGGGCGAGTTTTTCTGTTCATTTGCGACGAGTTAACGATCAAGCAGGACTATGGAACTATGCCTCCTTAAAAATGGAAAATGAAAGAAAAATTAAAGAAAGTGACGATTTCTTGTTTAATTTGTGGCAGGCTGTTCGTTTATATAGCGTAATGACACAAGAAGAATTCACATACATGGCAAACGAGATGCGAGCCAAGGCCGTGTCGATAGCAGGAAATTTCGGCTATTGCATGGATGACGCCGAAGACATTGCGCAGGACGTGATGCTCCGCCTATGGAGCCTGCACGAGCAGCTCAACGATGCCACCCATCTGGATGCTTCTGTAACCATTACAGCGAAGCGTGTCTGCATCGACCGATGGCGCACCACGCATCAGTACAAGGAGATAGACGACGCGCTGCCACTTGCCGACGAAGACACGCCACATGCCCGACTCGAATATGCAGAACTGGAGCAATGGCTGAACGAACAGATTGACAGCCTGCCCACCACCGCAGGGATGATACTGAGGATGCGTCAGCTGGAACGCCGGGAGCTGAGCGAGATTGCCGATATCCTGGGCATAAAGCAGAGCTCGGTATCTACACTGCTGACACGAGCACGCTGCGAACTACAAAACAAACTATTGAGGAGGAACTAACTATGAAGCATCAGTATGATAAACAGGAAATAGCCCAGCTGATAGACAAGTTTATGGCTGGCACCACCAGCATCGTCGAGGAAGATGTGCTGGCACAGTACTTCCGCACCCACGAGGTGGGCGAAGAGTGGGCGGTATATAAGGAGATGTTTGCCCTGTTCGATGCAGGAAAGGTGGATATTGAGGAGGAGACCACGAAACAGGCAGATTCGCCTGCCGACCTCAATGAGCGGCTGGGCCATCGCGTAGAGATACAGCCACAACGCCCTACCTTATTGTCGCGTTGGATGTGGCCAGCGGTAGCAGCTTGCATTATAGCAGTATTCATTCTTGGGCATTCATGGCAAGGCAATGAGGCACAGCTACCTCCCCAGCCTATGGCAGAGGGCACAAGGGTCGTCTACGCATCAGCCACCGACACCACCTATAAAAGTCCTGTCCTCGTGGATGAGTTCATCGCCAAGTTGGCAGCCAACTATGGTATAGAGCAGGAACCAATGGATAGCGTCACTGCACTGGATGCCAGCATCGTCGACTACATCTACATATTCCCCGACAGAAAGAAAGTCGATGTCTTCGGTCGTCTGTTGCAAGTCGCTTGCTGGTACGACAACAATAGTCCTGGCTACCAGCTCCATCTGTCGCAGTCGCAATTCCTCTTCGAACTTCAGGACGTACACGAAGGGCGCAATCACCGATGGTTTGCAGAAAAGATTGGTACCAACACCTTCCTTTATGGAGTGAATGCACCGATAGGTACCACTCTGTCGCTTGCCAGCTATACAAACGCCAAGGCCAATCATTTTTATTACACTTTTTAATCTATAGACGATATGAAAACGAAAACAAACAAAATCGTGTTGCTTTGCCTCGTTGCACTGATTGGTGTTACAGCGCAAGCACAAAAGAAAGATGCTAAGGTCCTTGCCACCAGCAAAGGCGTGTATTTAGTAGGTACTCCCGAAGTGAAACAGGACGAAGAGACAGGGATGAAAGCTGTTGTATGGCACAAAACAGAGGATCGTAACAAGCAAACCGAAACCCTTTGGGCTGAGAATGTGCCTACGGTGGAAGAACTGAATCTTCCTTTGCCCAAAACAAATAAGAGCGGAATGACCTCATTGTGTTGGGAACTGACAGAGGAGGGCAAATATACCGTACTGCACTGTTATTTCCAAATGCCGGCAGACGTATTGAAGAACTTCTGGTTAGCTTCAGACGAAACTGGAATAGTGGACAAAGAAACTGGAATACACTATCGTGCCATTAGGTCTGTGCCTGACTGTTGGGAAAAGTACTTTGCGGTAAAGGCTCCAAAGGGCACTATGCTCGATTTTCAGATATATTTTCCTAAACTTCCTGCAGAGACAACAGAGATTGCCATCTATGGTGTACCCAACTGGCAAATGCGTGGCCGCGATATAAAATTGAAAAGAACAAAAGAGGAAAAACCCTCATACGACATCGCCCCAACATTCCATACACCCCGACTTGTGAAGGAAGAAGGAAAGTACCACAAGAATGATGCCGACACATGGGGAGCCTATACCGATGCCCATCTGATAAAACCTGTAAAAGAGGGGACTATGGCACTTTGGCGTACCGCCGAGGCTACTTACTTGGCCTATGCTAAAGAACAAAACTGGATGCGAGAATATTTCGGAATACATTCGGGAACAGTACTTGTAGACGAGTCGGGCAACAGATACAAACTCAAGGAAGTGGTAGGGCTTCCGATAGACCACAACTTCTGGATGGAAGGCTATTCGGGCGACTATTTTGCACTCATGTATGTATTTGAACCCCTACCGTTGAATGTAGAGACGATATCTTTTATGGAACCCGATGGGGAGCCATTCAAGGCATGGGGAGCAAACTGGGAAGGCCAGGCTGTCATGAACCTCGACGTTGAAGCCTTGAAGCAAAACCAACCTCTCTTCGAATACAATAAGCGTAAGATAATTAAATAAATAAGCTTTTAAAGTATTAAAGTTAATGTTCAAGACCAATCCATGCCGGGGCTGTGAAGTTCCGGCATGGTTATTTACAATAATTGTTTCTTTTTCAACATAAATTACCAAAATATTCATAAATTTGCAAATGAATCGTAAACTATTTCGATATGGGAAATATAGAAAGAGTTAAGGATTTTATCTTTTATAACTCCGAAGACGGTAGTGTAAAGGTACAAGTATTGGTAGACACTGAATCAGAGACCATATGGGCAACTCAAAAAGCAATGGCCGAGTTGTTTGGAGTCAACGTATCGGGTATATCTCGCCATCTGTCTAATATATTTTCGTCTGGGGAGTTGGAAGAAAAAAGCAATTTGCAAAAAATGCAAATTGCAAATTCTGACCGTCCCGTAGCTATGCTATCTTGACAGGAAAAGGTTCGATGTCACGTGAAGAAGCAGAAAGAACTGTTGCCAAGGTATACGAAGAATACAGACCGAAGCAGGACCAAATGTTTTTGTCTGATTTTGACTCTTTGGTCTGTAAAACATTGGGGAATAGGTATTTGATACAACATAAACAACCAACAAAATGAAAGCAACCAAACTATTCCTTGCCCTTGCCGTAGCGGTGCTGTTGGGGGCGTGTGCGAGAACAAGCAATGTCGTGGAATTTCCACTTGTAGGTGCATCCAATACGACAAGCATTGTTTTCGAGAAAATTGAGTTGACTGACACAACCACGGTGCTCACCGTGCGTGGATTTAGCCGCCCGAACACATGGATTAGAGTACCCTCATATACACATCTTGTAGCAGAAGGAAAAGAATACAAACTGCTTGACGGCATAGATGTGGAGATTGACAAAGAATTATATATGCCCGAGGATGGTGACACGTGCTTTACGCTACTATTTGAGCCACTGCCTAAGAGTACCACATCATTCGACTATATCGAAAGTGATACCGAGAACGATTGGCGTATCTACGATATTGACTTGACTGGCAAGAGGGATGCCAACAAGCCAGAGGGCTTGCCTCGCGAATTACAACGTATACCAAAAACTACGGGCGAGATGCCCAAATATGCTTACGAGATGGGCGATGTCACCATTAACGTACACCTACTGGGCTATCGTGAGGGAAGTATAAAGAATGTTGTACTGCAAGTGACCACTGCCTTTGAGGGTCAACGAAGAATTAATGTAAATATTAATACCAAGACCGGTAAGGGTGTAGTCCGATTCCGCCAATATGGTACGGGCTGCTCCCGGGTGATAGTAGACGGCAAGGGGCACGAAAACTTCTTCTTCGCTCCAGGTGAAAAGATAAACCTTTATGTAAACCTTTCCCGCATCAATCAAAGTATTAGATACAATTATAAAACACCTATAAAGAGTCCTGCAATTAAAGGTTGTTGGACCAAGGGAAGCCGTTATGATGCGCTAAATAATCTACCATCGTTTGACTGGAATGGCACATTAACTGCATATGACTATGTGGAGAATGTGACGGATGCGGACGCATATACAGAGCGACTGATTGACTATTATAATGATGAGTGCGACTACATAGACAACTTTTCGTGCCATCCATGGAAGAAGGTAATTGGAAAGAATAATACTCTTATAAATTGTCTAAATGCATTGAAGAATGACTATAGACGTTACTTTGAGTCTGACGAAAACGATACTGTTGGTATTACTTCTGTTCCATTCGAATCCAAACATTATGAGAGAATCTATTCTCTTGTCAATCTTGACAATCCGTGGTTGCTACTTACTATTGGTGCCAATAGCATAGTGGAGAATACACAAAAGCTTGACCATAGCGAAAAACGAGGCATGTTATTTGAACTTAGTGCATTGCTTAATGCTATACCAAAAGCATATCGCAATCAACTTACCAATGAGGAACTACAAACCATGCGCCAATGGAGCAACCCTTTCTATGCTGCTATGTGTGAGGATATCATCAATCGTAAAAGAGAAGCCATCGCAACGAGTCGCAAAGATTTGACACACGTAGAGGACATCGCTCCCGAAGCTCTGTTCGAAGCCATCACCGCCCCACACAAAGGCAAAGTAATACTGGTGGACTTCTGGAACACGTGGTGCAGACCTTGCAGAAACGCCATCAAGGCTGTAGAACCCTATAAGACAGGCGAACTCTCCAGCGAAGACCTCGTGTGGGTATACATAGCTAACGAGACCTCACCCATCAACATCTACTCAGAGATGATTCCGGGCATCAAGGGAATCCACTACCGAGTGAACGATGCACAATGGGATTATCTGACCAGCAAAATGTTTGGTGTCACTGGCATCCCATCCTACGTGCTTGTCGACAAGGAGGGCAATTACAGCCTACGCAACGACTTGCGCGACCACGCCAAGATGGTGAGTACGCTGAAGGAGGAGTTGAGTAAGTGACAGCAACAATAATTCATAATAAATTTATGGTCAATTACATGACTGTTTTTGTCTTCTTCCTTTTTTCAACATAAATTCCCGTAAATTGCCCATAAATTATCCATAAATAAAATTCGTGTAACAATACAAACCAGACACATCTCATTACAATTGTAATATCTTTGTTCGTAAAAAGCTTGTTCGTAAAAAAAGTTGTTTATTTCTTGTTTTGTTAAATCATAGTTTATAAATTTGCGCTATTGTATAAGATTTCGTCTGATAAAATAAAGATTTGAGGCTATGGCCATTTCGAGAAACATACTCCGTCAGGTACTACTAGACAATCAAAAGGATGTTGAAAGGTATGAGATTCATCCTCGTGAATATGACTTGGACTCTTTCCCTTTGCAGGTGTTTGTGGGAGTCAGGCGTTCAGGAAAGTCATTTCTCCTTTTCCAGAAGATTCGCAAGATGCTCAGCGAAGGACATGGTTGGGAAGATATGCTATATCTTGACTTTGAGGATGCTCGCCTCGAAGGCTTCTCGGCAGATGACTTCAACCTCATCTTGGAATGTCATCAGGAGATGTACGGCAAGCGCCCTATGCTGTTTCTCGATGAGATACAGAACATTGAGGGTTGGCAGAAGTTTGCCCGTAACCTTGCCGATAAGAAGTATAGCGTATTCATTACAGGTAGCAATGCCAAGATGCTGTCACGTGAGATTATGGCCGACTTGGGCGGTCGTTACCTTCCCGTAGAAGTCTACCCGCTCAGTTTCAAGGAATATCTCACCCATACTCAGGTGGCATTTGACGAATTGGCTTTGTCGGCTACCGAGTCGAAAGCCCGTTTTATGCGGGCCTATCAAGAATATATGGCTTGGGGAGGACTTCCCGAAGCGGTGAACCTGCCGGTCAAGAGAGCTTATCTCGCAAGTGTGTTTCAGAAGATTTATCTTGGCGACATCGTGCAACGCAATGGTATCTCTAATCCGAAGTTGCTCCAATTGCTGACCAAGAAGTTGGCCGAGAACGTGATGCATCCTGTGTCTTATACCCGGCTATCGAAAATACTCTCCAGCGTAGCAGGACGAATCAGCGTGCCTACCGTAGCCAACTACGTAAGTTTCTCCGAAGATGCATGGTTGCTGCTACGACTGAGAAATATTGCTTCGGCGTTTACTGAGCGAGAAAGCATCTGTAAATACTATTTTATAGATAACGGACTCTTGTCGCTCCAGTTGCTGAACATTGATACTGCTCTGTTGGAGAATGTAGTGGCGTTGGCTTTGTTCCGTACATACGGACATGATCAGGATAACGAACGGGTATACTTCTACAACGCCAATGTGGAGGTGGACTTCTATGTACCCGAAGAGGAGTTGGCCATACAAGTCGCATACTCCATAGCTGATGAGCAGACTTGGGCACGTGAGGTGGGGGCACTGTCAAAGCTACCCAATGTGCATCCTTGCCGCCGTCGTGTGATTATCACCCATGATGAGGAGGATACGGTAACTGACAAGTACGGCAGCATTGAGGTGATTCCATGTTGGAAGTGGATGCTGACGATGAAATGATAGTGAACAAAACCTGCCAAATACACTACGCCTATGAAACCAACCAACCTATTCCTTGCCCTTACCGTAGCGGTGCTGCTGGGGGCGTGCGGAAACAAGAACGGCAAGATACATTGCCGCTTTGAGGGCACAGTGCCCGACTCTACCTATACGATGATGTTGCTTGCTCCATCGGGTAGTGACTTCCGTGCAGTGGATGCAGATAGTATCCCTGTGGTAGACGGTAAGTTTGCTTTTGACCTTTATGTGGATGAGGTGATGCCCTACATGCTTGTATCAATGGAGGAGAACAATCTTGGCTGCATGTTTCTTTGTGAGTTCTTTGCAGAGGAGGGAACGATAAATGCCACCTTCTACCATTACGAAAGAGATGCCAAGCCGCCTACCGTAAAGTGTGACGGCCCTATCAATATAAGATTCAGAGAATTTGACGCGGAACAGAACCGCAGGCTTGCCCCATTACTGCAAGAAATCGACTCCTTGATTAACATTGAGCAATGGGATTCCCCACGCATGGAGGAGTTGAACACGATGTTCCGCACAACGCAGAACAAATGCGCCGAAGACTTCATACGCAACGATCGTTCTATCGTAGGTCTGTATTTGCTGATGCGGCAAGCGGTGTGGATGAGCAGTTCGGAAGCGGATGAATCTCTTTGTATCGCACTGTACAACGAAATATACCAACCGCTCTTCCCTGGGCATCCGCTGAGCAAGCAGATAGAGAAGTGGACTGAGAGCCTTGGCATTAGGGTAGGTAATCGCTATGTTGACTTCACTGCTCCTGCCCTCGACGGCACACTGCACACGCTGAGCAAGGAGATTGCCGGTAAGGTTGCCCTCATCGACCTCTGGGCATCGTGGTGTGGCTCCTGCCGACAGATTTCGAGGAGCATAATTCCCGTATATGAGAAGTATAAGGAGCGCGGCTTCACGGTCGTAGGCGTGGCTCGCGAAAGCAAGCGTGAGGATATGGAGCGTGCCCTTGCACGCGATGGCTACCCTTGGCTCAATCTGTTGGAACTGCACGATGAGCATAAGATTTGGGAGAAATATGGTGTTAGCCGGGCAGGCGGCATCACCGTGCTTGTTGACCGCGACGGCACTATCCTTGCCGTATCACCTACGGTCGAGGAGGTGGAGCGGATATTGCAAGAGAAATTGCATGAATGATATTAACGCTCAGAAGCTGATGCTGCACTGCAGCCCGTAGGACTGGGTGTTGCGTGGCGTGGCGTTGTAGTGCTTGTTGTCGATGACGCTGGGGCGCACTTGTACGGTGAGGTCTTCGGAGATGTCGAAGTTGGAGAGTTCGGCGTCGACGTAGGCATCGATGACGGAGATGAGGTATACGCCGATGAAGCAGAAGATGCTGAGGTCGCGCTGGCGGCGGTAGTTGTCCTTGCGGTTCTTGAAGACGCGCTCCAGGTAGTCGCGGTTGGCCTCCACGTTGTAGCGGGGTGGGAGGAAGTCTTCGTAGCTGGCGGTGCCGGGGTCATCGTCCATGATGTCGAGGTAGGCTTGCGAGTAGTCGCTGTACATCTGGTTGTTCCAGTTGAGGGCGTAGGCGCAGCCGAGGAAGCCGCCGTAGACGATGGGTAGCTTCCAGTATTTGTGGTTGTAGATTTGTCCGCCTCCGGGGAATACGATGCCCAGCCACGTGGCCTTGTCGGGGTCGGGGGTGAAGGTGGCGAGCTTCTGCTTGCGCAGCTCGCTGCGCTGCGAGGAGGTTTTCGCTGCTTTCGTTGAATCGGGGTATTCGGGGGTGTCTGAGTATGCGGTGCTCTCGGAGGATATGCCCAGCTCGGCAGGGGCTGCGCGGTGCAGTGAGTCGCTGAGCATTACGGCCCGTGCCTCGCGTGGAGTGAGGGTGGGGAGGGTGTCGCCCAAGGTGAGACGGCTGTCGTGCAAGGGCTTGAGGGGTTGCTTGTCGCCCGACTTGACGGTGTGTGTGATGCTATCGGCCATAAGTGTTGTGGCCTGCGCTGCCAGCGTGGCGGGTAGGCATAGCATCACGGCGAGGAGTAGGGGCTGTATGGCTCTTCTGAGGTGGAGTGTCATTTTTCCTTGAGTTTGTCCAGCAATGCGATGATGCGTTCCAGTTCTTCTTCGTTCTTGAAGCTGATGGCTATCTTGCCTTTTCCCTTGGCGCTGCAGGTGAGCTGCACGTCGGTCTGGAAGAAGTTGGCGAGGTGCTTCTTGAGGATGTCGTAGTCGCTGGCGGTCTTCTTCTCGCTTTTCTTGGCGGCTGCTTTCTCCTTTTTCTTCTTGACGATGTCTTCTACCTTGCGTACGGAGTATCCGAAGGTCTGTATCTCCTCGAAGAGCTGTATCTGCTCTATGGGGTTGTCGAGGGCGAGCAGTGTGCGGGCGTGGCCCATGTCGAGTTCGCGGTTCTTGAGGGCCATCTGTATCTGTGCGGGCAGCTTGAGCAGGCGCAGGTAGTTGGCAATGGTGGTACGTTTCTTGCCCACACGCTCGCTCAGACGTTCTTGGGTGAGATCGTATTCTTCGAGCAGGTGCTGGTAGGCGAGGGCTATCTCCATAGAGTTGAGGTCTTCGCGCTGTATGTTCTCAATGAGGGCCATCTCCATCACGTTCTCGTCGTCGGCAGTGCGTATGTAGGCGGGCACGGTGGTGAGTCCGGCCAGCTGTGATGCGCGGAAGCGGCGTTCGCCGGCGATAATCTGGTAGGTGCCGTCGTCCATCTTGCGCAGGGTGATGGGCTGTATGATGCCAATCTCCTTGATGGAGTCGGCAAGCTCTTGCAGTGCCTCGGGGTCAAACTCGCGGCGCGGCTGGTTGGGGTTGGCCTTAATCTTGCTGATGGCTATCTCGCTGATGGATGATGAGCCTTCGGTCTTCACCGTGTCGGTGGAGATGAGGGCATCGAGGCCGCGGCCTAGTGAGGGGTATTTCTTTGTTGCCATAGATTAGTTCTTCTTAATAATTTCTTGCGCCAATGTCAAGTAGTTCTGTGCTCCCTTCGACTCGGCATCGTAGAGGATGGCGGGGATGCCGTGGCTGGGTGCTTCGCTCAGGCGTACGTTGCGCTGGATGACGGTGTCGAACACCAGCTCCTGGAAGTGGCGGCGCACCTCGTCGAGCACCTGGTTGCTGAGGCGTAGGCGCGAGTCGTACATCGTGAGCAGGAAGCCCTCGATGCTGAGCCCGGGGTTGAGCTTCGACTTGATAATCTTGATGGTATTGAGCAGCTTGCTGATGCCCTCCAAGGCGAAGTACTCGCACTGTACAGGGATTATCACCGAGTGGGCCGCCGTGAGGGCGTTCACCGTGATGAGACCCAGCGAGGGCGAGCAGTCGATGAGGATGTAGTCGTATTCCTTTTCGAAGGGTTCGAGCATGCGCTTGAGCACGGTCTCGCGTTGTTCGAGGTTGAGCATCTCAATCTCGGCACCTACGAGGTCGATGTGCGAGGCTATCACTTCAAGTCCTTCGATATCTGTGGTATAGATGGCTTCGCGAGGGTCGCGGCCATCGATGAGGCATTCGTAGATAGAGCAATCCACATTGTGGATGTCTACGCCGAGGCCCGATGAGGCGTTGGCCTGCGGGTCGGCATCGATGAGCAGTACTTTCTTCTCCAGCGTAGCCAGCGAGGCGGCGAGGTTGATGGCGGTGGTAGTCTTGCCTACACCTCCCTTTTGGTTGGCCAATGCGATAATCTTTCCCATTTTCTAATACTTGCTTTTTGTTTCCGACCGCGAAATAAACAAATATCTGTGTAATATTCCTAAAAAACGTCCTAAACTTTCTAAAAATGTGGATAACTCCCCGATTTTGTTAATAACTTTTCGGCGATAATTTAATTTTGTCATCGCAATGCGCTATATTTGCATCGATTTTGTATAAGATGAAGAAGCAAGAACTATACGACCGCACGATTGACTACTTCAAGGAGGCAATGCCGGTGGCTGAGACGGAGTTGCACTACGACTCGCCGTTCAGTCTGCTGGTGGCGGTGATACTCTCGGCCCAGTGTACCGACAAGCGGGTCAATATGGTGACGCCGCGCCTCATGCACGACTATCCCACTGCCGAGGCCATGGCACTGGCTACGCCCGAGGTGATATTCGAATACATACGGAGCGTGTCGTACCCCAACAACAAGGCCAAGCACCTGGTGGGTATGGCGCAGATGCTGATGAGGGACTTCGGAGGCGAGGTGCCCGACACATTGGAGGAACTGGTGCGGCTGCCAGGCGTGGGGCGTAAGACGGCCAACGTCATTCAAGCTGTAGTATGGGGCAAGGCGGCTTTTGCTGTCGACACGCACGTATTCCGAGTGAGCCACCGCATAGGCTTGGTGCCCGCCCGCTGTACCACTCCTTATAGCGTAGAGAAGGAGCTCACACACCACATTCCTGATGAACTCATCCCTATCGCTCACCATTGGCTCATCCTGCATGGCCGCTACACTTGCATAGCCCGTAAGCCGAAGTGTGGGGAGTGTGGGCTGAAGATGCTATGCAAGCATTACAAGAAAATGAGTCCCATAGACAAGGAGTGATGAGGCTGAAGGAGAAAAACACCCCTTCGGCAAGATTTATCACCTTTTTATGCACGAGTTAACAAACCTTTTGCTAACTTTGCGGAGACTAATGAAAATATAACTCATAACTTATTAACATACAAGTATTATGCAAAACATTGACAACTACAGCTTTGCCGGCAAGAAGGCAATCGTTCGCGTGGACTTCAATGTACCCTTGAACGAAGAAGGTAAGATTACTGACGACACCCGTATCCGCGGTGCACTCCCCACACTGAAGAAGGTGTTGGCCGACGGTGGTGCACTCATCATCATGTCGCACATGGGCAAGCCCAAAGGCAAGGTGAACGCCAAGTTCTCGCTCAGCCAGATTGTTGACGCTGTATCTGAGAAGCTCGGTGTAGCCGTACGGTTCGCTCCCGACTGCGCCAAGGCCGCTGAGGCTGCCGCTGCACTGAAGCCCGGCGAGGTGCTCATGCTCGAGAACCTCCGTTTCTACCCCGAAGAGGAGGGCAAGCCCGTAGGTATCGACAAGGCTGACCCCGCTTACGAGGAGGCAAAGAAGGCTATGAAGGCTTCACAGAAGGAGTTTGCCAAGACGCTCGCTTCGTATGCCGACTGCTACATCAACGATGCCTTCGGTACCGCTCACCGCAAGCACGCTTCTACCGCTGTTATCGCCGACTACTTCGATGCCGACAACAAGATGCTCGGCTACCTCATGCAGAAGGAGGTACAGGCTGTTGACAACGTACTGTCAAACATCAAGCGCCCCTTCGTAGCCATCATGGGTGGTTCGAAGGTATCTTCAAAGATTGGTATCATCGAGAACCTGCTGGGCAAGGTTGACAAGCTCATCCTCTGCGGTGGTATGACCTATACATTCTCAAAGGCTCACGGTGGCGAGATTGGCGAATCAATCGTTGAGATGGACAAGCTCGACGTTGCACTGGGTGTTGAGGAGCTGGCCAAGAAGAATGGCGTAGAGCTGGTACTCGGTACAGACTGCACCGCAACCAACGGTCTCGACTTCGGTACAATGAGCGTGAAGGAGGATGCCGAGATTATCACCTGTCCCTCCAATGCAGTTCCCGCTGGCTTCGAAGGCGTTGATGCCGGTGTTGAGAGCCAGAAGGCATTTGCTGCTGCTATCGAGGGGGCCAAGACCATCCTGTGGAACGGTCCTGCCGGTGTATTCGAGTGCGATGCCTTTACTGCTGGTTCACGCGCTATCGGCGAGGCTATTGCTAAGGCTACAGCTGAAGGTGCTTTCTCACTCATCGGTGGTGGCGACTCAGTAGCTTGCGTAAACAAGTTCGGATTGGCCGACCAGGTATCATACATCTCTACCGGTGGTGGTGCTCTGCTTGAGGCTATCGAAGGCAAGGTGCTCCCCGGCGTAGCTGCTATTCAGGGATAAGAGCAATTCCGCAGCGTATTCGCTGGTATAAGCTTAGACAATTAGGAAAAACTGGGAGCTCCCTTGTGGGCTTCCAGTTTTCTTAGTTTTGAGAAAATTGCATAATAATGATGGTTTATTAAACCTTTTGCGGTACTTTTGTAGTATAATAGAGAGAATATAACCTTGATGCACGTCAGGGCTGGGCAGAGACGGCTTGGTGTGACGCTGCCGATAACAAAAAAAACGTTGTACGACTGTGAAGATAAATTTCCTATCGGGCCGTTGGACCGAACTTATTGAGAAACGACAGTTTTACCTCTTCTTGGAAACCGTGCTCGGGGCGGTGCGCGAAGCCGAGCTCACGGAACTGGAGTATGAACTCAGCGGTATCATCGCTACGTATGATGCACTGCTCGACTACTTCAACCAAGGAGCCGAAGATACGGAGCGCGACCGCGTATACCGCCAGTTGGTGGGGCATGCTTTGGTGGTTGCCGACCGCTGCACCATTGCCACACATGCCGCCAAGGAGATGCCCTACTATACGGCACAGAGCAAGACGGCACGGAGGGAGTCGCTCCACGTATATCAACTGCAATTGGAGGCCTTCGGTGAGGGCATACGCAGTACATATGACGCGGAGGAGATGAAGTTGTTGGCTACGGCACACGACAAGCAGCTGAGCGCCCTCTTTACCGACCTGTGGACGGGAGATGTGTGGAATGCCGCCACGGCTGCCGAGGCAGATAAGCTGCTCTTGTCGTCGGCCATCACGGAGGGTGACCAATGCACTATCGTGAGTGCGGTGACGCTGAGCCTGCTGCGTATGTTCGATCCTCTGAAACTACTCTTCCTGTGTGATGCCTACTATCATCCGAAGGCTATGGTGAGCACGCGTGCCTTGGTGGGTATCGTCATCATCTGCTATTGCTGGGCCGACCGTATAGACTACTACAGTGAGGTGAAGGCAAGGCTCGGCCTGCTGACCGACGACCCCGTATTTGCAGCTCAAGTGTGCGACGTCATCCTGCAGTTCACCCGTAGCGCTGATACCGAGGAGATAGACCGCAAGATGCGCGAGGAAATTATCCCCGGGCTGATGAAGAACCCCAAACTGCGTCGCATGCCAGGCATCACGAAAGAGGACTCTGACGATATCAACCCCGACTGGGAACAGTGGATGCACGAGAGCGGTCTGGAGGAAAGTATGCGCGAAATCACCGAATGGCAGATGGAGGGGGCGGATGTGAACATGAGTACCTTCTCGCAACTGAAGCGCTATCCCTTCTTCTACAATATCAGCAACTGGTTTCGCCCCTTCGACACGTGGCAGGCCGATGTGCTGGGCATCATGGGCAGCCCCAACGACAACAGCAACCCGATGGCGAAGATGATACTGCAGTCGAACTTCATGTGCGACTCAGACAAGTATTCCTTCTGCTACGCCATACGCGACATACCGCAGATGCAGCGCGAGGCGATGATGGCGCAACTTGAGGAGCAGAATACAGCCATGAAGGAGAATGCCGACATGCCCGACCTGAAGCGGTTGAGCAAGCAGACAACACAGAGCCTCATACGCCAGTATGTGCAGAACCTATATAGATTCTTCAAACTTTTTCCTAACGTGCAGGAGTTTGATGACCCCTTCCATCCTTTTACTTATTGTATCAACAGTGATAATCCGTTATATGGCTGCGTGACGGCCGACTCGGAGCATCTCTTCAAACTCATAGGCTTAAACATCAAACGCAAGGACTACTGGCTTGCCATAAACTACTTCTCGTTGCTCGAAGAGTGGCACCCCGATTGTATGGAAGCAACGCAATTGCAGCAGATGGGACTATGCCATCAGAAAGTCGAACTATATGAGGAAGCTATAGAGGCTTATATGAAAGCCGATATATTGCAGCCCGACAGTTACTGGACGGTATTGCACCTTGCCCAATGCTACCGCGCAGACTGTGACAAAGCCAATGCCTTGAAATATTACGAGATAGCCGAGAGCATGAAGCCAGATAACCTCAGCCTCACATTCCACATAGCCGAACTGCTGCGCGAAATGGGTGAGTTTGAGGAGGCGCTTCCTCGTCTGCATAAGATTGACTATCATCACCCCGAATCGCTCAAGTCGGTACGCCTCTTGGCGGAGTGCAACCTGTTTGCCCACAAGTTTGAGCAGGCGGCCAAGTATTACGAGCGTATGATGACCGAGCACGCGGAAGAACTCACTGATACCGACTGGAGATATGCCGGGTATAATTATTGGATGCTAGGCAAGCGTGAAGGCTGTTTTGGCTGTTTGCTGCGTGCCGATAAGTTACTGGAGGCAATGCCGTGTGAAGAGGTGGAGATTGATGGTGTACTGTATCGTGACATGCATTCGTTGGCCGAGGAAGTGCGGGCTGACTTTGCTCGACTGCAATCGATAGGTATGAGCGATGAGGAATTACACTATCTGTATGATGCTTATTGTAGGAGCAAGAAACTGCGATAGGAATGTCGTCGACGATATGAAAAGAATGAGGCAGGACTCTGGTGAGCCCTGCCTCATATTGTTAGTGAGAGATGCAGCTTACTTCTTCTCCTCGATAGGAGTTACGTCCTGCGCCTCAGTTTTCTTGCCGAGATACTCGGGAAGATTCATTCCTGCAAGGTCAAAGAGGTCGCTCAACGGAGGAACAGACTTCATCAGACCTGATACGAAGTTGGCGGTAGAACCCTTGCCATCGGCACCATTGCCTGAATCCCATACGGTAACATGGTCGATATTGACGCCCTTGACAGCCTCAACCTGTGTCTTAACCAACTCGGGCAGCTTCTCGAGCAAGAGCAACATATACGCCTTGTTGGCATCGCCACCGGCAGCCTCTACCATCTTGTCATAACCGGCAGCCTGCTTGGTAAGGATTTCGTAGAGACCCTTAGCCTCGGCTTCCATCTTAGCATAGATTGCATCAGCATCACCCTTTGCATTTACGCGTGCCTTCTCGGCCTCGGCCTCAGCCTCGATAATACGACGTTGCTTTTCAATCTCCTCAGGAACGATGATGTTGGCCTGTTGGGTTGAACGCTCACGTTCGGCACGTGCAAGCTCAGCCTCCTTCTCGGCTGCGTATGCCTCTTGCAAGGCCTTAGCTTGCTGTACCTTTTCGGCTGCAGTAGCCAAGCGGTTAGCCTCAGCCTCCTTCTCACGACGGAATGCGTTAGAGTTGGCAATCTCAATCTGAGCGTTGTTCTCACCCTTTACGGCGATAGCGTTGGCCTCTGAAGTCTTGATACGGGTATCACGTACAGCTTCAGCTTTACCGATTTCACCATACTTATCCTGCTCAGCCACACTAACCTTAGCCTCGTTGATAGCCTTGGCGGCAGCCTCCTTACCGAGAGCCTCGATATAGCCTGACTCATCCTTGATGTCGGTTACGTTTACGTTGATGAGGCGCAGACCAATCTTCTTCAACTCTACTTCCACGTTCTTGGAAATGTTGTCGAGGAACTTGTCGCGGTCGCTGTTGATTTCCTCAATAGACATGGTAGCGATAACCAGACGCAACTGACCGAAGAGAATATCACGGGCGAGTTCCTGAATTTCGTTCGATGTAAGGCCGAGCAGACGCTCAGCGGCATTGTTCATCGAATCAGACTCGGTAGAGATACCTACGGTAAAGCGGCAAGGTACGTCAACGCGAATGTTCTGACGTGACAGCGCATTGGTCAAGTTGGCATCAATGGAGATAGGAGTCAGGTTCAAGTATGCATAGTCCTGAATGATAGGCCATACAAACTTACCACCACCATGGATACATTTGGCCGAACCGCCACCTGTTTTTCCGTATACTACCAAAATCTTGTCTGACGGACAACGTCTGTAACGACGAATGACTGCTGCGAAGGTTGCAAAGACTACAACCACGAGAATCAGTCCTAAGAATGCAATGTTCATAATTGTTTGTTGTTAATGAGTTAATATTACAGTTTCTTTATGACATGTTATATGCGTTCCACCTCCAGCAAATCGGTGCCTATGGCTTTGACTACACGCACTTTGGTTCCTGTCGGTATAGCTTCGCCTTCAGTTATAGCCTCCATTTCGTGCATTGAGCCGCGTACACTCACCATCACCTTGCCGCTTCCCTTCTTCTCGCCAGGAATGCGCAGGTAGGTGTCGGCTATTAGGCCTATAGCCTCTTCTATATGGAAAGTCTTGTCGGTCGACAGCTTCATAATCTGGCGAAGTATGAAAACAAAGATAATGACGAACAGTACACCGATTCCCAGAGCGGCTACCTGCAGCCACATCAGATTGGGTATTACGTCGTGTAGCACTATACCTCCCCAGCCATATCCGAGCATGAAGTTCACTAAATTGCGGAAAGAAAAGTAGCCTGATACACCACCCATCTCCACATCTTCAAATCCTGCACCATCATCGGTGTCGGCATCAAGGCCAAGGAATGCCATGATTGTTTGCACTAAAAAGAATGCACTTGAGATAATCGCCAGTCCCCAAAAAACTTGCATGGGGAGCTCTAAAGCTAAGAATTTGTCCATCATAATTTTCTACTTATTATATACACACTTACAAAATTACAATAATATTTGATATATACTATATATTATGCTATAATTTTAATTAAAAACGTTTGATTTTGTTAGTACTACCCTTTTTGTACTAAAAACAGCCGCCTTCGAGGTTTCGAGGCGGCTGTTTCAATCATCTATCTACAAAATCAATAGTTTTCTGGCTTGATTTGGAAATGCGCCTGCGAATGGTTACATACGGGACATACCTCGGGAGCTTCCTTGCCCACGTGGATGTGACCGCAGTTGCGGCACTGCCAGATGCAGTCGCCATCGCGTGAGAATACGAGTTTACCCTTCACGTTCTCAAGCAATTTGAGATAACGCTCTTCGTGCTCCTTTTCAATGGCTGCTACGCCCTCGAAAAGTTCTGCGATGTAGCCGAAGCCCTCTTCGCGAGCCTCTACGGCCATCTGGGCATACATGTCAGTCCACTCCTCGTGCTCGCCAGCAGCTGCAGCTACCAGGTTCTCGGCAGTGCTGCCAATGCCACCCAACAGCTTGAACCACATCTTGGCATGCTCCTTCTCGTTGTCTGCAGTCTCTTGGAAGATGGCGGCTATCTGCTCATAGCCTTCCTTCTTTGCTTTTGATGCAAAGTATGTATACTTGTTGCGTGCCTGTGATTCACCGGCAAATGCGGTCCACAGATTCTTCTCGGTCTTAGTTCCTTTCAGTTCTTTCATAAATCAAATATCGTTAATGAATGATATAAATTTCTTTCTCGCAAAGGTACTTGATATTTTCCTACATCGCAACTTTTGAGTTGAAAAACTTTTATGTTTGATAACATGAATTTCGTATCCGTGGCCTCTTTATGCAAGCTCTATCACCTCAAGGTCGCTGAAGGTGCCGTTGTCTACAGTGAAACGCACGAGGGTGCGCACTTTGTGGAATCCGTGGATGCCTGCCGCACCGGGGTTGATGTGCAGGGTGTTGATGGTGCGGTCGTGCATTACTTTGAGTATGTGTGAGTGCCCGCTGATGAAGAGGGTGGGCGGGCGCATGAAGAGGGTGCCGCGAATGGAGGGGTCGTAGTTGCCAGGGTAACCGCCAATGTGCTTGATGAGTACGTCGGCTCCCTCGATGGTGAAGCGGTTCACCGCAGGGTAGCGCAGGCGGATGTCGCGCCCATCGATATTGCCATGTACGGCACGGAAGGGACGGAAGGCTTCGAACCTCTCGGCCACCTCGAGCGAACCGATGTCTCCGGCATGCCACACCTCATCGCACTCGGCAAAGTGTCGTGCGTAGCGTTCGTCCCAGTGACCGTGAGTGTCAGAGAGTAGTCCGATGCGCTTCATGGAAATTAAAAGTTAAAAATTAGAACTGATGACTTCATTGCTGTCTGATGGACATTGTGGATACTCTTGGCTGTCTATGCCTTGTTTTAATTTTTCGTTTTTTAACTTTTAATTCTCTTATCAATGTACTCCACCAGCATCTGTGCCGTGGCTTCGTGGCCGAGGTGCGAGGTGTTGATGCAGAGGTCGTAGCTCTCGGCGGCACCCCACGTCTTGCCGCTGTAGTAGTTGTAGTAGGCGGCACGGCGACGGTCGGTCTTCTCGATGAGCTCGGCTGCCTCCTCGGCGGTGATGCCCTTCTCGCTGGCCATACGTGCTATGCGGTCTTCGAGGTTGGCGGTGAAGAAGAGGTTGATGCAGTGGGGATTGTCGCGCAGGATATAGTCGGCACAGCGTCCGATGAAGATGCACGACTCACGCTCGGCCAGGTCGCGAATGATGTCGCTCTGCACCTTGAACAGCGCATCGTTGCTCAGGTATGAGTCGTTATGGGCAAGCGCATTGGCAGCCGAGCGGTTGGAGAAGATGGAGTGGAAGAATCCGTGTGACTTCTTCTCGTCGGCATTCTCGAAAAACTCGGCGCTGAGTCCGCTCTCCTTGGCTGCCAGCTCTATCAGCTTGCGGTCGTAGGCAGTGATGTTGTAGTGCTCGGCCAAGAGTGCGGCAATGCTGCGTCCGCCGCTACCGAGTTGGCGCCCGATGTTGATGATAATCTTTTTCATAAGAAATTATTTCTTGTGTTTTCTAAAGAACATTCCCAGCATCACCGCCGCCGTGATAGACGACACGAGATCCGATGCGGGGAGGCTTATCCACACGCCATCAATGCCCCAGAAGTGGGGGAAGATGAGTATGAAGGGCACGAGGAACAGCAGCTGGCGGCTCAGCGAGAGGAAGATGGCCTTGCCGGGCTGCGCGATGCTCTGGAAGAAGTTGCCCGCTACCATCTGGAAACCCACGATGGGGAACACGAGGCAGTTGTAGCGCATACCCACGGCAGCGATCTCAATCATCTTCTCGTCGGAGGTGAAGATGCGGGCTACGTACTCGGGCGCAAACTCACCGATGAAGAAGGCGGCAGTGGTGACTACAGTAGCGCAGGCAATGGTTATCTTGAGCACCTGGGTGACGCGGTCGTAGGCCTTGGCTCCATAGTTGTATCCGGCAATAGGCTGCATGCCCTGATTGAATCCCATCACGATCATCACGAAGATGAAGGTCATCTTATGCACTATACCATAGGCTCCCACGGCATAGTCGCCACCGTAGCTGGCAAGTCCGCGGTTGATGAAGATGACCACGAAGCACGAGGCGAGGTTCATCAGGCAGGGCGAGAGACCGATGGTGAGCACCTCCTTGACGATGTATGCCTTGAGCTTGTAGATGCCGCGCTTGAAGTGGATAAACTCGCGCTTGTCGCTCAGCACACGCACCTGCCATGCCAGGGCGATACACTGTGCCAGGATAGTGGCTACGGCAGCACCGCGGATGCCCCAGCCCACACCGCTAAACTGGATGAAGCCGAGGTCTATCTCCTTGAAGATGAACAAGGGGTCGAGTATCGTGTTGATGATTACCGTCGATATGGTAGCCCGCATGGCCATCTTGGGGTGTCCCATGGCACGCAATAGGGCGTTGAAGCCGAAGTACAGGTGGGTAAACACGTTGCCCAGCAGGATTATCTGCATATACTCGCGGGCATAGCTGATGGTGGCGTCGCTGGCTCCGAAAAAGTAAAGGATGGGGTCGAGGAACAGCAGTGCGATGGCACCGAAGATAACACCCATCACCACGTTCATCACCACGGCATTGCCCAATATCTGCTGTGCCGTACCATAATCTTTCTGTCCCAGCTTCACCGAGATGAGGGTCGACGAACCCATACCCACCATAGCACCGAACGCCGTGGATATGTTCATCAAGGGGAAGGTGATGGCCAGTCCCGACAGCGCCAACGCATCCACGCCGTGTCCAATGAACACGCTGTCGACAATGTTGTAGAGCGAAGAGGCCAGCATAGCCACGATAGAGGGCACGGCATACTGTCGCAGCAGCTTGCCCACCGGCTGAGTGCCTAATTCGCTCGGAATTCTCTTTTCTGTCATTATTGTTCTTTCTGGAAAAATCACACAAAATTACGCAATTCTTGTCGGGTGCGAAAATTTGCAGGCAAAAAAACATCGGATAGCATCGCTTTGTTCCGAAAAAGTGCTAACTTCGCCCTCCGTATATTATGTCAGCGATGGAAGAGAATAGACGAGTATTGGTAGGTATGAGTGGCGGTATCGATAGCACGGCAGTGTGCTTGATGCTGCAGGAGCAGGACTACGAGGTAGTGGGCGTGACTATGCGCGTGTTTGATGTACCCTCACAGCTTGGTGCCGATGGCAGCCCTCGTTTCGTTGCCGAGGCCCGTGAGGTGGCTGTGCGATTGGACATCGAGCACCATGTGGCCGATGAGCGTGAACCGTTCCGCAGCGGCATCGTGCAATACTTCATCGATGAGTATATGCAGGGCCGCACGCCTAATCCCTGTGTGATGTGCAATCCGCTCTTCAAGTTCCGCATGCTCGCCGAGTGGGCCGACCGCCTCGGCTGTGCCTACATCGCCACTGGGCATTATGTGCAGACGGTATGCGAGCAGGGCCACTACTATATCGTGACGGGTGACGACGTGCAGAAGGACCAGAGCTACTTCCTTTGGCGGCTCAGCCAGGAGGTGCTTGCCCGCTGCCTCTTCCCGCTGGGTGGGTGGAAGAAGCCCGATGTGCGGCAATACCTTGCCGACAGGAACTTTGCACTCAAGGCACGCGAGGGCGAGAGCATGGAGGTGTGCTTCATCGAGGGCGACTACCGCGACTTCCTGCGCGAGCATTGTCCGCAGATTGACACGTTGGTGGGGCCGGGCAAGTTTGTCGACAGTGCAGGCCGCACCCTCGGCACCCATCAGGGCTATCCTTATTATACTATAGGGCAGCGCAAGGGGCTCGGCATAGCCTTGGGCAAGCCTGCCTATGTGCTTAAGCTCAATCCGGAGAAGAATACCGTGATGCTGGGCGATGCCGAGCAGCTCCTCACACGCCACATGCTCGTGGAGCAGATACAGTTGGTCGATGCCGTCCGTTTCTTTACCGAGCAGCAGCTCACGGTGCGCATCCGTTACCGCAGTCGTGCCGTGCCGTGCGAGGTGGTGCGCGAGGTCGAGGACGGTAGACTTCTCATCCGCTTTGCCGAAGAGGTGTCGGCCATCACTCCGGGTCAGTCGGCAGTGTTCTACGTGGGCAACCGTCTTGTGGGCGGTGCCTTCATCGCTTCGCAGCGCGGTATAAATATGTATATATGATGGAATCACTCTCTCTATACGAACTGGGGCGCCTCATACGCCGTACCTTGAGCGAGGGCCTGCCCGATTCCTATTGGGTGCAAGCCGAGCTGAGCGAGGTGCGCGAAGCTTACAACGGTCACTGCTACATCGAACTGGTGCAGAAGGCCGAGCGGGCTGGTACGCTGCTGGCCAAGGCACGCGGCACCATCTGGGCCAATATCTATAAGATGCTGAGGCTCTACTTCGAGAATGCCACGGGACAACGCTTCGCGGCAGGCATCAAAGTGCTGCTGCAGGTGTCGGTCGAGTATCATGAGCAATACGGTCTCTCGCTTACGATACACGACATAGACCCCACCTATACGTTGGGCGACATGGCACGCCGCCGTCGCGAGATACTGATGCAACTCGAGGAGGAGGGCGTGCTCACCCTCAACAAGGAACTCCCCATGCCCATGCTGCCACAGCGCGTAGCCGTCATCTCGGCGGCGGGCGCAGCGGGCTATGGAGACTTCTGCGACCAACTGCTGGGCAATCCCTACGGATTTGTCTTCCATCCCAAGCTGTTTCCCGCCGTGATGCAGGGCGATAGGGTAGAGGAGACCGTCATTGCCGCCCTCGACCGCATCGCTGCCGAGCGCGACGAGTGGGATGTGGTAGTCATCATCCGTGGTGGTGGAGCCACGAGCGACCTCTCGGGCTTCGACACCTATCCCCTTGCGGCCAACTGTGCCCAGTTTCCCCTGCCCATCATCACGGGCATAGGCCACGAGCGCGACGATACCGTGCTCGACATGGTGGCCCACACTCGGGTGAAGACCCCTACCGCTGCCGCCGAATACCTCATCACCGCCCTCTCCGATGCCGCTGCGGCGCTCGATACACTGGTAGCCTCCCTTACCGCCAATATCATCGAGTGCATACACCGTGAGCACACTCGGCTGCAGCAGATAGCCACGCGCCTGCCTTCGCTCCTTGCCCTCGTGCATGCTAAGCAGCAGCACCGCATCGAGCAGATTGAAAGCAGATTGAAGGTGGCTGGAGCCAACTCCCTCGCGAAGCAGCAGCACCGCCTGCAACTGATAGAGAAAATCATCGAAGGTGCCTCACCCCAACTGATTCTGCAGCGTGGCTACAGCATCACCCGATGCGATGGCTATGTGGTGCGCAATGCCGCATCGCTCCCCGAAGGCGCGGTGCTCACTACCGAGTTTGCCGATGGCCAGGTGAGCAGTTCGGTGTTTAGAGGAGGCAGCGGAACTGCTGACAACAGATAACAGATAACAGACGTTTAGCCTGATTTATCCCTTTAATATCCCTTTAAGAAAAAGAGAACCTATGAAATACGAAGAAGCCATACAGCAGCTCGAGACCATCGTCTCGCAGATTGAGAACAACGAACTTGACATCGACCAGCTGGCCGACCGCCTCAAGGAGGCACAAAAGCTTATCAAACAGTGTAAAGACAAGCTATACAAGACCGATGAGAAGATAAAGGCATTGCTGGATGCAGAGTGAGGATGTTCGTCTTCACATGCATCCCATCAATGCCTTCACATGCATCCCCATCGGGGGCCTCCCCCTGTTCCTCCCGAGGAGGGGTGATGCGGAGTCCACTGACAAAAGAAAAAGAATATGAACAACAATTCCATCATCGAATCCCAGCGCGTCTTCTTCCATACAGGCGCCACGCTCGACCTCAACTTCCGCCGTCAGATGCTACAGAAGCTGCAGGCTGCATTGGACAAGTGGGAGCAACCGCTCGCCGATGCCCTGTGGACCGACCTCCACAATCCTACGAGGAGGCCTACCTCACCGAGCTGAGCATCGTGCGTGGCGAAGTGAAGGACCACCTGCGCCACCTCGGCCGCTGGGCCAAGCGCAAGCGCATGAGCACCCCCATCAAGATGTTCCCATCGAGGAGCTACATCGTGAGCGAGCCGCTGGGCAACACACTCATCATAGCCCCGTGGAACTACCCCGTGCAGCTGCTGCCCCCACCCCAATCTCTTGGGTGTGGGGGCAGTGCTGTAATCGTAATCGGTGCTTACCTTGCGACCTTCACATACACTCCTCGCGGCTAATTTTTCGATGCCAAGCCACCCCTTGGCAAAAAAACGCCCTTTCCATGGCAATTGCCACTGATTATCAGCATACAACCCCGTATAATGATTTGCATTTACCCCTTGGCAATGGCGCAGCGAGTGAGAGCAGAGTCAAGCTTGCTTGCGCTCTGCCGAGCGAGCAAGCCATCTTAAAACAGAGCTTTATAATGGCGCAGCGAGTGCCGACGCGAAATGAGCGTCGGTTGCGACGACTGAAGCTTTAGCTTCACAAAGGAGTTTCAAGCTTGCTTGCGCTCTGCCGAGCGAGCAAGCCATCTTAAAACGAAGTTTTATAATGGCGCAGCGCAACCGACTTCCCTATTTCCAACCTACTTTACATGTGTTTGATAGTGACCATACGCGCATTTGCTCGCCACCATCCACGCGTATGCAGGCGACCATCCACGCGTATGGTCGCCGTCAAACAGATAAAAATGCAGCTAAAATCATATATATCACAGATAAATGCCACCCAGTTTCCAACCCAACCACCTCTATCATCAGTAATCCATAATCCATCATGCCAAGGGGCAGATGAAATATTGCTATAGCATGGAGCCGATGAGCTAATACCACCTTTTACTGACGCGCATAACATACATGTAATCAACGCGTATACCCTTGGCAGGATTTGCTTGTAGCAGACCTTTCTGCCAAGGGGTATGTACAGTTTTGCCAAGGGGTACAAACATAGGGACCAAGAATTAAGGAGATAACACGGCAGTTTACCCAAACGCCCCGTGTCATGCTGAGTGAAACGAAGCATCCCGCACTGGGACTTAGCTAGAGGTGCAAAGTAGGTGTCGCAAACATCATGTATTGGGATTTTTCCACGAATTTGCGGGAAATATATGCATTTAGTCCGAAAAAAAACACTAACTTTGTCATACTGCATTCAGTTTTTACGTGATATGGGATATGTACCATCCTTGAGGCCAAGTATGCACGTATCATCGAGGCCATGAGCCAGCTACACGACATATCGCTCGAGGAAGCTATGGACATCTTCTACAACTCCCCATTGCTTCCCCTCATCGAAGAGGGTACAGCCGACCTCCACTGCCGTAGCGACCACTACCTTGCCGAAGAAATCTGGCACGAGCGGTTGAATCCGTAGGTGCAAGCATCAACACTACACTACACCACACAACACTCCACGCACCACCGCCACACACAATGGCGGTGGCTTTCGTCATAGCCGATGGTCGTTAACCGTTCATCGTTTTCGTCATCGTACAGCGTACTGTCTTTTCGTCATCGTTAATCGTTCATCGTTAATCGTTCATCTTTCATCTTTTAACTCCCACCTTGCAAATGTGCACTATTGACCGTTGTATTATCTGCACACAATGGCGACCTTTTTCCTCTTTATAATTCGTTATTTCAATTATTATTTTGTACATTTGCGCAAATATCGCAAAACGAAAAGAGAGAATAAAAACAAACACCAATAAAAACGAAACCGCAGAATAAGAAATTTTAGATACTAGACTTCCTTTGACTAACTGAGTATCAGAACTTGCACTTCATAGACCGCTTCAGTTCAGCCAATCATCGGATGTCCACCCTAATAGAGGTCGTGGATAGTAAGATTATTGTCTGAAGCAGGCTGTGCAAGGCCTTGATACCGATAATCCCTACCACGCCCTCTTTCCCAAAAAGAGGGCGATTTCTTTATAGCGAGACAACAGGTAGTGACATGACAAAGAAAGATACACAAACGACTATATCACTGACCGAGATGGGTGGAGGCAGCAAGGTAAAGATGCAATACTACGGTCCCAACTCACTGAACGCAGACGGCACGTTTATGCCTTTCAGTGAACAGATGGCCGTAATATCTCACTATCTGCACAATGAGGGCACACCATATGGCAAGCCATACGAGAAGAAAGCACTCGGCCTGATAGAAGACATCTACAAAGCGAAATGCGGTAGTGAGGATGGCAAGGCTGCCGACATCGATGAGGCACGACAATATGGTCTGTTCAATGAACTATACAATATCCCCTTCCGCCCACAAAGAGAGACGAAGTTTACCTTCATCGATTTGTTCGCAGGCATCGGCGGCTTCCGTATGGCAATGCAAAATTTGGGAGGCAAGTGCGTATTCTCTTCCGAGTGGGATGCGCAGGCACAACGCACCTATCTGCTCAACTATGGCGAAGTACCATTTGGCGACATCACCAAGGAGGAGACCAAATCGTTCATCCCCGATAACATTGACATCCTGTGCGCAGGATTTCCCTGTCAAGCCTTTTCGCTGGCTGGCAAGCGCAGAGGTTTCGAGGAGACACGAGGCACATTGTTCTTTGACGTTGCAGAGATTATCCGTCGCAAGCGCCCCAAAGCGTTCTTCCTGGAGAACGTAAAGGGACTTATGATACACGACAAGGGCAAGACCTTTGACACCATTCTCAACGTATTGCGCAACGACTTGGACTACTACGTGCCCGACCCCGAAATTGTAAACGCCATGAACTTTGGAGTACCCCAGCATCGTGAGCGCGTATATATCGTAGGCTTCCGTAAGGACTTGGGAGTAGAAGAATTTGCATATCCCGCCCCCACAGACAAGACCAAGACCTTCGCCGACATCAAGGAAGAGCATGAGGTATCACCCAAATACTACCTCTCCACCCAATATATGCAGACCCTCATTGCGCACAAGGAGCGTCACGCATCGAAAGGCAACGGCTTCGGATATGAAATCATTGAAGACAATGAGGTGGCCAACGCTATTGTTGTAGGAGGTATGGGAAGAGAGCGCAATCTGGTGCGCGATGACCGTCTCACCGACTTCACTCCTGTTACCAACATCAAGGGAGAAATCAACCGCCAAGGCATCCGTCGAATGACTCCACGCGAATGGGCTCGCCTGCAAGGTTTCCCCGATGACTTTATCATCGGTGTAGCTGATGCTTCGGCATACAAGCAATTCGGCAATTCTGTGGCTGTACCTGCTATACAGGCTACGGCGGAGAAGATTGTTTCATCGTTAAATTTATAGCGTATGACAAATCGGACAGATCTTTTACAAGACGAGATTTCTGGTGTAATTGTAAAACTAATGCAATTACGAGAAAATGATATTGCGCTTTCATTTGGAGGCAAGTTTCAAAAAATATTTTCTTTAAGTTCTAACGGCGTAGAACTATCCAGAGATGAAAGCGTCAAGAATATACAGATAGACTTATCTACTTCACAAGAGCTAAAAGAAATCTGCAGCAAGGCAGGATACACCTCGCCTGTCTATTTATCAAGATGTACTGTTTCTATTAACGGCAAGAACTTTTTCATTCGCTCCATGCATAAAAAAGACAGACCACTAATAAACCACAGTTCACGCGATAAATATTTGTCTGTGTGCGAAAAATTGGGTATTCCAATTGCTCCGTTCGATAAGGCTGTAGATGAATATTGGAGAAAAAGAATGCTTGGGGTAATTAACGAAGATGTCCAAAACATTTCTGAGTATTCTCCATTCAACGAACTTAAAGATTACCTTAATCCAATATTGACATATATGTTCTTTACTTCATCTGCAAAGAACAATGTAGATGGGATATATGATGCAGATTATGTGTTGGACTATGAAAATTGCGCTGACATATCGACATGGCATATATATGACAAGAACAATTACATAGATTCAATATGGCCATATTTACGTTTTTCATTCAGAGCAGACAGAGGTATGCCCAAAGCGTACCAACCAAACGACAGTAGGTTCGCGACAATTCATCCATGGGTTCATTTCTGGCAAGAGCAACACAAAGGTGCGCTGCATATTAGAATAGTATCATTTAATTCAAATAACCCCAGAGCGCCGAAACTGTTAACAAAATACAAAGAAGAGATAAAGGCTATCAACGCCAACAAAGGAGAAAGAGACGAACTCATCATCAAATTCTTTTTCCTAGAAGCCAGAATGAAAGGTCTATACTTGCCTATCAATGAGAAAAATACTAAAATAGAGAAGGTCGGTTCTACACCCACAAATGATTACAATGACCTTCCCTTTTCCGTAGACTGGAAAGAACTCTCCGCACCAGAAATCGTATCACTTGCCAATATATGCAATATTGCAAAAGCGGGAAAGTTTGATAAAGCAGACTTATTCATCAATAGTATTGGAATTTCTGTCAAATCACAAAGAGGGGCTGCACCGACCCTAATCAACCAGACAGTCAGAGCCAGCATCTTGCGTGTTATGGAACATCTCAACCAATCCATCATACCATTAGACAATATGGTAAACAGATATTGGAATCTACGTTTTAAGGGAATTATATCTGAAGACACAAAAGTCACAGACAAACACTTCCCCTTCATTGAAGAAGATTTGTCTTGCGGATATAACTACTTACAACCATTGCTTACTTATTTTGCTTTCGAGGGGACAGGAACCCGAGACTCTGAAAAACCTGCAGACCTCATTTTGGAGTTTCAAGATCCTCTCAACCATAACAGTTGGACCTTCTACACCAAAGACACATATATTAGAGCCGTGTGGAACAGATTGAAATTTTCAATACGTGGAAAAGGGCTTACAGAAAGCAATAAAACAGATGCTAAAAATACGCCTTGGATAAGGTGTATAGATGGGAAAGATAAGGGAACATTAAATGTAAGAGTAGAGAAATAAAACATTAACATGCAAGACCAAAGAGAACTCAACAATAATATCCTAGACGAACTGAAAACATACCAAAGTATCTTAGAATATGGCCGAGTTTTGCTGGACAAGGACAAAGAAATCAGAGATAAATACAAATGGATTGTTCTGATTAAGAATAAAGCAGTTCTCCCAACAAGTATTATATTTGAATTAATATCAGCAATCATCACATACATTATTCCAACAACATCACTATTTAGAGTAACGATTTTAGGAGGATTAATATTAGTTTGTATTCTTTCTATTAGGTATGTGTTTAGGAAAGACATTAATCGGCTTATAAATAAGAAGGATAAAGAAAAAGTTAGGAAGCATCTGGATGCTATCAATAATTACCTCTTCAAACTTGACAAATGGATAAAAGACCTTAGTCCAAAATATCAGAGAAGTAGTGATTACATACAAGCCATTAAAACAAACTTGCAGATAGAAAAAAAGGAAGTTAAGTCGATAGAAAACGAACTAAGTGAATTATATGGGAAGATAGACCCAGAACTTGAAGAAATAGCACAAGAGCATGCTACTGACAGATTGTTACAGTATTTAGATTATATATATGAGAAAGAATCCTGAGGTTAAAACAGAGTTGCCCAAGCCAGCAACTATACCATCTATAAAAAGTCAGAGAGAATTGCCTAAACCTGCCAAGATTATTAAAAGGTAATCCTTAACAGAAGTATTATCCCCATGCCCGACAAGATGACCCGAGAGCAGCGGCACCGATGTATGGCCAGCATACGCGGGCGCGACACCAAGCCGGAGATGACGGTGAGGCGATGGCTCCATAGCCGCGGGTTCCGCTACAGGGTGAACGTGAAGGGCCTGCCCGGCTCGCCCGACATCGTATTGCGCAAGTACCGCACGGTGATATTCATACACGGATGCTTCTGGCATGGGCACGAGGGATGCCGCTACTTCGTGATGCCCAAGAGCAACACGGAGTTCTGGACGGCAAAGATACAGCGAAACCACGAGCGCGACGAGGAACGCCGCCAGGAGCTGAAGAGGATGGGATGGCACACCATCGTCATCTGGGAATGTCAGCTGAAACCGAAGGTGAGGCTACAGACACTCGCCGAACTGGAGCACCTGCTCTACAAAACCTACCTCGACAACCTGCGTCCACGCAAAGCCGCCATATACACCCAAGAGGAGCACAATGCACCTCTCGCAGCGGAGAATCAAGTGGAATATGGCAATAAGTGATTACGATTACAATTACGAAGACTACACATTTATCCACAGCAATTAAAAAAAATTAATAGGTATAGGCGTTTAGACCGCACTATCTAACTATTTGATTTCAAGCGGAT
>CAZMZC010000007.1:0-81090 GCA_964570685.1 uncultured Bacteroidaceae bacterium | reverse complement strand
ACTAAGTGAACGGATATCACCGGAATTGGTGAACGGGTATCGCCGGAATATGCAACCCCCTGTTCCTTATTCTCCAATTGAAAGATAAGGAATTCAGCGGTACTGTTTCTTATTTCATGTCGTTTTGGCATAATGTAACTTATTTGTTTGCAGGTGATTGATACGGTTGTGTCTCTTTTAGTGCGTCTATAGTAATTTGACTCTAATTTGTAAACTTCAGATGTTTCCGCAAAGTTAGTTAATAAAATTTATTATAGCCATAAAATCTCTTTCTTTTTGTTCCTTAACTCCGCAGAAGTTACTCACGATCGGCAAACAGTACGGTATCAAGCCCGAACCTTGCCGTTCGGGCTTGAGTCGTTTTATAGGTAGATTCTTGAGGAGCAAAACAGCGAGAGGTTGCAATGGTAACCTCTCGTTCCTGATTATTTCACAAATACCTTCCTTATGCTTCCATCTTTCAGGAGGACGATATTTATACCTTTTTTCAGCTCATTCACACGTTGACCTTCCGTGGTGTAGATATAAAGTGTTTCCTCGTCCTATTATATTGCGATTTGGTAAACCTTTCGTATATATTCATCAATTTCCTCTTTCGATTTCAATGAGAGAAGATGTCGTTTTTCTTCATCCGTAAAGGGATAAATACCGAATGATTTAACGTAATTTTTTGCGTATGAATAATAACCAGTCGAATATGGCTTGCTCGTATTCTTCATATAGTAATCAAATACGCTTGATTCCAACACTTTCTTTAAGAACAGCAGTTCGGTTTCCGATTCGTTATAGATAGCATAACCGCAGTAGATCATCATGTCTTTCTGCGAAGTATATACAAAGTGAGGAAGGTCACTCATATAAGGGAAGAGCAACTTTTTTCCGGAGTCGGCAATTGCCTGAGTGCGTCCGAAAGCATACCATGCCTCATAATCACCTTCGCCTTTATCTCGTTTATCAAGAATACCACGACAATCTTGAAGGTATTTGTATGCTTTAGGGAATTTATTTACGAAAAAATCTTCTGCTATTACATTGCAATCAGTATCGTAGGGAGAGATGATTTTTTCCTCCTTTTCACTAATTTCCGCCTCGCTCTTCAATATGTTTGGCTTAATGATATCTCTGCAAATTCCTTTCTCGATGGAGTATTCCTTGCCATCTCGAAGAAGATAGTGGTAGTCGGCATCCGTACGCACAGGTCGAAAAATGAATACATCATTTGCAAGTGTAGCAATGCCATTCTTGATGACGTATTTATCACCAAGCGCCTCACCTGCACTTTCTATGAGACGGATATTTTCAAGCACATCGTTTCTGTTCAAATGCCATCCTCGATGATTGTCCAAAGAAGAGTAGGTTATCCTGCTGTAGACAAAATTTTTCTGCGCCTGCACGTCTGCAATATCTGCCTTTACATACAACAAAGACTCACTATGTTTCTTTGATATGAAGGCCAAGCAAGTGTACGCAAGTTTCTTCTTGAAGATAATCTGTTGGCCAAAATCAACGATGCTCAGGGATAAGTGGTTGCCGGAAAAATAGTTTCGTAGCGTGCGAGCATTTACACTCTTGAAGAATGTATTGACTGTTATGTAGCCAAGTAATCCATTTTCATTCAATGCCGTCAAGCCTATCTCAAAGAAAGGAATGTAAAGATCAGCGTTCCCTACTTTTGACGAACTCCAAAGAGAGAGATTCTTCTTAGTCTCTTTGTCAATATGTCTTGAACGAACGTATGGAGGATTGCCGACAATAACATCTAAACCATTGTTAGTAGTAACATTCGGCATTGATAGGAAATCGAATGTAAGTGAATCTCCCACGAACAAATTGAATAAATCTTCCTGAATGATTTCACCATTCAGCAAAGCGACAAGTGCCAGCATTATCTTAGCACGATTTACACTTGTTGTGCTAATGTCTACGCCATAAAGGTTCTTGAAGATATTGCAGTACTGTTCTCCTGTATGTTCATGAATGTACACTGCCAGCGTGTAGAGGAATGCGCCACACCCACAGGAAATATCAGCACAAAGGCATTCTGCCAAAGGCTTTTCAATAGAATGCATTACCTGCCAGACAATGTAATCACGAATGTACTTAGGTGTATAAATAGCTCCGTTAGCAGTTTTCTCAATATCAGGAATAGCGAGTTCAAAGATGTTGATAACATCTTCTATTGAGCATTGAACAGAAAGTAATTCAATGTCTGCTTCTAGTTCCTGGTTTGCGGCACCTACAAAACTGGAGAGGAATCCGTTGCCCAACTCTAAGTGATTATATCTAACAAATGCTTTAACAACAAGTTGAATCAGTAGTGTTTCGTTGCCGGAGTATTTTGTTACTAGTGCTTTAATTTTCTTGTCCATAGGGATTTCTATCAAATCTGTGAGTTGAATAAATGATACCTTTTTCTTCTTTGGTCAATCCATAGAGTTTATCGCAAATTTTATCTAGGTCTGACCAGAGTGACTTTAAAGAATTTTCAAGACCTGTTGTCTGTCCACCGATACTTGTGCGAATCTGTTCGTTGGTTTCCTCGATTCTTTTTGCGATCCTTGCCAGTTTCTTTATCTGTGGATTGCATTCAATAAAAGCCTCTTTGGGAACGGGTACTGGATTAAGAAACTGTTTGTTGAACTTATAGTAACCTCCTTGTTGTGGATTAGTGATTGAACGAGCAAAGGCACAGAAGATGGTCGAATTGATAATAGCAGACAATGCATAAAGTTTCTCTTCTGTCATGTCAGGGACTTGCACAAAGAACATATTGGCATTGTCACAATATACATGACTATCTGTGATTACGGCAGCCTGTGGATATTGAGCCGTCATAGGTACTGCAAGTTTCTTGTAAACTGCGCCATGATTGTTTGCACGAGTGAACAAATGCCAATGTTCTGCCGCATTGTAAGATTTGTTTTTTTCTGGCAATGTCTGAACATTTGATGTAATAAGTTTCTTATGCTTTGTTAGGTAATTGTAAGCATAGGGGTATCTATCTTCAATGTCATTGATACTCAACTCTGTTACTTCTCCATCGTCTGTTACATCGTATGGAAATAATGCATATGTTGTGTAGTCACGTTTTGTCAGCGGTGCAAAATGCTCGTTACACAAAAGAGGTTTACAAGCTTCTTTTTCAATAACAATGTGTTTGTCTATTACGCTGTGACCATAGATAAGTTCATTCTCTATATTGTCAACATGAATTTGGAAGGCATCATTCCATAGAACTTGTACACCAACCTTAACATTGCAAATATCTTTAAGTGTACCTAACCTCTTTGTCAAGCGAAGACGAAGGTCATTCAACTGAGCATTCTCAAAATTCCAAGGAGTATCAGAAAGTGCGTCCGCACTCACTAACATTGTATTGTGCGAGTTTGAATTGCAATACCATATGTGTTTATTGTTTGCGATATCATTGTCACACACGACAATTGCAACATAGGTGAGTCTGCCTGCGAAAAGATTTGTTTCTTCGTAATCATATATTCCGTTCAATAATTTGCGAGTTGCAAGAAGTTCACGAATACCTTTGCCGTACTCTGTCTTGAAGAAACGCTTCTGTACGATAAAACCTAAACGTCCATTGTCATTGAGTAGGCTGACGCCCTTCTCTATAAATGGAATTGCAAGGTCTATTTTTCCATTTTTGCTAGAAGAATAGTTCTTTTTTATGTAAGCAGCCATATGAGGTAAACCAACATTGTAATTCTTGACCTCAACATATGGAGGGTTGCCTATTACAAAATCAAATCCACCTTTCTCAAAAACAGTGGGAAAAGATGATTCCCAATCAAATGCATTTGTTTCTTGGAGTTCTCTCATGTTGTCGGCAATCGCAGGGAAGTGTTGCTCAATATCAATACCTACCAAGGTATTACCACAACGGATGTTTGTACCTATTCCTTTGAGTATTTGTGAGCCCAGCAAACCAACGGTGTCAAAGTCTTTTGGAGAATAGTTATCAATAAGACGCAAGCAAAGCGACATTTTAGAGACCTCTACAGCTTCAGGATTAATGTCCACACCATAGATGCAATTATTGATAAGTTTACGCCTACCATTGATGTTTAGCACAGGATACTCTAAATCAGCATAGAGTTCGACATTACAACTTTGCCTACGTTCGAGTTTTTTTTCTATTTGTTTAACCAGATAATCGTATACACCGACCAAAAACACGCCGCTACCACAAGCAATGTCTATAATTTTGAGGTCGAAAATTTGCTCTATGGTGAGGTTATCTATCGTATGCAAAGGAATGGTGCATTCAATAACCTGATTGACAAGTGTCTCTGGTGTTGTTACTGCCCCGTTACTCTTCTTAAACTCAGCCTTTAGCTCATCTGTAACAGATGAACCATCTACTACAAGTTGATAACCAAGGAAAAGGTCATAAATATCGCTCAGCGTTTTCAGTGGAATAACATCAAAACGATAAGGCGAAGGATAGTAGAGATTGGCAAGAAAAGACTCAAATACAGAATTGTCAATCTGTAAGGATTGTAACGAAGGAATCTTCTTGAACATAGGCCCATCGTAATGGTCATAGAAATCACCATATGAACTATTCTTAAATTCCTCCCAAAAATTGCTCTGAGCGAACTTGTTTAGCAAGCCTTCAGCTTCCAACCCTCTTGACTCACAAACACGAATGAACAGAATGCGGTTTATGATTGTTTGTACATAATAACTGAGCGCACCAATGCTTTCAATTTTATTGTTTGCAATTATTGCTTTGGCAAGTTCAATACGTGCTGTACCAAGCATCTTTGAGAAATTTTCGTCAAGAGCATTGCCTTTCTGCTGAACAAATTTTACATTGCCATCCAAAACATTGCTACGAGAAAGGAAGGTATTTAAAGTATCGAACTTTTCAATAAATTCATCAACTGTCGCGTAAAAACGTCTTGCAAAATTTGCTTCATCGTTAATATGCGGCATATATGAACAGTCATAAATGGATAACTGTTCGAAGTTGGTTACAATTGAGAATGGTGCTCCTATTGACCAACCATATGAACGAATCTGAAAAGCGACCTCCTTACTTGTCGCAATGTTTACGTCAAGGCTTTTTGCATCTACGAATGCCAAAGGAACTTTACCATTAACAAGCGTATAGTCTGGACGCACGTTCGTAGAACCAATCGCTTTCAGTTTCTGACGTTCCTCTTTGTCTAGAGTTCGTTCTGTAAGAACCTGATGAGTATCCTGCACATTCCATCCGAACACAGACAGAAGTTCATCTATCCATGTTCGTATAGTTGCTTCTGATGCGCCTTCTAGGCTACCATCTATCTTTGCTTCTTGAAAGCGGCAAACCAAATTCTGAAGAATATGTATGGTGTCCATAATTGAATTTCTGCACTTTTGTGATGATATATCGAAATCTCAACTTGTCTGTTTGGGCTTTTTATTATCCTTCATTGCCTACAAGCAAATCCCTTATATCAACTTCAAGAGCCCCGGCAATTTTTGATAAGGTAGGGATGTCAGGTTGTGTAACATTTGAACACCACTTACTCACGGTACAATTGCTCTTGCCAATCTGTTCAGCAAGCCATTTGCCAGTTCTTTTCTTCTTTACCAGCACTACTTTGATTTGATTAAGATCTTCCATTTATTAAAAAGTTTTAACTTGGACGCAAATATAATAGAATAAATTGAAATTATATTATACTATCATTCCAAAGTTGCATTTTGGTCTCGTTTTTAACACTTAAATGTAGTTTGGCCTAACAAAGTTGGATGTAAATAAAGTGCAAACTCATATTATCTCAAATCAAGCATATTTACAAATTTAGTGCCTGCCCCTAATCGTCAAGAGTGAAGGATGTGTTGCTAAAGAAGTTTGAAACAGGTAAATCTCCTATATGATCAATAACAGCCTAATGAATTGACGATGAAAGTTTGGTGATTCTATCAAAATATCAAAAATTGGAATAACATCTAGTATGACTTGCTCCTCATATACATACATCTTCGTTTGGGAATTTATCTAACATTTTTAGGAGGGGGTATACCCCTATACACCTTTTTGGTTGTTTTTGCTATCTTAGAGATGTCAGAATGGAAGTTTCTGCTGCTCATCGGTAGGGGTTGACGCTGATGGTGGCTCGGGCTTCCCTCAGATTCCGTCTCACGGCGGATCCCCTTACCTCTTGGTTTTCATAGAGGAAATGTGTATATAAACCGCTACATGTTTTTGTTGATTACATAAAACCAAATCGAATAAAAACAAGCACTTTTGCGCCATTTTCCTTGGGATTTTTAATGTTTTAAGCAAGATTGTTATATCTTTGCTGCAAAAATAAGGATATGAAAAAGCTTATAGGACGAGAACGAGAGAGGGAGGAACTCAACAGATGCATGACGAGGATTGAGCGTGAGAAGGCGCTGGTGGGCAGGATGATTGCCTTGTATTGCCGCCACAAGCTGGGGGCACACGATATGCCCGAGGAGTATCGGACGCTGGTGGAGTATGCCCACAAACGGCTGGACAGATGCAAGTTCGGAGAGAGCAAGCCTACCTGTAAGAAATGCCCCATCCACTGCTACCAGCGAGAGATGCGCGAGAAAATACGCCGCATCATGCGTTGGGCCGGTCCGCGCATGATGCTATATGCTCCATTAGCTACGCTCAGGCATTTCTTGAAAATCTGAAAACAGCCAAGAAAGCCAATAAAGCTAAATCGTAGCCTATAACTCGTTGCTTTTCAGTATCTCTTTGCCCTTTATTTTTTCTATTTGCAGGGAGAAATAATTTTGAAGCTATAGAACAGCGATGATGAAAGGTTACAAGCTTGGAAATAGAAGTTGGGATATAGCAGAAGAGGTGGTGGGATGTATTCACTCCATAAGCTTTCGTATCCGTTCTCTCACCGCCTCAGGACTTTCGGGATAGGTTGCAGGGAATGTAAAGAATCTGTTGTATAGTTTCTGAATCTCCTCGGCCGTAAGATTTGGGAAGTCCTGATCAACAGCCTCTCTATATATGTTTGTACGGCGGAACAACTCTTCCTTAAACTCATCGGGCGCAATATCTTGGCTGAAGCCTATAGTCAGTTTCTGTTCATAGATGGGTGTGTAATAGATAAGTCCATCGGCCACGTCCTGCCACTGAAGATTTCCGTAGCTCGGGTCTATGTATGGGGTAGTACCGTATGGCGTGTCCTGCAAATCTAAAGCGAAAGGTTGGGTGTCGGCCAACTCAAAAGCAGCATCCCATAGCCCACCGCCTGTAAGTTGGGTTTGCTCTCCTCGTGCGCGATAGTCTTTCCAGTTGAACGCCACAATCTTCACATTCTCTTCACCGAAATGTTGTTTCAGCCACCATCCTTGACGATAGTATTCGCGATTCTTCATCTTTGCATTGACGGCGTGTGGCAGATTGGTAATGATGAGCGCTTTGCGCTTTCCTCTGCGTGGTTTCTGTGCATTATACATTCGGATGAAGTTCGCTGTCATCGTACTGTCGCGATACTCACAAGCTGGTGAATAGTAGAAGTCGCTATACTGCTCCGGTGTACGGATTTCATCCCAAGAGAAGGCACAGTCGGTAAGCCCAAGCACCACGTTGCGTCTACTGTCGCGATTGATTTCATAAAGTCCGCGCAAGAACTGCAAACGATTATATTTCTCCCACATGGGATAGAAATCTTCCTGGCGGTTATAGGCCAAGAGGCTATCGGTGAAAGACTGGTCACTATCATAGCGTGCAGTTATCAGCTTGTTCACCTCGTCGGTCATATTGGTCACTCCCACCTCGGTATATACGTAACCCACCTTGCGGACAAACCGAGGGTCGCCCAGCAATTCTAACACGAACTCATATTGCGTTGTGTCGCGATGGTCACGCTCGCCCAATACTACAATGTCCGCTTCGTCAAACAAAGAAAGTATGTATTCTTTGGGGGCTGCCCCCTTTTCTTTAATGCATTGGTAATAATCATTCACCGTTTTCACTTGGGCAAAAGTAACAGCCATCGAGGCCAAGCAAAGAAATAGGAGTAGTGTGCGTCTCATAAATATCAATAAGCATTCTTGTTAACTATAATGAAAAGAATGAGTATGCCCAAGAAAGAAGCAAGTATCATGAGCAGATAAAGGAGATTGACAAGTAGAGCCTTGCACAATGCTGCTCCCCAACTTGTACCTTTGTATACTCGCCTAAATGCCAAGGCCAAGTATATGATGGTACCCACCGTCAGCGCAATGAATGTAAAGAAAGCTACGACGGAGTTCATCACCCCTAACAGAAGCAGAAAAGCAAAGACGAGAATCTCGAGGAACGCGCTATAATGCAACGAAAACACAAAGTGCGTCATAAAGCCTTGCTTCTGCTTGATGTTAAACAGTCTGACAAATAGCGCGAGTAGCGGACACAGCAACAGGATTACAATTGGAAGGTATGTTTGGAGTGCATCCCAGAACTGGCTGCGCACCAATTCGCCTTCATGCGAGGTGTCATTGAATATACTTTTATTGTTGGCAAATCTGTATTCATCTTCTTTATACATCACAAGGATATTCTCGTCTATCAGCACCTGAGGTACGAAAACAATCATCGTATCAGGGTCGCTATAGTTACTTGTGCTCACATTTTCCAACACCTGAAAATACTGTGGGTAGGCTGCAACTACAGCATACGGAGCTATCAGCTTGACGGGAGCCTGCGACGAGCGCCTCATCTCGTCCCCAAACCCGTCCTCCATTTGCACCGCTTCCATTATCGCAAAGGGTATGGATGTTTCATCAGCTTCATCCACGTATGCTGAATTTGAATTTCCTTTGCTTAAAGAAAAAACAAACACGACCATCACTATTAACAATAAAAACATATTGAGTTTGAGCGGATGCACGTACGAGTTAATCTTTCCAGCCATAAATTCATTGGTGAGAAAACCTGGACGGCGGAAGAGTTGCTTGACCGTGGGGATAATCTTCTGGTCAAATTGGTAGGTATTGGCAATGTATTCCAAAATATGGCTACCGAATGACTGACGGAGGTCCAATGCATATTGGCCACACTGATGGCAGTAGACACCTTTCAGCTCAGTTCCACAATTCTTACAATGGGTATATGGCACGCGAGAATTACGACGTTGATTACGAATGCGCTTGTACTCTATTCGCCGTTCGATGGCATTCTGCTTCTCAGCCATGCGCACATTGAAATGACGCCAAGCTACTCTTGCTCGCAGCAACAGCCTCAATTTGGACTTCCTTTGCTCTGGGGAATCCATTGCTTCCGTATCGTTCTGTTCTATGTTGTCAGAGGTATAGTCGTCCAATTGTTCTTCCATATATTCACTCACCTTTTAGTTTGCGTGACAAAGGTAAATGTTTTTTTTGATTCCGAATAAAATCTAATCAGAAACATTCTATTTCATATCTTTTCCTTAGAAATAGAAGAAATAATACAACCCCAAAAGCAAATGTACACTTTTAATGATGTAATCCGCTGAGCACATCTTAGGGAGTAAACCTCTCGTCGCCACATAAATTTTAGAGATAAATAAACCAAAAGCCTTGCATATACGTAAAGTATTTGTAAATTTGCAGGAAAGAACCGGTTGCAATGGCATCAAATGCGGACATCAAGCAATATCCGTTGAGCGACAAGGTAGAGTGAGTATATACTTGCCTTGTTCAATGAGTTCGGCAAGGCGCATAGTCTTACCGACACACAAGCATGGCGATATATCAAGCGTTATGGTGGGGTGAAGTTGATGGACGAGAATTATGGCTTTATGCACACGCAGTCATTCTCCGATATGGTGGCCGATATGACCACCTATCTCAATCGTCAAGGAGGGAAATTGGTATGATACTTTATCACGGAACCAATACGGAGATTTCCCAGATAGACCTTACGCGATGTAGGCCATTCAAGGATTTTGGCCGAAGCGTTGGATACGCTCTACCAGTCTGATACGTACGAAAAGCTTTGCGACCCATCTACCGGCCTATACTATCAGAGTCCGCGTTACGTGCTCTCTTTTCTTATATCCGAAATTGAGACGGGGAAGATTGCTGGATGATTCTGATGTATGGATTTAATTAATCCTTATCATCTTTTTTAATACTCGCCTCAGCGAGCGCCCAACCCTTTGCGCAGTATGCGGAAACGTTTGAGGAGATGCCCCAAGGCGATGGCGCCGAGCAGCATGCCGCCTACGTAGTGGCGCACGCCTGCTATCGTGCCTTCACCGTCGGCAAACAGTAGCAGGTAGATGCCTGAGAGAGCGGTGAAGAGGAATACGAGCGTGAGCAGCATCGTCACCTTGCTCTTGACATTGGAGGGGCGCTTTGCCAGCAGCGACTTGTACCACGCCCAATGATGCTTGCAGTGGATGACGGTCACCGACAGCCAGATGAGTGCAGCCAAGATGTGGAGCGCCGACCATACGTGCCACACACCGTGCGAGCCGGAGTGCCCGGCCAGGTGATTCCCTATTCCTGTAAGTAACGTCAAGAGGGCAAATAGAGCCATCAGCAGGTCTACGATGAATAGCGGTTTGGGGCCGCGCGTCTTCTTTGTCTTGTTGTCCATAATCTATAGCATAGGTTTTTCTGGCTGCAAAGATAGCCGATGCAGCCCGATGTGGACGATAACAAATGTAAAGAAATGCGGCCTTGTCAGCGGTGATTTAGGATGCGGCTGAGCGAGACAGGCGTGATGCCGAGGTATGAGGCGATATAATGTTGCGGCACACGGAGCAACACCTCGGGGTGTTGGCTCAGCAGCTCCTCGTAACGCTGCTGTGGCGTGTATTTGATGCGCGAGAGGAAGAGGTCGCACAACGTGCAGAAGCGCTTGGCAAGCAGTCTCTCGTAGAGATGGGTGCAGGCGCGGCCTCTTGTCGAGCTGGGCAAAGAAGCAGTCCTTGTGCATAGCCCACACCTCGGAGGCCTCGATGGCCTCCAAGGTATATATGCTCGGCTGGTTCTTGTAGATGCTCTCGAACGGGACAATAAAATCTCCCTCGAAGAAAAACTGCACAGTCACCTCCTTGCCATCGTCGAGCGTGTAGAGGCGTAGGCAGCCTTTCGCCACGTAAAACAGGGAGTGTGCCTGCTCGCCCTGCGTTATCAACAGCGATTTGGCCGGCACGGTACGTGTCTCCCACAACTCTTTCGATGCATCCAGCAAGGCGAGTTCGTCGGCCGAGAGGTCTTTTGATATGTCTGCGTGGTATTCCATCTTATAGCTTCTCGCGTCGTCTTCTCAGTTTCTCCCGATGCTGCATGGCAAGCCACAGCGCCACGACCAGCACGTAGGCCACGATGACCGTGACCACCTTCTCGGTAGGCGACATCTCCTGATTGCGCGGGATGAAGTAAATGGCCATGCCCGTGACATAGACCACGAGCGCAAGGCACATCCATAAAGGTCTCTTGTAGATTTTCATAATGCAAAGATAAATACACCCAAGCGAGCTACCACGGATTTTAACAATTATTATCGGTTCTTTCCTTCTTTTATTGGTTTAACTCCGTTAATTATCGTACTTTTGCTGAGAATTTAGATAAGAAACGCTTTCGACGAACAGGGACAACATATCGGTACACTGACGAGCACGCACGCTCCGGCAACAGCCGTCACGTATTACGACTATAACTCGGCGAGCGCTCCGCACGGAGTGCGAGCATTCTTTTTGCCATTTATGAACATATAACATTAACATACATTATTATACATACAGCATCAGCAATGAACGAACTTATCATCATACTCTGCCTCATCCTACTCAACGGCGTATTGTCGTTATCGGAGATAGCCCTCATATCGGCCCGCAAGACCTTCCTCACCAGCGAGGAGAAGCGGGGTAGCAAAGCCGCCAAGGTGGCACTGCAGTTGGCCAACGAGCCCGACCGCTTCCTCTCTACCGTGCAGATTGGCATCACCATCATCGGCCTGCTCACGGGTCTCTTCTCGGGCAGCATGTTTGCCGACGAACTGGCTGTCATCTTCGAGCGCTGGGGCGTGGCTGCCAGTGCCGCCCATCCGTTGGCACAGGCGCTCATCGTGGTCATCGTCACCTACCTGACGGTAATTTTCGGCGAACTGGTGCCCAAGCGCATCGGCATGAGTGCCGCCGAGAAGGCAGCCCTCATCGTGGCCTACCCGATGATGTGGCTGGCCCGACTGACGTCACCCTTCGTATGGCTGCTCTCAAAGAGTACATCGCTCATATTCAACCTCTTCGGCTTGAAGTCCGACTCGGGAAAGATTACCGAGGAAGAAATCATCACCATGATACAGGAGGGCACCGAAGATGGCGAGATACAGAGCGTAGAGCAGGACATCATGGAGCGCGTGCTCCTCTTGGGCGACCTGCGCGTCAGCTCACTGATGACCTACCGCACCGATATCGTATACCTCAACATTAAGATGACTGCTGCCGAGGTGCTCGATGTGATGAAGGACAATGTCTTCGAAGCCTACCCTGTGGTGGAACACGACATCGACCACGTCAAGGGTATGGTGCGCCTCAAGGACCTCATCTTTGCCCTCAACCGGGAAGAGTTCAGCCTGGCCGATGTAATGGTAGCCCCGCAGTTCTTCCACGAGAACATGAGCGTGTACAACGTGATGGAGCAGATGAAGGCCGCACACGTGAGTCAAGCGCTCGTATGCGATGAGTTTGGCAGCTGCCAAGGCCTCATCACCCTGAAAGATATCCTCGGCGGACTGGTCAACACCCCTTCGGACAGTCACCCCGACCCCGACATCGTGGAGCGTAAGGAGGGAGGCGGCTGGCTTGTCGACGGACAATGTGGCCTCTACGACTTCCTGCTCTTCTTCGACCGCGAGGAGTGGCACAGCAACGAATACGACTTCAACACCATAGGCGGCCTCATCCTCGAGGAGCTGGACCGTATCCCCAACGCTGGCGACATCGCCACCTGGAAGCATTTCCGCTTCGAGGTGCTCGACATGGACGGTGCCCGCATCGACAAGGTATTAGTGACCATCCACACCCCCGACGAGGAGACCGACAGTGAAACAGAAGAATAACCATAATATTAACTAAAAAACACAATGATGAAGACAAAACACCTGTTGGCTTGTATGCTGACATTGCTTGCCTGCGCTTGCAGCAAGCAGGGGAACACCGAGTTCCGTCCGAAAGAGATTTGGCCCGACACCGAGGGCAACCACATCAACGCCCACGGAGGCGGTATCATGAAACATGGCGACACCTACTACTGGTATGGCGAGTACAAGGTGGGTGAGACCATCCTACCCGAGTGGGCCACTTGGGAATGCTACCGTACCGACGTTACCGGCGTGAGCTGCTACTCAAGTAAGGACCTGCTCAACTGGAAGTTCGAGGGAGTGGCACTGAAGGCCGTACCCGATGACCCCGAGAGCGACCTGCACCCCTCAAAGGTAATCGAGCGTCCCAAGGTAATCTACAACGCCAAGACCAAGAAGTTCGTGATGTGGGTACACGCCGAGAGTGCCGACTACAGTATGGCTGCGGCCGGTGTAGCCATCAGCGACACACCCGAGGGTCCCTTCGAGTACCTCGGCAGCTTCCGTCCCAACGAGACCATGAGCCGCGACCAGACCCTCTTTGTCGACGATGACGGCACAGCCTATCAGTTTTCTTCATCGGAGCACAACCAGACACTCCATATCAACCGCCTCACCGACGACTACCTGAAGCCCGACGGCACCTACGTGCGCCGCTTCATCGGATTGGCACGTGAGGCACCCGCCGTGTTCAAGTACAACGGCAAGTACTACATGCTCTCCAGCGGCTGCACCGGCTGGGACCCCAACCAAGCCGAGCTCTCCGTAGCCGACAGTATCATGGGTGAGTGGACCACCATTGGCGACCCCTGCCGTGGTATCGATGCCGACAAGACCTTCTATGGCCAGAGCACCTATGTCATCCCCGTCGATGCAGCGAAGGGCAAGTTTATTGCCTGCTTCGACATGTGGAAGAAGAAGGACCTTGCCGACAGCCGTTACATCTGGCTGCCTCTGCTTATCGACGATGCCACAGGCGAGATGACCATCCCCTGGATGGAGAGCTGGACCCTCGACGTGCTGGATAAGTAATCAGGCCTCCAAAGACCATGAAGTAGCATTTCCTACCAGGAGATGCTACTTTTTCGTTTATGTATTCACGGAATGACTCAGCTGTTTATCCAAACATCACGTTTCATTTGAGTACTATTTATTCGCCTGCCAAATTCTCCCAAACCGTTCTTATATCTTCTTCTCCATTGAAATAAGGAACTTGTTCATTTCTACGAAACGTTTCTCCGTTAGGAACTATGATGATTTTGTCTGAATCAGGATATTCGCAAACATCGTAGCCTATAAAAGAACGCATATCAAGAAAAGTACAAAGCTCTTCCGTATGATTGTAGAGCTGATGTGCGCCACCTTCTCCAGCCTCAAAGAATATCATATCTCCTTCATTTACGACCTCCAATCCTTTGGGAGTACGTAAGGTCGCAGAACCTTTCATAATAACAAACAACTCCTCGGCATATCTATGAAAATGATAAGCGGCATTAAATTCTTTAGGGTTTAATTGTCGTAAGTCGAAATTCAAGTATTGCGGATTTATCCCCCTCTTTTGCCGTGATACATCTGTCAATAAACGAAATCCGTCTATCCTGTTTGGATTGGGTTGGAAATCAGTTTCTTCTTTCCTTATTATTGTAGCCATAATCAAATTGTTTTATTCCCTATTTACACCATCTTGAGCCCGATGATGGAGGCTATGAGCGTGAAGATGAAGAAGAGGCGCCAGAACGTTGCCGGCTCATTGAAGAATAGGATACCCACGACGACCGTCCCTACCGCCCCGATACCCGTCCACACGGGATAGGCCGTGCCCAAGGGCAGTGTCTGTGTAGCCTTTGCAAGCAGTCCCATACTGACAAACGTGAAGGCCAGGAATCCGCCCATCCAGAGCCACCACTCCATACCTGTAACCAACTTTGCACGACCGAGACAATAGGTGAACCCCACCTCGCACAATCCTGCAACCACCAAGAAAATCCAGTTCATAAATCCACTGATTGCCTATTCGAGGGCTGCAGAACTATTCCGGCGACTCCTTCTAAGGCTCGACAAAGATAATCATAAGTGAGTGAAAAGTCAAGTTTACTTGAACTTTTTGCAACGAACGCGGATTATCTTCACGATTTACCGTAAAGGTACGAATAAGCGAGTAAATAAACAAGACATACCTTCACCACTGAAAAAGGCCCTTTTTGAATTGCATATATGCAATTTCCAAATTGGACAAAGAGAATTTTCGAAATGCAAGGCTCCGTCATTTTGATCAGAGCCTTGCGTTTTGCCGCGTATTTACTGTAAAATATTTGACCTAAAAGGAAGAAGAGAGAGAGTCACGCCTTGCCCTCGCGGGACATTGTGCGGAACTCCGTGGGCGTCATCCCCGTGTGGTGATGGAAGAAGCGGCTCATAGCTGAGAAGTTGGGAAAGTTGTATTCGTAACTGACTTCCTTTATCGTCAGTTCGGTATTCTTGAGCGTAGACTTTATTCTTAGTATCAGTGTTTCGTTGATGATGGGCTTGGCACTCTTTCCGCCATATTGCTTGCATATACGGCTCAGATAAAGCGGAGTGATATTCAGCTCGCGAGCATAGAATTCCACCTCGTGCATACTCTTGACGTGCTCGCCCAGCAATAGCAGGAACTGCTTGTAGAAGCTGGCCGAATCACCCACGGCGCTTGTCTTCATCGCCTTGCTCCAACCGGCACTTTTGTCGCGTATTCCCAGCAGCAGGCAGCGGAATACACATACGCCCTGTTCATACTTGCTCACCGTGTGTTCGTCAGCAAGGATGGTGGCCAGGAAGTTGTATATGGCGTTGAACGACTCGGCCATGTATACTCTCTCTGCAGCAAGGTAGTCACGCCCCGAATCGGCATCCTTGATGAAGGGGAGTATCTGTGCCGCAGCATCGATCAGCAGTTGCATGCGTGTCACGCATATTTGCCTCACCATAAAGTCCTCAGTCATCTCATTCACGCACACCATATCGCCTGGCGATACGAACAGCATCTGGTCTGGTTGTATGTCGATGGTGGTGAGATTTATTGTCACGCTCGCTGTTCCCCTGACGCATAGTGTGATGCCTAAGTAGCTAACCTCGTACAGATGGTTGGTGGCGATATCCGGAGCGGAAAGGCTCTGTACGGTGTATCCGCAGTCGGGGGCATGGGTGGGGCAATCCTTCATGGTAGAGTCGTTATGTATGAGTTCAGGATGCAAAAATAACTATTTCCCGTCAAACAGAAACGAATATCCTAGAATTGAACATTTTTGGTATGAAATTGGACAGCACGAAATGCTTTGACATGCCCTCAAACAAGTTATTGTAAACATTTCTATACGCTTAGTAAATTTTCTTAAACGTAAAATTTTGAACATTCCCATACTGAAAATCATAATATTCTTTCGGCGACAATCTTCTACCTTTGCAGCGTAAATGTCTTTTTTCCATGTGTACAGCCGATGTAGTTCAAGAAAGAATGCTCATTCCCTAAACGCGTTAAATGGAATGATTGATATAGGTTCGAGTCCTGTCATCGGCACTGGTGGACTTGCAGGAAGGGCATAATATAAAACACATTCAACCCAATGAAAAAGAGATTATCACTCTCTACGAATAAGAAGTCGGCATCGGAAGGCGAATTCATCGATGTCGAGTGGCGCTGCGATGCCTGTCCTGACTCTTTGCTTTTGGCAATCGACTCGGGCTATAAGTGCTATACCATTCCTGTTGCAGACAGCGGTAGCACGCGTATTGTCATCTCACGTTCAAAAAGAAAAACGACCATAACCTTGAAGGCCGTCATCTCAGAGAAGCGGGTTTCTGAAAGTACAAGCATTCGCGTAAAGAACATCAAGCGAAGCCGCGCCTCCAATGGTACGTCTGGAATGAAGATGCGTAAGGAAAAACTGTATGCCAAATGGTGTGTATTCCGTGCACAGGTGAAATACTGGTGGCTGTCGCTCAAGAAATGGCAGAAGGCACTTTGGATTGCATTATTGGCACTTTGGTTGGGAATGCTTGTGCTCTCTTTGGGCGGCAAGCCCAAAAGCTCAGAGCCAAGTAATCAGGTCCAGGCGCCTTCGTTGACGGTTTCAGTGGAACGTCAGAATTATTCCGTATAATCATCTGTTGCCTTCTCATTACACTCTTTTCCAAACAAGATGGGACTCGGGAAATGGATAACAGGAGTACTCGGATGGGCGCTGTTTGGGCCTATCGGGGGCATCCTTGGATATTATATCACATCAAAACTGGAGGAACTCTCTGAGGCTACTGCCGCACAGGGAGAACAGCAGTCATGGAATCAGGGTCAGAGGAACAGTTTCCTCATGAGCCTTCTGGTGCTGTCGGCATCGGTCATCAAGGCTGACGGTAAGACCACATCGCAGGAACTCTCGACACTTCGCAACTTCTTTGCAAGGAACTTCGGGCCACAGGCAGGAGATGAGGCTGCAGAGATTATGCAAGGACTTATGGAGAAGGAATACAATCTATATGAGGTATGTGGTCAGATACGCTCGTGCATGGACTACTCGCAGCGTCTGCAGCTATACCACTATCTTGTAGCACTTGGCGCATGTGATGGTCTTCATCAAAAGGAGACGGACATCCTTGAGACTATCGCAACCTCTATAGGACTTTCGCAGAGTGAAGCAGACTCCATCCTCGCTCAGTTCCGCCCCAGCAACGACAGCAACTACAAGATTCTTGAGATTACACCTGACGCAACCAACGAAGAGGTAAAGAAGGCATACCGCAGGATGGCCGTCAAATATCATCCGGACAAGGTGGCTACACTTGGCCCAGATGTCCAGAAGGCAGCAGAAGAAAAATTCAAGGAAGTGTTGCGTGCATACGAAGCAATCTGTAAAGAACGCTGTATGTAAGCGACTATAACTTATTCATACCAACAACTCTATTCCGCCTTATCTCTTATTGAAACGAGCAAACACCTATCCCCCCTCCCTATTTATCCTATAATACTTGTCAATGCCCCCGTAGCCTATAATCAGTTTGTTCTCGTGGGTTTTCTTGATGAAGCTGTCGAGGCGTTTCTGAAACTCCTCGGGACGTTTCCGCGCGGCATCGATGTAGGCAATGCCTCCTCTCCGGCCGCTTTCATCGGAAAAACGAACCATACCTCCTTTTCCTTGTCGAAGTTTGCCGAGAGCCAGGCTCTCCATTCCTCTCTATGGCTGGTGTAAACTGTATTCATCGGAGCAAAGATAAATCATTCTTGCACACTTTCACTTCACCGGCTCCATGTGTATGCCGATGTGGGTATCTTCTCCAAACTCCGCCTTCAGCCGCTGCTCTATGTCGGTAGCTACCGAGTGGGCCGCGGCAAGCGGGGTGGCTCCGTCCATACGCACGTGTACCTCAATGGCGATATGGTTGCCGATACGGCGTGTGCGTAGGTGGTGGGGCGCACTCACCGCAGGGAAGGAGAGGATGATTTCGCGTATCCGTGTCTCCACCTCGGCAGGCAGGGAACACTCCAGGAGTTCGTCTACACACGGCTTGAGCAGCTGTATGGCTACCTTGATGATGAAGGCACTCACCACGATGGCAGCTATGGGGTCGAGTATGCGCCACCGCTCACCGAGGAAGATGGCTCCTGCGATACCCACCAGTGTGCCTATCGAGGAGAAGGCGTCGCTGCGGTGGTGCCAGGCGTTGGCCACCACGGCTTGCGAGCGGAGCCGCTTGCCTGCGTGTATGGTGTATCGGTAGAGCAGTTCCTTGAGTATGATGGACGCTGCCGCCGCTACCAATGCGATGAGACTCGGCGCCTCCAAGGGTTGGCCTCCGAGGGTGTCGGCCACCGTCGTGGCGCCATTGACCAATATACCCACACCCACGAAGAAGAGGACGATGCCGATGATGGCCGTAGCCAAGGTCTCGTACTTGCCGTGCCCGTAGCCGTGGTCCTCATCTTCGGGCTTGCCCGAGATGCGCACGAAGGCTATCACTACGATATCGGTAACAAAGTCGGAAAGCGAGTGCACGGCATCGGCCACCATAGCGGCACTATGCCCCACGATACCCGCCACGAACTTGAACACCAGCAGCCCGAAGTTCACGATGCTGCCTATCCACGTCACCCGAAAGATTTCCTTCTCGCGTTGCTGTACCGATGCCGTTCTTTCCCGTTCCATACTGATTTGCTTTTACAGTTTGTAGATTTGTTTTGAGGGCTGCAAAGGTATAAAGAGTTTGCCTATCGGCTGATATGGCACAGCACTTATTTTTGCCTCAGGAGAGTATTTGAAGAGTGTCTAAGATTGGATGGTGTCTAAGGAACTGGCATTTCTTGAAACTCCAAGAACAGCCAGAAATGTGTACTTTTTGTGTACAAAAGGTGTAAATTTTGTGTACATTTTTTCGGCTTAACTACGATAATGCTCAGTGGATTATGCCAACAAAAGTGTACATCTGCCTTTGGGCATGTGTTTTTACACATTTTTCGTTGCTCGCTCATAGAGGTTGCGAAGCTGTGAGGCTTTTCAGACAACGATAGAGCCTAATCGTAGCCTCTTACCTGTTGTTTTCCAGCACCTCTTTGTCTCTCGCTTTTTCTCCTTGCAGGTAGAAACTTTTCTCCTTGCAGGGAGAATACTTTATCCTTGCAGGGAGAAATGTTTCTCTTTGCAGGGAGAAATAATCTTGGTACTATGTAACAGCGATGATGAAAGGTTACAAGCTTGGAAATAGAAGTTGGGATGTAGCAGAAAAGGTGGTGGGATGTTTTCTGGCAATTAATAAAGAAACTTGTTTTCACCTGTTACAGTTGACATAAGTCGGTTGTAGTATCAGATGTTATAATAACATATGTTGATTTGCGATAGAAATTAAGTTCACAACCAAGTTACATATAATATGTACAGATATGCAATACTTTATATTACGATAGCGGGTATAGATATAATACAATATTGCTCCAGAGAGCAACGTGTCAAATCGAAAATACATGTATTGGGTATTCGTATGAATAAAGAAAAACAGAAATGATGTAATAAGAAATATGTATATAGGCTTGACATCTTTTCTTTCAAGATACGTAATCATCCATTTCCTATAAAACAGTTCTTCTATTATAGGATAAATCAACACATTACTCATAAACATACAAATCCCTTCCAATCCATGATAAGTGATATTTTCGGAACCAACCGAGTAAGGACTGAAAAGATGATAATAGACTCTTGCTATTAATGCAATTGCAAGTCCAAGACCCAATAGGACCCACCAAGGGCAAGTCTTTTCGTTAACGGTCTCTTCACCAATTAAAGCAATCTTCGATTTCCTGAACATGACATACAAGAAAGGAAACGAGAAAATCAGTTGAGCTGCAAAGACTGATAAAACGAACGAAGAAAACACATTATACAAAAAACCTGTTGTGAATGACATTCCCAACCAATAAATGAGGAATACTCCTATCAGGACCAATACGCCTTTAACTTTAGCTGCCATAACAATAAGATTGCAAGATTTTTGCAAAAGTAATAAAATAAATTCATATTCGGCAACTTGGAGTAATATATATCGGTAATATGGCATAAGACTATTCGGTGGCTTAGTCTATTCCATTGGACAATCGGGAATAAATCGCCTCAAACAGCAGATGTACACTTTTGTTGGCGTAATCCATTGAATGCCATAAGAGTTAAGCCAAAAAGATTTACACTTATTTGTACACTTTTTGTACACAAGAAGGTGCACTTTGCCGCCTACCCTCCGCGCTGGCCCTCGCGGGAGATGGTGCGGAACTGTGTGGGCGTCATTCCCGTGTGGTGGTGGAAGAAGCGGCTCATGGCCGAGAAGTTGGGGAAGTTGTACTCGTAGCTTATCTCCTTCATCGTGAGCTCGGTGTTCTTGATGGCCGATTTCATCTGCAGTATCAGCGTGTCGTTGATGATCTCCTTGGCGCCGCGCCCGTCGTACTTGCGGCATATGCGCCCCAGGTACTGGGAGGTCACGTGCAGGCTGTCGGCATAGAAGGTGACCTCGTGGTGCTCCTTGCAGTGCTTGCTGAGCAGCAGCACGAACTTGTTGTAGTGGCCCAGCGCGCTGCCTGCACCCCTCGGTAGCTCCTGCCTGTGGCGCACCGATACCTTGTCGCGCAGGGCGAGCAGCAGGCAGCGGAAGATGCACACGCCCTGCTCATACTTGCTGGCACTCCCGGGGTTGGCCAACACGAGGGTGATGAAGTCGTATATGGTGCTGAAGTCCGCGAGTATGTGCTCTCCCTTGCTGTAGTTCTCCTTCTCTCTGAGGAAGAAGGCCCGCGAGGAGTCTACATCCTTTATGAAGGGTAATACCTGCATGGCGGCCTCGCGTATGAGATCCATCCGCGTCACGTAGATCTGCTTCAGGGCAAAATCGGGGCTGACGGCGATGAAGTGGACGAAGTCGTGGGGCGCTACAAAGAGTATGTCGCCCGTTGCTATGCAGCTGCTGTCGAGGTTGACGGTCACCGAGGCGCTGCCTCCCGTGCAGAGCGATATGGCAAAGCGGTCGGCCTCCACGGGCTGGTCGGTAGCCACATCGGCCGAGGTGAGCAGGCGGGTGCCGTATCCACAATCTTCCATAAGCTGTTCGTGTAGTTTGTGGTGCAAATATAACGATAAAAACAAACGCCGCACATGGATTGCGAGTTTTTGAACAATGTTGTATCATTTTTGACCATTCGGATATAAACAAAAAGCCCTAATTTTGCCGTTCGATTTGCATTTTTAGGAAAAACTTGACTGCACCCCACCAAACGGAGCGACGGGCGGTGGTGCTACCAGCGACATGAAAAATTTAATAGAAAGACGAAATGGACGGTAAGAATGAGAATGAACGCGGGGGACTGATATACCGTGGTTTCCGCAACTACGTGATGATGGTGAACTCGCTCTACTACCCCAAAATCTACTCCATCGGAGTGGAGAACCTACCTAAACCTGGCCAACCCACGCTGCTGGTGGGCAATCACCAGAACTGCCTCAACGACCCGCTGAACACCGAAATCGTAATCAAGGACCGCAAGCCCTACTGTATGGTGCGCAGCGACGTGTTCAAGAACAAACTCTTCAGCACCCTGCTCGACGGACTGGGGCTGCTGCCTGTGTCTCGCCTGGGCTTTGAGGGCAAGGCGGCCATGGCAGGCAACGACAAGACCTTCGAGGTGGCTCGCCGCGTGCTGAGCGAGGGACGCACACTGATGCTCTTCCCCGAGTCGGGACATCAGGACAAGCGCTGGCTGGGCTACTTCTCGCTGGCCTATCTGAAGCTGGCCTTCGAGGCTGCCGAGACGGCCCACTACGAGAAGGAAATCTACATACAGCCCTTTGCCCACCACTATGAGGAGTATTTCCACCCGCGCTACAACATGATGGTGCAGTTTGGTACCCCCATTGCCCTATCGCCCTACTACGAGAAGTACAAGGAGAAGCCCCGCACGACCATCCGTGAGGTGAACGCGCTCGTGGAGAAGCAGATAGGCGACATGATGCTCAACATCACCGACCTGGACAACTACACCGCCATCGACTACCTGCGGGGCAGTGAGTTCGGTAAGGAGTATGCCCGCAAGGATGGGCGCAACCCCGACTATGTGGTAGACAAGCTGGCAGCAGACAAGCAGCTCTTCGTCGCGCTCGAGGCTGCCAAGGCCAGGGACCCCGAGGCTATGGACAATATATATAAGGAGGCTCGCGAGGTGGATGAGGAGACCCGCAGGCTCGGCATGCGCGACTGGGTGCTGGCCAAGCGCCCCGGCATGGGTAACCTCATCGCACGCCTGCTGGTGCTGATAGCCACACTGCCCCTGTTCGTCTCGGGCCTTGCCCTCACGTGGCCTGTATTCCTCGTGCCCAAGCTATTCCACCGACTGAAAATCAACGGAGCCATCGACCCCATGTTTATCAGCTCATTCAACGTGGGCTCCATGGCGCTCATCACCTTCCCGCTCTGCTGCATCATCCCCGCACTGGTGATGCTCTGCTGCGGCAACTGGCTGGGAGCCATCGGCCACGTCATCACCTTCGTGCTGATGGTGCTCGTGGTCATCTACTATCAGCGGTGGTTTGCCAAGACGCGCGGTGTGTGGAACTTCCACTTTGGCGACAAGCAGGCCATCAAGGCATTGGCGGCCAAGCGCAATCACCTTTTCAACGAATTGAAGAAACATTTATATAATATAGGATAATGAACAGAAGAGTAGTAATCACCGGAATGGGTATATACTCCTGCCTCGGCAAGACATTGGACGAGGTGAAGGAGGCACTGTATACCGGGAAGTCCGGTATCGTATTTGACCCTGTACGCAAGGAGATGGGGTTCCAGTCGGGACTGACAGCCAAGCTCGATACACCCAACCTGAAAGGTATCGTAGACCGTGCACACCGTGTATATATGCCCGAGGAGGCGCAGTATGCCTACCTCGCTACGGCCGATGCACTGAAGATGGCTGGGCTGGACCAGGAGTATATCAACAACCATGTAGTGGGTATCCTCTACGGCAACGACAGCAGTGCCGATGCCGTGGTGAAGAGTGTAGACATCATGCGCGAGAAGAAGAACACCCGCCTGGTAGGCTCGGGTGCCATCTTCCAGTCGATGAACTCCACCGTGACGATGAACCTCAGCTGCCTCTTCAAACTGCGCGGCATCAACCTCACCATCTCGGGTGCTTGTGCCAGCGGCTCACACGCCATCGGCCTGGCCTCGCTGCTCATCAAGTGGGGCTTGCAGGACTGCATCGTGTGTGGTGGCGCTCAGGAGGTGAACCCCTTCTCGATAGGTAGCTTCGACGGCATCAGTGCCTTCTCCACCCGTGAGGATGCTCCCGAACGTGCTTCACGTCCGTTCGACCGCGACCGCGACGGTCTGGTGCCGGGTGGCGGTGCCGCAACGGTAATCCTTGAGAGCTACGAGTCGGCCGTCAAGCGCGGTGCACCCATCATTGCTGAGGTGCTGGGCTACGGCTTCTCATCGAACGGCGACCACATATCCTCGCCCAACGTCGACGGTCCCCGCACATCGCTCGAGATGGCATTGCGTGAGGCAGGAGTCGGCATTGAAGAGATTGGCTACATCAACGCCCACGCCACATCGACCCACATCGGCGACACCAACGAGGCCAAGGCTATCTACAGCGTATTTGGCGACAAGATGCCCTACGTGACCTCCACCAAGGGGCAGACCGGCCACGAGATGTGGATGGCAGGTGCCAGCGAAGTCATCTATTCCATCTTGATGATGAAGAACAAGTTCGTGGCTGCCAACCTCAACTTCGAGAACCCCGATGAGGACTCAGCCAAGCTGAATATCCCGGGTAAGCGTGTCGACAACTACGAGTTTGACACCTTCCTCAGCAACTCATTCGGATTTGGCGGTACCAACTCGACCTTAGTAATCAAGAACATTTAATTAACAATAACAAAACGACAAGAACAATGGAAAAGAACGAAATGATTGAGAAGATGGTCACTATCCTAGCCGATGAATTTGAAGTAGAAACCTCTGAAATCACTGCCGAGGCTCCCATCAAGGAGACCCTGCACCTCGACAGCCTGAGCCTTGTAGATATGGTAGGTCTCATCGACGAGGAGTTCGGCGTTACCATCCAGAACTCTGAGATAGGAACTATCCGCACCTTCGGCGACCTGTACGAGTTTGTATACACTCGCTTGGCTTGATTATGTCGTATACCACTACGGACATCGAGCAGCTGATACCGCAGCGGGCACCCATCGTGATGCTCGACTCATTCAGCCGCATCAATGAGAAGAACTACTCGTCGAGCCTCACCATACGCGAAGACAACATCTTCTGCATCGAGGACAAGTTTGCCGAAGTAGGTATCATTGAGCATATAGCCCAGACTGCTGCGGCCTACACAGGGTACAAGCACCTTGTGGAGGCCGACAGCGTCAAATTGGGTTATATAGGCGACGTGAAGAACTGCCGTTTCACTTTCTACCCCGCTAAAGGCGACACACTGCATACGACCATACGCATCGTGTCGGAAATCAATGATATCACCCTTATCACGGCAGAGACCAAGGTGGCCGACCAACTGGTGGCTACCTGCAAGATGAAGTTGGCCACCGATGAAAGCAAGTAAGACCGACCTACCCTTGCTATGGGCAGAGTATGAGCGCACCATCTCGTTCTACGACATTGATGCACTGCGCGTAGTATGGCATGGCAACTATGTGAAGTACCTGGAGACCGCACGTGAAGCTTTCGGGCACAAGTACGGACTCGAGTACCTCTCCTTCCTCGACCACGGATACATCGTACCCGTCACCGACCTGCAGATACAATACAGACAGGTCATCCCCTACGAGGAAACCATCATCGTGCGCATCGAGTATGTGCCTACCCACGCTTCGAAAATCATCTACCGCTACCAGATACTCCGCAAGAGCGATCGGGCGCTGATGACCGAAGCCACTACAACCCAACATTTTGTCCGCGAAGACAATCACGAGACAGAGCTGGCTGCTCCCGCTTTCTACAAGGAATGGCAGAGGCGATGGGGACAGCGATAATGAAAACTACAAGAGAAATGTTACTGAACCGATACTTTACTATCAACTCCGTTGAACGCCGCGAGGAGGGCACCATCTTCCGCGTAACGCTCAACCCCGACCACGAGATCTATAAAGGCCACTTCCGCGGCAACCCCATCTCGCCAGGTGTATGCACCGTAGAGATGGTCAAGGAGTGTGCCCAACAGATAGCAGATGCTCCGCTGAGCTTTGCCAACATCAAGAACTGCCGCTTCATCTCCCTGCTCACCCCTGCCAGCGAGGAGGAACTGCAGATACTCGTCAGCCTCACCGAGAGCGAGGAGGGCTATGCCATCAAAGCCAATGTAGATGGGCAGGAGCAGGCATACCTCACACTGAGTGGGGAGCTATGCGTGAACAAATAGAACAGAAAAGATTTTCGCTTATGCAGCAATACGATGTCATCATTATCGGTGCCGGACTCGGCGGTCTTGGCTGTGGCTATGCATTGGCCAAGCAGGGCCTGAACGTCTGCATCCTTGAGCAGGGTACCGAGATAGGTGGTGCCTTCCAGGTATTCCGCCGTGCGGGTCACCATTTCGACACGGGCTTCCACTACGTGGGTGGCGTAGGCAAGGGCGAGATGATGCATCCACTGGTAGCGTACTTCAACCTTGAGGGACTTCCCTGGCACCGTCTCGATGATGATTGCTTCGAGGAGGTCATCTATCAAGGACAGTCCTACCGCTTCTCACACGACTACGACCGCTTCATTGAGACCCTCGTGGAGCAGTTCCCCGACGACCGTCGGGGCATCACGGCTTTGGTCGATGTGTTCAGAGGCATCAGCGACCACCTATACGACTCGCTCCGCCCCGACTGGGATATCTTCTCCACCGAGAGTTTCACCACCTCGGCCTACCGTTTCTTCAATGAGCAGATGAAGAGTCCCGTGCTACGCCAAGTCATCGTAGGCGGCTGTGTCAAGAGCGAACTCACCGAGAAGCTCCCGCTCTATGCTTTCTCGCAGTCGATTAACTCATTCATCCAGGGCTCCTACCGCTTGCAAGGCGGTGGAGGCACACTGGTACACCATATTGCCGACCAGTTCAGAGCGATGGGCGGCACCCTTGTCACACGCGCTCGAGTGACCGAACTGGTGGAGCGTCAGGGGCGCATAGCCGAGGTCATTACAGCCGATGGCAATGTGTATACAGCCCGTACCATCGTGTCGAATGCCCATCCCGCTACCACGCTTGCCCTCATCAAGGAGAGCAGCATGATACGCAACATCTACCGCCGCCGCATCAACAACTTGGTCAACAGCTATGGCATGTTTACCACTCAGCTGATGCTGAAGCCGCATACCGTGAAGTACCGCAACCGAGGCATCTATATCCACGAGATGCCCGATATCTGGCACGCCGACTATGGCAAGGGGAGTCCCACGGAAAGTCTCTTCATCAACTTCGCTTGCCCGCCAGCCAGTGCTGAGGGCTATGCTACGACCGTAGACCTCCTCACCCCGATGCTGTGGGAACAGGTAGCCGAGTGGAGCGACAGCCGCATTGGACATCGCCCCGAGGGGTACAAGGAATTCAAGCAGCGTAAGGCCGAAGAGGCCATACAGCTTGCCGTGCGCTATATTCCCGAGCTGGCAGGCAACATTGAGAAGGTGTATACCAGCAGTCCGCTTACCTACCGCGACTATACAGGCACGGTGCAGGGCTCGGCTTACGGCATACGCAAGGATTGCGATGCACTGATGCAGACTATCCTCACTCCCAAATCGCCCATCCCCAACCTCTTCTTCACAGGGCAGAACCTCACCCTGCACGGTATGCTCGGGGTATTGATGGCCTCGATACAAACAGCAGGATATGTGGTAGGTGATGAATTGAAACTCATAAACTAAAAAACTCACAAACTCAAAATATGAAATACGCATTAGTTACCGGTGGCTCGCGCGGCATAGGCCGTGCTGTTTGCCTGCAGTTGGCCAAAGACGGATTTGCCATACTCATCAACTACCGTTCGGCCGAGCAGAAGGCTATCGAAGTGAAAGAAATGATTGAGGCCGAGGGCGGCACAGCCGAACTGCTGCCCTTCGACGTATCTGACAAGGAGGCTACGCATGCCGCACTGGAGGCTTGGGCCTCGTCTCACGGCAAGGACGACTATATCAACGTACTCGTCAACAATGCCGGTATGCGCAGCGATGCCGTACTGCTCTTTATGGAGGATGCCCAGTGGCACAATGTCATCAATACCACATTGGACGGCTTCTACCACGTCACACAACCCGTGCTCAAGCGTATGGCCCGCAAGCGCCACGGGCGCATCATCAATATGGCATCGGTGAGCGGCATCAAGGGACTGCCCGGGCAGTGCAACTACTCGGCAGCCAAGGGAGCACTCATCGCTACCACCAAGGCACTGGCCCTTGAGGTGGCAAATCGCAACATCACGGTCAACGCCATCGCACCGGGATTCATCACTACCGACATGACCGAGGGACTCGATGAAGAGGCACTCAAGCAGAGTATCCCCATGGGGCGCTTCGGCAATGCGCAGGAGGTGGCCGACCTCGTCTCGTTCCTTGCTTCGGAACGATCGAGCTACATCACCGGTGAGGTCATCTCCATCAACGGAGGACTATACACTTGAGATATACCCGAGTAGAGTAGAATAGTTTATTTATAAAGAGAAACAGGATGAAAGCATCGGACATCACAGTAGCGGCATACCGCTATTTCGGCAAGCATAAGGTGGTCATGTACCTCTCGCTCGCGGTCACGTTGGGCGTGTTCGGATTTTTAGGTTCTAAGCTTCACTTGGAGGAAGATATTGCCAAGCTGGTACCTGCGGCCGACACGGGTAGCGGGCAGTTGGCCTTTGCCGACCTGAAGGTGAAGGATCGCATCACGGTCATCTTCGAGCCCGAGAGCGAGGAGGTGGAGCCCTACGTGCTCACCGAGGCGTGCGACGAGTTCTTCACACTCTTGGAGGAGATGGATACCGCACACCACTATGTGGCCTCTACGCTCTATGTGCTCGATGAGGATATGCTCGCCGGTGCAGTGGAGTATATGCTGGGCAACCTGCCCTCGTACATCGAGCCGGGCGACTATGCCCATATCGACAGCTTGCTCACCGATGACAATGTGGCGCAGGTGATGGCCGAGAACTATGACATGCTGCTCTCAGAGATGGGGAGCATGCTGCAGCCGCTTGTGACACACGACCCCATAGGGCTGCGTAGCGTGCTGGCCAAGCGCCTTGCCGGACAGTTTGGTGGCAGTGGCGAAGCGAAACAGATGGCACTTGTCGACAATCACCTCTTCACGGGCGACGAGACTATCTGCCAAGGCTATATATTCCCCTCTATCAGCTCCAGCGAGTCGGGCAAGAACGGACAGCTGGTGGCCGAGATGGAGGAGGCCATCGCCCAGGTGGAGGAGAGCTATCCCGATGTGCGCATAGGCTATAGCGGTTCGCCCATACAGAGCGCCTACAACTCTACCCGCATCAAGCTCGACCTGGTGCGCACAATGGGCGTGGCGCTGCTGGTCATCTGCTTTGTCATCGCCCTGTGCTTCCGCAACAAAAGCACCATCCCGCTCATGGTGATGCCCGTCGTCTATGGCAGCATCTTTGCTCTGGGCATGGTGTATCTCATCAAGGGTAAGATGTCGTTGATGGTGCTGGGGCTGGGTGCCGTGGTAGTGGGCGTGGCACTGAGCTATTGCCTGCATGTGCTCACCCATACGAAGTATGTGGAAGACCCCATACAGATACTGCGCGACCAGACACGCCCCGTCATCCTCGGTGCACTCACCACGATAGGCTCCTTCATGGGACTGCTGCTCACCAAGAGCGAGCTGCTGCGCGACTTCGGCTTCTTTGCCGCTTTCGAGATTGTGGGTACCACGCTCTTCTGCCTCTTCTATCTGCCACACTTCTTCAGCAAGCGCCGCACCCGCCGCAGCCACCGTGCCTTTGCACTCATCGACCGTATCAACAGCTACCCCTTCGACCGCAAGCCCCTGCTCGTGTGGGGTATCGTGGTGGTGAGCGTGGTGTGTATCATCGCTTCGCGCGGACTCACCTTCGACTCCAACCTGAAGAACATCGGATACACCGAGCCCGATGTGCAGCGCACGATGGACCTGCTGGCCTCGAAGTCGCCCTCGGGATGCACCACCACCTACTTTGCCGCTTCGGCCGCTCACCCCGACAGCGCCATCACCTATGCTCACGCATTGGCTGCCGTGCTCGACACGCTCAAGGCCGACGGACTGCTGCGCAGCTATACCAACCCCGCGGGACTGCTCGTGTCGAAGGAGCAGCAGCGCGAGCGCCTGGCCCAGTGGCACGGCTATTGGGACGAGGAGCGCCTGGCACGTGTGAGCGACCTCATCGACAAGCATGCCCCCCAGACCGGGCTCAACACTCCTATGTATGCCCCCTTCTTCGATATGGCCACGGCACACTATGAACCGAACTATATCTTCGAGAGCGAGGCATTGCCTGCGATGCTGCAGTCGATAATCATCGAGAAGAGTGGCGAGAATTATATGATATTCTTCCCCGTGCAAGTGCCTAAAGAGCAGCTCACGCCCCTATGCGATGCCGTGAACGCAGCCTCGCCCCACTTCCTGGTGGTGGACCCCTACTACTACACGGGACAGACGGTGGAGCTCATCAACGACGATTTCAATACGGCGCTCTACATCTCCATGGCCTTCGTGTTCGTGGTGCTGCTCGTATCGTTCCGCAGCGTGCTGCTCGCTGTCATCGCCTTCCTACCCATGGCACTAAGCTGGTACATCGTTATAGGTGTGATGGCCATGACGGGCATGCAGTTCAACCTCATCAACATCGTAGTGTCTACCTTCATCTTCGGCATCGGTGTGGACTACAGCATCTTCATCATGGAGGGTTTGCTGGCGCGACATCGCGGCACGGGCGACCTGCTGCTGCCCCACAAGTCGGCCATCGTGTTCTCGGCCTTCGTGCTGCTGGTAGGTGTAGGCTCGCTGTTCTTTGCCGTGCACCCCGCCATACGCTCCGTGGGCTTGGTCACCGTTATCGGCATGACGTCCACCGTCGTCATCTCCTACGCACTGCAGCCCTACCTGTTCCGCAAGTTTTATAAAAGCAGCAGAGCTGCTGTCAACGATCACAATTCACAATTGACAATTCACAATTCATAATTCACAAATCATAATTCATAAATCAAAAATCATAACTCATGAAAAAAGCCCTCCTCTCCCTGCTGCTTCTTGCAGCCCCCCTCCTCGCTACAGCGCAGGACCACACCGTGCTCGATGCCATCAAGCAGGCAGGCAGCACGACCACCAGTATCGTGTCGCGCCTACAGCAAGACAAGTACGTAGCCATCTTGAGAACGACCGTCAGCAGCACGGCCAGCTTCCAGTATGCCCCGGGGCTCATGGCCATCCACTACGACGAGCCTGCGGGCGACTGCTTCGTCATCAACGGCATGCAGGTGATGATGGTCACCAAGGGTAAGCGCCGCGTGATGAGTGCCAAGAGCGGCACAGCCAAGATGATGCGCATCATGCTGCTGGCTGCCATGACGGGCGACTACCACGAAGCCGAGGCCTATATGACAAAGCTCCACGTAGACGAGATCGACGACTGCCACATCATAGAGGTAGAAATCGACGACGAGAAGGCGCGCGGGGGCATCAGCAAGGTGGAGGCACGCTACGACAAAGGTACCAAGCGCATCGTCACCATCATGATGCACCACACCAACGGCGACTACACCTCATACACCCTGAGCAGCGTACAGCCCGATGCCACACCCGACGAGAGCAGGTTTGCCATAGTACGGTAAGCCTGAGCATTGCTTATTTGCTCGTTTGTTGCTATCTTTGCACCTGCATTGTGTTTTATTGTTTTTTATGATAAAAAGACTATTTCATATCTGTGTAAACATAGCACTTCTTCTGAGCAGTACCAACGCATGGGCTCGCCGCATCGCAGTGGATGAGGCACACGCCATCGCCGAGCGTTTCTATACATCTCAGCTGACTACGGCCACCCGACAGGGCACACAGCTCCACTACGTATCACCCACTGCCACGCGCCAAGCCGGCGATGAGCAGGTCTATGCCTTCAATGCCACAAGCGGACAGGGATTCGTGCTCGTAGCGGCCGATGACCGCGCCCATGAAATCTTAGGATACTCGTTGGAAGGGAACTTCTCGTACGACAATATGCCCATACAGTTGCAGGCATTGCTCGACGGATATAGCCAGCAGATAAAGGCGCTCGACGAGCAGCGCATCCTCATCGACGACAGCGACTACAGCGCCACACTGCAAAGGTCTTCCATAGGCCAAGGCGTAAAGCCCCTGCTCGACGGCATCGAGTGGAACCAAGACGCACCCTTCAACCGCCTGTGCCCCAAGGACGAAGCGGGCAACGCCATGCCCGTAGGCTGTGTGGCTACGGCAGCAGCACAGATCATGAAGTTTCACCGCTACCCCGAGAAGGGTATAGGCAGCCGCAACTACTCCACCTCATCGCTGGGCATCGCCCTCTCGGTCAACTTTGAAGAGGCCACCTACGACTGGGCCAACATGCTCGACAGCTACAACGGCACCTATACCGACAAGCAGGCCGACGCCGTGGCCCTGCTGAGCTATCATGTGGGCGTGGCCTGTCGCATGGACTATGTGCCCTACGGCAGCGGTGCCACAGCCAAGGACATCGCCAATGCACTGAAGCGCAACTTCGGCTACGACGATGACATGGAGTATATCGACCGCACCTACTTCAACGAGGCCGACTGGGAGGCCATGCTACGCGCCGAGCTCGACGAGGGACGACCCATCCTTCACTTCGGCGAGGGCGTAGAGGGTGGACATGCCTTCGTGTGCGACGGCTACGATGCCTTCGGACTCTTCCACTACAACTGGGGCTGGGGCGGCATGAGCGACGGCTACTACCAATCGGCAGCGCTCAACCCCGAGGTGCTGGGCATCGGTAGCGGCATGGGCGGATACAACTACCTGCAATCGGCCCTCACACAGATACAGCCACCAACAGAGAACTCCACTCACGTGGCGCACCTGCACCTCAACAAGGCAATCATCCCTGGGGCAGCTGCCGTGATGAACGGCGAGGAGACCAAGGTGACGGCATCGTTCTATAACTGCGGACTGCGCAACTTCACCGGCGAGGTGTCGGCCGCGCTCTACACCGCCAGCGACTCGCTATGCGTCATCCTATCGACCAAGCAGCTGAAGAACCTCACCGAACTCACGGGAGGTACCCAAGGCGCCACCTTCAAGTTTACCATACCGGCCGACCTTGTCGATGGCAGCTACCGCCTCTACCTCATACACAAGGAGGAGGGCACCACGGACTACATCAAGATGAACGCGCCGGTCAACATGCCCAACTACCTCTCCGTGAGGGTAGGTCCCATGGGTACCATATTCAACGAGCCGGCCCACTCATCGAAGCTGTCGCTCACGGCCAAGCCCAAAGTGCTCACACCGCTATACAACGGACGCAAGGCATCGTTCAGCCTCACGGTGAAGAACGAGGGTGAGGAATTCTTCTCCTACCTCGGTGTGCTGATGCAGAAGCAGACTACCGACGGCTCCATAGTGCGCCAGTACGTAGGCGTCATCCTCACACGTATTCCCAAGGGCACCACACGCACCTTCACCTACAGCACCGATGCCATTGAAGTGGAGGCGGGCGACTACGACATCGTGGCCGTGTGTGACTCTACCAACTCATCGCGCAGCTTCCTCACACCCATCGGTCCCGACGAACTGATGGTGACCGAGACTAAGGTCAATGCCAAGCCCGTATTCCCCGGCATGTTCCAGCTCAATGGAGCAGTCACCATCACAGCACAAGACGGCAGCAGCACCATCCATCCCAACGACCTCTTCACCGTCACCGCCCCCATCACCAACAAGGGCGACTATGACGATGGCGAGTTTGCAGCAATCTTCTTCAACCGCGCAGAGCAGATGGTGGGCAACTCGGCCGTCAGCGCTCTCTCCCTAGGGCGCAACGAGACCAAGGAGCTGAAAATTACCCACCGCCTCAACGCACCCATAGGACAGTATGCCGTCATCATAGCATCGGTCATCGGCGATCAGGCTACCGAGCTCCAGCCCTACGAGTACAACGCCATGAGCTTCTGGCTGCGTACACCCAGCGACATCAGCAGCCTCAACGACGACGGCATCACGGTAGCTACGCAAGGGGAGAACCTCTACGCCAGCTCCACCACACCTATTCATATAATAAAGGTATACGACACCGAGGGATACACCGTCAGCGCCATTGCTCCACAAACAGCAAAGGCAGCCATCGACACTGCGGCTTGGCCCGAGGGAGCCTACATCGTGAGCGTCACCACGGCAGATGGCACAGCTACCCGCAAGATATGGATAAGGAGATAACATTTTGCAACGTGTCCGCGTTATATCCCAAAATTTTATGTTAATTTTGCGCCCATTATAGGATAACTTATCAATAGAGATTAAGATGAAAAAGATTAGAGTAGCCATCGTAGGATATGGCAATATAGGCAAGTTTGCCCTGCAAGCACTGGAAGCAGCACCCGATATGGAACTGGTAGGCGTAGTGCGCCGCAACGGTGATGCCGACAAGCCAGCAGAGCTGGCCCCCTACCCCGTGGTGAAGCACATCAGTGAACTCAACGACGTGGATGTAGCCATCCTTGCCACTCCCACACGCAGCGTAGAGCAGTATGCACTGGAGTGTCTGGCACTGGGCATCAACACCGTCGACAGCTTCGACATCCACAGCAAGATTGTAGACCTGCGCCGCTCGCTCGATGCAGCAGCCAAGGAGCACGGCACCGTAGCCATCATCTCGGCAGGCTGGGACCCGGGCAGCGACTCCATCGTACGCTCGCTCATGCAGAGCCTCGCTCCCAAGGGCATCAGCTACACCAACTTCGGTCCCGGCATGAGCATGGGCCACACGGTAGCCGTAAAGGCTATCGAGGGAGTACAGAACGCACTTTCCATGACCATCCCCGTAGGCACAGGCATCCATCGCCGCATGGTATACATCGAGCTCAAGGAGGGCTACGACTTCGACACCGTAGCCGCCGCCATCAAGGCCGATGCCTACTTTGTGAACGATGAGACCCACGTGATACAGGTACCCTGCGTCGACGACCTCAAGGATATGGGCCACGGCGTGAACCTCACACGCAAGGGCGTATCGGGCACGACACAGAACCAGCTCTTCGAGTTCAACATGCGCATCAACAATCCCGCCCTCACCAGTCAGGTGCTGGTCAATGTAGCCCGCGCCACCATGCGCCAGCAGCCCGGTGCCTACACAATGATCGAGATTCCCGTCATCGACATGCTCTATGGCGACCGCGAGGAGTTGATAGCACACCTGGTATAATGCTTCTCCGCTTCTACAAAAACTGGGCACTCCCCATCTCCATGGTGCTGGGTGCCCTCTCCTATCTTATATATGCAGCTCTTCCCCTGCCCCAGGGGACGGGTGCCTTCATGAGCCGTGCCATCAGCATACTGCAACCTGCGCTCATCTTCGGCATGCTGTTCCTCACCTTCTGCAAGCTGCGCCCCACCGAGCTCAAGCCCTGCCGTTGGCATGCGTGGCTACTGCTGATACAGGTGGGCATGTTTGCCCTCATGGCCGGTGTGCTCATCGCCTTCCCTCATCTGCCTGGCCGGTTGCTTGTAGAGAGTGCCATGATATGCTTCATCTGCCCCACGGCCTGTGCAGCCGCTGTCGTATGTGTAAAGCTCGGTGGCAGTGCCGCCCATCTGACGAGCTACATACTCTTTATCAATATCGCCGCCGCATTGTTTATCCCGCTTATCGTGCCGCTGGTCAATCCGCACGAGGGGCAGACCTTCCTGGGCACCTTCCTCCTGGTGCTGCGCCGCGTGTTCCCCACCCTCATCTGCCCCCTACTGCTCGCGTGGCTTATCCGCTACACCATGCCACGCCTGGCACGCCGCTTGCAGAATACAGGCGATGCCGCCTTCTACCTATGGACCGTGGCTCTCACCATGGCCATCGCCGTCACTACACGCTCTATCGTACACAGCAACGTACCTGTAGCCACGCTCCTCGGCATAGCGCTCGTCACCCTCGTCTGCTGCTGGGCACAGTTCACCGTAGGGCGCCGTATAGGCCGTCCCTCGGACGACCACATTGCTGCCGGACAAGCCATTGGGCAGAAGAACACCGTCTTCGCCATCTGGATGGCCTACACCTTCCTCACTCCCGTCACCGCCATTGCCGGCGGATGCTACAGCGTATGGCACAACGTATTCAACTCATACCAACTGTACAAAAAGCGGAAAGAAAAAGTCTGACACATTACAAAAAAACGCGCGGGGCTACAGCCTCGCGCGCTTTTTATTAATCAAGGAAAGAGATTACTTGGTGAATGCCATGCCAATGCGCAATCCATCGTATTGATCAAGCAAGGTGTTGAGCAGAGACAAGGTACTGTTGGTGCTCATCGAGCCAATTGCCTTGAGGATGCGCAACAAGCCATCGCTCTGGTAAACGATGTTGATGGTACCTGCATCGTAAACGAGATAAGCGGTGGTAGATAGCAGTCCGGCATAGGCAAGTTTCAGTTCCTTGGTTTCGGGATTGAACTCATAGGTACCATTAAGGGTCTTCTTGCCTGCTGTGAACACACAGGTGCTGTCTTCGTTGAAGGTGATGGTGCTGGAGCCCTCCTGAATCTTGAGTTTAGCCAGATACTTGTCTACCTTAGCCTCTACCTGCGAAGCGATGGCATCGCTACCGAGATTGGCCAGCGCATTCTCACTCTCGAACACGAAAGCAGAGCCCTTGAAATTCCATGTACCAATAATCGTCTGCTGGTTAACGGTAGTAAAAGCATTCAAGATAGAGCCCAGCAAGCCTGATACGACACCGTCGGTAGTGAGCGCAGTGCCGTCATCGTTCGCACTGGTGGTACCGTTACCAGCCAATGTGCCCAACAAACCGCCCAGCAAGCCCGAAACGGCAGTGTTATCATCGGTAGCAGCAGTACCTGTAGCACCTTCGGCAAGCGTTCCAAGCACGTTGCCCAATACATTGGAGCCAGTAGCATTTTCTGTGGTAGTGGTCTCGGTGGTGGTGGTTTCGGTCTTGTTGCCACCCGTCAATGACTTGAACAGCCCTGACAAACCCTGCGCACTGGCACCAAACGATACGGTACTGGCAAGGATACATACGGTAAGAAACTTCTTCATCATTCTGTCGTTATTTACTGTTTTTGATATTGCGTAGTGTCAATAAAGGAGTTTAAGCCTCCTCTTCAGTAGCGGCGGGCTCTTCGGGAACAAACTCTGTGATACCTGCCGATACGAGGATATTGTACCACTGGATAAGCTTGCGCACGTGAGACATGTATACGCGGTCGCGGTCATAGTTGGGGAGCACCTCGGCAAAGAAGTCGGCCAACTCTTCATTAGAAGCTTTCTTGTGGTCGATAGCGCAGAGAGCGCCTTCGCACTTGGTCTTCACATTCTCCAACACCTGCCACAGGGGTACCTCCTCATCATCGGTATACATAGCGATATCGCCCAACGAAACCACCTTGTCGGCAGCGTGCACCGGCTGACGTTTCTTGCTGGCATCGATAGCCTCCACGATAAGCATGTTGCGTCCACTGGAGATGAGCTTATATAAACCGGGCTTGCCGGCAACGGTCAAAATTGTCTTAAGCATAATAGTTTTTTTCTTTTTAATGGTTTATAAATTTGACTTGAAAAAATCCTTTTGGTTTAATTGAAATACAAATGTAAGAAATCTGAGCGAAATGCAAAAGCTATGGCAGAGAAAAAAACACGGTTTCACATACGTTTTTCACTTATCTCCCCTATCACGCGCTGCACCTGGGCTATGAGTGAGTCTGTTTCATCGTTGCTGATACGATAAGTTGCCCGTGCCAGGAGCTCTTCCTGAGCCATCTGATTGCTCATACGCCTGCGAACGGACTGCTCATCGGCCCCATCGCGCTGCATGGCACGCTGGAGACGCAGTTCCTCCGATGCATGCACCACAACAATGGCATCAACGTCGGCATCCATCCCCGACTCAAAGAGTATGGCGGTCTCTACAGCCACTATCGGCGAACCCATGTTAGCAGCCCAAGCCGCAAAATGAGCACGCACAGCGGGATGGACGATGCTATTGACCAGGGCTACACGATCGGGATGACCGAACATATAGGAGGCGAGGAAGGTACGGTCGACACAGCCGTTGGCTCCGTACACCTGCGCACCAATAGCCTCAGTCAAGGTCCATCGTAAGGCGGCATCAGCATTCATCAACCGCTTGGCCTCGCTGTCGCAATCGTACACGGGAACACCCATCATACGGAACAGGCGCGACACTACTGACTTGCCGCTCCCGATACCACCCACAATGGCAATCTTGTAAGGATATGGTGCACACATATCTAACATCAGGGATTACTGAGCAGAGGCAGTGCATTGACCTCAAGCAGATAGTCCACCTCGGCAGGGTCTACCTTAAGGTTGTAAACATTGTCGGAGTGTGTTTCGAGACGTAGAGCGACCTTTCCCGAGGGGTTGTCTTGAATCTGCGCGTAATGCACCTGCAAGGCAAAGTCCTTCTCGGTGACCTTGGCATAGTCTTTCAGGCTGATACGGAAGGTCACCTTCGCCTTTGAGGGGAAGGTCTTGAGCGACACGCCGTAGGGGAAGAGGTAGCCGCTGATGGGCACATCTACCGACTTGGTCACATAGGGGCTCACTGCCACATGAAGCTGCACCTCAGCGGGCACAAACTTGACACCACGGCAAGCGTCCAATGTGAGGGTCTCATTCACGGAGTCGGTGAGTTCTACAAAATGCACTTCGGGCGTGTATACCGCATTGAGCGAGTCGGTGTAGGATGAGGGAGCATATACGGTGACACTGTCGGGCACCACACTGATGCGATGGATTCCGTGCTGCCCATCGGCCTCGATACGGCCCTTGACACGTACCGGCACCTTTACCCCGCGCGACGGAGCCACATAGTATTGTAGCGTATCGAGCGAGAGCGACACCACCTGGGTCGAGGACGAAAGTTGCGAAGCAATCAGTTTGGGCAACTCCTTGCCATAGATTGCTGTGCGCCCCACCACATTGGGATATTGGCTATAGTCGATGACCAGTTCCTTGAACTTGCCACGTGCCTTGTATTCCACCAGTTTATCCCCCCTGTCCTTGAGCACCACATCGATGCGCTCGGGCAGCGGCTCTATCACCATCAGCTCCTTAGGCACGTTCTTGAGGCGCAGCTTGGGCGAATACTTCATTTCATACTCACCCATCATCGTGGTCAGATACCAGAAGATGAAGGCCACCAACAGGAAAAACAAAAACACGAGAAACTCCCTGCTATTGTTGATACGCAGGAAGTTTCTAATAAATCGTTTGGTTGCCTCCAACTGACGGGGCTGTTGCTTTGGCATTACTTCTGCTGAGCATTGCTTGACATGTCGGCATATACTGACGACTTGTCAATCTTGATCTTTACACTGGGGGCAATCTCCAGCACCACGATGTTGTTGTTGATCTCCTTCACGGTACCGTACACGCCACCGCTGGTCACTACCTGCTGACCTGCGCTGAGGCTGTTGCGGAATGCCTCGATGGCCTTCTGCTGCTTGCGCTGCGGACGAATCATAAAGAAGTACATGATGACGAACATCAACACAATCATAAAGATGGGTGATGCAAAGAATGAGGCAGCGCCTCCAGCTTGTGCTTGTAACAATAACATATTCGTTTACTCTTTTTTAATGATTAATATTTCATGCAAAGATACGCAATATTCAATTAAGCCTTGCGCAATTTGTTTTCTTTTTTCAATTGATTAACAATTGTGTCGAGCATACCATTGATGAAACTTCCGCTCTTGGGTGTGCTGTACATCTTGGCCACCTCCACATACTCGTTGAGCGACACCGTCGTGGGGATGGTGGGGAACGAGAGTATCTCGGCCAGAGCTACCTGCATGATGAGGATATCCATGAAGGCGAGGCGCTCCATATTCCAGTTCTTCGTGTTCTGTTCCATCAGGTTGCGGTATGCCTCGGCGTTGTTGATGGCGTTGTGTAGCAGCTTGCGGGCAAACTCCTTGTCATCGTCGCTCTTATACTCGGGCAGCAGTTCCTGCTCGGCCCCTTTCTGGGGCTCGAAGTGCTTGATGGTCTTCAGCACGAAGGTGTCGACGATAGCCTTGTCATCGTTCCAGTAGAGGCTCTGCTCCTCGAGCAGTTCGTCTATCTCATCGTTCTGCGCAATGAATGTGCGGTACAGCTTGCGCCACAGCTCGCGGTCGTCCTCATAGGTGAGCGTCTCCTTGGCCATATATCCCTGATAGATACCCGATGCTTCAATCTGCTCGAAGAGGCGTTTCACGAAATCGCCCTCGTCGTCCCACGTGCGCTTCTGGTTCTTGCTGAACTCCTCCAGTTGCTTGTTTGCAGCCAGCTGTGCCACGAAAGCATTGTCGATAAAGCGTGTATTAGGGTTGAGGTCCTCATACGTAGGACGCAGTTTGTGGCGGCGGTTATCAATGCGGCGGTCGGCAAAGCGCGTCACCTCTACCATCAACAGTAACAGATAGTTGTACAAATCGTATGCCTTGGACAAGCTATAAAACAATTCTTTCTCTGCAGTCTCTACATTCTTGCCCTCGTTTTGGTAGTAGGCATAAATGACCTGAATCACCTTCAGTCTGATAAGTACTCGATTAATCATAACTCTATATGAAATTTTCTGCAAAATTAGTGCAAGCCGAACGAAATATCAAATTTATTTGAATATTTCTGAGGCGCAGCCTAATTTCTGCTTGTGCGAAGCGCAAGCTAAAGATAGTGCAAGCCGAACGAAATATCAAATTTCAACGAGTGAAAGTAGAGAAAATGCTTGTATTTTCTTTACTGAGCGAGGCAGAAATTCAATTTTATTAAATTTATTTGAATATTTCTGAGGCGCAGCCTAAATTCTGTTTGTGCAAAGTGCAAACTAAAGTAGCGCTACCCTCCCCACATTCAAAAAAAAGCCGTATCTTTGCACTCTTCATAATACAATAGGTAAGAAAAGGTAAAAAAAAGCAAAGGAAATGATGGACCAAATTTTAACTTTAGCGATATTGGCACTGGCGGTAGCCTTCTTCATCAACGGCAAGATACGCTCCGACATTGTAGCCCTGTGTGCCCTCGTGTGCCTGATGGTGGCAGGTATTCTCACGCCCGAGGAGGCCCTGTCGGGTTTCTCCAGCACGGCACTCATCATGATGATAGGCTTGTTCGTGGTGGGTGGAGCCATATTCCAGACAGGACTGGCCAAGATGGTCAGCTCGCGCCTGATGAAGCTGGCAGGAACCAGCGAGACACGCCTCTTCGTGCTCGTGATGGTGGTGACATCGTTTATGGGTGCCTTCGTCAGCAATACGGGCACGGTAGCCATCATGATACCCATCGTGGTGAGTATGGCCATGAGCATGAAGATGAACCCCAGCCGGTTGCTTATGCCGCTTGCCTTCGCCAGCAGCATGAGCGGCATGATGACACTCATCGGTACGCCGCCCAACATCATCATCAACGAAGAGCTCATCAAGGGAGGCTTCGAGGGACTGGGCTTCTTCACCTTCCTCCCCGTAGGTCTCATCTGCGCCGTAGTGGGCACGCTGCTGCTGTTGCCCCTAAGCAAGAAGTTCCTCTCCAAGCCCGGTGCCCTGAGCGGAGCCAGCGCCAGCAGCGGCAAGTCGCTCAAGAGCCTCGTCAAGGAATATGGTGTGGTGGACAACCTTTACCGCCTCTCCGTAGAGGCCACATCGCCCGTGGCAGGCAAGATGATTGGTGAGCTCGACATACGCAAGCAGTACAGCCTCAACATTGTGGAGGTGAGGAGCATAGACCGCAACCAGCGCAACCCGATGGCCCGCAAGTCGACACAAAAGGCTGCCGACCCCGACACCATCCTGCGCCCCGACGACATACTCTACATCTCGGGCAAGCAGGCACAGATAGAGCGCCTCGCCGCCGACTACGCCCTCACCCTGCTACCCGACGAGGAGAGTCAGACGGGCAGCGGATTCGACTTCTACGACATCGGCGTGGCCGAGATAGTGCTCATGTCCACCTCCACCGTCGTCAACAAGTCGGTCAAGGAGGTAGGCTTCCGCACCCGCTACAACGTGAGCGTGCTGGGTATCTGCCGCAAGAACAAGTACATCCTCGAAGGCATTGCCGACGAGAAGATACAGTCGGGCGACGTGCTGCTCGTGCAGGGCACGTGGGACAACATTGCCCGCCTGGAGACCGAGACCGAGGAATGGATTGTAGTGGGCCGCCCCCTCGAGGAGGCCGCCAAGGTGACGCTCGACTACAAAGCCCCCGTGGCCGCCGCCATCATGATAGCCATGATCGTGGTGATGGTGTTCGACTTCATCCCCATCAAGCCTGTCACTGCCGTGATGATTGCCGGACTCCTGATGGTGCTCACCGGCTGTTTCCGCAACGTGGAGGCTGCCTACAAGACCATCAACTGGGAGAGCATCGTGCTCATCGGTGCCATGATGCCCATGTCGCTGGCACTGGAGAAGACAGGCATTGCCTCATGGATATCGACCACCCTCTCCACCAGCCTGGGCGGCTACAGCCCCATGCTGCTGCTTGCCGGCATATACTTTGCCACCTCGGTACTCACGATGTTCATCAGCAACACCGCCACCGCCGTGCTCATGGCCCCCATCGCCATGCAGTGTGCCCTGCAGGTAGGTGTCAGCCCCGTGCCGCTGCTCTTTGCCGTCACCCTCGGCGCCAGCCTCTGCTTCTCATCGCCCTTCTCCACCCCACCCAACGCATTGGTGATGCCCGCAGGGCAGTACAAGTTCTCCGACTACGTCAAGGTAGGCCTGCCGCTGCAGCTCATACTCGGCGTGGTGATGGTGCTCGTGCTACCGCTGCTGTTCCCCTTCTAAGGAGCAGATTGTGAGCCATTATTGCACACACCATACACCGAGGTGCAGCCAAAGCTGCCAATAAATTATATATTCGTAAAAAAACTTGGGCTTTAGCTTGCAGATTTCAATTATTTTCACCATATTTGACACGAATTTATAATTTTCTAAGGTAAATAAGCAGCATGGACCGCGAAAAGGATATCGTATACTCAGAAAGCGTCAAGGCCGGCAAGCGCATCTATTACCTCGACGTAAAGCGCAACCGGAGAGGCGAACTGTACCTCTGCATCACAGAAAGCAAGAAAATAACCCAGGGCGAGGGCCCCGAAGCGCCGTTCACCTTCGAGAAACACAAGATTTTCCTCTACGAGGAGGACTTCGGCAAGTTCATCGACGCACTGAGCAAAGCCGTGGGCTACATCCATAGGGAGCAACCCGAAGGGCTCGGATATGTCTCCGCCACCGAAACGGACGAGCCCGACACAGAAGAGCCGGCACCCGACGAAGAGGCTCCCCTGCCCGACGACCTGAAAATAGACATCGACTTTGAGTAAAGCGCCACTGCTTTACTGACCACGGAACACACGGAACACGCGGATTTGACGGATTTCTATTATTATCCGTGATTATCCGTGTGCTCCGTATAATCCGTGATAAAAATAAATCAGTGGCCATGGAACACACGGAGCACACCGAACACACGGAAAGTGTACTTTTTGTGTACGAAAACTGTACATAAACTATCCATAAACTGTACTTATTTTCGGCCTAACCATTATGATGCCCAGCGGATTACGCATACAAATATGTACAAATGCTTTTTTCACCGCTTCTTTTCGGTCTTTTGATACCCTGAGAGCTTCCCCCCCCTTACAGCCATTGCAACTGTAAAAACTATTCATCACCTTTGCTCTATAGTTCCAAAAGTCACTACCCCTGCAGGGAGAGAGCACTATCCTTGCAGGGAGAGAGCACTACCTCTGCAGGGGTAGCGAAGCGAGACACCTGTTTCAAAAAATATTCGACCTGTACGATTGAAGTAAACCACCGATGAAACAGATTTGATAACAACTAAAAATCACACGGAAAATATATTTAGTCAACTGATGAAACGGATAAAACAGATTGGCGCGTCGCTTCGCCCGCGCTTGTCGGCCTTGCCGAGTGTTGGCATTCCGGTAGGGCACAAGCGTAGCGCGTGCATATCTGTTAAATCTGTTCTATCAGTTGACAAAAAAACTGTGGGCAAGAAAATCAATCGTACAGGTCGAAAATATTTCTAACTGCAAGTAGAAATGTTTCTAACTGCGAATAGAAAACATTCTACCCGCGGGTAGAAATTCTTCCATCTGCAAGGAGAAAAAGTAAAGTGTAAAGAGAAATCGGAAGATGGGGCAGTGTGATTGTTACGAAATACTCCTTAAAATAAAGGGAAAAACATGTAAAAACATACGCTCGCAGGCATTTGTACATGTTATACGCATAATCCACTGACAAACATGTGTGTTAGCGCGAAAACTTGTACAGTTTATGGATAGTTTATGGATAGTTTATGTACAGTTTTTGTACACTAATTTGGGGAAGTTTCGGTAGTTGAAAGGTAGCTTTGGTGGCAATATGCGAGAGCTCGACTTATCATATTACTCCCAATAAAAACGTATCTTCGCAACTTTCGTCGCGAAGATACGTAAAATTGGGAAAGTTCTGCAAGGTCACCTTACAAGAACCTTTTTGCCGTTGATAATATAAATGCCACCCCTCAGATTCTCGGTATCGAGTTCACGGCGACCGTTAAGGTTGTAGATAACAGTTGATGGGTTGTTTTCAATTGTTGATGGAGAGATTGCAGTGTCAGGGTCAAACTCCACTATATTATAGAATCCGCTCCAGCCTGTCATCACCTGATATTTCGACATGCTACCCTGCGGCACGTAGAGCGCAGCATTCTCATAGGTAGTATCTGAGAAAATAAATCCATCGGCAGCAGGAGGCTGGGTAGCATAGATAGTAATCTTTTCCAAGGATGTAGCACCTGAGAATGTCTTTGCGGCAATCTTCTTAAGCCCCTTGCCTAAAGTCAGCTCTTTAAGAGCAGTACAACCATTAAAGGCCCCAGTTCCGATGCTAGTAGACACACTCGCAGAGATGATGATAGAGGTGAGGCTCCTGCAACTATAGAAAGCATAATTCCCAATACTCGTCACACTCTCAGGGATAGTAATAGAGGTGAGGCTACTGCAACTAAAGAAAGCATTTTCTCCTATACTCGTCAACTTAGAATCTTCGGGAATAGTGACAGAGGTGAGGCTGATGCAATCACGGAAAACACCATCTCCAATGTTCGTCACACTCTTTGGTATGGTGATGGAGGTAAGGTTCTCGCAACCAGAGAATGCATAATCACCGATACTCGTCAACTTAGAATCTTCGGGAATAGTGACAGAGGTGAAGCTTCTGCAACAATAAAAAGCTCCATTTCCAATACTCGTCACACTCTTGGGGAGGGTAACAGAGGTAAGGCTCCAGCAATCACGAAAAACACCGTCTCCAATACTCGTCACACTCTCGGGGAGGGTGATGGAGGTAAGGTTGATGCAAAATCTAAAAGCATCATTTCCAATGCTTGTCACACTTTTTGGGATGGAAACAGAGGTAAGGATCCGGCAATCATAGAAAGCATTTTCTCCTATATTCGTCAACTTAGAATCTTCGGGAATAGTGACAGAGGTGAGGCTGATGCAATCACGGAAAACACCATCTCCAATGTTCGTCACACTCTTTGGTATGGTGATGGAGGTAAGGTTCTCGCAACCAGAGAATGCATAATCACCGATACTCGTCACACTCTTTGGCATGGTGATGGAAGTGAGGCTATCGCAACCATAGAATGCATTGCCTCCAACACCCATCACACCCTCGGGGATAATGGTAGTGGAGCATCCTGCTATCAGAGTATTGCTGGCTGTTTCTATGATAGCATTACATCCATTACGCGAGTCGTATACAGCATTACCCTCTGCGACAACAATGGCAGTAAGGCTGTTGCAATCAAAAGCCAGGTCTCCAATACTCGTCACACCCTCGGGGAGGGTGATGGTGGTGAGGCTACTGCATTTATTGAAAGCTTTGCTTCCTATACTCGTCACACTCTTTGGTATGGTAATGGAGGGGATGTTATCACAATCATAGAATGCATAACCACCGATACTCGCCAACTTGGAATCTTCGGGAATGGTAACGGAGGTTAGGCTATCACAACCATAGAAAGCATAATCACCGATGCTCGTCATATTCTTACCGATAACTACTTTTGAAAAATTGCTGCCATAGAATGCTCCTTTACTACTAGATGACGCAGATGGTATATTACAATTAACTCGAAGCATACCAGCACAATTTTTGAAAGCACCTTCCTCTATAGTTGTTACACTCTTGGGAATAGTGACGGAGGTGAGGGTACTACAATTATAGAAAGCATATTTTCCAATACGCGTCACATTATATGTGGTACCATTATTTGTTACGGAAGACGGAATAATCACCACTCCTGCGTATTTTCCGCTCCTTGCCGTTACTTCTACCGTCAGTTCCTCTTCGGATGTGATGTTGTAGTAAATATTATTTACCGTAAAGTCAAAGGCACTTGCCGTAATGCCGCACAATAGCACTGCTATCGTGGTCAGCCAGAGTTTAGTTGTTTTCATAAAATTCGATTATTTAAGGTTTCTTATTACTTTTATCATATCTTCGAGTTCACTTATTTTCACATATGCTATCATCGTAAAGACTTTTGAATATGGAGTTAAACGATCATACATTGTGATATATCCATTAGCTTCGTCTACAAAGATTTGGTTATGTGCAAAAGCGTTTCTAATATGACCAAGCAAACTAGAAAACACTTGATTACGCTTATTAGTGAAAATAATCTTATCACAAATATCTGACTGAGCATATTTGCTATTAAGCACTATATATTCATTTTTTCCGATCTTTTGTGTATTGAATTTTCCAGTTTCCTTTTTATGGTTATGACTTAGTCCCAATTTATGCGAATTGAGAAAATTCAACCAATCTTTAGACTTGGTATTATTCTTTATAGGCGACTTGTCAATTTCACACATCAACAATACATCTTCATATAGTATTGAAAGTAAGTGTCCGAGTTGATTATTGCATACTCGTTTTCTTAAGCTGATTATAGGCATATCCTTTCTATTTAAGTTTAACAATCCATTTATTGTCTTTCAATTGATAGTCGAATTTTCTCCATAATCCTTCGCGGACTATCTCCTTAAGATCCGACATTTCATCAGGAGTAATGAACTCTAATCGTTTGTTTTCAGAGCATTGTATTGACATCAATACATTACTGACTAGGGACTTTGGCCAGGAACCATGCTGAAACAAACGAATTCCCGCTCTATTTGCAATGATGATGACATTATTTAATTCGTGCTGTTCGGACTTTGGAATTAGAAAAAAACGGCTAAATCTTTTACGATCCCTATAAATGTCAAAAGGAGAAAAAATCTGATATTCCATAATAAAGTCACCATCGGGGAGTTGCTTGCACCATTCTGCTGTAATCATATAGTTTATGTCGCTTACCACTCTCCCCGCTTCAGCATTAAGTTAATACTCGTTCGGTTATGGACATAAAAAAGACGTGGGAGAAACTTTCCTTGCTTATCCCAGTCATCCGGCCTTCGCATTGCCTTTCCATCGAGATAAGCAACTCAGCCAGCCCACGCCAATCGCGTATTATAGATTAGGTATACTATAAGAATCTTGCCCCATCACATAGGAGTACACTCATAGCATACGGGTATAATACACCCAGCATGGACGCCTCGTTGCGGTATCTTCTGATGGTCTCAAGTTTGCGAAGTTTGATGACTAGAAGATAACGTTCAGAAAACGTCCTTTTCCTGCTCCTCGGCGAGGCTCTTTGTGGGTACCAGATCCACGGTGAGCGGTGCGCTTTCAGAGCACGGAATCCAATATGTCTTGACCCACCACCCTTGCGGGCTGGTTGAGTCGGGGGCAAAATTAGTAATTAATTGACAATTGACAAATGATAATTGACAATTTTTTCTTATATCGCAAAAGAAAAGTGATGAAGCCATTTACCACACACTAACCAAGCAATAAGCTGCATGCCACTCGCAATAATCCACAAGGTTTTCAAGGAATAGGCGTAGACGTACCTTGAAGGCCTTGCGGGTTTTGCGCCTTCAAACGACAAACTATAGCAACAGGCCTCATAGAAATAAAACATGCAGCCACCCAGACCAAAGTGGCTGCATCATTTAGTATCAACACATAAATCAATCCGTATCTCCTGTATTCGGTGTCTCAGCCAATCGTCTCAGGGTCTCCACCTCATTCTTCAGCTGTTCTTGTGAAGGCAGATATAGTTGATACTGACTGGCGAGAATAGAGGTGTTGGTTTCAGGAAGACTCATCTTGACCACTGTGTCATTCTTTGCCGTACATAGCAGAATACCGATGGTGGGATTCTCATCAGGAGTCTTCTCTACGCGATCGTAATAGTTGACGTACATCTGCAATTGTCCGAGATCTTGGTGGGTGAGTTTCTCTGTCTTGAGTTCGATGACTACGAAGCAGCGCAACAAGCGATTGTAGAATACAAGGTCGGCAAAGAATTCGTCATCTTCGATGAGCAGGCGTTTCTGCCGAGCAACAAAAGTGAAGCCATTGCCAAGTTCTAACAAGAACATCTGCAAGTGGGTTATCAATGCCTGCTCCAAGTCTTTCTCGTAGTAGGCAGCCTTGCGCTCGAGCCCGAGAAACTCCAGTACCATAGGGTCTTTGATGATTTCCTGCGGTGTTTGAGGTATGCGCTCCTTACGAGCAACTGCCAATACACTTTCCTTATCATTGCTCAATAGCAGGCGTTCATAGAGTTGGCTGTTGATTTGGCGTTCCAGCTCGCGTGCCGTCCAGCAATTATTTATCGTCTCCAACTCGTAATACTCTCGTTTGTAGTCGTCTGGGATGGCTATAAGAAGTTTGTATTGTGTCCAGTTGAATTGCGACCGCAGTGTGGACGCAATTGGGAACATCCTATAAAACTGTCGACTGCGCTCCAGTTGCCGTACCGAAAAGCCACTGCCATATTCCGGTTCCAACTTCTTGGCAAGATTCTTCAGCAGATAAGAACCATAGTCGGCGCGTTCCTTACCCTTCTGCTCCTCCTCTTGGATGCGTTGGCCTATTTGTCAGTACATCTGCACACGACTGAAGTCTACGCTGCGAACTGCATTTTGCCTTGCAGTACTTATGATTTCCCTTACCTCATTATATAGGTTATTGATGTCCTGTATCTCTTTCATGCTAACAAAAGTAATAATAATTCAGCAAAAGACAACAGACAAATGACAATTATTTTCTTTCAAGGCAAAAGAAAAGTGATGAAGCCATTTACTACACACTAACCAAGCAAAAAGCAGCATGCCACTCGCAACAATCCACAAGGCCTTCAAGAAATAGGCGCAGGCAACGCGGAACCTTTAGGTCGCTGAAAGCAATGATAGCGTCGGTTCTTGGACAAGGGCTTCGCTATTGAGAAGACTGAAGCTTTAGCTCCTCCGAGGAGTGTGCTTTAGCACCATCTTGAAGGCCTTGCGGGGTTTTGCGCCACAGTAGGTCTCGCTTATCAGTATCTTTAGCGGCTACGCCACAGAAGGTACTCACGCTCGTTGCAAAAAGCCCAAGTAAACTTGGCTTTTTACTCGCTTATTCGTACCTTTGTCACCCAATATGAAAAGACGTATCTTACATCTGTTTGCACTGCTCGCCCTGCTTGTGGCAAACGTACAAGCCCAGCAACACACCATCAGCGGCTATGTGAGAGACGCAGCGGCCGAGGAGACCATGATAGGGGCCACGGTATATGACCACGTGAGCGGCAGCGGCACGGTAACCAATGCCTACGGATTCTACTCGCTCACACTGCCCGAGGGAGCGGTGGAGCTGACGGCCTCGTATGTGGGCTATGCACCACACACACTCACGATAACCCTTACTGCCGACACGGTGGTGAACATCGCCATGCGGGCACACTCCGAACTGGAGGAGGTGACCATCGTGGGCAACCGGCTGGATCTGGGCGTGCGCGGGTCGCAGATGAGTGCCATAGACATCCCCGTGGCACAGATCAAGGCAGTGCCCGCCATGTTCGGCGAGACCGATGTGCTGAAGGTGTTGCAGCTGCTGCCCGGTGTACAAAGCGGCACGGAGGGGACCTCGGGGCTCTACGTGCGTGGAGGCAGTCCCGACGAGAACCTGATGTTGCTCGACGGCTTGCCCGTATACAACGTGAACCATATGTTCGGCTTCTTCTCGGCCTTCAACGCCGATGCCATCAAGAACGTCACCCTGTATAAAGGCAGCTTCCCTGCCCACTATGCCGGACGACTCTCCTCGGTGGTGGACGTGCGCATGAAGGAGGGCGACATGTATAACTACCACGGCAACCTGCATGTGGGGGCCGTATCGTCGAAATTCAGCCTCGAAGGACCGCTATGGAAGGGCAAGACCTCGTTCAACATATCGGGACGGCGTACCTACTCGGACCTCATCACCAACGCGGCCATATGGTATATGACCCACATCGAGGGGGACGACACGGACTATGGAGCGGGCTACTACTTCTACGACCTGAACGTGAAGGTGAACCATAAGTTCAGCGACCGCGACCGCCTGTACCTGAGCTACTACTCGGGCGATGACGAGATATACTTCTCCATCAACGAAGCCGACACAAAGGACTATAGCCGCGACAGCAAGCTGGGCTGGAAGTGGGGCAATATCGTCACGGCTGCGCGGTGGAACCATGTGATTACGCCCAAGATGTTTCTCGACGCCTCGGTCAACTATACCCAGTACCGCCACAAGATAGGCATGGGATTTGACGAGTATGACAAGCTGATAGACAAGCCCTATAAGGCACAGCTGGACATGAAGTCGGGCATCTTTGACCTCACGGGCAAGACCGAGCTGCACTACAATCCCACCCCACAGCACGACATGCGCATGGGCGCGAGCTACACCTACCACACCTTCCGCCCCGAGGTGGTGAGCATGAGCGAGAAGACGGGGCACGACACCAACCGCCAACAGCTGGGACAGCCCGACATCCTTGCCCACGAGACACAGCTCTACGTGGAGGACAATATGACGCTGGCCGATGCCGTGAAGCTCAACGCGGGCCTCAACTACTCGACCTACACCGTAGGCGGCAAGTTTTACCACTCGCTGGAGCCACGCCTCAGCAGCCGTCTGCTGCTCACCGACAACCTCTCGCTCAAGGCGGGATATGCCTATATGACACAGTATGTGCACATGCTGTCGAACAGCAGCATCAGTCTGCCCACCGACCTATGGGTGCCCTCCACCGAGCGCATCGTGCCCGAGCATGCCCACCAGGTGGCTGCCGGTGCCTACTATGAGTTGGAGGGGTTGTGCGACCTCTCTGTTGAGGGCTACTACAAGCACATGAACAACCTGCTCGAGTACCGCGAAGGGAGCTCCTTCATGGCGAGTACAGCCGAGTGGGAAGACAAGGTGGCCATGGGCCGCGGATGGGCATACGGCGTGGAGCTGATGGCACAGCGCTCCATCGGTAACTTTACCGGCTGGGTGGCCTACACGTGGGCCAAGACGATGCGCCAGTTCGACCGCGAAGGACATATAATTAATGGTGGGCGGCCCTTCCATGCCAAGTATGACCGCCGTAACGACATCAACGTAACGGCCAACTACAAGTTCAGCGACCGCTTCGACCTCTCGGCCACGTGGGTATATGCCACCGGCAACTGCGGTACCCTCTATACCCACTACTACGAGAACCAGCCCCACACACCCGACGACTATACTGGCCAACTGGGTTACTTCCCCGACCGCAACAACTACCGTCTGGAGCCTTACCACCGACTGGACCTCTCGATGAACTTCCACCGCCGCTTCAAGCGCAACCCGGGCATCAAGCGCACCATCAACATCAGCGTATACAATGCCTACAACAGCATGAACCCCTTCATGGTGTACCTCTACGACGGCTACAACTGGGATACCGACCAGCATTACAAGACCCTACGCAAAGTGACGATATTCCCCATCATACCTTCGGTAAGCTATGGGGTGCAATTCTAGCAGGAGGCCTCCCCAACCCCTCCAAGGAGGGGCTTACAAACTATACATCAACAAACAAATCACAGGAATTCAGGAGCAAACATATAATAATGAAAACAAATCACCATATAATCCGCGATGTTCTAAAGCCCCTCCTTGGGAGGGGTTGGGGAGGCCTCATCATTACAATGATGCTCTCCTCCTGCGTCAACGACATCCCCTACGACACCGAGATAGGTGCTCCCAAGCTGGTGCTCAATGCCATGCTCAGAGCCAATGGCGAGCAGCTCACGGCCACGGTGGGGCGTACCGCCCACTTCCTCGACACCGAGGAGCCCCAGCGACTGATCGATGCTACCGTCACCGCTACCATCAACGGCGAGGATTTCCCCCTTGTCTACGATGACGCCAGTGAGAGCTACCTCAGCTACTACGGCCTTAACGCTGGCGATGAGGTGACGCTGACAGCCGTACACGCCCTCGGCACTGCCACTGCCACCGAGCGTGTAGTGGAGCCTACGCCTATCGCCATTGTAAACACCACGATGCTGCCTTTCACTCCCCCTGGCGACCCCTTGAGTGCCGCCCTGCTCAACGATGTGGACAGCGCCCTGCTCGTGAGCCTCTACATCAATGACCCTGCCGAAGAGGCCAACTACTACCGTCTGTCGATACACTATGAGGGGAACTATGAGGTGATGTACCTGGAGGACATATACACGGGGCCTCTCACCCCGCCCTCTCCCGAAGAGAGGGAGCTAGCAGACATCGCGAGTTCCAAGGCTCTTTTCCACCGAGTAGAGCGGGTTCAAACAGTTGAAGCCTTCTATCCGCACTATCTCTTCACCGAGAGCAGCACCCGACTGATGACAACAAGCGAGAGCATGTCGCAGATGTTTAGCGGACTGCTCTACATGTCGAGCACCAACTCATTCATCTTCACTGACGAGCATCTGCGCAATGCCGACGGGCAGCCTATCGTGGATTTTCTGTTTCTGCTGGAGTCGCCAGCCTCATCAGATGATATGTTCAACCCCGAGAGCGGCTGGGACGACGGTATGGACGAGGAAAGCGACTACATATACCCTGCCGACACGGTGAGCAGCGCTACCTACCACTACGCCTTCACCTTAGAGCACCTCAGCGAAGACTACTATAAATATTTAGAAGATGTAGCAGCCTTTGAGATGACAGGCGGAGCCTTTGTAGGCGAGCCCTTGCCCATACACACCAACATCCGTGGCGGATTAGGCATCGTGGGTAGCTACAGCACGACAGAATGCAGTGGAGATAAGCTGTTTGAGTTGAGCAAAGAAGAGCAATAGTTACTCTACATACACCCACACAAGCATAGGTTCAGGCCTGTTCCTTTAGATTTTCTCTTTCAAGAAGCGTCCTGTATAGGAGGCCTCACACTGCGCCACCTCTTCAGGTGAGCCGCAAGCGACGAGTTGTCCACCTCGGTCACCCCCTTCGGGACCGATGTCGATGATATGGTCGGCACACTTGATGACCTCCATATTATGCTCAATGATGACGATGGTGTGCCCGCGCTGGATGAGCGCGTCGAACGACTCGAGCAGTTTCTTGATGTCATGGAAGTGAAGACCCGTAGTAGGCTCGTCGAAGATGAACATCGTGGGCTCCGACTTCTCCAAGCTGAGGTAGTAGGCGAGCTTCACACGCTGGTTCTCACCGCCCGAGAGGGTCGACGAGCTCTGCCCCAGCTTCACGTAACCGAGCCCCACATCTTGCAGTGGCTTAAGGCGGCGCACCACCTTCTTGGCTCCATGCTCGGTAAAGAACTCTACGGCTTGGTTTACCGTCATCTCCAGTATGTCGTGGATATTCTTGTCGTGATAGGTCACGAGCAGCGTGTCGGCCTTGAAGCGCTTGCCGTGGCAAGCCTCACACTCGAGCACGAGGTCGGCCATAAATTGCATCTCCACGGTAATGGTGCCCTCGCCCTTGCACTCCTCGCAGCGGCCTCCCTCGCTGTTGAAGGAGAAGAAGCCTGCCGTGTAGCCCATCTGCTTGGCCAAGGGTTGCTCGGCAAAGAGCTTGCGTATCTCGTCGTAGGCCTTGAGGTAGGTGACAGGGTTGGAGCGGGTGGACTTGCCTATGGGATTCTGGTCGACAAACTCCACAGCCCGCAGCATACGGATATCACCCTTCAGTTCCAAGTGTTCGCCAGGGCGCTCGGTGCCCTCGCCATATTCACGGGCAAGGGCCTGATACAGCACATCGCGCACAAGCGAGCTCTTGCCACTACCGCTGACACCGGTAACTACGGTCATCACGTTGAGAGGGAACTTCACGTCGACACCCTTGAGGTTGTGATGACGGGCACCGCGTACCTCAATATAGTTGTTCCACGGGCGACGGCTCTGAGGCACAGGTATCTGCTCCTCGCCCAGCAGGTAACGCACAGTGTGGCTCACGGTACCGGGCTGCAGGTCGTGCATATCGCCTTCGTACACTATCTGTCCGCCAAGGCGCCCTGCCTGCGGACCTACATCGATGATATAGTCGGCCGCACGGATAATCTCCTCATCGTGCTCTACCACCACAACGGTATTGCCTGCCTGCTGCAGCTGGCGCAGCACACGGATGAGTTTGTCGGTATCGCGACTGTGAAGTCCTATGGAGGGTTCGTCAAGGATATACAATGAACCTACGAGCGGACTGCCCAGCGAGGTCACCAGATTGATGCGCTGGCTTTCACCACCCGAGAGCGTATTGCTGAGGCGGTTGAGCGTGAGGTAGCCCAGTCCCACATCGAGGAGGAACTGCAGGCGGCTGTTGATCTCTATGAGCAGTCGCTTGGCTATGGCCGCATCGTGCTCGTCGAGCGTGAGTTGCGCGAAGAAACGCTGCAAGTCGGTCACTGGCATATCCACCAATTCGCAAATGTTGCGCCCGCCAATCTTCACGTAAGTAGCCTCCTTCTTCAGGCGTGTGCCATGGCAGGTGGGGCACGTTGTCTTACCGCGATAGCGTGCCAGCATCACGCGGTACTGAATCTTGTATTGGTTCTCCTCCAACATCTTGAAGAAGGAGTCGATGCAGGGCTTCGTACGCGGTCCGTGCCACAGGTAATCCTTCTGCGCCTGAGTGAGTTCATAGTAGGGGGCAAAGATGGGAAAGTTGTCCTTCGCCGCATAGCGGATAAACTCATCGCGCCAGGCGCTCATCTTCTCGCCGCGCCAGCACACCACGCACCCGTCATATACGCTCTGCGCCGTATTGGGCACCACGAGTTGTTCGTCAATGCCTATGATACGTCCGAAACCGCCACACTCGGGGCAGGCACCTACGGGAGAGTTGAACGAGAAGAGCTGTTCGCTCGGTTCCTCGAGAGCAATGCCATCGGCCTCGAAGCGCTTGCTGAACGTGTGCAGTATGCCTGCAGGGTAAAAACGCAGCAGGCACGTTCCACCGCCCTCATAGAATGCCGTCTCGCAGCTGTCGATAAGGCGGCTCACGGTCTCTTTGCTATCATCAACACTGAGACGGTCGAGCACTAAGTTTAATTGACAATTGACAATTGACAATTGACAATTATTTCTATCATCGCTACTTTGCTTTTTCGCAGACTTCGCCTTGTCGTTTGTCAGTCTTTCAAGCATCTCCTCAATACGGATGACCTCTCCATCCACCTCCACACGTCCAAATCCCTGTTGCAGGCATATGGTGAGTTGTTCCTCCAGCGTACGACCGTCGCGTATCATGAGCGGAGCCAATACGGTGAAGCGCGTACCCGTACTATATGAACGCATGCAGGCCACGATATCCTCGGTGTCGTGCTTCTTCACCAGCTCCCCCGTCACGGGCGAGTAGGTCTTACCCACGCGGGCAAAGAGCAGGCGCAGGTACTCGTATATCTCGGTCGATGTGCCTACGGTAGAGCGCGGATTGCGACTGCTCACCTTTTGCTCTATAGCGATGGCAGGCGGCAGCCCTTTGATGAAGTCACATTCGGGCTTCTTCATACGTCCGAGAAACTGGCGTGCATACGAAGAGAGGCTCTCCACATAGCGCCGTTGCCCCTCGGCATACAAGGTGTCGAAAGCCAACGAACTCTTACCCGAGCCCGAGAGTCCCGTCACTACCACCAACTTATTACGTGGAATATTGACCTCTATGTTCTTCAGATTGTTCACACGCGCCCCTTTGACGCTGATATATTTCTCCTCACTCATTGTCGTAACAGATTCTTAGCAGCTACAATTACCGCAGCTACTGCAAAGATACGTTTTTTTCTGTACAATGTATCTATTTTTAGGATACTTTATTACCGTTGGCGTTGCTTACATCCACGCTTCCACACGGCAAACCATACGACAGCCACGAGCACTGCCACACCACCGATGGCATACGACACCAACTGGGGCAGCTGGAAGCCTTCGGGAGCGATGCAGATGTAGGTAACGCTCACGCAGGTCATGAACAGGGCAGGCAGCAATGTTACCCAATAGGCATGCTTCTTCTGCTGCACCAGGTATACGGTGATGGCCCAAAGGGTGAAGACAGAGAGCGTCTGGTTACTCCACGCGAAGTAGCGCCATATGATCTTGAAGCCATCGGCATCGGCAAGGCTGTAGATGAGTACGCCCATGGTGACGAGGAACAGGGGTATGCAGATGTAGAGGCGGCGGCAGATGCTCTTCTGCTCCATATGCAGGATATCGGCCAGGATGAGACGTGCCGAGCGCAGAGCCGTGTCGCCACTGGTGATAGGCGCAGCCACGATACCGAGGATGGCCACCACGCCACCTATGGCACCGAGCCAGTCTTTCGAAATCATCGTGGCCACCTTGGCACCGCTGTAGGGGATGCCCGTAGCAGCGTCCACCGTGCCGTGCTCACCGAAGAACCACGTGGCGGCAGCAGCCCAGATGAGGGCCACGATACCCTCGGTCACCATAGCGCCGTAGAAGATGGGGCGGCAGTGGTGCTCGTTCTTCATGCAGCGTGCCATGAGGGGCGACTGCGTGGCATGGAAACCGCTGATGGCACCGCAAGCGATGCTCACAAACATCATGGGGAAGATGGGCGAGGGGTCGTACTTAGTGCCGAAGCCATCCCATATCTCGGGTAGCTCGGGCGACTTCACATACAGCATGATGAGCACGCCGAAGGCCATGAACAGCAGGGCCACGGCAAACACCGGGTAGATGCGCCCGATAATCTTGTCGATAGGCAGCAGCGTGGCCAAGATATAATATAGGAAGATGACCACAATCCAGAAGTTCACGTTCAACGCCTCGGGTGTCATACCCGCCAGCAGCTCGGCAGGACCCGATACGAACACAGCACCCACGAGCACCATGAGCACGATGGTGAAGACGTTCATCACCGCCTTGGTGCGGCTACCGAGGTACTTGCCAATGAGTTCGGGCAGGTTGGCTCCATTGTTACGGATAGAGAGGCAGCCCGAGAAGAAGTCATGCACGGCACCGGCAAAGAGTGTACCGATGACAATCCACAGATACGATGCCGTGCCGAACTGCGCTCCCATGATGGCACCGAAGATGGGTCCGAGGCCCGCGATGTTGAGAAACTGAATCATGAAAATCTTCCACGTGGGCATGGGGATATAATCCACGTCATCGTTCATAGCCACAGCGGGCGTCTCACGCTTGGGGTCGGGACCAAAGATGCGGTTCACGAAACCGCCATATACGATATAGCCGATGATGAGCAGGGCCAGTGCTACCGAAAATGTTACCATAATGTATGACTATTACCTATTGATTCGTCGAAAAAACGGGGCAAAATTAGTGCTTTTTTTTGAAAAACCCGTAACTTTATTGGCTAAACCAAGAAGATACTTGCACTCATTGCAATAAATATTCAAGTTGACTTACATTATTTTCGCTTAATCGATTTTTTACACTAATTTTGCACCATGAAATTATTGGCACGAATGTTATGGGCAGCCCTCATAGCACTCATCATACCCATACATACCAAGGCTCAATTCGTCGATGCCCCCAAGCGCGAGTACCGCGCCGTATGGCTCACCACCATCAAAGGGCTCGATTGGCCACGCGAGGAGCACAGGGGCGACTATGCCGCCCAGCGTGCCCACCTCTGCACCATCCTCGATAGCCTGCAAGCCATCCACATCAACACCATACTACTGCAGACCCGCATACGCGGCGATGTCATATACCCCTCGGCCATCGAGCCTTTCGCACCTGTCTTCACGGGGCGCCATGGCGTGGCCCCCGACTACGACCCCTTGGCCTTCGCCATCGAGGAGTGCCACCGGCGCGGCATGCAGCTGCACGCATGGCTCGTGACCATCCCCCTGGGCGATGCCGCCTATGTCAAGGGGCACGCACGGCAGTCGCTCCCCACGAAGAAGCGCAGCCAATGTACCCGTTTCAAGGGGGCCTGGTACATGGAACCCTCACACCCCGGCACGGCACAGCACCTCGGCGCACTCATCGAGGAACTGGTGACACGATACGACATCGACGGCATACACTTCGACTACATACGCTACCCCGAAGGCAACAGCAGTTATCCCGACGGTACCATATATAACCAATCGAAGCGATGGAGACAAAGCAAGAGTGACTGGCGCCGTGCCAACATCACCACCCTCATGCGCACCCTCTACACCAAGGTCAAGAGCATCAAGCCATGGGTATGCGTGAGCGCTGCCACGCTGGGCAAGCACGCCGACACCTCGCGCTACAGCAGCTACGGATGGAACGCCTACCACACCGTACACCAGGAGGCACAGGCATGGATGCGCGAAGGCATCATCGACGCCCTCTTCCCCATGCTCTACTATGCCGGGCACCACTTCTACCCCTTCATCACCGACTGGCACGAGCACAGCTATGGACGCCACATCGTAGCCGGCATGGGCACCTACCAGCTCCACCCCGACGAGAAGGATTGGCACCTCGAGGAGGTCATCCGCCAGCTCCACGTAGTGCGTGCCCACCCCGCAGGAGGCGCAGCGCAGTTCCGCTCCCAGTTTGTGACCGACAATACCAAGGGCGTGTACGACTACCTCACCACCTTCTACCCCACCCCCGCACTGGTGCCTGCCATGCCGTGGCTCAATGCCTCAGCCCCCACAGCGCCCACGCTCACCGAGGTGGCCATCGACCGCCACACCACCACGCTCACCTGGCAGCCCATGGGCGACAGCATCAGGTACAACGTATACAGCAGCTACACCTACCCCGTCGACACCGATGATGCTGCCTGCCTGCAGCAGGCCTACCTACACGAGCCTCACTACACCGAACCCACGCCCAGCATTGCCCGTGCGCGCCACTATGCCATCACCGCCATCGACCGCTACGGCAACGAGAGCGAGCCCCTGCAGTGGGAGAACACCGTGATCGTCCCCGTCAAAGCCCGTCAACATGGCGCTACAAGGTGAGCAAACGCGGCTTTTCACAAAACTTTGTCAGGTAAATATCTTTTTTTTAATAAAAAAAGCCGTACATTTGCACGGTATTATATAAACACAATTTTATAAATCATAATTCACAAACGAAAGACTATGGCAAATAGTAAAGAAAAACTCTTCAGCGAGTTTGCACCTACCACCACCGAAGCGTGGAAGGAGAAGGCCGTTGCCGACCTCAAGGGTGCCGACTACGAGAAGAAGCTGGTATGGAAGACCAACGAAGGCTTCGCCATACAGCCCTTCTACCGCCGTGAGGACATTGCCTCACTGGCTACTACCAACGCACTGCCGGGCGAGTACCCCTTCGTGCGCGGTAACAAGAAAGACAACAACGAATGGTGCGTGCGCCAGGACATCGAGGTGACCGACTATGCCGAGGCCAATGCCAAGGCACTGCAGGTGCTCGAGCGCGGTGCCGACTCACTGGGCTTCAAGATCAAGGGCAAGATGCTCTCTGCCGAAGGTATCGAGACACTGCTCAAGGGCATCCACGCCTGCTGCATCGAGCTCAACTTCGTCACCTGCGTAGGCAAGTCGGTAGAGCTCGCCAATATCCTCATCAACTACTTCACCGCCAAGGGTTACGACCTGAGCGTACTGCGCGGTTCTATCAACTACGACCCCCTGAACAAGCTTGTGACCAAGGGCAAGGAGATAGGCGAGTATGCCGATACCCTGAAGACCCTCGTGGAGACCATGCAGGCGCTGCCCGAGTACAAGTGTGTGGCTGTGAACGCTCTCTCGATGAACAATGCAGGCTCATACATCAGCCAGGAGCTGGGCTACGCCCTCGCTTGGGGACACGAGTACCTCAGCACCATGGTAGAGGCTGGCGTGCCCGTAGACGTGGCAGCCAAGGCCGTGAAGTTCAACTTCGGTATCTCGAGCAACTACTTCATGGAGATTGCCAAGTTCCGCGCTGCACGCATGCTGTGGGCTACCATCGTGAAGCAATACGAGCCCCAGTGCGACTGCGCTTGCAAGATGGCCGTACATGCCGAGACATCGACCTTCAACCTCACCCTTTTCGATGCACACGTGAACCTGCTGCGCACCCAGACCGAGGCCATGAGTGCCGCCATCGCCGGTGTAGACAGCATCACCGTATGCCCCTTCGACAAGACCTACGAGACTCCCGATGAGTTTGCCGAGCGCATCGCCCGCAACCAGCAGCTCCTGCTCAAGGAGGAGTGCCATCTGGACAAGACCGTAGACCCCGCCGCCGGCTCATACTACATAGAGACCCTCACCGCCTCTATCGCCAAGCAGGCTTGGGAGCTCTTCCTCGCCGTGGAGAACGCAGACGGATTCCTTGCCGAGGCCAAGGCCGGCAACATCCAGCGTGCCGTAAACAAGAGTGGTGATGCACGCCGCGAAGCCGTATCGAAGCGTCGCGAGATCCTTCTCGGCACCAACCAATACCCCAACTTCACCGAGACAGCCGGTACCAAGCGCCCCTTGGGCCAGACATGCTGCTGCGGTGGCGAGTGCGAGCCTACCTATGAGAAGCTCGACCAGAGCCGCCAGGCATCGGCTTTCGAGGCATTGCGTCTCGAGACCGAGGAGAGCGGCCGCCGTCCCAAGGCATTCATGCTCACCATCGGCAACCTCGCCATGCGCCAGGCCCGTGCACAGTTCTCATGCAACTTCCTCGCTTGTGCAGGCTATGAGGTAATCGACAACCTCGGCTTCGCCACCGTAGAGGAGGGCGTAGAGGCAGCCATGGCAGCCAAGGCCGACATCGTAGTACTCTGCTCAAGCGACGACGAGTATGCCGAGTACGCTGTTCCCGCCTTCAAGGCAGTGGATGGCCGCGCCATGTTCATCGTAGCCGGTGCTCCCGCTTGCATGGACGACTTGAAAGCAGCTGGTATAGAGAACTTCATCCATGTGCGTTGCAACGTGCTGGAAACACTGAAAGAGTATAACGCTAAATTGTTGAAGTAATCATGAGAAAGTCATTTAATAATATCGACATCTTTGCTGGTATTCAAGCTCAGAACGGCGCCGAGTGGCAGCAAGCAAACGACATCACAGCCAACTGGAAGACTCCCGAGCTGATTGATGTGAAACCCGTATACACCAAGGAAGACCTCGAAGGCATGGAGCATCTCGACTATGCAGCAGGTCTGCCCCCCTACCTCCGCGGCCCGTATTCAGTGATGTATGTGCTCCGCCCCTGGACCATCCGTCAGTATGCCGGATTCTCTACCGCCGAGGAGAGTAACGCATTCTACCGTCGTAACCTCGCCAGCGGACAGAAGGGTCTCTCTGTAGCCTTCGACCTCCCCACACACCGCGGCTACGACCCCGACCACGAGCGTGTAGTAGGCGACGTAGGTAAGGCAGGTGTATCTATCTGCTCATTGGAGAACATGAAGGTGCTCTTCGAGGGTATCCCCTTGAACAAGATGTCTGTCAGTATGACCATGAACGGTGGCGTGCTCCCCGTGATGGCCTTCTACATCAACGCAGGTCTTGAGCAAGGCGCCAAGCTCGAAGAGATGGCAGGTACCATCCAGAACGACATCCTCAAGGAGTTCATGGTGCGCAACACCTACATCTACCCGCCCGCCTTCTCCATGAAGATTATCTCTGACATCTTCGAGTACACCTCGCAGAATATGCCCAAGTTCAACAGCATCTCCATCTCAGGCTACCACATGCAGGAAGCCGGTGCTACGGCCGACATCGAGCTGGCCTACACCCTCGCCGACGGTCTCGAGTACCTCCGCGCCGGTGTCAACGCCGGTATCGACATCGATGCCTTCGCACCCCGCCTCTCCTTCTTCTGGGCCATCGGTATGAACCACTTCATGGAGATTGCCAAGATGCGTGCAGCCCGTATGCTGTGGGCCAAGATTGTGAAGCAGTTCGGTCCCAAGAACCCCAAGTCACTCGCCCTGCGTACCCACTCGCAGACCTCTGGCTGGAGTCTCACCGAGCAGGACCCCTTCAACAACGTAGGCCGCACCTGTATCGAAGCCATGGCAGCAGCCCTCGGCCACACCCAGTCGCTCCACACCAATGCGCTCGACGAGGCCATCGCCCTGCCCACCGACTTCTCGGCACGTATCGCACGTAACACACAGATCTACATCCAGGAGGAGACCTACGTATGCAAGAACGTCGACCCATGGGGCGGCTCATACTACGTAGAGGCACTCACCAACGAGATCGCTCACCGCGCATGGGAGCACATCCAGGAGATCGAGAAGCTGGGCGGTATGGCCAAGGCCATCGAGACCGGCCTGCCCAAGATGCGTATCGAGGAGGCAGCAGCCCGCACACAGGCCCGCATCGACTCCGGTGCGCAGACCATCGTGGGTACCAACAAGTACCGCCTCGAGAAGGAAGACCCCATTGACATCCTCGAAGTGGACAACACCGCCGTACGCCTCGAGCAAATCGAGAGCCTCAAGCAGCTGCGTGAGAAGCGCGACGAAGCAGCCGTACAGGCCGCCCTCGATGCCATCACCCGTTGCGTAGAGACCGGCGAAGGCAACCTCTTGGCACTGGCCGTAGAGGCAGCCCGCGTGCGTGCTACCCTCGGAGAGATTTCATACGCTTGCGAGAAAATCGTAGGCCGTTACAAAGCAGTAATCAGAACTATTTCAGGCGTGTATTCATCAGAAAGTAAGAAAGATGCAGACTTCGAGCGCGCATGCGCCCTCACCGAGGAGTTTGCCAAGAAGGAGGGCCGCCGCCCCCGTATCATGGTGGCCAAGATGGGCCAGGACGGTCACGACCGCGGTGCCAAGGTAGTAGCTACCGGCTATGCCGACTGCGGCTTCGACGTTGATATGGGTCCCCTCTTCCAGACACCCGCCGAGGCAGCCCGCCAGGCAGTGGAGAACGACGTGAACGTGCTCGGCGTATCATCGCTCGCAGCCGGTCACAAGACCCTCGTGCCCCAGGTTATCGACGAGCTCACCAAGCTCGGCCGCGAGGACATCATGGTCATCGCCGGTGGTGTAATCCCCGCCCAGGACTACGACTACCTCTACCAAGCTGGCGTAGCCGCCATCTTCGGTCCCGGTACCAACGTAGCCCAGTCGGCCTGCAAGATTGTAGAATTGCTGCTCGAGGATTAATTCTTGGCAGTTAGAACAAAGAAAAATCCCTCGTCAAAAGAAACACCACTTTGATGAGGGATTTTATGTTCTCAAATACCACTTTATATAAGGCAACCAAACACTCCACACATCCCATGAAACCAATCATCAACCACTTCACCGACAACGACCTCTACTCCTTCACCTGCATGTACTACATCCTGCAGCAGTACCCGAGGGCCGAGACCGAGTACCAGTTCTTCGACCGCCATCAGACGCGCTACCCCGAGGGGTTCGCCCACCTGCTGCACGAGCAACTGGAACACCTGTCCGAAGTGACGATTACCGACGATGAGTGCGCGTTCATGACCCGCACCTTCCCCTTCCTCCCCTATTGGTTCATCAACGTCTTCCTGCGCGGCTACCGCTTCAACCCCTCCGAGCTCACCATCACGCAGGACGCCGAGGGCCATCTCGACATCCGCGTCAAGGGCAAGTGGTGGAGCACCATCATGTGGGAGATGCCCATCCTCTCCACCATCTCCGAGCTGATGCATGTGCTTAACGGTGATGCCGAGCGCTACGATGCCGAGGCCGAGTACGCGAAGAGCCTTGCGAAGGGCCGCCGCATCTGGCAAGGCGGGCTCACCTTGGGCGACATGGGCACGCGCCGCCGCTTCTCGTTTGCCCATCAGGAGCGCGTCATCGACGCCCTCATCCAATCCTATGCCGAGGTCAAGGAGGCCACCCACGGCCAGTGCGGCCGCTTCACCGGCACCTCCAACGTCTACTTCGCCATGAAGAAAGGCATCCCCTGCCTGGGCACCATGTCGCACCAGTGCATCTCGTTCGAGGAGATTGTGAGCGGCGTGTTCGAGTGCAACTACAACGTCATGAACAAGTGGTCCGAGGTGTACGACGGCAACGTAGGTATCTTCCTCTACGACTGCTTCGGCGACCACGTCTTCTTCAGCAACCTCTCCAAGCGCATGGCCATGACCTTCAGCGGACTGCGTATCGACAGCGGAGTCGAGGAGGAGCAGGTGGACCTCATCGTAGAGAAATACAGGCAGCTGGGCATCGACCCCCTGACGAAGCAGGCCGTCTTCAGCAACGGGCTCGATATAGACCGTGCCATCGAGATACACCGCTACTGCCAGGGCAAGATTACCGACAGCTACGGCGTAGGCACCCACCTCACCTGTGATGTCACCGACTGCAAGCCCATGAACATCGTGGTCAAGCTCACCCGCGGCCGCATCACCGAGTCGCGCGAGTGGCACCCCTGCGTGAAGCTCTCGTGCGACAAAGGCAAAACCTTAGGCGACCCCCAGAAATGCAGCTACCTACTATCTGTACTATCTACTACATAGCGACTGAAAACATCAAAAAAATCGAAAATCAAGGAAAGCAAAATCGCAGGTGCGATTACAAAAAAAGGCAGGTGCGTTCAGCGGGGATTGCACCTGCCTTTTTCAAGAAACGGATGTCCGTTTTTTAGTTTTTGCTCTTCGCTCTCAGCTCCCGTATCAGTCTGTCATTCTCCTCGGGTGTACCGATGGTGATGCGCAGGGTGCCTTCGCAGCCGGGGGTGCGTGAGCGGTCGCGCACGATGAGTTCGCGGGCTATGAGGTAGTCATAGAGTTCGCGCGGTTGCTCGGTCTTCACCAGCAGGAAGTTGGCATCGCTGGGGTATACCTTCTCCACATAGGGCAGGCTGGCGAGGGCTGTGGCTACGCGGTGGCGCTCGGCAATGAGGGTCTGCACCTGTGGGGTGATGTCGGTCTCGATCAGGCGCAGGGCGAGTGCCAGCGTGTCGGCACCGATGTTGTAGGGATACTTCACCTGTTTGAAGAGGCTGATGATGCGCTCGTGGGCGAAGGCGAGTCCGATGCGCAGGCCGGCCAGGCCGTAGGCTTTCGAGAGGGTCTGCAGTACGATGAGGTTGGGATACTCGCTGAGCAGCCCGGTCATACTGGGCACGGAGGAGAAGTCGATGTAGGCTTCGTCGACCACCACGATGCCGGGGAACTGGCGCACGAGTGAGAGTATCTCTTCACGGGGGAAGGCATTGGCCGTGGGGTTATTGGGCGAGCAGATGAAGAGCAGCTTGCTCTGCATGTCCGCCGCGCTCAAGAGTGCATCTACGGGCAGACTGAAGTCCTCGCCCAGCATCACCTCGCGGCACTCGATGTCGTTGATGGCGGCACACACGCTGTACATGCCGTAGGTGGGGGCTATGCTCACCACGTTGTCCACGCCCGGGCGGCAGAAGATGCGGAACAGCAGGTCGATGGCCTCGTCGCTGCCGTTGCCGAGGAAGAGGTTTGCGGGGGCGACGCCCTTCTTATGTGCAATGACCTCGCGCACCTGCTCCTTGAGCGTGGTAGAGGGGTAGCGGTTGTATCCGTTGTCGAAGGGGTTCTCATTGGCATCGAGGTATACGCCGATGCTGCCCTTGTATTCGTCGCGGGCGGTGGAATAGGGCTTCAGGGCCAAGATGTTTGGACGCACGAGGGACCCACCTAAATCCTCCCTGTGAGGGAGGACTTGAGGCTCCGCGATGTTGGTACCCCCTCCTTTATAGGGAGGGATGGGGTGGGTCTTAGTCCTCACCCTCACCGCATTGGCATGTGCCTCCAGTCCTTCGGCTTCGGCCATACGGATGATGGTGTTGCTCAGGCTGTTGAGTCCCTCTTGGGTAAGCTCCTGATAGGTGATGGCGTGCATGAAACTGTCGAGCCCGATACCGCTGTAGGCAGTGGCGAGGCCCATGGTGGGCAGGGTGTGGTTGGTGCCTGAGGCGTAGTCGCCGGCACTCTCGGGCGAGTAGTGCCCCACGAAGATGCTGCCGGCAGCGGTGATGCGATTGGCCACCGCCCAGACATCGTCCATAGCGATGATGAGGTGCTCGGCAGCGTAGCGGTTGGCAAAGTCTATCATCGTATCTACATCGCCGAGCACGACAATGCGGCTGTTTGCGAGTGAGCGGGTGGCAATGTCGGCACGGGGAAGGAGGGCGAGCTGGCGAGTTATCTCTGCGTTGACACGCTCGGCAAACTCGCTGCTGCGGCATACCAGGAGCGACTGGCTATCCGGGCCATGCTCGGCTTGGGAGAGGAAGTCGGCCGCCACGAAGTCGGGGCGGGCATTGTCGTCGGCCATGACCATCACCTCCGATGGGCCGGCAGGCATGTCGATGGCAGTGCCCTGGGCGCTTACCATCTGCTTGGCCTTGGTCACGTAGCGGTTGCCCGGGCCGAATATCTTGTATACACGCTCTATGCTCTCGGTGCCGTAGGCCATGGCGGCGATGGCTTGTGCTCCGCCCAATTTATATATGGTGCGTACGCCACAGAACTGTGCGGTATACAGCACTACGGGGTTGACCTTGCCTGTGGTGCGGTCACATGGGGTACAGAGCACGATCTCCTCGCATCCGGCAATCTGTGCAGGCAGGGCCAGCATGAGGATGGTGGAGAAGAGCGGTGCGCTACCTCCGGGGATATAGAGTCCCACACGGCGTATGGGGAGCACACGGCGGCGGCAGTGCACACCGGGCATGGTGCATACATCTACCGCAGGAGCCTGCTGGGCCTTATGGAAGGCGCTGATGTTGCTCGCGGCCTGCTGGATGGCGGCTTTGAGTTCGTCGCTCACTAAGGTTTCAGCCTCGGCAAACTCGGCTTCGCTCACCTGCAACGTCTCGGGGCAACGCCCGTCAATCTCTGTGGTGACAGCACGCAACGCCTCATCGCCTCCTTGGCGGATGCGCTCAAGGATGGTACGTACGCGCTGTTCGATAACTGTATCGTCGTCCGTGGCGCGGAGCATCAGCGCTGGCCAGGATTTCTTGTCGGGGGTAATGTAGGTTTGTAGCATATCTTCATATTTATGATTTATGATTTATGATTCATTGCCACATCGCGAAGCCAAATCATAAATCACAAATCTGAAATCATAAATCATTCGATTACTTTATCCAAATCCAGCACGAGGATGCCTTCGGCACCAATCTGCTTGAGACGTTCGATCTTGTCCCACAGCTCGGCGGCCTTCACCACGGAGTGCAGTGAGCACCATGCCTTGTCGGCCAGGGGCATCACCGACGGACTACGCATGGCGGGCAGTATGGCGATGGCTTCGTCCACCTTGTCGGCGGGGAGGTTCATCAGGATATACTTCTTGCCACGGCTGCCCGTGACAGCATCGACGCGGAAGAGCAGCGAGTCCAGTATGGCACGCTTCTCGGGCGTGAGGTCGGGGTTGGCGATGAGCACGGCCTCGGATTGGATGACCTGCTCCACCTCCTTGAGTCCGTTCGACACGAGAGTGCCGCCCGACGATACGATGTCGAAGATGGCATCGGCAATGCCTGCCGCAGGGGCTATCTCCACGGAGCCTTTGATGACGCGCACGGAAGCCTCCACACCCTGCTCCGCGAGGAAGCGGCGCAGGATATTGGGGTATGAGGTGGCGATGCGCTTGCCCTGGAAGTACTGGGGCGAGGTGTACTCGTCGGCCTTGGGGATGGCCAGCGAGATGCGGCAACCGCCGAAGCCCAAGTGGCGCACCACCTCTACCGCGGCATCGGTCTCGGCCACTTCGTTGTAGCCCACGATGCCGATGTCGGCCGAGCCGTCGGCCACTACCTCGGGGATATCGTCGTCGCGCAAGTAGAGAATCTCCAAGGGGAAATTGCCCACACGGTCAAGAAACTTACGCTTCTGGTCATTCACATTCATGCCTGCATCTTGCAGCAGGTCTACACTCTGTTCGTTGAGTCGTCCTTTCGACTGGATGGCTATTCGTATCATATCGCTTCGTTGTTCGGCTTTATATATAATAGGTATAGAAAAACAAAAAGGACTTGCCCGATAGGTAAGTCCTTATTTGCTTGTGAAGACAAACAGCATACATCGCTTACCTTATCGGCTGATAGGGTGATGATGATGGCGATGTAGGCGAGTTTGCTTCATTTTCTCTTTTTACCTTAGTTACCTGGCGCAAAGGTATGGGTTTGTTTTGATTGGTGCAACAAAATGGCAAGAAAATTTGCGTTATCGTGAAAAATTATCATTAAAACTAACAAAATTCCGTCAATTTGGTTCTTTAGCTCTCTCGTATTAGGCAATTTCGAAACTTTTCAGCAGCTGTATCTCCTCGGCCCAGCGTGTCTCATCGGGAGTTTCGAGGATGAGCGGAATGTTGTCGAAGCGAGGGTCCTGCATGAAGCGTTTGAAGAAGTCGATACCCAGTAGACCCAATCCGATGCTCTCGTGACGGTCTACGCGTGAGCCCAATGCCTTCTTCGTGTCGTTGAGGTGTATACCTTTTAAATAGGAGAAGCCTACTATCTCGCCAAACTCCTGCCATACGGCCTCGTAGTTGTCCTTGATGTCGTAGCCTGCCGAGTAGGTGTGGCAGGTATCGAGGCATACGCCCACACGACTCTTGTCCTCTACCTGGGCGATAATCTGTGCCAGGTGGTAGAAGGAGAAGCCCATATTGCTACCCTGTCCGGCGGTGTTTTCAATGACTGCTGTCACTCCCTGTGTGCGGTCGAGGGCGATGTTGATGCTTTCGGCAATGCGCGCCAGGCAGGCGTCCTTGTCAATCTCGTTGAGGTGGCTGCCTGGATGGAAGTTGAGCATCGTGAGCCCCAGCTGCTCGCAGCGGTGCATCTCATCGTAGAAGGCGGCGCGTGACTTTTCCAGTCCCTCCTCATGTGGATGTCCCAGATTGATGAGGTAGCTGTCGTGGGGGAGAATATACCGTGCATCGTAGCCATACTCGGCACAACGCTCCTTGAAGAGGGCGATGCTCTGCTCCGTCAAGGGCTTTGATACCCATTGGCGTTGGTTACGGGTGAAAAGGGCAAAGGCTGTTGCTCCCAGTTCCTTGGCGTTCACAGGGGCTAGTTCTACGCCGCCCGATGCCGATACGTGTGGTCCTATACATTTCATACAATAAGCAATCTTTTAGTTAATCGCAAAGATACAAAATATATTTGTACGATTGTCCTAATATTGGCATTTTTGCCAGATATCTGGCAATAATAAGAAAAGGAAGGGGGCGGTGCCAAAAGCGCCTACCCCTTCCTACCCGACTTCTGTAGAAGGCATCACACTTACAACATCTTCAATATACGCCTGTTGGCTTTGTCTATCTCTATATAGTCAAATGAAGATAGATATATTTGCGTCGTCTGTTCAGACTCGTGTCCCATACTTTCGCTGATGATGGAGATGGGTATGTGTGATGAGCGAGCAATGCTAGCCCATGAATGGCGGGCTACATACATCGTGAGCGGAAAGTCGAGACGTATCATCATGCCTATCCGCTTCAGTTTGCTGCATAGCCACGACGAGCGGCATTTGTATTGCTTCCGCTCATTAGTGCCTTCCTTTCTTATTATAGGAAGTAAGTATCGGGCTCCTTTTTGATGGTGCCTGTCTACAATCTCCTGCATACATCTCTCCCATTTGATTGATAGCTGCTGCCCAGTCTTGTGGCGTGTATAGGTAAGCCTTCCCCCCGTAAGATTATGCGATGTAAGGAAAGCCATATCTATCAGCGACATACCCCGTGTATAGAAACTGAACAGAAACATATCACGGGCAAACTCCAGACTTTTACTGTCGGTGAGGTTCAGTTCCTTGATAAGCTTGATGCTCTTTAGAGGGATAGCCCGCTTGATTGTCTTGTCGATACCTGTATAGACCAATTTGAACGGATGCTGCTGTAGTGTAAATCCCTTCTCTACCGCTCTGTTATAGGCAGCACGCAAGATGCGCATATAGAAGGATGAAGTATTCATCGTAATACCGCACGAGTGCAGGTACACCTCATATCTGAGCATCAGCGTCTCGTTGATGTCAGGGAAGCGTATATCCTTGCCACCATTGAAACGGCTTATACTGTTCAATGCAGCAGTGTATGTCTCTGCTGTACGTTCTCTGCCACAAAAGCGGAATTGGGTTATCAATTTCTGCATAAAGCTGAATAGGGTCTCGCTGTCGGATTGCTGTGGCTCATTAGGAGCTGTTCTAAATTTAAGTTGAATAACTGTCATTGTTGCAATAATGATTAAGTGAATAAAATTTTTTCTTTAGGAAATATATGCCTAATTTTGCGCCAAACAAAATAAATAATAGCGACTTTTATAGATGATACAGTTTCAATGTGACTACAATGAAGGTGCACATCCCCTGATTATGGAAAGACTGATGAACTCCAATATGGAGCAGACGGTGGGGTATGGCGAGGACCACTATTGCGAAGAAGCACGTCAGTTTATCAAACAGGCATGTGAGTGCAATAGTGCCGATGTACATTTCCTGGTGGGAGGTACTCAGGCCAACACGACTGTCATTTCCCACCTATTGCGTCCCTATCAAGGGGTGCTTGCGGCCGTGAGCGGACATATCAATGTGCATGAGACGGGGGCGATAGAGAGTACGGGACATAAGGTGCTTGCCTTACCTACTGCCGACGGAAAGATTACGGCCAATCAAATAGAGGAGGCTATGCAAGCACATCTGCAGGAAGATGGTCCAGAGCATATGGTACAGCCTGGGATGGTATATCTGTCTTTTCCAACAGAAATTGGCACCATCTATTCTCATGCCGAACTGAGAAGCATACGTGGGGTGTGCGACAAGTACTCCCTGCCGCTGTTTGTCGATGGCGCCCGCTTGGGATATGGGCTTTGTTCGCCTGAGTGCGACATCACTTTGCCTGAGTTGACACAGCTGGTCGACGTGTTTTATATCGGTGGCACCAAAGTGGGAGCACTTTTTGGTGAGGCAGTGATAATCGTCAATGAAGCATTGAAGAGGGATTTCCGCTATAGCATCAAGCAGCATGGCGGTATGCTTGCCAAAGGCCGACTCCTCGGTTTGCAGTTTGCGACCTTATTTGCCGACAATCTCTATTTTGCTATATCTCAGCAAGCAATCGGTGAAGCTATGCGCATAAAATCTGCATTACAAGCCAAGGGTATAGCCTTCTTGATAGACAGTCCTACCAATCAGCAGTTCCCTATATTCAATAAGGAACAGTTGGCCATTTTGTCCGACGATTTTTTGTTCTCCATATGGCAGCAGGTCGATGAAGAGCATACAGCAGTGCGTATTTGTACTAGTTGGGCCACAAAGTCGGAGAATACCGACAAGTTGATAGCTGCAATTGGTAGAATGCCTTAACCGAAGATAGAATTTTCGGTCAAAAGAATACTATCTATTGATAAAAGTTGTATATTTGCACCGTCATAAATGTAACGGATGGAGTTCATAGGATAGTGTAATGCAAACTATATTCACGACATACAAATCTAATTACTAACAAATAAACGTAAGGGAATTATGAAAAATGTAAAAAAAGCGATTGCTCTTGTGGCAGTCATTATGGGAGTTTCTACAGCATCATTTGCTCAGAATGGTCTTTCTGTACGTGCAGGTGGTAACTTCCCGGTTGGAACATTCGGACAGGGTGATGTTACTGATATGGCATTAAACTCTCTAAAGTCTGAGCTAGGTGGCGCTGCAACAGGATTCAATGTTGGTCTGAAATATCAATTAAGTGTTTTGGGTAATATTAGTGCTTTTGCGTCGGCTGACTTCTTCTACAATGGTTTGAAATCAGAAATTAAAGACGACTTGAAGGCAATCGCCGATTTGGCAAATAATGACGATTATACTGTACCCGCTTATATCAATCTGCCCGTTATGGTAGGTGTTAACTATACCATTCTTGATATTATTGGCACTACTCTCTGGGCTGAGGCTGGCGTTGGTGCTAACTTCCGTAGCATTACAGGAACTTCTGATGATGATACTCCGTATGCTTCAGCTACCACTTTTGCTTGGCAAGTAGGCGTAGGTGTTTCTGTTAGCAATGCTGTATCTCTTGGTCTCCATTATTATGGATTTGGTGCTTCGGAGATTGATTTGAAGTCCGATAATAAAATAACAGATGCAGTGAATAAGCTAAACGAAAGCAAACTCAATCCCTCAATGGTAGTAATCCGTTTAGGTTATCATTTCTAATCGAACTGTTTTGCTGAAATATAGGGCATCACTCACGTGATGCCCTTTTTGTTATGTAGCAAAGAATTTTGTATCTTTGCATCATAATATCAAAATTCGAGATATGAAACTATGCAATAACTACTCGTTGCTCCCTCACAATACATTCGGAATGAATGTACGTGCGGCTCTGTTCGTGGAGTACGATACGGTGAGTGAGTTGCGTGATTTCCTTTTGTCAGAGACGTTCTGTGCGCATCAGTCTCATTTCATCCATATTGGGGGTGGCAGCAATCTGCTTTTTGCAGACGATTACCAAGGGTTGGTGCTGCACTCGGCAATATGTGACCTCACAGTGGTGGAGGATACTTCCAGTAGCCAATTGCTACGTGTGGGTGCAGGTTATATATGGGACGATTTTGTGGCGTATTGCGTAGGACACGACTTGGCTGGTGTGGAGAACCTCAGTGCTATCCCTGGCGAGGTAGGTGCCAGTGCAGTGCAGAATATTGGCGCCTATGGCGTGGAGGTGTGCGATGTGATAGAGCGGGTAGAGACGATGGACCTTCAGGGCAATCTCCGTGTCTTCAATCGTGAGGAATGCCACTACGGCTATCGTGACTCAATATTCAAGAAAGAATTACGCGGGCAATATATCGTAACTCACGTGGTGTATCGCTTGCAAAAGTCTCCTGCTTTCAAGCTTGATTATGGCGACCTGCGTGCCCGTGTAGAGGCCGAAGGTGTACCTACGCTCAATGCGGTGCGTCGGGCAGTAACAGCTATCCGTGACAGCAAACTCCCCGACCCGAAAGTACTTGGCAATGCCGGAAGCTTCTTTACCAATCCTGTGATACCACGCACACAATATGAACAGCTCAAAGAGCAATATCCCAATATGCCATCGTATGTTGTTGATGATATGCGTGTGAAGGTCCCAGCAGGATGGCTTATCGAACAGGTGGGTTGGAAAGGTCGTGCCCTAGGGCGTGCAGCTGTTCACGAGCGCCAAGCATTGGTGTTAGTCAATAAAGGTGGGGCAGTAGGTGCCGAGGTGATGAAGCTAGCAAACCGTATCTGCGAAGATATATACAATAAATATGGTATACGCATAGTACCAGAGGTTAATTATATTGTTTGATATGATGCAAGGGAACGACGAAGCTATAAAACTAACTTTCTTGGGCACTGGAACCTCAACGGGCGTTCCCGAGATTGGATGCACCTGTCCCGTATGCACCTCAAGCGACCAGCGTGACCATCGCTTGCGTGTGTCGGCTCTTGTAGAAACGGCGCAGGCGCGTATACTTATTGATTGTGGTCCGGACTTTCGCGAACAGATGCTGCGCGTACCCTTTGACCGTTTGGATGGTGTGCTCCTCACACACGAGCATTACGATCATACAGGCGGCATTGATGATTTGCGCCCTTTCTGTCGCTTTGGCGATATCGACCTCTATGCAGATGACCTCACGTGTACCCATCTGCGCGAGCGGTTGCCCTATTTCTTCCGTGAAGTCTTATACCCAGGCGTTCCGCGCCTTCACTTCCACAGTGTCGAGCCTTATAGCCCGTTCACTATCAAGAACGTAGAAGTTACTCCCCTGCAAGTGATGCATGGTTCATTACCCATTCTCGGATATCGCATCGGACGTTTGGGATTTGTGACCGATATGCTCACAGCCCCCAAGGAGACCTACCGTGCCTTGCAGGAAGTAGATACGCTTGTGGTCAATGGCTTGCGTCCCTATGCTCATGGCTCTCATCAGACAATAGATGATGCCATTGAGTTTTCCCGCATATTGGGTGCTCGGGAGACCTATCTTATTCACATGAGCCATCAAGCAGGGCTACATGCCGAAACTGCTTCCCTGCTACCTCCTCATGTGCATTTGGCTTACGATGGCTTGGAAATAATAGTCTAAATTCTGAAATACTATGAATATTTGGTGATAATTCATTAACTTTACACCGCATTGGAAAATTTTTACTATGAATAGAATGTTTTTTGTACTCCGACGGGCTGTGATGATGCTCCTGCTCGTATGCTCTGCAAGTATTGCTATGCAGGCTCGTGAGGTGGTGAACCTCAATTTCAACTGGTATTTTCATTTGGGCGAGCTCAATGCTGTACCTACCGCTCTGCCTGCGGCCGATGCTGCGGGATGGGAGAGCATAGACGTACCGCACGACTATCAGATAGCCCAACCCTGGGTGGAGCCCTCACCCGAGGAGCGCCCCAACGACGGTGACGGTGCTGCCAACTTCAAGAGCCGCCTCTCGGCACGTGCCTTCAAGGAGATGGGGGCCGGATGGTATGTCAAGAGCTACACCCCCGATGCTTCGCTCAAGGGCCAGCGCCTGCTGCTCGACTTCGAGGGCATCATGTACGTAGGCGATGTGTACCTCAATGGTGAGCGCATCGGTGGCACCGACTACGGCTACGTAGGCTTCGAGATTGACGTCACCAAGAAGCTCCGCTTCGATGCCGAGAATGTCATCGCCGTGCGTGCCCATACGGCCGAGCCGCTCAACTCGCGCTGGTATACCGGTGGCGGACTCTTCCGCGATGTCACCCTCGTGGCTACCAATCCTACCACATGGTTTGAGCGCCATCCACTCTATATCACCACTACAGACAACCACATCGTGGAGATTCAGGCAGAGATAGCTACCCGTGCCCGCATCAATGAGGTGCCCATGCGCACCGTAGTGCGCGATGCCGACGGAGCGGTCGTATACACGAGCACCAAGAACGTGCCCATCAACCGCAAGTACCGCACCATGGAGCTCAAGACAGACTCCTTCGTGGTGGAGAATCCCCGCCTGTGGAGCTGCGATACTCCCCACCTCTACACCGCCTCGGTAGCCATCCTCGACAATGAGGGTGCCGTGATGGACAGCGTGGCTCACACCTTCGGTATCCGCACCATCGAGTTCTCTCCCGAGTTTGGTATGAAGCTCAATGGCGAGAAGGTTATCCTCAAGGGTATAGCCAACCACCACACCCTCGGTGCGCTCGGTGCTGCTGCCTATCCGCGTGCCATCGAGAAGCGCATCCAGCTGCTCAAGGAGTATGGCTTCAACCACATACGTACCTCACACAACCCCTACAGCAAGTCGTTCATGCAGCTGTGCGATGAGTATGGTATCCTTGTGGTCGATGAGCTTTATGACAAGTGGCTCTCCTCATTCTGTGGTGGCCGTGCCGATTGGATGAGCCTCTGGCCCCGCGACCTCCCCGAGTGGGTGAAGCGCGACCGCAACCACCCCTGTGTGGTGATGTGGAGCCTTGGCAATGAGCTGCAGACCTACAACTCGCTCCCTTTCAATGACTGGGGTGTCACCACCTACCGCATGATGAAGCCCGTGCTCCTGCGCTATGACGACACACGTCCCATCACCGTGGCCATGCACCCCCGTGGACGCGACCTCGCTACCGACTCGCTGCCCGCACCGCTGGTTCACGAGACCGACATTGCCTCCTACAACTACCGCTATATGTACTTCCCCGGCGACAGCCGCCGCTTCCCCAACCTGATGTTCTATCAGAGCGAGGCCAACACCAGCATGATGGGTCCCAACTACTTTGAGATGGACCTCGACCGCGTGCTCGGACTTGCCTACTGGGGGCAGATCGACTATCTGGGCGAGAGCAACGGCTGGCCTGCCAAGGGCTGGGTGAACGGCTCTTTCGACCTCTCGCTGCAGCCTAAGGGCACCGCCTACTTCCTCAAGTCGATGTTTACCGACGAGCCGGTAGTGCGCATGGCCATCATCGACAAAGCTGCCAAGGAGGTGATGTGGAACGATGTGCAGGTGGGCACAGGCGTCACCGGCGAGAGCTGGAACCGCGAGGAGGGCTCCAAGGTGTCGATGAACGTGTATACCAACTGCGAGCGCGTAGACCTCGTGCTCAATGGCCGTGTCATCGCATCGAAGGACAACACCATGAATCCTCGCTCACGCAACAAGGTCAAGTTTGACAACATCGCCTACGCTCCCGGCTACCTCGAGGCAGTGGCCTATCGCGATGGCAAGGCAGTAGCGCGTCACCGCATCGAGACCACGGGCGAGGCCAAGAAGCTGGCGCTCATGCCCGATGCCATCGAGTGGCAGGCCGACGGCACCGACCTCATGCACGTGCGTGTACATGCCGTTGACCGCAAGGGCCGCCGCGTATGGAGCGCTCAGGACGAGCTTACCTTCTCTGTTGAGGGCGATGCCCGCATCGTAGCAGTAGACAACGGTAACATCTACAGTCACGAGGCTCACGTGGGCAATGTGCGCCGCCTCTATGACGGCTCGGCGCTCGTCATCCTCCGCGCCGGCCACACTCCCGGCAAGGTGGTGTTTACCGTTACTGACACCACAGGCAAGAAGGCCAAGGTGAATCTTCAGACCCTGTAGGAGTCTTTACCGATACCATAGAATAGGGGCAGGTCGCGTGACCTGCCCCTATGTTTTTCTTGTTGCTGCTGTCTGTTTACTTCTTCTTATTCCAGATCTTCTCCAGCATCTTGGCCTCCTTCTTGGTGATGTGGATGACAGCACCATGCTTCTGCTCGCTGAATCCTACGCGGGTCATCTTGCCATCGCCAAAGTTGCCTGTCGGGGTGTAGTGGATGAAGTCGTTGGTCTCGGTGAAGCCGAAGTTGTGAGGATTGATGCGGTAGTTGTCGTGCATCACTACCCAAGTGTCCTTTCCGATGCGCTTCCAGCAGTTGGGAGCCTCGTGTCCCTGGCGCACACCGTCGTAATAGTTCTCGTCCATCGTGTAGGGACCCTTGATGTCGGCTGCTGTGGCGTGCTTTACGGTAGCGCCGCCCTCGTGCGATACGTAGTAGAGGTGGTAGGTGCCATCGTGGTACATGATGTCGCTGTCGATGACGTTGTACTTGCCCTCGGGAGCCTCGAAGAGCAGCTTGGGCTCGCCCTCCATGGCGGTGAAGTCATCGTTCATGTATACGTAGTAGATCATGTTGCGTCCGTTGCCGAATCGGGTGGTAAAGTGCAGGAACAGCTTGTCCTTCTCCTCATCGTAGCAGGTCTCGGGAGCCCATACGCAGCCCACCTCGTCCCACTTGCCACCCATGGCCTGGAAGTTGAGGTTGGTGCGTGTCCAGTGCTTCAGGTCGGTCGACTTCATCAGCACGAGGCCTTTGTTGTTGCCCCAGCCATACTTCTTGCCGTCGCGCTCCCACTCTGTGGTGCGGTAGCCATCGCGCACGCCGAATACGTGGAGGTCGGTCATGGCAAGGTAGAAGGCACCGTCTGGGCCGCGGAAGATGTGCGGGTCGCGTATGCCCTTCTGCATGGCGATGGTGTCGCCTGCGATGAGGGGTTTGTCGTCGTTGAGGGCGATGAACTCGTGTCCGTCATAGCTGATGGCCATGTGCAAGCCATGGTCCACGTCCTTGTGGTATACCATGAGGTAGGCACCCATCTTCTTCTCCATCTTCTTGGCTGCCTTCTCCTGCTTGGCTTTGTTGTCGTAGTACTCCTGCAGGTAGGGTACGCCATCGGTGGTGATGTCGCACTTGAGGATATTGCCCTCCTTGTCGTACTTCAGTTCCTGCGCACATACCGAGCGGGAGTAGCTGGTGCCGCTGTGCAGACCGCCGTTATGGGTGAAGAGGATGGTCTTTCCCTTATACTCCACGATGCCCGGGTGTGTGGTGTTGCTGTTGCCTGCTACCTCTGAAAATATGCCCTTGTACTCGAAGGGTCCTTCGGGCGAGTTGCCCACGGCATAGCCCAGCTTCTCGGGCCAGTCCTGTGCGAAGGTGAGGTAGTACTTTCCATTGTGCTTGTGCATCCATGGCGCTTCGGTGAAGTTTGAGCCTTCGGGAGTGATGTCCTTCACCTCGCCGTCAATCTCTATCATGTTGGGCTTCAGTTTGGCCACGTAGCAGCGGCGGTTACCCCAGTATATCCATGCGTTGCCCTCCTCGTCCTGATAGATGGCGGGGTCAATACATGCCCATGAGTGGTCGGTGCCGGGGCAGTCGGCATTGGTGAGCAGCTGCTTGCCCAGTGCATCCTTGAAGGGACCGTAGGGTGAGTCGCCCACAGCCACGCCGATGCCACACCAGTTGGTCGACACGTAGAAGTAGTACTTGCCGTCCTTCTCGGCCACGTGAGCGGCGTAGGCGGCATGAGAGTTCTGCCACTTGAACTCATCCACGTGGAGCGGACTCTTGTGCTCGGTCCATGTCATCATGTCGGTGGTGGAGAATAGTGCCCACTCGTGCATCTTGTATCCACCCTGATTGCCGGCATAGTCCACGCCAGTGTAGAGGAACAGCGTGTCGCCCTTCACGAAGGGGGCAGGGTCTGCCGTATGCTTGTGCTTCACTATCGGGTTCGATGTAGCCCGAAACTTAAACAGCTCCCCATTGGGGATAATCTGTGCAGCTGCTCCGGCAGCCATTGCGCCCATGCAGAGCGCCAGGATTGTCTTTTTCATATTCATTGCTGATATTGGTTATAGTTTTTCTCCATTCTTGAGTTTTTCTGCAGCTTCCTTTGCTTTATCCAAGCCTTTGTGTGCAGCCTGTTCAAAGTAGTATAGTGCTTTCTTATGGTCTTTGGCCACTCCATTGCCATAGTAATAGCAGTAGGCGAGATTAGACATAGCATGCACATTTTCCAGGTGCTGCAGACACGTAAACATTGGTACTATTCCCCCTTTTTTCTTATAATATTTCAGGGTTTTCGTTATAGTTTTTGTTGTTATGCCAGTCAGCCAGCAAGTTCCACAGTCCGTCCTCGGAGAGCACCCCTCGCTTCAGGTCCTTGGGTAGGCGGCCCGCCTCATCATCGGCAAAGTCCTGCTTCCACTCCTTGCTGGCGTAGTATTCGGCAAGCACGGCCATGGCCTCCTGTGCCTTGGCATATGTGCTGGCGCTCATGGGCTGCTCCTTCATCGCTTCCGATGCCAGGTCATACAGCTGCTCCATATGCCGTATCCGCTGCTCTTGTGTCATCTTGTCGGGCATGAGATTGAGTGGGGAGAATTATGAGCGATGAGTTAAGAGATTACCACCCACTTGCCATGTTTGCGACCACCTTCTCGTTTGAGAAGGCCCAACTGTTGGAGTCTGCCGATAATAAACTTAACACCTCCTTCAGTTAGGTTTTCAATATCTCTTATAGCATCTTCTCGTTTCGCCATCGGGTTTTTCTTAAAATAATCAAGTACTGCCTTTTGGGTAGTGGTCAATTCTTTTTGGGTAGTGCTTTCGCTCTTTTGGATAGTATTTTCGTCCTTTTGGATAGTACTTTCGTCCTTTTGGATAGTACTTTCGCTCTTTTGGGTAGTACGCCAGATGATGGTTTTGAATTGGTTTGCCGATTCTTCATTGACAAACTCAACCTGAACGCCCTCCTTCATTACGCGTATGATACCCGAACCCAGTCCACGATATATCATCGTTTTGCTTGCCAGGGTAGCCATTAGCGGATTGCGTTGACGCGACACCCCCAATTTTATGTCCTCCACTTGGAGTCCGCCAAATAGGCAGCCAGGATTGATTATCTCTACACGGTCGGTAAACACCAGTAGTCTGATGGCAGCGGCATGCAACAAGTCGATATGCACGAATGCGTTTTGCAGCAGTTCCTCAAGTACCACCTCGGGGATTTCGAGTATGCCCACCTTGTTGAAGTTCTGACCTTGTTGTTGGTGGCGCAATACTGACTTGAGGAATGTCATGCTTTCGCGAAACATCCAAGGTATGGTGCCGCTGATGTCCCGACTATCGATGTATGAGGTGTCGCCAATAGTGGTTCCATCAAAGGCCACAGCCTTCACCATGAATGAGCGTTCATGCTCTCCGGGGTTCTTACCGAAATACATCATACCCGCTCGCGTCACCTCACCATTGGCAGCGATGATGCCCAGCGAGCGTAGCATGCTCTCCACGGGTTGCCCGAAGTCCTCCATGTTGCGGTTATACACCGTCTTGAAATAGTCTTTCAAGTACACCATCTCCAGATCGTCCATAGAGGTCCCTCGTATCGCATCCTCTTCGGGGCGATACATCCCCGACGACTGAAACAAAGCCAATATCTCCGCATTCTCCGTGATGCGTCGCTTGTCGGCACCTTGCTTTACCCATATCTCACCTTGCAGATTCTTATAGGGCTTATTGCGTCCTTCGGCAATGGAGCATACGAGAAAGTGCTTCTCGTCGGCCTTTACCACCTCAGTCTCGATATATATGGTGGGCCGCACCTGTTCCTGTGCCGTGTTGCCCAGTTCGCGCGAAGTCTGCTGCAGTTGCTCATAGGTGAGCCCGATGAGTACTCCTGTCTTATCCTCCACACCGAACAATATCGTTCCCCCATGCGTGTTGGCAAAGGCAATCATCTCCTTGGCTATCTCCTTTTGCGTAGTAAACTCCGACTTGAATTGCACGCGCGTAGTCTCACCGCATAAACATATCTCTTTTAGTTCCTTTTCAGTCATAATAGTCCGAACCTTGCTATTTGGCATTTTATGCAAAGTTACATATAATCATCGTATATGCAAGTGAAAAAAGAGTAAAATTGGGTGAGTGTCAGATGCTGCAGACACAAAAACATTGGTACTATTGACAAACTTATAAGAAATCCTTGTGAGTTGGGGAATGTAGCATAGACGACCTTCTCGTCGCAATTGTCCGACGGAATTAATTTTTAGGTATAGGCGCTTAGGCCGCACTAATCTCACAGATTTTTGCAACCTTTGCACCCATGAACCCAAGATACATATTCAAAGGCGTGAATTCTATTAAGTTTTACAATCGCTTTAGGA